>NZ_BAAGVY010000010.1:0-273291 GCF_054780635.1 Spirosoma knui | reverse complement strand
AGCGAGTGAACCGCACCATTAAGGAAGACATGTTACAGAATCGAGGCTTTCCTAGTTTTAAACAGGCTCACGTTGCCGTTAGCCGAGCGATTGAAAGTGAATGAGTCTGAAATTTGGATTTATATAGTATTCGTTTCGCACATACGCAACAAAGAAATCCGGGCGGCCTATATATAGGTCGCCCGGTTCATGAAAGAATTGTTGTTTATTTATCCGGCGATTTCTGTGTCAGCAAGCCGGCACCGATGGCAAAAGCACCGAAAATTAGGTGCGGCACGTATACTTTTTTCGCAAAACCGAACAGCCAGGGTGAAGCCGCTAGTAGAGCGCCTTCCGCTACGTCGAGGCCCAAATGGGCAGGCATCGGAATTTTACGCACTGCGCCTAATTCGTAATCGGTGAACAGCGAGGAGCCGAGGGCAGCACCACCCGCAGCTAAGGGTACCCATTTAGCGGCTGGTTTATCAGCAAAGCCGAACAACCAGGGCGAAGCCAGGAACAGGGCACCACTCGCGTAATCTAGAATACCGTGAACGTTTGTCGGGATGAATCGCATAACGGTTGAGTTAGTTTACTGTTATATACCTTACTGAATACTCAAATCGCTGACTCTTTATACAAAGAGTCAGCGATTTCTCTAGTGAAACAGTAGGTAACTAATTTTGTTTGATCGCTCAAGGCAACGCTACGTTGTATTTATACCTGAATACTGAGCCGTAGATGCCGGTTAAACCGTAATAATAGCCACAGTTAAGCGGCTTATGCACACCAGCTTATTGTCCTCGTCAGTAATGCGGATGTCCCAGATGTGCGTAGTGCGGCCAGTGTGAATCGGCGTACACCGGCCGTACACCCAGCCGCTCTTGACTGACCGGATGTGGTTGGCGTTGATTTCCAATCCTACCGCCCGTTGTTTGGTCGGGTCGTCGAGGAGCATGAACGATGCAACGCTGCCCAGCGACTCGGCCAGCACCACAGAAGCGCCACCGTGGAGTATGCCAAACGGTTGGTGCGTTCGCTTGTCGACGGGCATACGTCCTGTCAAGTAGCCCTCGCCAGCCTCGGTAAACTCAATGCCCAGGTGATTTACAATAGAATCGGTATGAATGAAATCGAGATTGGATAGATCAAAGCCAGCTTTCATAATGAGTGCGTTTTGCGTAATTTTGCGCTTCAAATTTGAGGTAAATTTGCCAATAGGCAACGCGATACGCTTGACACAAAAAACAATCTATTTAATTCGCCATGGCGAGACCGACTACAACCGGCGGGGCGTAGTGCAGGGGAGTGGCGTTGATTCGGACCTCAACGATATGGGGCGGGCCCAGGCGATGGCTTTTTTTCAGGCCTATCAGCACGTTCCGTTCAACAAAATCTATATCTCTGGCCTGAAGCGTACGTACCAGACGGCCGAACTGTTTATTGGACTGGGTATTCCATACGAGAAACTGACCGGCCTGAATGAGATCAGTTGGGGTGTCATGGAAGGCAAAGTACCCGGTAATCTGGATAACGAATATTACCGGAATCTGATCGAGTCCTGGTCATCAGGTAACACGGCTTTACCGACCGACGGCGGTGAAAGCCCCGAACAGGTGGTGGCCCGTCAGCGGGAGGCTATCGATGCCATACTCGCTCATCCTGAGGAAGAAACCGTACTCGTGGCGATGCACGGCCGGGCTATGCGCATACTCTTGTGCTGGCTAACCAATCGGTCGCTGGCAGAGATGGATCAGTTTGAACACAGTAATCTTTGCCTGTACAAACTTCGTTACCAGTACGACACCGCTACGTTCACGATCGAACTGGCCAACGATACGTCGCATCTGTTGTCGCTGGCCCTTGCCTAAAGGGACGTAACTGCACGCGTCCGGTCAATGAGTGCCATCAGCCGATAATCCCTTTATAGGGCCATTGATACCGGATGACTGATAACTACTGACCAATTCCGTTATATTCGCTCATTGTCCGGAAGTGGGTATGGATAGGAATGGATATGTCTAAACAAAAAATATATTGGTTTTGTCAGTTATTCGGCTGGACTCTACTCATCCTGGTAGAGTACCTGGCTTATTTGCTTGAATTTGGTTTTGATCCTGATACGCTGTATTTAGCCATTGCCAACATTTTTCTGGGCATTACGCTAACGCATCTGTATCGGCTCATGATTAAGCGCTGGAACTGGGTACGGTTACCGTTTTTTCGGTTAGCGCCCCGTGTGCTGCTGTCGGTGCTCGTGCTGGCCCTGATTATGACCATGGTTAACCTGCCCATAGATCAGCTTATTGTGCCACAGTACATGGTGAACGAGCCGTGGCTTTTTTTTGGCTATCTGATGAGTTGGGGCAAATCGATGCTGGCGTGGGTGCTGAGCTATACAGCTTACCATTACGTTGAACAGTCCCGGAACGCGGAGATTGAAAAAATCCTGCTCAAAACCAGCATCCGCGAGACTGAAGCCAAGGTGTTACGTTCGCAGTTGAATCCGCACTTTGTGTTCAATGCGTTGAACAGCATCCGGGCACTGGTGTATGAGAATCCGACCAAAGCGCAGCAGAGTATCACGCAGCTCTCAAACCTGCTCCGGAACTCCCTGCTGGCCGACCGACGCAAGACAGTTGAACTGCGCGAAGAAATAAAAACGGTAGAAGACTATCTGGCGCTGGAGAAAGTGCGCTACGAAGATCGGTTAACCTCCCGAGTCGATCTGGATGGTCGAACGCTGTTCTGGCAGGTGCCGCCCATGATGCTGCAAACCTTGGTCGAAAATGCCATTAAGCACGGCGTATCGACGGCCATAGGCGGGGGCTTCGTGGAAGTGAAGTCCACGCTCATTACGCAGCCTGATGGGTCTTCGGACAAGCTGCACATCACGATTCGAAACACGGGCGTTCTGGGTGATAAAGAAGCGTCGGGTGGCTTTGGATTGGCCAACACATCCCAGCGGCTCGAACTGCTCTACGGTCCGGAAGCCCATTTTCAGATTTTGCAGGAAGACGACAGCCCGAACGAGGGGCCGGTCGTGTGCGCCGAAATTACTATTCCGTCGCAATCCGAAGGTATCTTCCGACGAAGCCCGGAGGCCAAAGTAGTGAATGATTCCCGTTAACCCACACGTAGTAAAAACGTATCTTATTCGCATTGCATCTGTAATCCTTACGTATGAAAACCCTGATCATCGACGACGAACGCCTGGCCCGTAACGAACTGCGCCGACTTCTCGAAAACTTTCCTAAAATTCAGGTTATTGGCGAAGCCGCTAATGCCGACGAAGCGTTGCCCATGATCGAAGAGCTTGAACCTGAATTGTTGTTTCTGGACATTCAGATGCCTGGAAAGAATGGTTTCGAGTTGCTACAGTCCATCGAAGGAAAAACGCCCGAAGTGATTTTTACCACGGCCTTTGACGAATATGCCATCAAAGCATTTGAGTTCAATGCGCTTGATTACCTCTTGAAGCCTGTCGAACTTGCCCGCCTGTCGGAAGCCATTCACCGGGTTGAAGAAGAGCAGCACGCGCCGGAATCATCCGGTACGACGCCGGGCTCATCCACGAAAATTCTGGGCGAAAATGACCAAGTGTTCGTGAAGGACGGCGAAAAGTGCTGGTTCGTTAAACTGGGGAAAGTGCGGCTGTTTGAGTCGATGGGTAACTACGTCCGGCTATATTTCGACGATCAGAAACCATTGGTGCTTAAGTCGCTGAATGCGCTCGAAGACCGACTGAACCCGGCGACGTTTTTTCGGGCCAACCGCAAGCATATCATTAATTTGCAATGGATCGAGAAAATTGAGCCTTGGTTTAGCGGGGGGCTGCTCGTTACGTTACGCGGGGGCGATAAAATCGAAATAAGCCGTCGGCAGGCAATTCGGTTTAAAGATTTACTAAGTTTGTAGAAGCCAGTGCGGCATGCTGTTGATAAGGCCGTACTCTGCCTGAAGTCAACACACCTGACCTTCAGTAATACATGGTCTATTTCCGCATGAAGTCTCTGCTCGTCGCTATATCTGTTGCCCTGTTCCTTATTGTTTCAGCCTGTCGCTCACGGCCTTCTGGCCCCCCCGTGCTGGAGCGTCAGCAGTACGCATTCGCAGGCGCTTCCCGCTGTGACACCGCTACCAATACCGGTGTAGACGTATCGGTGTCGTATGTCTTGCTGAAAGATGAGTCATCAAGCGCCCTGAAGATAAACGACAGCCTGCGAGCGCTGGCCGTAGGCAGCGTAGTTAGCTGGCTGGACAGCGCTACTATCGCGCAAAATCCGTCGGCAAAGACCAGCCTGGCCGAAGCTACTTCGCTGTTTGCCGCCGATTACGAAGCGATGCTGAAAGAAATGGGCGGACTGGGTGGCTGCTGGGAGCTTAAAACAACGGCTGATACGGTCTACACCGGATCGAAAGCCTTGACGGTGAAGTACGAAACGTATGCTTATACGGGTGGAGCGCATCCCAATTCGAATCTGTCGTTCTACACATTCGATCGGGAAACGGGCCGGTCACTGGCCCTGAACGATATGGTGGCCGACACCACTGCCTTACTGGGTGTCGTCGAAAAAGCATTCCGGAAGCAGCAGGAGCTTTTGCCTCAGTACAATCTTGAGGAGCGGGGGTACTTCCTGCGCGATGGCCGGTTCTTTCTACCTGCCAACGTTGGTCTGGGGGCTAAAGGAATGGTTTTTTACTACAATCCCTATGAAATTGCGGCCTATGCCGTCGGGCCCATTGAGGTAACTGTTCCCTACGAACAACTGAATGGCATACTCCGCGATAACTGGCGATAGGTTATGCAATACGTAGTATACCGTTCAGCAGGAATGACCAGATGCCTAAACGAATTTGATTTTGTTCAGGGCAAAGAAGGTCATTTTGAGCAGGAGCCAGCCGTGTTTGAAGCGAGAGATATTCGTTTCGCCATACGTCCGTGCCCGGTACCGGATCGGAATCTCCACAAACTTTAGATTTAGCTTAGCAGCCCCAAAAATCAAATCAAAATCGCCGAATGGATCGAAGTCGCCGAAGTAAGCACGGTTGGCAATCAGGCGTTGGTAATTGGCTTTCGATAATACTTTGGTGCCACATAACGTATCCTTAATACGTTGGTTAAGGAGCCACGAAAAGGCAATCGAAAAGAATTTGTTGCCGATCAGGTTCAGCGTTCGCATGGCTTCTTTTTCCATCGGATATACCAGCCGCGTACCGTTGATGTATTCGCCTTTTCCGGTGGAGATGGCTTCAAAAAACTTGGGCAGATCTTCGGGCGGAACGGTCATGTCCGCATCCAGAATCATCAGAATATCACCCGTGGCCATACCAAAGCCTTTCCGCACGGCATCGCCTTTACCTTTACCATCCTGTTGTACGCATTTTATGTCACGGACGTGGCTATACTTCTGGCAAATGCGTTGAATTTCGGACCAAGTATCGTCGGTGGAGTTACCCTCCACAAAAATTAATTCCGTGTGCCTGCCCATCTGAGGGGTGCGCTGTACAATGGCTTCTATATTGCCTTTTTCGTTGCGGGCCGGAACAATTACGCTTACGCTATGTTCGTGGGCGGGCCTTAAGTCCCGAACGCTACGTGCCACGATAAAGGTGAATAAGCCCAGTCGGTTGAACAAAGGCAGGTTAACGATGTAGCGGTTGAAAAGCCAGGATAAAATCGGGATGTAGTACGGTAAAAGAACCTTGCGGCCCGTACGAACCACGTCTAAATCGGCTATTTCAAGGAGATTGACAATATCGTTCCGGTCGAGCCAGTTCTGCCGCTGCTCGGGCATTTTCAGCCGGACAGCTTCGGCCAGATTAAGCGCGGGGGTCCAAAGGAAATTTTTGTAAGTAATTATAATCCGGGTGTCGGCGTGGCACACCTTATGAAGTTGTGCCAGTACCTGCTGTACATCATCAAAGGCACCGATGGTATCGCTGATGACTACGTAGTCGAATACCTCGCCGTTGACGAATAGCTCTTTAGCATCTGAAATATAGAAGCTGTATTGCGGGTACTTCTGTTGAGCATGCGTAATAAAATCGCTGTTGACATCGATACCCACTCCCCGCGATGGGTGAAGCTGGTCGAGGACATATCCCGTGCCGCAGCCAATCTCCAGAACAGAGCTATTTTTAGGGATGTTGTAGTGAAGAAAATGAAGTAAGCAACGGTAATAGTACTGGTTACGGCGAATCCAACGATCGCGTTCGGGACCACTCATGCGTTCAAATAGAAGTAAAAGTCAGACTATATGCTTTCGGGTAAGTACATTGCAATTTTATAAAAAAGACGACCCAATCGAATGGCCGGGCTTAGTTTTCGGTGAAAAAACCGAAAACTAGTATGTTTGCGTTTGTAATGTATCCATTCATGTTCCGTTCAACTTATTGGATTTGCCTGGCTTTACTCGGACTTTTCGTATTTAAAATCCTGCGCTTCCAAACTCTGAGCTATACGTTTAACGATATGTACGCCTTCATTCAGATGTCTCACAGCTGGATGGACGGCCGGCCGTTTATGTATGAGAACATCTGGGGTTATCACCACAAAATTCACAACTACTATACCGTATTGCTATGGGGGCCTTTGTGCTATTTTTTCGGCGCATACGGTCTGTTTGCTGCACAAACCAGCTTGTTGCTGATTAGCTACGCCTGGGTAAACCAACGACTGAACCAACAGGAAGCACCCACCTGGACACGCGGGGCTGTATTGCTCGTTATCTTGCTGGGTCCCATTACGTTCTGGCTAAACGACCATCCGAACATCGGCTGGCATACCGAGTTAACGTATCTTCCGTTCGCCCTGCTGTTTGCGCTGACCCTCAGCGGGAAAAAACCGTGGGCAGCCGTACTGGCAGGCGTAGGCATTGCCCTGGTAAAAGAAGACGGAGCCGTAGTGGCAGCGCTCATTCATCTGACTTTCGACCGACTTCGTTACGTTCGTCAGCGGGATGACTGGTCGTTAGTAGGCTGGTTGGGCAGGCGTCAGGTCTGGTTTATTGCCATTGGTTGGGCTCTGGTGTTCGTGGCTGGCATGGTCTGGCTTGGTTACAAAAATAACTTTGCCGAACCTCGTTTGCAGGTTGCCCTTAAGTTGATTCAAGATAACGTATACAGTAGAGCGTTTTGGAGTCAGACGCTTCGCCTGGTCGGGAAGTCACTGTTGCTGCTGCTGCCCGTTATTGTGGTTTTAACGGGCCTGGTCAGGCAACTGCCAGGACGCCCGCAGGTGCAGCTTCTATTGATGTGGGGAGTAGGAATCGGTCTGCTAACGATCCTGAACTTCGTGCAGAGTTCGCACTATTACGATCAGCCCTTATTTTACCTGGTTTCCTTAACGTGGCCGCCCCGTTTTGTGTTGGTATGGGCGTTTTCGGGTGCTTTTCTGGTGCTGCTGCTGGATGAGTTTGCTGACCGGTTCAGGCCTATGCCGCTGGCCAAGGCCTGGGTGTTAGGAGGGCTGCTGTTTTTGATTCAACTGCCCGTGCTGGACCTTGTCCGGCCCGATTTCATAGCCGCTCGCGACTGGATCGCTACCATGCTCGGCCAGTACAGCCCTTACAAAAACCGGCTCTATTTACAGCCGGAAGACATTGCTTCGGTGAAGTGCCTGGCGGACAAACTGCCGAACCAGGCAAACGTTTTTGCGTTTGATTATTTAGTGCCTTTCTTTCACCGGCAATATGAGATCTGGCCAACGGGGAAACAGTATCGACCAGCTGATCTGGCGGTGCTACCCATCGACGACCCACAGCAGTTACGTAGTCGGTTGCCGATGCGCCGACCGTATCAGATTATCCGGTTAAAAGCGTACAACATATATGCCGCAGCGGGGTATGAGCAACTGGCCCGGCAGTGTATTCCGGCTGACAAGCCTAATGATTAGCCCGGCTCAAGAATGGTAGAAACAAAAGTATCCGAGACTGCCCTAAGGTCAAGATGGAGGGATGTTACGTTGATAAGTAGCCTTCTTCTGCTCTTATTTCTTGCTTTTAAGGTGATTCGTTTTCAGGCGCTGTACTACGTATTTAACGATATGTACATCTTTCTTCAGGAGTCGTGTAGCTGGATGGACGGGCGACCGCTGCTTTATGAAAATATCTGGGGCTACGATGATCGCATTCATAACAACTACGGGCTGCTGTTGTGGGGACCGCTGATTTATGTATGGGGAGCTTACGGTGCGTTTGCCGTTCAAATTGGATTATACCTGCTTAGCTACCTGCTACTTTTCAGGCAACTGCCCAGCACATTGCCTGCCTGGGTAGCTTGGGCGCTGCTATGTACCGTTTTACTGGGACCAGTCTGGTTCTGGTTTAACGACCATCCTGGCATCGGCTGGCACCCTGAACTGACGTACCTGCCGTTGTCGATTCTGTTCATACTGGCCCTGCACAGCGGACAGACCGCTTACATCCTGATAACTGGTGCGCTGATTGTACTGGTTAAAGAAGACGGGGCTTTGCTGGGCGGCATTATTCACCTGGCTTATGTTTGTCTGCGCTATTTGAAGAACAATCCGTTACGGTCTGTTTTTGGACTAACGACCTGCTCACAGTTCTGGGTGGTCCTGTTGATCTGGGCTGGCCTGTTTATAGCGGGCATGGCGTTTTTAGCGTATAAGAACCATTCTACCGCCCCCGAGCCTCGTTTGCAGCAGGCCTTAAACGCTATTCGGCAGGGCATCCACCAAAAGGCCTTTATCCAGATTCACCTCCGATTCCTGGGCCATACCCTTCTGTTGCTGCTGCCGTCGTTCGTGCTGGCTATATATTTTGCCTGGCGATTTAAGGTTAAGCAGCTAGGTTCTATTACCCTTGTGTATGCAGTAGCGCAATTGGTTTTGCTGCTGTCAAACCTTGTACAGGGCGCTACGTATTACGGCACGAATCCGCTGTTCTATCTGGTGTCAGTAACGTGGCCACCCCGCTTTGTGCTGGCCTATGCTTTCAGCACCTGTTACGTAGTAGCCATCATACTCATCGCCTATCAGCAGATGCGGCCGGTTGCTGGTTGGCAGCCCATTGCCCTTGCACTAGGTTTATTCTTGATCCAGATACCCATTGTTCCATACGCCCGGCCCGACTTTACGTGGTCGGCGGTACTTTGGGAAACGTTCCAGCATCGATTCGATCCCTACAAGGAGCCTATGCTGCCCAAAGCGGACGTTGCGGTTGTGGCTCAACTGGCCAAAGTTATACCCCCGCGTTCCAACGTGTTTGTGTTCGACTACTTAACGCCATTTTTTCATACCCACTACAACATCTGGCCGACCGAAAAGCATTGGGAAAAGGCAGATCTGGCGATCATACCGAACAATGATTTTCAAAACCTGGGCAGTCGGTTTCCGCGAGTGATGAAGCAGCCTCTGCATATGCATCGGCTGAAGGCTTATACTGTGTATGTTACGCCCGCGTATCGACCCTATTTAAATCAGCTACAGGAATGACACTTCAGGAATTTACGGCTACGCTGAATCAGATTCAGCCGCCAGCGGATGTACACCCGGTTGTTCAGGCGCTATGGCATGACGCTAAGGGCGACTGGGAGCAGGCCCATGAGATTGCCCAAAGCCGGGAAGGAGACCAACCCTATGATCGGCTGCATGCGTATCTGCACCGCAAGGAAGGTGACCGCTTCAACGCCAACTACTGGTACCGCCGGGCCGGGGCTACATTCTTCAACGGATCGCTGGAAGCCGAGTGGAGCGAGCTGGTTCAGCAAAACCTGGCCTAATAAAAAAGCCGCACCCCATGGGGTGCGGCCTACGTCTGTCGATGAATTAGTAATGATTTATTGAGCGAGTTCCTGTGGGGTTAGCACCTCGCTGACATCTGTTAACGGTAAATCGAAAGCCTCGGCAACGCCTTTGTAGACAACCTTGCCATCCACTACGTTTAAGCCTAGTTTCAGGTCCTGATTGTCGCGGCAGGCCTGCTGCCAACCTTTGTTAGCCAGTTGAAGAGCGTATGGTAACGTTGCGTTGGTAAGTGCCACTGTGCTGGTGTACGGTACCGCACCCGGCATGTTTGCCACGCAGTAATGAACTACACCGTCGATAATGAATGTCGGATTTTCGTGCGTAGTTGGGCTGCACGTTTCAATGCAACCGCCCTGGTCAACCGCTACGTCGACGAGTACCGTACCCGACCGCATCAGTTTCAGCATATCACGAGTGATGAGGTGCGGAGCTTTAGCGCCGGGAATAAGTACGGCACCAACGATCAGATCGCAAACCTTGATCATTTCCCGAATGTTGTACTCGTTCGACATCATCGTCTGCACGTTTGGCGGCATGATATCGGACAGGTAGCGTAAACGGGGTAGGCTTACGTCCATGATGGTAACATGTGCGCCCAGACCAGCGGCCATTTTAGCGGCTTGTGTACCTACAATTCCTCCACCAAGGATCAGGACGTTTGCGGGCTTTACACCGGGTACACCACCCAGCAGAATACCCCGGCCTTTCAGCGGTTTCTCCAGATATTTGGCACCTTCCTGAATGGCCATACGACCAGCTACTTCAGACATTGGTACCAACAGTGGCAGACTGCGGTCGGGCCGTTCTACGGTTTCGTAGGCCAGACAAACAGCACCCTTCGCGAGCATTGCCCGGGTTAATTCTTCCGAAGAGGCAAAGTGGAAATACGTAAATAAAAGCTGATCTTCTTTGATAAGGTCGTATTCAGCCGCGATAGGCTCTTTCACCTTCATGATCATCTCGGCAATGGCGTATACCTCCTCAATGGTCGGTAACATAATCGCCCCAGCCGCAATGTATTCTTCATCTTCAAAACCGCTGCCTTCGCCTGCGTTAACCTGAACGTAAACGGTATGACCGTATTTACGCAGTTCGGTTACGCCCGCCGGGGTCAGCGCAACGCGGTTTTCGTTATTTTTTATCTCCTTTGGAACACCAACTACCATAATGTGGAAAAGCGATGAAGTGACAATTTCACTTAGCCTTACAAAGCTACGTTCAGCGTATTTATTTTCTAATACATGCCGGTTATTTGGGAAATACGGATAAGTAGACTAACTTTTTAGCGGAAAATAGTCTACTATTGATTCGTACGCGGTTCGAATACCGTAAAAATTCCGTTATGGAAATTTTAGATGCCACTGATCGCAAAATTCTGCGCTTGCTTCAGCAGAATGCCCACCTTACCATCCAGGAAATCGGGCAACGCATCAACCTGTCGAAAACACCGGTTCATGAGCGGATCAAGCGGCTTGAGCGCGAAGGAATTATAGATCGCTACGTGACTATTCTGAATAAGAAAAAGCTCGGGAACGCATTGATGGTGTATTGCCAGGTGACACTCGACAAGCAGACCCGCGATACGTTTGCTGATTTTGATGCGGCCGTGCGCGAACTTCCCGAAGTGCTGGAGTGCAATCGGGTGTCTGGTACGTTCGATTATTTGATCAAGATCGTCAGTCGTGATATGGAGACCTATAACCGATTTTATCAGGAGCAACTATCGGCCATCCCGGGTACGTTGCACATCAGCAGTTTCTTCGTGATGGACGAAGTCAAAAATTCAACCGTATTGCCGATCGTTTAACGGTTGCGGAAATGATATGACCGTGATTAGAAGCTATTTATTCGTTAGCTTTGTTAGCTTGTGTAATTGATAATCTGTTATGCAACTCCCCTTGTACATACCCCAACGCGAACGTTTTAGCGACGAGAAGTTAGTTAGGTTTTGTCTGGCTAACCCAGAGTTGAATATTGAACGTGACGAAAACGGTGTTCTCTATATTGATACGTCTCCGACCCACCTGTTAACTAGCTCTAATAATAGCGAATTGAATGGCGAGTTTGTTATCTGGAATCGCAAAACCAGAGCGGGTAAGGTTATTGACTCGAACGGTGGTTTCTTTTTGCGTGACAAGTCCATGCGGGCACCGGACGTTGCCTGGATAAGTCGTGAACGGTGGGAGTCATTGAGTAAACAGGAAAAGCATTCCTTTCCGCATTTGGCTCCCGATTTTGTGTTGGAACTGGAGTCGGATACGGATAACATAAACGAGCTGAAGATCAAAATGGAAAAGTGGCTGGCGAACGGCGTTCGATTGGCCTGGCTGGTATCGACCCGTGAACAGAAGACGTATGTATACCGGCCCGGGCAGGAAGTCGAACAAAAGAGCTTCAGTGAAAAGCTAGACGGGGCTAATGTGTTAATCGGATTTGAAACCGTATTGGCTGAAATCCTAGAATTTTGATCTGATTAGTAAGCAAATATTGGTGCACTGCTGAATAACAAAAAAGCCTTCATACGTAATATGAAGGCTTTTTTATGGACAATAGGACTGCTTAGTAAGGCTGAGCGGGATGTGACTCCTGCTCGGCTTGCTGCACGCCTTCTTCGGTCATGGTTGCACCGGATGGAGCGCCTACTTCACCTATATTCTTCGTAGCATTTCTCAGTCCTTCTGCTACGCGCCGACCGTAATCTGCATCTGCCTTGGTGAAGTTCTCAATCATTTTATCTTGGATCACCTTGTTAGCATTGGCCAGGGTGTTGACAAGGTTGTTGATCAGATCTTCCCGTTCCCACTCTTCGAAGTTGCGGTACGTTTCACCGGCTTGCTTAAAGTCGTTCGTTCTGTCAATCTTCTGACGAACCAGCTTTGCATTGTATTCGGGCTCGTAATCTTTACCGGCTTTGGGGGCTTCTTTTAACCCGCCCAGGCTCGATGGTTCGTAGTTGATGTGCGGATTCAGACCGGGAACCAGGTCCTGGTGATAGGCCATCTGACCATCGCGCTGGTTGGTCGCTACGTTGACTTTTGGCGCATTGATCGGCAGTTGCAGATAGTTGGTGCCGACCCGATAGCGCTGCGTATCGCTATACGAGAACGTACGTCCCTGCAACATTTTGTCGTCGGAGAAGTCCAGACCGTCCACCAGTACGCCAGTACCGAAAGCCGATTGTTCCACTTCGGCGAAATAGTTCACGGGGTTCCGGTTCAGCGTCATTTTACCAACCGGCAACCAGGGGAACTGCTCCTTCGGCCAAAGTTTTGTATCGTCCAGCGGATCGAAATCCAGTTCCGGATGATCGTGATCTTCCAGAATCTGAACAAACAATTCCCACTGTGGGTAGTCACCTCGTTCGATGGCTTCGTACAGGTCCTGCGTGGCGTGGTTGAAGTTCTTGGCCTGAATTTCCGAAGCCTGCGCCTGCGTCAGGTTTCGAATGCCCTGCAACGGCTCCCAATGGTATTTCACCAGTACTGCTACACCATCTTTGTTCACCCATTTGTAGGTGTTCACTCCTGAACCCTGCATCTGGCGATAGTTGGCCGGAATACCCCATGGCGAGAACAGGAACGTTGCCATGTGAGTTGATTCAGGTGTATTGGCAATGAAATCAAAAATTCGCTCACCGCTTTGAATGTTGGTGACCGGATCGGGCTTTTGCGAGTGGATCAGATCCGGGAATTTCAGGGCATCGCGAATGAAGAATATTTTCAGATTGTTGCCGACAAGATCCCAGTTGCCGTCTTCGGTATAGAACTTCACAGCAAAGCCGCGGGGGTCCCGTAAGGTTTCTGGAGAGTGACCGCCATGACCGACGGTAGAAAAGCGAACAAAAACCGGAGTCTGTTTACCTTTCTCCTGGAACAACTTGGCTCTTGTGTATTTTGAAATCGGCTCGTCGCCTACGGTGCCATAGGCTTCAAACACACCATGTGCACCGGCACCACGGGCATGTACGACCCGTTCTGGCACCCGTTCCCGGTCAAAATGTGACATTTTTTCAAGGAACTGGTAATTCTCTAAGGTTGCCGGACCGCGGTTGCCAACAGTGCGAAGGTTTTGGTTGTCGGTTACGGGGTGGCCCTGCCGGGTGGTTAGGGTCTGATCAGCTGCAGGCTGTTGCCCGTGTTGACCATTGCCATTGTTGTTATTTTCCATAACATCACTAGATAAAGTTGATAAGAGTTTAACGGGCAATCTACTAAATGGTTCGTCATCCCGCTGATAAATTTTTTCTATTACGTATCGACGGCATCGGTTAAAATCAGGCAAGTATCATGGTATGTGCGGATTGGTTATGAGTACTGAATTCGCTGAATTTGGCTTTCTGACGAGCTTGTGTATACGTATTGCGAATAATATGTTTGAGTAGGTCAGCGCTGGAAACTGCCTTTTTGTTTCCTGAACAGTAAGCCTGCTCCACTGAAAGCAGGTAACCCATTACTTCCCTTTTATTTGTATGAAACTGAATCTGCTTTTTAGCCTGGGGCTGATTGGCTGTGGCCTGACCGCCCAAGCTCAAAGGTGGCAGCCCCAGCCAACCCGTAACACCTGTTCTACCCGGCACGAAAACGCAGCGGCCCTGGTAGGCGACAGCCTGTACGCCATTGGTGGCCGAGGCATGAAACCCCTGGAAGCGCTTAACCTGAAAACATTAACTTGGCGAACATTACCCGTTCCGCCTGTTGAGATGAATCATTTTCAGGCCATCACCTACAACGGCGAGATTTACGTAATGGGCGCATTCCAGGGTAAATATCCGCACGAAACGCCCATTCCGAACATTTACATTTATAATCCCAAACAGGGAGCCTGGCGGGTAGGGCCGGAAATTCCGAAAGAACGGTTGCGCGGTTCGGCGGGGGTAGTAGTTTATAACAATAAGATTTATATGGCCTGTGGCATCATCGACGGTCATTACGATGGACACGTAGCGTGGCTGGATGAATATGATCCGAAAACCAACACCTGGAAACGCCTGCCGGATGCGCCCCGCACTCGCGATCACATCAGTGCGGCCGTAGTCGATGATAAACTGTATCTGGCCGGAGGTCGTAACTCGACGGCCCGGATCAATAAGGTGCTTGAGACAACAATCGCGGAGGTCGATGTGTATGACTTTAAGACCGGACGCTGGGAAACGTTACCCGCCAGTTCGAACATTCCGACCCAGCGGGCAGGCGCTACGGCCGTTACGCAGGGCGGCAAGGTGTGGATTATTGGCGGGGAAACGACGCAACTCCTGGCCCACAACGAAGCCGAAACGCTCGACCCGAAAACCGGCCGCTGGACAGCCGGACCTAGATTAAACATCGGGCGGCATGGCACGCAGGCTGTGGTGTACGATGGGAAAATCTATATCGTGGCCGGGTCGGCAAACCACGGCGGTGGGCCGGAACTGAATACCGTAGAAGTCATGAAATAGTCTCTTTTAACGTAGCGGTCGCATTTATTCGACCGCTACGTTAAAAGAAAGTTAGCCCTTGAACCGAATGAAAAACCTCTTTACATCCTTTGCGAGCCTGTTCCTTTTGCTGAGCATCGTTTCTGCTACGTTTGCCCAGACCGATGCCAACCGAAAGGAATGGGTGAAGTTGTTCAACGGAAAAGACCTGAGTGGCTGGGACATTAAAATCGCTGGTCAGCCGCTGAACGACAACTACAAAAACACCTTCCGCGTCGAGAACGGTATACTACGTATCGCCTACGACCAGTACCAACGCTTCGACGATAAATTTGGTCATCTGTATTACAATAAGCCGTTTTCCTATTACATCATCCGCTTTACGTATCGCTTCGTCGGCAATCAGATTCCCGGTGGAGCCGCCTGGAATGTCCGCAATAGTGGCGTTATGATTCACTCGCAGTCAGCCGCCAGCTTGTCGATGGGTCAGGATTTTCCGGTATCGCTGGAAGTGCAACTGCTGGGCGGTCTGGGCAAAGGGCCTCGGCATACCGCAAACTTATGCACGCCCGGTACGCAGGTTTACATGAACGGAAAATTGAATCCGGCACACTGCATTGACTCTGAATCCAAAACGTTCGATGGTGATCAGTGGGTAACGGCCGAAGCCATTGTGTATGGCGATTCGGTGATTCACCACGTGGTCGAAGGCGATACGGTGCTAACGTACCAGCGTCCCGAAGTAGGCGGGGGATTTGTCAGTAAGGATCACGACTGGAAGGCTGCTCATATCGACAATAGCGCGTACTGGATAAGCCGGGCCAATACACCCTTAAACGAAGGTTATATCGCCTTACAGGCCGAGAGCCACCCCATCGATTTTCGCAGCGTCGAAGTACTTAATCTACAGGGATGTACCGACCCCAAAGCCCTAAACTATAAGTCATATTACGTGAAGTCGGACAACACGCAGTGTCGGTATGGAAAGAAGTAGCTCGCTTGCTGCCACTTATCCCACCCAAGTGAGTCGCGTCACCGCTATTGACGTCACAAGGGGGTTGGTTATGGTTATCATGGCCTTGGATCATGTGCGCGATTTGCTGCATATCACGGCCATGAACCAGAGTCCGACGGATCTGGCGACGACAACGCCCGGTGTGTTTTTGACGCGCTGGATTACGCATCTGTGCGCACCAACGTTCGTGTTTTTGTCCGGTACATCGGCGTATCTATCGCTGCGCAAACGGAATACGGCGGAGGCTCGTCAGTTTCTACGCAAACGCGGTATCGTACTGATTGTGCTGGAGCTTACGATCGTCAACTTTGCGTTCTGGTTCGATCTTCAGTTTCGGTCCATACTGATTCAAGTGATCTACGCAATCGGGGCCGGATTCATTGTGTTGTCTTTCCTGGCCAAGCTTCCCGCCCGAAAGCTCGGCGTGATTGGGCTGGTTATCATTTTTCTGCACGACCTGCTGCTTCTGGTGCCGCCCTTTACGAATCAGGCTGTGCGGTTCGGGTGGGCGTTGCTGTTCCGACCCGATTTCTTTCAGTTTAGTCCGAATTTCGGTCTGTTCGTGGCTTATCCGCTGATTCCGTGGCTGGGCATTATGCTGGCTGGTTTCGCATTTGGCCGACTGATGGAGCAGCCATTGGCTCAGCGGAAACGTAGCGTATTGCAGATCGGCTTAGGCGCACTAGGGTTGTTCATCCTGCTCCGCTTTGTTAATGTATACGGCGATGGGGTTCCGTGGTCTTCCCAAAAAGATGCGCTCTATACGTTTCTGTCCTTCATTAACGTCAGCAAGTATCCGCCCTCGTTGCTCTATACCTTACTGATGCTGGGTATATCGCTGGTTTTTCTGTCACTCGCTGACGGTGCCGATAACGTAGCAACCCGACTCTTAACGGTGTATGGCAAAGTGCCGATGTTCTATTACATCCTGCACTGGTATCTGGTACACCTAGCCATGATCGGAATGGTCGTAGTACAGGGATATGGCTTATCAGCCATTCAGCCGGGCGTGCTCAATTTTGGTCGACCGGCCGGGGCAGGTGTATCGCTCCAACTTGTTTATACTGTCTGGTTCGGTCTGGTTGTACTGCTGTATCCGTTGTGTACATGGTACGGCCGCTACAAAGCCGCTCACCCCGAAAATGGCCTCCTACGTTACGTATAGAAACCGCTTTTAACGGCTACCGCGCTACCTCAATCTTGTACTTCTTTCCTTTCATTTTCTGGTCTTTAATCTGTGCCAGTAATGCCTTGACTTTGGCTGCTCTAACCGCAGCAAACGACATAAAATCTTTCACTTCAATCAGCCCCAGATCGCCGGGAGCGAGTTTACCCTTTTGAGACAGGAAGCCAACAATATCGATTTTGTTGAGCTTGTTTTTCCGGCCACCGCTGATGTATAAGGTCTGAAAATCGGGTGGTTCGGGTAACGGGCTGTTCTCGGGCAAACGTAACGTAATAAGCGAGTCGGGTAAGTAATTGCGCGTTTCGGAGGGGGCAAGGATTACGTAGGCCGTGCCCGACGCGTGCATCCGGGCGGTGCGGCCATTGCGATGCGTAAACTCGTGCTCATGAAGCGGTAGGTCGTAATGAATAACATGCTTCATCTCGGGAATATCGAGCCCTCGGGCGGCCAGATCGGTCGTGATCAGATACCGGACGCTGCCATTCCGGAACTGAATCAGCGCCCGTTCGCGAATGTCCTGCTCAAGACCACCGTGATAGACGAGCGAGTGAATTCCTGCTTCGCCGAGTGAGCTGCTGATCTGCTCGGCGGTTTCGCGGAGATTACAGAATACCAGCGCGGGCTCGGAATTCAGCGAACAAAGCAGTTGAAGCAACGTATCGAATTTCGTGGACGATGTCGCGTGAACAACGTTTATCGTTAAGCTGGCAGGCTGATCTTCATCAGCACCGAAAGTTAACGTAGTGGGGTTGTTGAGCCGGACGAAAGCAGGAATTGAAATGCCCGACGTAGCCGACACCAGTACACGCTTGCGAAGATTCAGCAGACTACCCACAATGAATGCCATCTCCTCGTGGAAGCCTAGCGTCAGCGACTTATCAAACTCATCGAGGACTAACGTGTGAATGCCGTCAAGTGCAAACGTCTGACGGTCAATGTGGTCGGTGATGCGGCCGGGTGTTCCAATCAGTAGGGCAGGAGGATTGCTCAGGTTGTTAATCTCCGTTTCCATGGCATGACCACCATAGCACACGTTGACTTTATAACCCGTTGCCATCTTTTTCCAGACCTGCTCAATCTGCAACGCCAGTTCGCGTGAGGGGGTCAGAATCAGGCACTGCACCGTGTTCTGATCCGGCTTAAGTAAGGAAAGAACTGGCAGCAGGAAACCAACGGTCTTGCCAGAACCCGTTGGAGAAATCAAAAAGGTGTCGTTATCCTGCAAAATAGCCGTTTGTGCGGCTTCCTGCATGGGATTGAGGGTCGTAATGCCAAGATTAGCTAACACCCGATTCTGCTCTTCAGACGTAATCATTTGACAAAACAACACGTAAAAAGGCATATTCCGATTATAGCACGCGTGCTTTTAGCCCAATAAGATTAGCGGTTAAGGTAAATCGGGTAAGCTTTATGCAGAAGGTTGGGAACGGAAAACCCTTCATTTACGAGCTAACGTAATTAGAACAGCTCCAGCAGCCATTAGTAAGGCACCTAAGATCACTTGCCAGTTCACTTTCTCTTTTAGAAACACAACCGCCAAGATGATCGAAAACACCAACGAAACTTTATCCAGGGAAGAGGTTCGTGCCGCATCGCCTAGCTTAAGTGCCCGGAACGAAAGCAGCGAAGAAATACAGGTGACAATGCCAGCTATGATTAAGTAAATCCATACCCGACGATCAATTCGCCCTAGGTCAGCTAAACGGCCTTGACTGATTACGAAACCCCAAGAAACCAGAAGGATTAACACCGACTGAATGGCAAACGCCACACTTGAATCAACTTGCTTAATGCCGGCTTTAGAAAGCGTTACCACAATAGCGGTAGCTAGGGCTGCCAGTAATGAAAAGAGTATCCACATGTGCTCAGGGGCAACCGTACCGTACGTAATTGGTTGGTAAAATGATTTAGCTTAATACTTAAGTCTAGTAGAGGTGTATGGTATAGGCCTAACTTGATCTACGGCTTATTGTTACAATTTTAGCCGACGGCGGAATGCGGAAAGGCTTATGAAAAGGTAGCTAACGTGAATCACTCTAAATAGCCGTACCTTCGTGGTCCGGTTTCAACAACAAGCATTATGACGTTTACTGATTTAAACCTGAATAAGCCGCTTATCAACGCCTTGAATGACTTGGGCTATACAACACCAACGCCTATTCAGGAGAAGGTTTTCTCAGTGGTCATGTCGGGACGCGATGTGTGCGGTATCGCGCAAACGGGTACGGGTAAAACGCTGGCTTATTTGCTGCCCTGTCTGCGTCAGTTTCAGTTTTCGAAGGATAAGCTGCCTCAGATTTTGATCATTGTACCAACGCGTGAACTGGTGGTGCAGGTCGTTGAAACCGTAAATAAGCTGACCACCTACATGAACGTCGTGACGGTGGGCGTGTATGGGGGTGTAAATCTGAAACCACAGGCAGCACAGGTACAGCAGGGCGTAGACGTGCTGATTGCCACGCCCGGACGACTAGTCGATCTGCTGTCGAACGGGATCTTAAAGACGAAAGCAATTAAAAAGTTGGTGATTGACGAGGTCGACGAGATGCTGAATCTTGGCTTTCGGGCTCAGCTAACCACTATCCTGGACTTGTTGCCGCCGAAACGGCAAAACCTGTTGTTTTCGGCCACACTTGGCGAGGACGTGGAGCAGTTGATCAATACATATTTTAACAATCCGATTCGGGTGGAAGCGGCACCGGTGGGTACGCCCCTTGAAAACATTAGCCAGACGGCTTATTACGTACCTAACTTTTATACCAAGGTAAACCTCCTGGAGTTACTGCTTCGTCGGGATGCGGACATGACCAAGGTGCTGGTTTTTGCGGCTACTAAGCAGCAGGCAGATGATCTATTTGGCCAGTTAGACGAGGATTTTCCGGATCAGGTTGGCGTTATTCATTCCAATAAAGCTCAGAATCATAGGTTCGAGGCTGTTAAGCTGTTCGATTCCGGTACGTACCGGATTCTGATTGCCACCGATGTTATTGCCCGAGGTATCGACGTAGCGGAGGTGTCGCACGTGATCAATTTCGATACGCCCGACGTGCCCGAGGCTTATATCCATCGCATCGGCCGGACGGGCCGCGCCGATAAAAAAGGAATTGCTATTACGTTCATCTCGGAAGGAGAAAAGGCGTATCAGGCGGCCATTGAGGAGTTAATGAATTATGAAATTCCGATTCACTCGCTGCCGCATAACCTGGTCATTTCGGATGAGCTAACCGATGACGAGAAGCCGAAGGTGAACATGAAAGCACCTCCTGTAAAGTTGCCTAAACCAGAGGAAGGGGGCGGGGCTTTTCACGAAAAGACGGATAAGAATAAAAAAGTAAATGTCCGCAGGGATCATGCCGCCGAAAAACGTTTAAAATACGGCCGACCTATCAAGCGCAGCGGGAAGAAATAATCATTAACGGTCATTTTTGGGAATAGCAACCAATGACGTAATGACCATTAATGACAAAATTTAAAACTATGTCATTTGCATCTCTTGGGTTATCGGAGCCGCTTGTCAAAGCCGTAGCCGAACAACAATATACTAAACCTTACCCGATTCAACAGGACGCTGTTCCGGCCATTCTGCGCGGGAAGGATATACTGGGCATTGCCAAAACTGGCTCTGGCAAAACGGCCAGTTTTGTGTTGCCCATTCTGGAACTGTTTCACCGCACAAAAACCGTTAACAGCCGATATGCCAGTGTGCTGGTGTTAGTGCCTACGCGGGAACTGGCCGTGCAGGTCGCCGAGGTATTCGATACGTTAGGCGCTCACTTGTTTCCAAAGGTGAAGACGGTGCCCGTATACGGCGGTGTATCGATCAATCCGCAAATGATTGCGGTGCACGGAGCTGATATTATTGTTGCCACACCGGGTCGATTGCTGGATTTGGTCGATCAGAATGCGTTACGTCTATCGGATATTGAGATTCTGGTGCTCGATGAAGCCGACAAAATGCTGGAGCTTGGTTTTGCCGATGAGATGAATCGGGTGATCGAGAAGATACCTAAGAAACGGCAGACCATTTTGTTCTCTGCAACGCTGGGCGATGCCATTCAGGACATCAACGCATCGCTGCTACGCACTCCACAAAAAATAGAGGTTGAAGAGGAGCCGACAAATCTCGAGCAGATTAAGCAGTTGGCGTATAAAGTAAGCCCTGAACGTAAAGGACCCTTGCTACGATACCTGATCAAAACCGGTCAGATGAAGCAGGTGTTGGTGTTTGTTTCGTCGACGCGAACGGCGGACAATCTGGTTGTGAAACTCAATAAGAACGGTGTTCAGGCGGCTGCTATTCATGGTCAGAAAGGGCAGAACATCCGCACCGACGTACTGCGGCAGTTTAAGGCCGGGAAGCTGACGGTGATGGTGGCTACGGACCTGATTTCGCGAGGGATTGATATCGAACTCCTGCCGTACGTCATCAACTTCGAACTACCCCGTTCGCCGAAGGATTACGTACACCGGATTGGCCGGACGGGTCGCGCTGAAGCATCTGGCGAAGCGATTTCATTGATTACACCGGATGATGAACATCATTTTAAGATCATCCAGAAAAAGATGGGCAAGCGCGTGGAGATACTTGACTCCGCTGAGTTTGATTTGCAGGGGTATTAATTTTATGTAGAAGCTGCTTCGATTTTGAGCGTGTTTTTGCCATTCCGACCGTAGGGAGGAATCTTCTGTAGCCGGAGGTTCCTATGCGAGAAGATTCCTCCCTACGGTCGGAATGACAAAAACGTTTTATTATCACCTTTTATCCAAGACTCCGACTCCGTGGTCGGTGAGAACACCGACCACGGAGTCGCAATCATTTATACTTCAATTAACTGGTTTACGAACGTTTTGCAATAAACCATTCATCATCAAATTTTTCCGTAGAAAAAGTGTCGTTTCGGTCGGGCAACGGACTAGGCTAACTTGCCTGTTCGTATTGACTTTGACGACCAGATTATCTGAAACTATATGAAGACATTAGGCTTTTTCTGCCTGTTTGCAAGCGCGGTTTTCTCGCAGGCCATAGCTGCTAAACCCACAACGCCCTTAGTATACGAAGTGAACCTGAATGATCGGGCCGACGATCAGTTTAAGGTCACGTTACACGTCAACGGTCTGACCGCCGACAACGCCGTTTATCAGTTCGCTGCTACGGCTCCAGGTACGTATCAGATCATGGATATTGGCCGCTACGTTCGCTCATTTAAGGCCTATGATGCCAAGGACAAGGAGTTGAAAACGCAACAGGTTTCGACCAACCAGTGGAAACTGGATCAGCCTGAAAAGGTGCGCACCATCCGGTATAGTATTGCTGAGACCTGGGATACGCCCGTGAACGAACACAAGCCCTATAACATGTGTGGTACGTCGATTGAAAATGATCACGTGCTGATCAATGGACAGGGCGTGTTTGGCTTCCCGAGTGGTATGCAATCGGCTCCCATCGAGGTAAAACTCGATTACCCCATGCAGTGGTCGGTCGGCACAGCTTTGGATAAAAACAACAAGGGTAACTTTACGGCTGACAATTACGACCGGATTGTGGATTCGCCCATTCTACTGGGCCGCCTGACCAAAGCCACCACGACCGTAGCCGGCGCGCAGGTCGACGTGTACACGTATTCGAAAAGTGACAAGATCAAATCCGATCAACTGCTGACGAATATGCAGTCGATGCTCAACGCAGCTGGTCAGTTTCTGAAGCAGTTACCGGTAAAACGCTATACATTTCTGTACCACTTTGAAGATCAGGATTGGGGAGCCTGGGAGCATTCGTACAGCTCGGAATACGTGATCAAAGAAGAAGAGTTTTCGAAGAAACTGGCCGACAACATGACGTCGATTGCCGCGCACGAATTCTTCCACGTGGTTACTCCGCTGAACATCCATAGCGAAATTATCGAACAGTTCAACTTCGTTACGCCCACACCATCGGAGCATTTGTGGTTGTACGAAGGCGTAACCGAATGGGCCAGTGATGCCATGCAGCTCCGGGGCGGCATTATGGACCTGCCAACCTATTTCGACGAGCTTAGCCAGAAGATTACTTATGACAAAAGCGTCGATACGACGTACAGCTTAAGCAAACTCGGCTTAACGTGTTACACGGATGAGGGTCAGCGGCAGTACGGTAATATTTATTCCCGTGGTGCCCTGGTTGCTGGCCTGCTGGACATTCGACTGTTAGAGTTGTCGGGCGGTAAACGAGGACTGCGTGAAGTAATCAACGAATTAGCCGCTACGTACGGACCCAATAAGGCGTTCCCCGAGAAAGAGTTCTTTGCCATTTTTGCGCAGAAGACGTATCCGGAGATTGCTGATTTCTTCAATCGCTACGTAAAAGCTGCCGAACCACTGCCTTACAAAGAGTATTACGGCAAGCTCGGTATCTCCTACACACCAGCTATCCCGACCGGTGAGAAAACGGCTTGGCTAGGCATGAAACCTGCGTTTTCGGACAATAAATTTTATCTCACAAAACTGGCTGAGCCGCTGCTGAAAGCGGGCTTACAGGAGAATGACGAATGGATAGGGTTCAATGGCCAACCCGTTAGCATGCAAACCGTCGGCAAAATTCAGGGCGATCTGAAGCAATTGAAGCCAGGAGATACGTACGATGTAACCGTTCGGCGGAATGGCCAGGAGGTAACGGTTAAAAATACCATGCTGGAGAAAGAGGTTGTTAAGCAATACGTGTTTGCCGTTGACCCACAGGCGACTCCACAGCAGGTACAGCTGCGTGAAGTGTGGCAACGGAATCTGTAATTACAAACCTGACGAGGGCTTACTGAGGTAATGAGTTATTAGTCTACTTTTTGTCATTCCGACCGCAGGGAGGAATCTTCTCGGATAACAAATCTGCCAGATACAGAAGATTCCTTCCTGCGGTCGGAATGACAAAAGGATAAAAAAGCCGACGATCCGTCGGCTTTTTTATTGGAGTTAAAATCACTGTTCGTCGGCGCTGGGGCCGTAGCTACCGGGAATCGGAATGTTTAATAAGCGGAGGTAAACGCCTAACTGAGCTCGGTGATGGACTACCTGACTGTACGTAGTGCGAATCATTTCGTATTTTGATGACTTACTATAAATCTCATCGCCGTTACGTAACGTCCACACCGGTTCTAACTGCTCCTCTGTCGCCTGACTGATTGATGCTTTGCCGTCGGCCAGGGATTGCTCGAAGAAATTGAGTAACTCGGTTGTACTGCTAATGTGCTTTGGCCCGTAGGGGGCCGTTGCAAAATCAAGCTCGTCGGTATTCAGAACCAGGGTCACCCAGGTTGGTAACTCGGCAATGTGGGTCGTCAGCGACTCGATATTCATGCTTTTAGGATGTGGCCGCCAGTCGAATTTGTCGTTTGGTACCCGTTCCAGCATCTTACGAGTGGTGATGGCTTCCTGCTCCATTTCCTTTACTAACATCTGAATAAGTGACATGCGCTGTTTATATTTGGTTGATGTTGCAAAATAAACAGGCACCTGTGACAGCCCTATGTCAGTATATTTTCGGTATAATTAAGAAAGATTTAAGTTTGTAAAATGGGTTGTTAGTGGCTTATTGATATGTTGTAAAGCGGTAGGTTAAATAGCTTGTTTTCAGTAAATAGTATATGTGTAGGGCCTAGCGTCAGCTATTTGTCCGAAATGGGCTGTGCTTTCTCTGCAATTTCAATATCCTTGGCTACGGCTGGGCGAAGTGTTGCCCAATGGAATCGAAGCTTTTCGTTTTCTTCCCACGTATGTCCTTTTTGCTCCGTGAAGTGCACTAAAGGCATGTCGTTGTAAAGCGGTCGGGTGATGGCAATGACATCATCCCAATAGCGTAGCGCACCCTTCAAATGTTGAATAGCCGCTTGCTTCATCGCTTCATTGCCTGTAGTGCGGTAGGTCTGTAACGCTACAGCGGCTTTCAACTTTTCCGCCAGATGCAGCCCCAAGTTCGCCCAAGCTTTTACGTCGGCTACTTCGTACAAAAGCGAACGGTTCGCTGATGCATTAATGGGCCGTACCAGTTGCAGAGCTTTCTGACAATCGGTTTCGAGCATCTGAGCTAATTGGGGCGGGGTGATCTTGTCTTTGCCGAACGAGCCGCCCGCGGTGATCGTCTTAACGTAATCGCTGACCGATACGTAGTTTGGGTCAAGCGTTGGCTGTGTGATCTGCTGATTGACCGAAATGTAGGAAACGTTCTTGTTGGCATCGTGCGCCATCATGCCCTCGCTGTACAGCGAAAAATCCCAGGTAAAGTCGAAAGCCGAAGCCAACCGTAACGGAGTTGAGGAGGCTAGTGCATACGCTTCCAGCAGATTAGTAGCCGGTGGACCGTACCGACGAACAAATTCAGCCTTGAAAACTGCGTCGGGCGTTTGCGGATTGTATTGCATCCGCCCCCACAGCTTGTAAAACAGCCATTGCCGCTCAAAGGCATACCTCCAGTCGACGGAAGCGCCGGGTTGTGTGAAGTAATCTTTAGCTGGAATGTACGTTTCCGACCCCAGAAAATAACCGCCTACGTACGACTGATTGTTGGCAGCAATATGCGCTCGCACAAAATCAGGTACGCCCCACCGCAAGCAAAAGAAGTCTTCGTTGCGAACTGTCCATGTGATTTTATACGCTTTAGGATCAGGTTTAAAATACGTATCGAAGAGCTTGCCGCCATGCACTTTTACTAAGGTAGGCGTTGAATGCGCGTGCGACCAGTTGTATTTCAGGTCCGCCCAGATCGGCCCTTCTATAAACGGTAAAGCGCCTTCGCTTTCTATCGATTTTCGGGTCAGCTTTTCGGTGTCAACGCTGGTAATGCCGAGTGAACCGGTCGTACTGGAAAACGGAATGCGGTGAACCAGTTTCGTTTTTCGTCCGGCCAGCCGCATGCCCTCAATGATGGTTGCCTTCATCCAGTCTTCGCGCTGTTGGGGCGTCATACCGCCCATAGCCTCACCTAACGTCAGACCAAACCCGGTTAGATCAGGGTATTCCTGTAGCACCTGCGTTACGCACTCACGGGTATAGCGTTTGACAATGGCCGACGTATCACCATCGATAAAATGGTGGTGAGTTAGGTTGTTTAGCTTTGGATTTACGTTGTATGCTTTTGAAAATTCGGGACTGGTGAAGATGTTAAACGGAATCAGATACGTATCAATCGCCCGCTCTTTCGCCATTCGAAAAATTGCATGGAACAGCGTCTGCCATTCGCGTAGCTGCTGATCATTGAACGGAGTAGCGGCTGGGAAGTTAGTTGGCCTGATCATGAATGTATACGGATGCAGATTCCACAGACTCAGCGCATTGAAGCGGTTGGCCGCCATCATATCCAGAAACGCTTTCCAGTACAACGTATCGCGGCAGGTTTCGTAATGCAGATCAAATGCGTAGCTATGTCGATACGTGTCCCAGGGCAGGTCAAACTTTATAGCACGTAGCGCAAAATGCGGCTGCTCCTTTCGTGCGGTTAACTTCTGGACAGTTATCCCGTTCTGGATGTCTTCGACCAGAGAAAGACATCCATAGATCAGCCCTCTGGCATCACCGCCCGTAATAATAAGTTGATTGCCTTTCCGCTCAATGGAGTAGGACTCTGAGCCCAGCTGCTGGTTGACCGGTGCCAGACGTATCGTGTAATTTACCGATTTCGCATCCGTTTTAATAACGTACTTATGAGCGGTCAATGCCTTCGTCAACTGCTCGGTTGCGTACTGGGTTTGTGGAGACGGTTCGGTTTGTTGAATAAATACGCGTTGGGCATGGCCGTCAGGTATCAATCCGATTGCAAGGAGCAGTAGCGTTAGGAGCTTTAATCTCATGGAATTGATTGATCTAGGAAACCATTTGGCCTACTCGCTCCAGCAATTGCTTGGTGGCCCGGATGCCTTCGTCTTCGCTGAGCGTGTTGCCGCTGTATTCGATGCCTAAATAGCCGAGAAAAGCCGCTGTTTTGCCTTTTTTGATGATCTGGAGCATACGCTGATAGTCGATAGTTGTTTCATTTCCTTCGGCATCAAACGCACGGCTTTTGGCGCTTACCCCTTTGGCAAACGGCATCATCTCCTCGGTGCCTTCGTAGCGGTCATATTGCTTAATGCAGGCTTGTGGGTTTGGGCCATTGGTATCCCGGACGAGGCAGAAATTATCCAGATCGGGTAGGGTGCCGCAGTACGGATTATTTACCTGGCGCATTACATTAACAATCCATTTGCCGTCGGATGAGTAGCCGCCGTGGTTTTCAACAATCACACCAATTTTGTTTTTAGCGCCGTACTCCGAGAGCCGACCTAAGCCGTCGATAGCCGCTTTGGCAACGTCTTCGGCAGTGCCATTCCCGCGTAGGTTAACCCGAATCGAATGACAGCCGAGAAACTTAGCCGCGTCGATCCACTGGTAATGGCTTTCAACGCCTGCTTTGCGCTTGGCATCGTCGGGTTCGGCTAATGGGCCCGCTGTATCGACCATAATCAGGACATTTCGTACGCCCAGATCGTCGGCTCGCTTCTTTAATTCGCTGAGGTACTGTTGATCAGTGGCCTTATCACGGAAAAACTGATCGACGTATTCAACGGCGCTGATGCCAAAGTCATTTTTGGCTTTGGCCGGAAACTCCATGTTCGTCAGCTTGCCCGCTTTTATGGTTCGATTCAGCGACCATTCGGCTAGCGAAATGTTGAAAAACGGTTTCTTCGCGTTGGTGGCGGCTAGTAACTCGGACGGAAGGCTGGTAACCAGACCTAAGCCAGCGGTTGTCAGGCTAAGATTTTTTATAAACTCACGACGATTGCTATTCATAATGACAGGTTTTTAAGCGATACGTGACTTGTTCTTAAGATATTGGTGCCGGGGCTTCGGATGCAGTTAATGCGGGTTTTGATCGAGAGCCCAAGACAAAGGCAATGGTAACGACGGTCGCAAAGATGATCGGGACAGTCCAGAAGGTTTGCCACTGGTGAAGTACTTGACTGCCTTCGCCCGTCACAATCCGGTTGAAGGCCCAGCCCGCGGCCAGAGCGCCTAACCCATGCCCAATGCCGTAGGAAACCAGGACAAACAGCCCCTGCGCCTGCGCACGAATCGACACGGGCGCAACCTGATCGGTGTAAATCTGACCAGCCACGTAGACAAAGTCGTAGCAAAGGCCATGCAGTAAAATGCCGGTCATCATCATCCACAGCACCGCATCGGGGGCGGCCAAGGCAAATAACGTATACCGGAGAACCCAGGCCGTCATGCCAATGATCAGTACCCACTTCACACCGAGCTTGCGGAAAAACCAGGGCAGTAAAAGCAGGAATATAGCTTCCGACATATTACCAAAGGTCATCTTAAAGGCTGGTTCCGACACGTTGGCTGCTTTTAGAAAAACAGGGACGTAGGAGAAATACGTCGCCAGCGGAATACTGGTCAGCAACACACTGATCATAAAAACGATGAATGGGCGCGAGTTCAGCTGCCGGATTGCATTGACACCCAGGATGTCCCGAAACGATACCTTCTTGATCGCGCTCTGTGGAGGTATGTTGGGCAACGTAAAGCTGTACAGTCCCATCAGAATACCGGCTGTTCCGGCAACTCGCATAGGAATGCCCGTTGTATCGCCCTGCAACACCCGGCTAACGAGAATACCTGCCGCAATCCAACCGATGGTTCCGAAGACCCGAACGAGCGGAAACTCTTTTTCGCGATCATTGAGCAAATGGAAGGCAGTGGCGGTCGCGAGTCCCAGCGTAGGCATGTAGCAGAGCATATGGAACAACAGAAACGCCAGAAACAATGGGGGAGAGGCAACCACAAAAGGCGCACAGAACACAAATAAACCACTGAGTATATGCATGACACCCATCACCTTCTGTACGGCAAAAAAACGATCGGCCAGTAAGCCCATGAAAAATGGAGCTACGATTGATCCGATCGGGCTCACGACATAGGCCAGATAAATAAGCTCGGTCATGCCGTTGTTTTTCATGAAGTTCCCGGCGGTGGCGTACCAGGAACCCCAGATGAAAAACTGAAGAAACATCATCAGCCGCAGGCGACCTTTCAGAAAACCAGGCATAGAGAACAGGTGAGGTAGGCTTACAAATCGTGATTCATCAGGCATCTGAATCTCGGTAGCCTGTAAAGAAAATAGGCTACCGAAAAGTCACCGCATCACTGGGTGTTAGACAGGCATCGGCTCGAAGCTGCGAACTAACCCTTTCATGTAGTCCAGCGAGATACGGGTCAGGTAATCCACCTCTTCAATGCCGCCGATCTGGTGATTACGTAGTACGGGCAGGCAGCATTCCGAGACCAGATACCCCGAATAATCATTTCGCTGCAGTTCAGCCAGGAAGGTTTTGTAATTGGTTTTGCCACCGAACGAAGGGGCTGGGTCCTGCACAACTTCTCCTCTACTGTTCTCGCTAAAATTCCAGGCACCGAAGTGCGACAGCACGGTGTAAGGAGCACATTTCTGTACAGCCTCCCGGATGTATTCATCGCTTTGACGCTCCTGAAAGAGGGGAACATCCAGGCATAGTTTCACATTGTTCCGGTCAATTTCCTGCGTCATGGCCAGTAAATCTTCGTATCCTGGTGTCAGTACGGGTGCGTGATTCTGCAACGCCAACGTAATGCCCATATCGGCGGCCCACGCGGCTACTTCGCGGATACCATTAACGGCATGATGCCATTTACGCAAATCGGCTGGGTAAAGCTTTTTGTAGTAATACCCCTTTTCGTAGGGTGCGTAAAGCGCAATTTCCTCTTCGTCGTTAATAATACCTGGCCAGGCCGCAAACACCTTGACAAGGTCAATGCCCAGATCACGAGCCAGTTCAAGCACCATACGCATCATGGCCAGATTGTTCTCCCGATCTTCCATAAGTCGACTCGCAAAATTGGACATGCTTTCGACTGCGCAAAGAGCAATGCCTTCCTCAGCGGCAACTTCTTTGATCCGCTCCCGATCGGCTTTGCTCAGATCGAGTGGCGAGGCTACCGGCCGTTTCGTTTCGATTGATAGGGCGTCGAAACCAAGTTCTTTAGCCTTATGGATTTGTTCTTCAAGAGATAACGCTTTCCCTTTGTAGAAAAGGCCAGAATACGAAACGGTTAACAGAGCGAATTTCATGATGATTATCGGGTTGAGTGAGTTGATTCGGATGGTTTAAATTCAATGGAACTTACCTGCACCAGTATCTGCCTGGGGTTGGCTTTTGGGTTTTTAAAGACGAAATAAACGTCATGTGTACCGGTTGTTGGTATCAGCGTAGCCGTTGCACCCGGAGCGCGTCGGCGACCAGTGCCTCCCGCGGTTTGAGCGCCGGTTGAAGGAGCAGGTGATCGATCACTGATGAATGAGGTTTCACCAATCAGTTTACCCGTTGGAGAGTCCAGTCGTATTTCAATGGTGCCACCAGCGGCATCGGCCCGGACCGGTGCCTGGGCTGCGAAGTTAATCTGACCAATGCCTGTCAGGTCGAGCTGCGAATAGCCTAGATACGAGTCAGAACCAATCATATAAAAGGGCCGGCTCTGTGCGGGTGTCACCTCGGTCCCCTTGGCATGATCGGCCTGTTCGGGCGAAATAACCGGACTGCGCAGGTACAGGACTTTCTCCGACGTAATGGAAGGCAAGGCCTTTGTGCCTTTGTCGGCATAGGCTGCTCGTACGATAAAGTAGCCTTTATCGCTCTCACCCTGGGGAATGTTCGTCGTATATGTACCCGCTACAGGCAGTGATTTCGTTACCTTGTTTTCCTGCGAAAGGCTTAGGATGTATTTCACCATAGCGGAGGCATCGTCGACCGAAAATTGAGGGTGGGCGCTCATACTGGCTTCGCCCCATACACCACTGCCTCCTGAAATTACTTTCCGGGCTAAGCGGCCAACGGCACCCTGATCACCTTTATACTTCTGCGCGATACGTTGGTAGGCCGGCCCGACTGATGTTTTGTTGAGCGTATGACAGGCCGGACAGTCGCTCTCCGCCATGAGCTTTTGGCCCGTGGCATAGCCTGCCGAAGCATCGGCACTGCGGTGGTTCATGGCAACGGCCACCCGGTCGAAACTTTCGGGCATGTAATCGATGCTCACCGCTACCTGGTTGGGTTGAATCTTGCCATTAGCGAGGCTTCCATCTTCCTTGTCGGTTACCTGAACGGCATAGTCGAGCGTTTGACCAGGCAGGAAGAAAGTTTTGTTGCCCCGTCGGATGTCGAACGTTACCTGAGGTGGTTCGTTACCGGCTTTTATCTCTAGGGTCTTACTGGCTTTCGCACTCTTAGCGTCAGTTACGGTTAACTGTGCAGTGTACAGACCTGCTTTGGTGAACGTAACTGTAGGATTAGCCGTGGTAAAGGTCTGGGCTGAACCACCTGCGTTTGGCGTAATGGTCCAGTTGTAGGTCAGGGCATCATGGTCAAAATCCGTTGAGCCAGCCGATGAAAAAGCAACTTTAAACGGAATCGCTCCAGTTGTTTTATCGACCGTGGCCTGCGCAATCGGTTTGCGATTACCGCTATTGTATTCAATTCGAATCAACCGGGCATTGTCGTTACCCCGGAACCAGGCACTTCCGTATTCCAGCAGATACAGATCGCCATTGGCCGCAAACTTCATGTCGATGGGGCTGTCGAAGCGTTCGTTTGGTAGAAACCGCTCCATCGACACATAATTACTTTGTTCATCCAGGGTTACGGCCATGATCCAGCCCCGCATGAAGTCCGTGATAAACCATTTGCCTTCGTAATAATCAGGAAACGGCCGTTGTGGATTTGTGAAGTCGGCTTTATGGTAGATAGGGCCGCCCACGGCGCTACGTCCGCCATTGCCCATGAGCGGAAACTCATCCGACGCCCGGTATGAATACCAGATCAGGGATTTTTGGGCCGGTGGCAATTCGCGTAAACCGGTGTTGTTGGGGGAGTCGTTAATCGGTTTGGCTGGATTGAATTGTTCGCCCGCTTTGCCCGTTTCGTAATCCCGATCCCAGTAAGCGGCATTATTACCGACGAAGTAAGGCCATCCGAAATTCCCAGCTTTCCGGGCCTGATTAAATTCATCGTACCCATAGGGACCCAGCCCAACGGAATCTTTCATGTCCGGTCCAACTTCGCCCCAGTACAAATAGCCCGTTCGGCTGTCGCGCGAAAGTCGCCAGGGATTACGTAGCCCCATGGCGTAAATTTCCGGACGGGTTTTGGCACGGTCCGACGGGTCGGTCCCTTTTGCGAATAAATTTCCTTCGGGAATGGTATACGTACCGTCTGGCTCAGGATGAATGCGGATTAGTTTTCCTCGTAAATCGTTGGTATTCGACGCTGATTTCTGGGCATCCCAGGGACTCCGGCCCGGCCGTTCGTCAATGGGAGCATAACCAGCTACCAGGCTACTGAACGGACTGGTGTTATCGCCGGTAAGCAGATACAGGTTGCCCTGCGGGTCGAATACCATGCCGCCACCCGTATGGCAGCACTCTTCACGTTGAGTCGGAATCTCCAGCAGAATTTTCTGAGAGTCCATCAGCAGGGTATCCCCACGCATTTCGTACCGGGCAATTGCATTCTGCGCTTTCTCGCCTTCCTGCGAATAATACACGTAAAGCCAATGATTCTGCTCGAACTTCGGATCAGGGACAATGCCCATTAGCCCATCTTCGGCTTCCCGTACTTTACCTTCGCGATTGGTGTATTTCGTGCTTACCGGGATGCTTGCGATGCGTTTCCGTTGATTCGTGGCCGGATTGAAGAGGTAAATAGCGCCTTTCCGTTCGATAAACAGCATGCGACCGTCAGCTAACGGAGCTAATGCCATAGGCTCGTCCAGTTTCTCGGCCAGCACGACCCGGCTAAATCGATTGTCTTCAGGTTTGTCCCAATAGGGCACCTTGGTCATCGACAGAAAAGTCGCCAGACCAAGTAAAACCGCGGTTACTCGTACGCTTGAAAAGAATGTCATGTAAACGATCTGCTCGTTGAGCTTTGCAATTCGCTTACAAAAGAATACCGACGGGTTTATTTACCGGCTGATTGAGTAAATAGTCTACTCAAGTATATGACTAATGCGGGCGTATAGCTGAAACGCTGGTATATAACGCGCGTCGCTCGACAACTCAGGTGTTGTTTCGGTCAACTCAGGCGTTGGTTTAGCCCGTTGGTTAGTACGCTTGTAGGCCAGGGGGCGCGTCTTGCTTTGTTTTGTGAGTACCATTAAGGACTAAACAAAACGACAACATGCTGATGAAAACGCTTTTTATGGCTCTCTTCGGATTAATGATGGTATCTGCCGCCTGCAAGAAAAATGAAACAGCTGGAATTGATCCGGTTGAAAATTCACCCGCCGATTCCCCTTCTTCAGGAGGCAAAATTCCGGCCGAGCTCGTCGGTAAGTGGTCATACGGTACATTCTCGCCAACCAACTTCTGGAATTACAATGGTACGTATGCCGGGAATGCCTACGAGCAGGCGCTGGTTTTTGAATTTCATGCCGACGGTACGTACGAGGAGTATGTTATAAACTCGACCACCAGCTACAATTGCCGGACCGAAGCCTACACGTACTTCAAAGGAAAGGTAACCGTCAATGCAGCCAATCAGTCATTTGTGATTACGCCCACCAGCGGTCGGTATCGTGGGTTTTACGCCTGTGCGCCGAAGAGTAACATCGACCGGGCGGCCAAGTCTAATGAACTGAAGCAGGAGCAAATGAACTACCAGGTTGAAGCTGGAAAAACAGGAATTAAGCTATCGGATGCCGAAGCCCCACAGGGCGTTCGATTGAAGGCCATTACGTGGTAGATCGCGCAAAGACACCTTCCCCGATAGACACCATAAACCGTGTTTATTGGGGAAAGTCCACAGCGGCTTTTAACTCCTCAATCTGCTTTCGGTGACGTTCCGCGTGAGAAGCCATCACCAGAACTGCCTGATACGCATCCAGCGTGCCCAGGGCCGGGTGTTCAAAGTAATGCAGACGAAGATTCCCCTGCACATGCTGAACGTAGTCGATCACGGCGTTACGTTGTTCGTCAAATGCCTGCAAAGCCGCGTCAGTCGTGGCAAAGCGACCGGTCGGAACGAAGGGGGCTGGCGCGGGCAGGGTTACTTTTCGGCTGCGTACCGCTTTGATCACATCAACATCGGACACCCGAATAGCCGCTCTCCGGTCTGGATCTTCGGGTAATCTCATGCTGGTGAGGATAGCATTCGCAATGCCTTTTTCCACTAGCGCAATGTGTTCTACGCATTCGCCAATTGACCACCGATCAGCGCTGGGCTTATGAGCAAGTTGTGCGGGAGACAGGTTTTCGAGCGACTGATGTAAATGAGCCTGGGTTGTTCTCAACGCATCGATGGCGTAGGTACGTTCAGTATCCGTAACGGGGCCGGTAACAGTTTCGGGTGGTCGGTTTTCCATCAATGAGCTTTAGTTCGTGAAGCGGCAATATAAAGCCAATCAGGCTGGAATAAGCGATGTGTCGATGGTAGCGGTAGCAAATAACGTCGTGAGCATACGGGCAAACTCATCCTGCCACGGAGCCGTAATACGTATGAGTTCGTGCGTGACGGGATACCGAAAGGCGATCTGATGCGCGTGCAGGAGCATGGTGTTCATGCCGAATCGTTCGGTGAAGAGCTTGTTCTGCTTGTTGCAGCCATGCGGTCGGTCGCCAATAATCGGATGCAGAACATGCGCCATGTGCTTGCGAAGTTGGTGCATCCGGCCCCTGGTCGGCGTTAACGCAACGAGCGAATAACGGGACGTAGCGTGTTTACCGAGTGGAATCGGAACTTCGGTACGTTGCAGGGTTTTTACGGCCGTAAAGGCGTCCTGTACCGTACCATCGTCGCGACGCAGTGGGTAGTCAATGTCAAACGTGTCATCGGTATAGCCCCGAACTATGGCCAGATAGGTTTTATCGACCAGCCCATCGGCAAACTGCTGCTGCATAGCCGCATTCATGGCTTCGTTCAGCGCAAACAAAAGCACACCGCCCGTTTTGCGATCGAGCCGGTGGACGGGATAGACCCGTTGGCCCAACTGATCGCGGAGAAGCTGGACGGCAAACTCGCTGGCATCGCTGGCGATGGGCGAGCGGTGTACGAGTAAGCCATGCGGTTTGTTAATCGCAACCAGATCGGCGGATTGGTACAGGATGGAAAGTGGCCGATAGTCTGTCATTCAATGCTGCTGTAATAAATCTGACGTAGTAATGCATTCGCCAGACCCTGCAAAACTACGTCAGATTTTCCGTCCCCAAACACTTTATACCGCCCGGGCGATTAAGATTGGCCGAAGTCGTTTGGCCTGCCGACGGGATATGGGGAGTTGCCGGGCCTGAGACAGCTCAACGCAGGGAACCTCGTAGCGAATTCGGAATGCAACAATATGGGTCGGATTGACCAGCGTTCCTTTATGAATCCGTACGAATGTAGGTAAGCGTTCGGCCAACCGTTTCAACGTAATGGCGACCAGCATCGGTTTCTGGTCGGTCAGGTAAACGGTCGTGTAGTTACCCATCGCTTCTAAATATTCGATGGACGAAATAGGCACGTAACGCTTGCTGGTGAAATGAGGGAGCAGGAGGGTGTCGGTTGAGAACATACGCTTGATAGAAAGCTGGGTGAATAGACGAAGCTGTACACGATACATAATTGACAGGCACTCTGGAAAAGTGCCTGTCAATTACGAGTGCTTATTTCGTACCGATTAATTCGTAAGGTGTGCTGCCATCCGTGGGAGCTACGCTGATGGACAATTTGTTATTACCTCCTTTCGCAAAGGCCGAATTGTCTTTAAGTAAATTGACTTCGCCATTCCCCGCATCCTGTACGGTAACGTTGTTGACGGTGAACCGAATATCGTCGGCGGCATTACCATTGGTAACATCAACCGTCATCTGCACGGACGTAGCGGATTCGCGAACGACATTCAGTCGGCCGGTTGTTTTCGCGTTCACGTTGTATAACGTTCCGTTTTGCTTTATGCCCGTCAGGGTATAATTGCCAACCACTTTAGCGGATAATTCAGGATTGGGGTCGGCTTCTTTCTTGCAGGCGGCAAACGAAAGCGTCATGAACAAAGCAATACAGGTAATCTGGGTAAAACGAATTGGTTTCATGGGATGAATTGGTTTACTGGTGATTGGATTTTATGGAATGAATAAGAAAGCGATAGAGGGCGTAGCACGTCGGCACTGTTGACCAGTTAGCTAGGATTGACGGCTTATTTATTCTGCGCCCGTTCGGGCTCGTACTCGTTCAGGGTATAGACCGTAACGTTGGGCATGGTACGCAGAATGTCGATCATGGTTTTGCGATGGGCCGACCCAACGCCCACCACAACCCGCCGGGCTCCAACCGCCCCGGGCGCGATTGACGATGTTGCGACACATCGCATCGTTGCGCAGTTGCCAGTAGTGGCGCATCTGAGCCGCTTCCTGAGCGGGGAAGCCTTTAAGCTGTTTGAGCAGTAGGTCGCCCCCAAAATTTATGGAGTCCACGCGGGCGCTATACAAATCCGTATTGCTATTGCGGGTAATCTGACCGGCCTGCTGCATTTGATTCTCCCGCTTAAAAAACGAAGTTTGCCAGTCCAGGAACGATTTCCATACCTGATAATTGGCAGAGGTCGTGTCTTTCTCGGCGGCAACGGCTCGCTCGGTCTTTGTGGCCACTGAATCCCAGGCTGCCTGCCAGGGCAGGTCATACTGCTGGTTGTCCATGGGTAGAATTCGGTCCTGGTGCAGTTTATCCAGCAGGGGGAAAAAGATGTTGTGGTACTCGCTGGATCGGGAGCGATACAGTGAATCGGGTTCACCCAGGACGCTGCGGTACGTTACGTCGTCGTCGTTGGTAAACTGAGGCCGGGCCAGATCAAGCCGGTAGAGCTGGTAGCGAGCGTTGCCAAAATCGTGGTTAAGGTAGAGCGCCCGGGCCAGTTTCATGCGCTCCCGATGCAGTGCTGGCTGCGCCCGCAGGCGCTCATAGGTTTGCTGGATGAACAGATCCGGCTGGTTGGGGTCTGCATACGTATGTTGCTTGATATACGCCAGTCGTTTTTCAACGGCGGCCTTGTTCCAATAGTCGGTGAGCGCGTCGTAATCTTCGGGCGACAAGTCTTCTCCAAAAACGGCGTCTGGTCGGAAGGCCAGGGCTTTATTCAGCGGGTAATCGAAGTGTTCGACCGGCGTTTTTCCGTAATTATGCGCTGCACCGATCAGGAGAATTTCGAGTGGCTGATTGGTCGCTTTTTGCGCCTGACTCCTGAATACGGGCGTTAACAGAAGAAGAACAGAGAGTATTGTTTTCATGGTTTTGGTGCTGTTGCGCTAAGAATGGGACAAAGGTGTAGCCTCGGTTCAGCCTTCGCCTACTCTATTCGACCAACCTGCTCAACATATCGGCTAACGGGCCGCGGCACCGATCAACAGGCATAAACAGTTCTGAACCCGTTGGTCGGTTAAAACGGGGCGTTGGTCGAACCGATTTGCCGACCAACGCATGTCCTTTGTTTTTTGCACTATGAAACATCGTACCCGTACCTTGCTTTACCTGGGTGGTCTGGTGCTGTACCTGGCCCTCAGCATTACGCAATTTTTGACCTCTGGCAAGCCACATTTTTATGCTGTCTACGCGGTTTTGTCGGTCGTTTACCAATGGCTGACCATCTACCTGACGCATGTGGTGGTGCTGAATCCGTTGTTTGCCCGGAGGAAATACGGTTGGGCTATGCTGGGTATGCTGGGCTGTATCGCTTCCTTTATTGGGATTCGGTATCTGATCGACCAGGTGCTGTCGTTGGCCTTGTTCGGTATTCAGAACTACTTTCCGGGTACGCCGTTCAGTCATTTCGTGATCGATAATCTGTACTACGCTGTGCCTTCGGTGCTGGTTGGGCTGGTGTTTAAGATTGTGGAAGACTGGTTTGTGCATCAGCAGGAACGTACCGCTCTCCTGAGCGAACGGAATACCGCCGAACTGGCTTTTTTGAAGTCGCAGGTTAATCCGCATTTTCTGTTCAACACCCTGAACAACATTTATGCGCTGGCCTATACCAAATCGGACGCGGCACCGGGGGCCATTCTGAAGTTGTCGGAGCTAATGCGCTATATGTTATACGAGAGCAACGCGGCTGAGCGGTCGCCGGGTGTGGATGGGTCCGTTCGGGTGCCGCTCGCCAAAGAGGTTGCGTATCTGGAGCACTTTGTTGAACTGGAGAAACTCCGGGTGGCGAATCCGCAGGTCCAGTTCAATGTGGAGGGCAATACGGATTTGTTCCGGATTGAGCCGTTACTGCTGGTATCGTTCGTCGAAAATGCGTTTAAACACGGCGATCTGAGCGATCCGAGCCACCCGCTGGTACTGGATCTTAGCGTGCGGAATGGCATCCTTCGGTTTGATACGCTGAACAAAAAGACGAGTCGGCAAACCGACGCAACCGGGGGCATCGGAATGGCCAACGTACAGCGCCGACTCGCCCTGCTGTATCCCAACCGGCACAGTTTACACATCACCGACGAGCCTACCAGTTACGCCTGTTCACTGGAGTTAAACTTGTAGCCTGCCATGCCTATGCGCTGCCTGATTGTTGACGACGAACCGCTAGCCCACGACATCCTGAGCGATTATATCCGCAAAGTGCCTTTTCTGGAACTGGTCGGAGCTACGACGAGCCCTATCGACGCCCTGACGCAGGTGCAGCGGGGCGAGGTAGACGTGGTGTTTCTGGATATCCAAATGCCGGAGCTCACGGGTATGCAGTTCCTGAATCTGGTCCGGCGCGGAGTTGTCGGGATGCAATGCCGGGTTATTCTGACAACTGCTTATTCTGAATACGCGCTGGAAGGATACGAACATGAAGTCGTCGATTATCTGCTTAAGCCCGTGTCGTTCGAGCGGTTTTATCGCGCGGTGCAAAAGTTAATTTCAAACGGCCCGGTCAGCCAACGCCCGGTAGCCGAATCTTCTGACCAGTCCTTGGCCGGCTCCCATCCGCCTGCATCGGGTAATGAGGGTACCAAAGACTTTATGTTTATCAAAACCGAATACCGCCTGCAACGGGTTAGTATGGCCGAGGTGCTGTACTGCGAAGGCCTGAAAGACTACGTATCGGTGTATACAGAGACCGAGCGGATTCTGGCTTTGCAGACGATGAAAAGTATGGAAGAGAAGCTTCCGGCTAACCGATTCGTGCGGGTGCACAAGTCTTACATTGTTGCCCTGAACCGCATTGAATCGGTGGAACGTAACCGGATCTACATCGGTAAAGCCGTTATCCCCATCGGCGATACGTACCGCGAAGCGTTTTACCGGCTAATCGAAGGCTAATACGTAGCACAAGTGTTGTGCGTATACTACGCGAATCATGAATAAAAAGCCGATGCGAAGCCCCCGTGGTGAGACTTCGCATCAGCTTTTACCCATGATCTAACCTACGTTACCAAACACTTATCCGATCCGTTTCGGGTTTATACATTTTGTCGCCGGGCTGTACATTAAAGGCTTTGTAAAAAGGCGTGAAATTCATCAGCGGCCCGTTCACGCGCCACCGAGCCGGCGAATGCGGATTAGTATTAACGTACATGCCCATGTAAGCATCTCTTGTTTTGACGCGCCAGATACGGGCTATCGAAATGAAGAAGCGCTGGTCGGGGGTAAACCCATCCAGCTTTGTCGTGTCTCTGCCTTGCTCGGTCAATTTAAAGGCGTCATAGGCAATGGCAACCCCCGCAATGTCAGCCGTGTTTTCGCCCACCGTTAAAGCCCCCTTTACGTGCACTGAATCCAGCACCGTAAACGAATTGTACTGGTCAATCACCTGTTGCGTTTTTGCTTTGAATTTGGCGTAGTCTGCCGGGGCCCACCAGTTGGTTACGTTGCCATATTTGTCGTATTGGGCACCCTGATCATCGAACGAGTGGGTAATTTCGTGGCCAATGACCATCCCGATGCCGCCATAGTTCAGGGCATCATCGGCATTTACGTCGAAATAAGGCGGTTGCAGGATGCCAGCCGGAAACACAATCTCGTTGAGCGGAGGATTGTTATACGCCGTTACGGTCGGTGGCGTGGTGTGCCATTCCGTTCTGTCGACGGGTTGACCGACTCTGGCCAGCCGATCCTGGTAGTCATGTTTCGTAGCCGCCAACCGGTTTTCAAAGTAGGCGTCTCGTTGTATGGCCACCCTGGAGTAATCCCGCCATTTATCCGGATAACCGATTTTTTGCGAGAAGGCGTACAGTTTATCTTTCGCTTTAGCCTTAGTCGAATCACTCATCCAGTCCAGGCGGTTGATGCGGGTTTCGAATGCTTTTTTGAGGTTTTCGACCAGGACCGCCATCCGTTGTCGGGCCGATTCGGGGAAATATTTCTTTACGTACAACTGGGCCAGCGCATCGCCGAGCGAGCGGTCAACGGCCTGGGTCATTTCTTCGGCGCGGGTCTGCTTAACCGCCTGCCCGGTCAGCACTTTGCCGTAAGTGAACGTAGCATCCACAAACGGTTGACTCAGAAAATTGGCGTAATTGGTTAAGGCGCGGGCTTTCAGATAAACCTTCCAGTCGTCGATGGCAACAGAGGTCAACATCGTGTTCAATTGGTCATAATAAGCCGGTTGCCCTACGTTAACTGAATCGACCTGAAGACCTAAGTTGGTTAACAACGTTGTCCAGTGGAGAGTAGGCTGTTTCTGGCTCAGGGTAGCCACCGCCAACTTATTGTAGTTGGCCTTTACGTCCCTGAGTTCAATGTTGGTTCGATGGGCCGTAGCCAATTGCTTCTCAATCGTATACGCAATTGTAGCATTCTGGGCGGCAGTAGTCGGCGCAGTGCCAATCAGTTCAAACAAGCGGGTCAGGTAATTTTTATAAGCCGTTTGAATGCCGAGAGTTGACGAATCGGTCTTGAAATAATACGCACGTTCGGGCAGGCCAATTCCGGTCTGGCGAAACTGAGCAATATTCACCGTACTCTTTTTCTGATCGGGACCAACGTAAAAGCCAATGATTGAGCCATTTCCCGCTTTTTGTTCTTCGGCGACCAGCGTCAACAGTGACGTTACGTCGCTGACGGCATCGATTCGGGCCAGTAGCGGCTTGATTGGTTCGTACCCGCGTTTGTTGATGGCCGTGGTATCCATGCCCGACGCATAAAAATCACCTACCTTTTGCTCAAGGCTCCCCGGCGAATTACGACCTGCGGAAACGCTGTCCAGAATCGCCTGTAGCCGTATGCGTTGCGGATAATTCAAAAAGGAATATGAACCAACACCGGCCTGGGAGGCTGGTATGCGGGCCGTATCGTACCAAATGCCGTTGGCGTACGCAAAGAAATCATCTCCGGGTTTTTTAGAGGCATCGATACCGGTGATGACTACCCGTTTTGTCGCTGGAATAGACATGCGCTGACAAGCTCCTGCCAACAACAGGACCAGCAAGCAAAAGACGAATTGTTTCATGATTTGTATAGGTAGGAAGCAAAGTAAGCCGGATCAGTTATCTCAAAATCAAAAATGGTTTAATTTTAATTGATCTGAAATGGTTGAGGGCTAAAAAAACAGGTTTGCCCAACTTGTGAACGCATTCCGGTTTCTGATCGCGACTTCGCCTACAGCTATGCTTCCGCCCGAACCTGGCTCAGTTGGGTCAGCACTACTCCCGTTAACACCACAGCGAGGGCAATTAGCTGCTGGCCTGCAACCGGCTCACCGGCCGCGAGCCAACCGATGAATACGGCAACAATCGGATTGACATACGTGTGCGTACTGACTAAGGCAGGCGGCTGAACCGTAACCAGCCAGCCAAAGGCCAAATAGGCAATGAGCGAACCAAAGATGATTAGAAAACCCAGTCCGCCCCAGGCTAGCAACGGTACCGCTTGCAGATCAAAGCCCAACCATTCTCCATTGACTAAAGCAACCAGTCCCGCAAAACAAGAAGCGGCCAGTAGCTGAATCGTGGGATGCCAAAACGTATAGCGACCCGGCTTTATCCGGCGTGCCGCAAACAAAGTGCCGACCACCCACAGAACCGAAGCCGCCAGTACAAGGGCTGTGCCTAAGAGTAAGTTCTCGGATTGATTTACGTGCGGACCAGCAGGCGAAAAGCGGGTGAATAAAACGATACCCACGAAGCCAAGTAAGAGACCCGAAATTACCTTTTTATCGCTGAAATACAGCTTCCAGCGCGAATAGTCCAGCAGAACAAACCAGAGCGGTTCAGTAGCCACAATCACCGCAGCCGCCCCCGACGTAATATATTTCTCTGCTACTACCACCAGCCCTGAACCCCCAACCAGCATAAGAATACCACTGATGGCCAGATCCCGAATCTCTTGCCGTTCCGGAAACGCCTGGCGTTTGCCATAAGCCAGCGTAGCCAATAACAAGCCAGCTATGAGATAGCGTATCGCCGATATGATGAAAGGGGGGATGGCTTTGAGCGCGAATAAGTTGGCCAGATAGGTAGTTCCCCAAACAAAGTAGATGGCTATAAACGCCAGCACCAGCCATACGCGTGAGACGGTTGTTGTATTCATTTTATTACCTTTAAACTGACTTTTGATAGTGTGAATTTATACTACGAAACTATAACCAGCTAAACTTGTTTTACCGGTTATAAACTTTAGCTACGCTTAACCTATGACAAAAGTCAGTACGATCGCCGAAATGGACCTGACTGGCGGGGCCGCGTGTCTTGATTTTGTGAACACGGCGCTTGAGTTTGATGAGCCTGTGGAGCGGCTGCATCAGTACAACGATTTACTTATTTTCACCCGCCGGTTATCGCTATTGAATGCGGACACGCTTGACGCCCTGGAGCAATTGGCTCAGAAGGATCCTGAGCAGGCAGAACGTGTTTTGCTTAAAGCGCGTCAGGTCCGGCAATCGATGCTTACTCTATTTGCCGCTCTAGCAAAGGGGAAATTAGACGAAGTACCGGCTTCAACCCTGAAGTCCTTCAACGGACATATCAACGAAGCATTGATTCAGCGAGGGTTTTCCCGGCAAGCCGACAAGCTGGCTTTAGATTGGGCGCATCCCCGGACAGAGCTGGCGAAGGTGGTCTGGATCTTTAGCCTGTCGGCCCATGAATTATTGACAACCCAAGACCAAACGCTGGTTAAACAGTGCGGAGCCTGTGCCTGGTTTTTCCTGGATACAACCAAGAATCACCGCCGGAAATGGTGCGACATGCAGAGTTGCGGCACCCACGTAAAGGCCCGGCGCTACTACCAGCGAAAGAAACAGGCGTAAGCGACCTTGTACCGTTGAGCAGCCGATAGGAACGGACCTGCTTTGTTTTTTACCGGCATACGCTCACTACGTATTATCAAGTTGTTTGTGGACAGACGTATCAAGTTGGCGCGTTTTATACCATAAATAGGCAGATTTGTCCGCGCCTTAGGGGAGCAGTTAACGTATCTTTGTTGAGTAAAAGTCAATTGCTCAGCTCATCCTCAGCCGGGGTGTCTGCCGTCTAAACCGATTCATTGATATGGAAACGAACAGTCGATTATATAGCGTTATTTACAATAAATGTCCTCGTTGTCATCAAGGCGATTTCTTCGTGAAAAATAGCGCCTTCACCCGGCATTTCGATGATATGCACGCGCGTTGCTCGCACTGTGATCTCAACTTCATGCCCGAACCCGGCTTTTACTGGGCGTCGATGTTTGTTAGTTACGCCTTCTTCACCATCTGGACGTTAGCGACCTTTTTCGTTGTCGTTGTCTGGCTCAACATTGATCTGGATTACTACCTGATGGGGCTGATCCCAACGCTGTTCCTGCTGACGCCGTTCTTCTTCCGGATGGCCCGTCGCACCTGGCTGACCATTTTCGTTAAACCGGATGTGCAACTGGTAAAATCACCCAAGGCGATTTAAGCAGTGCGAACCAACCTACAATATAGGTTTCGTCGCGCTTACTGATAGGTGCGACGAAACTGCTCGGGCGTTACGTCGGCTTCTTTGCGAAAGAACCGGTTAAAGTACGAGTGATCCCCGAAATTGAGCCGATCAGCCACCTGAGCAACTGACAGGTCAGTGTGCACTAGCAGACGCTTGGCTTCCAGAATCAGTCGTTCCTGAATAATTTTTTGCAGCGGTTTGCCTACGGCCGTCTGGCAGATCGTATACAACTGCTTTTCCGACAACGACATCATCTCGGCGTAGTCCCGTACGGTCCTGTGCTCTACGTAGTGTTTCTCTACCAGCAGCTCCAGTTGTCGGATCTGACTTTGCGCATGAGCCGAGCGGGAAGCGGGGTAACTGGCCAGTCGAAATCCACTTAGTTTCACCAGCAGGATGTTCAGGTAAGACCGGATAATATCTTCCCGGCGGTACCCGTCGCCGATCGATTCCTGATAAACTCTGATAAATAGCTCTTCGATACCAGCCGCTTCTGAGGGGGACAAGTACTCGACGGGCGGGGTGCTGATCGAGTGAAAAAGCGGAAAGTCACCAAGCTTCCGGGCGGGGAAATCGACCAGATAAAAGGCGGGGTTGAAGAAAATAAGATACCCGTCTGCGTCGTCCGAGTACGTCCAGGTGTGCACCTGAGCGGGTGACATAAAAAAGACGCTCCCAGGCTGAATAGGATAATCCACAAAATCAACTGTATGCGTACCCTGTCCTTTCGTGAATATGGCCAGCAGGTAAAAGTCGTGACGATGGGGCGTCTGAATAAACTGGTACTGCGCTACGTGCTCCCGAAACAGCTGAACATACACGTCGGGGTAGTGCTTCGGGGCTTGCTCAAAATCATCGATATGAAGGACTGGTAACGCCTTTTCTTTCATGAGTAACGTATCAATCGGGGACGTAGCGGACGGCTGCAAGATAATGCTTCGCAGGAAGCAAAGGGTAGCTGAGTTTAAATATCAGCCGATACATGGAAAATCAATGCCATGAATGAGCTGATTTGTCCGCTGTTAGTGACAAGCGAGCCAGTAGCTTTACGGCAATACAAATCAGTAACAGAGAGATGAGAAGCATTCAGGTACCCACCAGGGAACAGGTAAACGAGGCCGCACAACCCTTGTTCGATCAACTACAAAAACGATTAGGTAAAGTCCCCAACTTATACGCCACGATGGGGCATTCGGCAACCGCTCTCCATGCTTTTCTGCAATTTGAGGATCAGCTTAATCACGGCCTGTTTACAGGTAAAGAGCGTGAAGCTATCGCTCTGGTCGTTTCGCAGGTTAATGGCTGTAACTATTGCCTGGCCGCTCACACTATGGCGGCTAAAGCTCGTGGGTTTAGCTTAGACGATACAGTGGCAATCCGTAGGGCTGATGTCGCCGATCCTAAACTACAGGCCATTGTGCAAGTAGCGCAGTCTATCGCCCAGAATCAGGGCCATGCCGATCCGACGCTGGTTGAGCAATTCTTTGCGGTTGGCTACAACGAAGGCGCGTTGATGGAGCTCGTGGGTTTAGTAACGGTACGTATATTCACGAATTACGTTTACGCGCTTACGGATATTCCGGTTGATTTTCCGGCCGCTCCTGCTTTAGGGTAGCAATTGACGCTTGACTAGTAGGCAGTCAGGCTATAGACTCCCTAAAGGAACATAGATGAAAGTTGATATTTAATTTAATCGATCAAGGTCATGAATCCGAACGAATCTGATGACAATCTCCCGTTTGTACGGGAAGAGTGTGGTGATACCATGTGGGATGAAACAGTGCTGGACGCATTAGCAACTCCGCAGGCTGATCCAATAGCCTCAATTGAACCTCCTCGTCAAACGGCGAACTCAAACGAGTCTGCTGTATCTCACGAATAGCAAGGCTGGTTTATATATCACTTGTTGAATAAGAATGAACCAGAATGATCTTCGGCACGTAGGTGTTTACTATGAGTAGCTAACTAATCTTAAAGAATAAGTTACTACGTTAGTCAACTGATTGTATGCTCCTGCTTCGATTGTTATGGCAGATTCCAGCCGTTGTGCTTGTGCTGGCTATACTGCTCTTGTCCATCAATGAATATGCTGTCGCTCACCCAAGCCGACGTCTGAAAGACCTTACGTACGTAGCATCTGATGAGCCCGATTTTAACCCGGATCGGCACGTACTGGATGTATACGCACCCAAAGCGCGAACCGCTGGGGCACTGCCCGTCGTCCTGTTCATTCACGGTGGCAATTGGGATAGCGGTAACAAAAACATATACAGCTTTATTGGGCGCAGACTGGCCAAACAAGGTGTTGTGGCTGTCATTATCAACTATCGACTGTCGCCGGGTGTGCAGGTGCCAGCCATGCTGACGGATTGCGCCCGCGCGGTGATCTGGGTGACGAAACACATCAATGAATACGGCGGTGATCCAAATCGCATTTTTGTGATGGGCCATTCAGCAGGTGGCGGTTTAGCCGCTATGCTGGCTGTACAAAATCAATTGTTTGCTCAATATGGCCTTGCTCACAATCCCGTAAAAGGGGCCATTCTGGATGATCCGGCTGGTCTGGACATGTTCGACTACCTGAAGAAAATGGAGTACGCCAACGATGAGCAGTATCTGGTTCCGTTCGGAAAGCAGCCGACCGTTTGGCAAGCGGTGTCGGCCCTGTATCACGTCAGAGCCGGTAGTCCGCCGATGCTGCTGTTCGTGGGTGAGCGCACATATCCGAGTATTGCCAGCAGTAGCCAGCGTTTCCGCCAGAAGTTACAGCAACTAGGAGTTCAGCATGAGTACAAGGTCATCCCCGGCAAAAAACACATCGCGATGGTGACGCAGTTATTCTGGAAAAACAACCTCATCTACCGCGATCTGTTGAAGTTGGTGAAAGGTGGGTAATTTTTAAATTTGATAAGATTGCCGGAGTCAATTTTGCCATTCCTCTCTACGATCAGAATGACAAAGTCATAGCTTGATCTAACTGTAATCAACCAATCAATACAGCTTGACTTTATACCGGTATCGGCCTCTGAAATACTCGCGCATCTTGAGCACCTCTCTCGACTGATCGGCAATCCAGAACGTAGCGTAAGACTGCTGGCCATAGTCAATTTTGAGAAGCCAGCAAGTGATTTTCGTGTTTCCGCTGATAAGTAAGTTCTCCTTGCCCTCAACGGTTAATTTGTAATAATTTGACGCCGGACTTCCCGGTTCGTAAAACGCAACGGCAAACTGCTGACCAACTTTTTTGAACGGCAACAAGGGGAGAATTTCTAAATCCATCGGAAATTCAAAAGCGGGTGGATTCATGACAACCCTGAACGTACTGTCTTTCGCGTTACGTCGGCTGGCATCCGGAATGGTGACCGTTGTGCCGTTGAACACAAAATTCCGCCCACCCCGTTTGCCGTAATTCGCGTTATGCGTAAGCGGAGCTAGGTTAGCGGTTAGGCCCGTTGCGGCCACCTGCGCAATCAGGGTGTCTTTCCGGTACCAATCCCAACGGAACTGATACAGTTTCTGGCCTGCGGCATTAGTCGAAAAGCGGATTGAGCGATCCCAGAGATCGGCTGAACCTAACCGCTTGCCGGTGCTATCTTCAAAGAAAACGGCATAGGTCTGTTTCCCTTCTTTGAAGGCCGACAGGTTCAGTTTGTGGCTAGTGGTGTTGATCGTGTCAACCTGAGCATGTACTGCAAGCGAGCTCATCAACAGACAGGATAGAATAGAGAATTGTTTCATGCAAAGGCATACTATGATTTATGCCTAAGTTACTGGCTATAATTCGCGACGGTTAATGTAATATGCCCAACTAGAGATTGATCCGGATGAACAAGCGGATTCGGCCGATGAATGATTTAGAATAAAGGCCTGGATCATCTCAAATCGGCTCTACAAATAGTACGTTAAAACTCACCTTCGCTTGCGTCTTTCATCTTCTTCTTAGCCTGCCGGAGCCGGTAATTAAAAGTTAAGTTGATTTGCCGCATTCGGCCCTGGGAGCTGTTTTCGGTGTAAAAGTTTGCGCCTTCGGTAATGGACCGGTACCGGCGTGAGTTGAATACGTCCAGCACATTTAAGGTCAGCGTACCATTTTTATTCAGGATGTCGCGGCTGATGGCCAGGTCCAGCGTAGCAATGGCTTTGCGTCGTCCCTGCGGAGTCTGCTGCGGAGCCTCGTAATTGGCCCGCATCTGAAGGTCAGTCGTTTTCCAAAGGGTAAAGCGCGAGTTCGTCCTGACGAACCAGCTATACGTATCACTCTGGTAGCTGGCATCGAGGTTACTGCCGTTGGTGATGGCCCGGAAGAAATTAACGCTGCCGTCTAACTTCCACCATTGGTAAAGCGCGTATGAGCTCGTGAATTCTGCGCCATACGAGTTTTCGATAGCCAGGTTTTCAGGTCGGGTATTTGAATTACCGGAATCGTCGACGCGCCGGATTCGGATGATCTTGCCGGTTGTATGACGATAATAGATGGATGAGCTGATCGAGCCCTTGCCGACGTATTTGACGTGCCCAAGATCGAACGAATTTGTGAATTCAGGGTTCAGGTCCGGGTTCCCGCTGAAGAAGTTGCGGCTGTCGCTGAACGTCATGAACGGGCTTAAATCGTTGTACTGCGGCCGACGAACCCGTCGGCTGAAGCTAACCTGTATGGCATGTTGGCGGGGCAAATCGTACGTAGCGTGTACGCTGGGGAACAGATTGGCGTACTGCCGCGGGTTGACATCGTTGGTTTGTTTAAGTGTCGTGGTTACGCTTGTCAATTCGCCCCTTAAACCGGCCTGATACGAGAATTTCCGCGTTTTATTACCCAGAATGGCATAGACTGCGTGAATTCGCTCTTCGTATAAGAAATTGTTGGTCAGGCCATCGAGCGGACGCCAGCCACCGTTTACGCCCTGTTCTGTTACGGAATAGTCGTTGGTCATGTCGCGCGAACTGCTCCGGAGGCCAGCCTCAAACTTACCGTCCTTTGCGAACGGCTTTACGTAGTCGATCTGCACCAGAAACTGTTTTTCAGTTTCGTCATTGAGCGAACGCTGCAAAAGCCGGGAGATGGGCGTGGTGCTTCCATCGGGCAGGAAGGTTTGCTGATTGAAAAATTGGTCGGAGCTTTCCCAGTTATCCAGATAGCGCACATCCGCCGTCAGTTCATGGCCTTCCCGGGCAAAGGTTCGTTTGTACGTCAAGGCATATTCCGAATTCGGCTCGGTTTCGGTTTCGTCCTGCGTGCGGTTCGTAATGCTGCGCAGGTTGTTTACGTTCGATTGATAGTCGAGGTACTGAATGTCGGCAAATCGTTTGCCTTTGCTGATGCGCCAGGTGTAGGCGGCCGTCAGGATGTTTTTGTCGTTAAAGAAATAATCGAGACCGGCCCGGGCGCTGTTGTTCAAGCCCTTCAGGTTGTTGGTTGACATCTGGCGCGTAATGAACGTCGAATCGTTGCGGTACAGCTCCTGATACTGGGTACTGCGGCCGGGCGTATTGCGAAACGAAGCGGTGTAATTGACAAAGAAGTTAAGGTTTTTCCGGCGGTAGTTGACGTTGGCGGCCGCACCGAAATTACTTGGGTACCCCGTTATTACGTCGAACGAGCCGTTAAAGCCTTCTTTCCGCTCTTTTTTCAGGACGATGTTAATAATGCCGCCCATGCCTTCGGCTTCGTAGCGGGCCGATGGATTCGTGATCACTTCGATACGTTCAATACTGCTGCCCTGCAACTGCTGCAACCCGCTCGATCCTTTCAGACTGACCAGCCCAGACGGTTTGCCATCGATCAGGATGCGGACGCTGCCACTGCCCCGCAGACTGACATTGCCTTCGCCATCGACAGCGACCGACGGTACGTTCTGTAGAATGTCGACGGCCGTACCGCCTTTGTTAGCCAGGTCTTTACCCACGTTGAAAATCTTCTTATCCAACGCCAGTTCCATCGTACTCTTTTCGGCCTGGACAACTACTTCGCTCAGGGTATTTGTCGACGCGGCCAGTTTAAAGCTGCCCAGATCGTGCGGAGCGTTCTCGTTTGCTAGCTGAATGGCGGCCGTTCGATGCGATTTATAGCCGATAAATTCCAGCAGAGCGTAGTAGTTTCCAGACGTAGCGTCGAGGGCAAACTCACCGGTTTCGTTCGTAATAGCTCCGGTCACAAATGAACTGTCGGCTTGCCTGAACAGCCGGACGTTGGCATACACCAGGGGCGTATTGGTTTGAGCATCCAGCACTTTACCACGTAGTTTGAGCTTGCCGCCATCCTGCGCCTGTACAGACGTACCGAAAACAAGAAAAGCTGTAAGCAGAAGACCGGTAAAGAGTGAAGAAAGGACTTGAAAAAAACTAGAGAACGTAAGGGTTGATCGCATCAGGCTGTTGAGAGTATTCTTGGAGAGAAAAGCATATGACGCTCTGTTTTACTCAATCCTAGGCGCAGGTTTTGGCAATTTTGTAACCTGAACTCGGTACGCTCAGGTCACGTCAACTTGATTCGGCAGGATTGCAAATGCCAGCGCGACCTCCGTTATTCGCTCCGCGTTACCTCCGTTTGTACCATACCCTATGCACCTACCCGTACATTTAGTCCGCTTCCTCCTGATTGCCTTATTGATAAGCTCGGCTTCATTAGCGGAGGCTCAAGAATCGTTTTTGTTCGGTGATGCCTTGCCCGATGCCCCGGAACTGGCTGCGCGGGGTAATCAAAAAGTAGGCGTACGCACATTGAACCTGGTCCATCCGGGTCAAGTCGATGTATTGCACGCCAAAGATGGCAAAGAACCGCTTTATGACCGGCCGCTGACCGTTGAAATCTGGTATCCAGCCCGTATTCCGGCTGGAAAGACTGAACTTGTCCAGTACGACGACGTGATGGGCGTTGCCAATGATCCCAAGCGGCCGTTGATCCCATACACGTTTGCGGGCAGGGCTCTGCGCGATGCTGAACCCGAACCGGGCAAGGAAGCATACCCGTTGGTCATTGTGTCGCATGGTTATCCCGGTTCGCGGCTGATGTTTACCTACCTGACCGAAAACCTGGCTTCGAAGGGATACGTAGTGGTTTCTATCGACCATACTGAGTCGACCTATCGCGATGCGGCCGCGTTTCCGAGCACCTTACTGAACCGGGGACTGGATGATCTGTTTGTGTTGAACGAGATGGCGCGGTTAAGCAAAAGAGATAGTAAGTCGTTTCTGGCGGGTTTGCTGGACGCGAATAAAACGGCGCTGATTGGTTATTCGATGGGTGGCTACGGCGTTCTCAATGCTACAGGGGCAGGCTATAGTGAGCAGGCTGTGAAGCTTTTCGGCCAAATGGCCGGTGGCAGCACCGCACTGAAAGTTCGCTCGACGGGGGCGTCGGAATACAAATCGTCGCAGGACCCACGCATTAAGGCGGTGATTGCCTTCGCGCCCTGGGGTATGGAGCGGGGTATGTGGGATGCTGGCGGACTGGCTGGGCTTACCCGGCCGACCTTGTTCGTAGCGGGTAGTAAAGACGATATATCGGGCTACGAAAAAGGGATAAAGGCCATCTACGACGGAGCCGTTAACGCCGACCGATACCTGCTTACCTACGTCAACGCCCGGCATAACACAGCCCCGAATCCGCCACCCGCCGAGTCATTGAAGCCGGGAACGCCCTTGAACGAGTATATGCGGTACGCTGAACCAACCTGGAATGAACGCCGGATCAACAACATCAACCAGCATTTTGTGACTGCATTTTTGGGTATCCACCTGAAAGGACTCGACTATGGGAAATATTTCGAGTTGAAAGAAACCGATGCGGAAGGCCCGTGGACTGGTTTTAAACCACGCACGTCGGTAGGCTTAGAAATGCGACACGCCAAGCCATAAGGGGCACGAACAACGGATGATGCTGCACTTCATACAGCGTTTTTCTCAGTTCATCCCGAACCCAGTCTGAACCGAGTTGGGTACGGGTTAGCTTTACCGCATCAATCATTCGTGCGTCATAGCCATGAAAGCCATTCTTTTCGGTATCGCCTTGTTCAGTAGCATAATTTGTTTCGGTCAGTACAGTCCATTGGGAGCCATTACCATGTGGACAGACGGATACGTAGTGACCATGCAGAACGACACCATCGATGGGCAGGTTCGGGTAGGGTCATTCGTTAACGATTCTCCGGCGAGTGTCGTCATCCGAACCGCTGATGATAAGAAGATAAAGCTGAAAGGCGATGAGCTGCGGATGATGGCCCAACGGATTCCTAACTTCGCGTATTCGACGGGTAGTATTCCGCGTGAGCGGGAGATGATTGTTTTTGAGCGGGTGCCCAATCCGCGCCGGGGTGGTAAGCCAATGCTGCTGGAGCGGTTACTGCCATACGGAGGGAATATTGTACTGTATTTTGATGTATCGGGCTGGAAGAAAACCGTCGAATATTCGTTCGGCAACTTCACAATCGGTGCTACCCAGGAACTGAGCTACGTAGTGCTGAAAAACAACAGCGAGTCGATGATTGCGAAGCGTGGCGATATGGAAGCAGTTCACGAAACGCTCTTCGGCGACTGTCCGGAGTTTATCCGGAATTATCCGGTTGCCCGGCGTCGCGACTGGCAATTTTTTGGCGATATGGTAACGGCCTACAACCAGCTCTGTCAACAGCTATAGAACGTCTGGTTCAGGCTGACTCGGTGCGAGCCGCCTGCTTATGACCAGCTATTCGAATTGAAATGCGTAGTACGTGCAACTGCCTTGACTGGTGTTCTGAATAGCGTGTGGTACGTTCGATTCGAGGAAAATCAAATCGCCAACCGTGGCCGTATGCATACGGCCATCGATGCTTTCCTGGGCGGAATTATTGACCATCAAGAGGATTTCGGCGGCCCGATGCGTATGGGGCGGGTGACTCCACAATCCCTGATTTAGCGTCGTGACGTGCATTTCGAACCGGCGGGTCATGGCTGTTGCCCGGTCGAACATGCGCCGGATACCGCCTTTGTCGTGGGGTTGGAAAGCCACCTCCTTCCAGTCAATCCAGAACGATCCACCCGCCTTACGGCCCCGTTCCAGGTCAACTGGAGCTTTTGACGCGTACCGCATGACATAGTACGTAGCGGGCGAAGCACCTTTGTTCTCGAAGCCGTGTTCGTCGCAGGGCATCATCAGGGCAACGCTGCCAGTGCCCAGGACCTTTGTTTTGCCTTCAATCGTTACCGTCAGTTCGCCTTCTTTAACGATAATCAATTCTTCATCGTCGTGCTTGTGGCCCGGATGGTGAGCTTGGTGAGCTGGTAGCGTCGTCGCGTGAATCTCGATATGCCGAAAATCGACGGTGCTACCTTCCAGAATGGCCCGCTGTTCAGACATGGCCTTTTTGGCCACTGGGGACTCTTTCCACACGTAAACGTTGGACGTAATAGGCTGCTCCAGGAGAACCAGCGTTACTACAGGTAAAAGCAAGGCGAGTCGCATAGTAAACGGCGTTATCTACCCTTATAAAGCAGCAATCAACAGGCCGATACTTGTCTGTTTGTCTAGCTTTCCTGCACCAGGTTGGCTTCCGCTTCGGCGGCTACTTTCTGCTGCTTGAGCCGGGCGATTTCAACCGGACTGCCGAAGATATAAAACAGCTTTTGACGAAGTCCCCGAGCACCTTTTACATCCCGAATGAGATCGGCAAACTCATGGAAATTAATGTGGAAAGGATTGGCTTTCTGGCCAATATTCGTGGTGATGCCGTAAATAGGCCGTTCTTCCTCGGGTTGATACGTACCAAATAGCCGGTCCCAGAAAATGAACGTAGCGCCGTAGTTTTTGTCGATGTATTTCTCCTGCGAACCGTGATGAACCCGGTGGTTTGAGGGCGTCGCCACCAGATACTCGATCCAGCGGGGGAGTTTGCCGATGTATTCTGTATGTACCCAGAACTGAAAGAGAACGGCGATCTGATTGGTCGTAAAGAAGATAACCGGATGAAAACCCACTAGGGCGACGGGTACGAAGAAGATGATCTTTAGATTCTGGAGCCAGCTGAGCCGGAACGAGACGGCCAGATTATAGTGCTCGCCGGAGTGGTGAACGACGTGGGTAGCCCACCAGAACCGCTGCTCGTGCGAAATCCGGTGCGCCCAGTAACTGAAGAAATCTAAAATCAGGTAGCAGGGAATCAGCGTCCACCATTGCAGCGCCATCCGCCAGGGGAGTTGGTTGTAGAGCCAGACCACCCCGTAGAGGAGTCCAAGCTTTAAGCCTGCCCCTAATACCAGCGAACCCAGACCGACCAAAACAGACCCAATGGTTTCATGCTTGTCATAAATGTCTCGTTCCTGAAAATATGCACAAGCCATTTCAAGGGCTGTAAAAAGAATCATGGCGGGAACGGCCCACAAAATTAAGTTGGGAGCCGTTTTTTCGACGAGTTCAAGCTGTTCCCAGCGGATGGGGGGCGCACCAAAAAGGCTTTCGTTCATAATATCAATCGTTTTGCAAGCTTCCCGGGTTTCCGTTACGAATCGAAACCGGTTAACCCGTAGCCTGCCCGTTGGAAAAGACTGTTCTGACCTCGCCGGATGAGGTCAACGTTACTGATCAGCGCGGGTTGCCATGACGGTGAGCCCACGTAAGAACGCCCAAAAATAAGCTGCCGTTGGCTTCCGATGGCTCCGATAGGTCGAAATAACACCATTTCCTTAATTATTTCTTAAACCGATAGACTAAGCGGCTTAAAGAATGGTTACCAATGGAACTATCGCTTTGCCCAGTTGGAGTATTTCAACATACAGGTTTCTCTGGCAACGTATTGAACTGGCGGCTGGCAGATAAGATAGCGACTTTTCATCAATCGTTCTCATGTATGAAAAACAGTTTATTGTTCCCGACTCACCGTCAGGTACGTTGGCCTGCCTGGCGGCTTCTGCTAACGGCCGTCGCATTGCTTACACTTTACGGATTCCATTCATCGCCTGCTCAGGCCCAATCCGCAGCCTCAACGATCACGGGTCGGGTTGTTGATAAAAGCAATCCATTACCGGGCGTAACCATCGTGCTGAAAGGAACGAGCACCGGTACCACCACCAATGCCGATGGCGTATACACGTTATCTGTACCCACTAACACCGGCACGTTAACGTTTTCCTTCATCGGGTATACGTCTCAGGACGTTGCCATCAACAACCGCAGTACCATCGACGTATCGCTGGCTCCGGCGGCCACGGAGTTGAACGAAGTGGTCGTGATTGGGTACCAGACGGTGCGGAAGCGGGACGTAACAGGGGCTAACGACGTCATTAATCCCGCACAGGCCAACCGCGTAACGGCGCAGTCGTTACCCGAGTCCATCCAGGGGCTGTCGCCGGGGGTGACGGTTCGCAACACGGGTGTACCGGGGCAGCAGGCATCCATCCAGATTCGGGGAGTTGCCAGCTTCCTGAACACCGAACCGCTCTACGTAATTGACGGCATGATTGCCGATGCCAACCCAACCATTAATACGGACGATGTTGAATCCATTCAGATTCTGAAAGATGCATCCGCTGCAGCTATTTACGGGTCTCGGGCGGCCAATGGCGTTGTGATCATCACCACCAAGCAAGGCAAGGAAGGGCCCGCGCGGGTGTCGTTTTCGGGTAAGTTCGGGGTTCAGCAGGCCTACCGGCGCTGGGACGTGATGGAGGCCGCGGGCTTTGCGGCTCTGCAACGGCAGCAGTACCAGAACGCAGGTCAGCCTGTACCACCCAGCGTAGCTCAGGCTACGTTCAACCCGAACATCAATACTGACTGGCAGGACCAGGTACTCCGGATGGGTAGTTTGCAGGATTACAACCTGAGCCTGTCGGGTGGTACCAAAACTGGGCAGTACCTGATTTCGGGCAGTTATTTCAACAACACCGGCTACGTCATCGGCAGCGATTTCAACCGGGCCAGCCTGCGCATCAACACCCGGAGCGAATTGGGGCGCTTTACGGTCGGCGAAAATCTGGTGCTGACGAGTTCTAACGTAAACAATCAGCCAGTCGGAACGAACCCCATTTATGACATGGCCTACAACCTGCCCGTCATTCCGGTGCAGGACCCCAGCTTTGTCAGCCCAACGAACCCCGAAGGCTACGGAATCGGCTCGTATCCGAACGCGCCGAGCTACGCGTTTAACCCCGTGGCGGCCCGAAATCTGGCCAGCAACCGGAGTAACTTCGCCCGATTGGTAGGCAATGGATTCATCGAATTCAAATTTGCCGACTGGTTATCGTATCGCTTCAACGCCGGTTTGGACGCGAGCTTCGACTATACGCAGAATCTGCGCCTGATTGGCGTGTATCAGTACAATGCCGCCGTCGTACCCAGTTCGGTAAGCGAAGACCGGTCGCGCTATACTAGTCTGTTGTTTGAACACACGCTGAATTTCAACAAGACGTTTGGACAGCACAACATTAACGGTGTAGTCGGTGTCAGTCAGCAGACCTCACGACGCGACGTAACAACCGGTTCCCGTACGGACCTGGGCTACGCGGGTGGGCAGTATTTTACGACAATCGGCGCAGCAACCGGGGTTTCTAACTCGGCGGGTGGAACGCCCGAATATTACCGGATTCTGGGGTACCTCGGTCGGATAAACTATACGTACAACGATCGTTACCTGCTGACGCTGACGGGCCGCGTTGACCAGGATTCGCGCTTTGGACCGAACAACCGAACCGGATTTTTTCCGTCGGTAGCGGCCGCCTGGCGCATCAGTCAGGAGAAATTCTTTGATGTCGACTGGATATCGGAGTTGAAGCTGAACGCATCCTACGGCAAGCTGGGCATTGTGGTACCAACGCTGGGTTCGTTCCCGTACACGGCCTTTATCAACAGCAACCCGCGCGCTATTTTTGGACCCGACCAAACCGCCAATGTAGGCGCGTATCAGGCGCAGTTGGCTAATCCCGACCTGCGGTGGGAAGAGCGGATTCAGCAGAACATCGGCATAACGGCCAGCTTTCTGAACAACCGTATTTTTGCCGACATCAACGTGTACAACTCGCTTTCGTCGAATGCCATCCTGAACCTGACTGTGCCGGGCTATTTGGGTAACCTACGCGGCAATCCCTACGTCAATACGGCTTCTATCCGCAACCGGGGTATTGAGTTTTCGGCGACGTACCGCAGCGATAACCGGAAAGAGTTCAAGTGGGACGTATCGGGGAACTTCACTACGATCAAGAACCGGGTCGAAAACGTGGGTAACCAGGGACAGGACATCAACTACATCGTCAGCGGCAACACACGCTCGCAGGTGGGTAATCCGGTGGGGCAGTGGTTTGTGCTGAAAACGAACGGCTTGTTCCAGAATCAGGAAGAGATCAACAACTACCGGGGTCCCGATGGCTCACTGGTTCAGCCGTTTGCAAAGCCCGGCGATATCCGCTATATCGATGCGAACAACGACGGCCGAATTGATGTCAACGACCGGCAGTTTGTTACGTCGCCCTGGCCGAAGTTGCAGACGGGGGCTCAGTTCAACGCATCGTATAAGCAGTTCTCGCTGAACGTACAGTTCCTGGGCGTATTTGGCTATACCGTGTACAACGATGTTCGGCGCATTCTGGACAGTTACCAACTGACCAATTTCCGGAGCGACGTTAATCCGTGGTCACCAACTAATACCGGCGCCAGTGACCCTCGCCTGGGTCTGGAAGCAGGCGATCAGGGAATTATCTCCAACAACCTGCCTTATACGGATCGGTGGCTCGAAAATGCATCGTACGTACGGCTGCGTAACGTTGAAATCGGCTACTCGCTACCGAAAGCGTTTGCAAACCGGCTCAAAATACGCGGTGCCCGTGTGTACGTCAGTGGACAGACGCTGTTCACCATCACAAAGTATACGGGACTTGACCCCGACGTAACGGGGGCCAATATTCAGGAGCGGGGTGTCGACAACGGCCACTGGCCATCGCCCCGCGTCATTTCGCTCGGTTTAAACTGCGATTTCTAGGTAGTCGTCTGTTATTCGGGTTGCTCTGTCGTAGGGCAGCGTGAATAACGGGCAAGGGCTCAACAAACGACATATAATGACTTTCTATTATGAAAAATAAATATATGCTGCTCATGCTGGTCGGGGCTATAACACTGGCGGGCTGCGATCGAAACCTAAATATTGTCAACCCAAATCAGGTTACCGCTCAGGTCTACTGGCGAACGGCGGCTGATGCCCTGGCGGGGGTTAACTCGGTGTACAGCACTACGCACCGGGGTGGTATCTCGCGGTGGATGCCGTTTTATTACATCATCCGTTCGGATGAAGGACGTAGCCAGAGCCCGGCAACGGATATTGTTAACAACATGGACCAGTTCCTGATTACGGACTATAATTACGGTAATGCCTACGCGGTCTGGAACGACAATTACATCGGCGTTAACCGGGCAAATCAGGTTGTTAACAATGTGCCCGGGATTCAGATGGACGAAGCCCTGAAGGCGCGGTACGTCGGCGAAGCCAAGTTTCTGCGGGCCATGTATTATTTTCATTTAGTGACTCTGTTCGGAAACGTACCGCTGATTCTGGAAACAGCCTCGTTGGGCGATAAACCCGGATCGGCCACCATTGCGCAGGTTTGGGCCCAGATTGAGCGGGACCTCACCGAAGCTGCGGCCGCTTTGCCTACTACGTATACCGGAGCTTACCTGGGCCGGGCTACCAAAGGAGCCGCTTATGCTTTGTTAGCCAGAGCGCAGCTACAGCAACGAAAATACACCGAAGCGCTGACGCCCTTGCAGTGGCTAGCCGAAGGGGAGGGACGTAGTGTCTATGCGCTGGTGCCGAACTACCGCGAAAACTTTTTGATTACGACGGAAAATAACCGCGAGTCGGTATTCGAGTGGCAGTTTCAGATCAACCCGGCTGAATATACCGACGACGATACCGAAACGCCCAACCAGAACTACGGTACGTCCCTTGCCCAGTTCTTCGGCCCTCCGGGCATTGGCTGGTCCGATGGCGAAGCAAATCGTTGGCCCGTGTACGAGTTCAACGAGCCGACCACGGCGGGTACGCGTGATCCACGACTGGAAGCATCCTTTTTGTTTGATTCAACGGATGTGCGTGGTCCGGCGTTTACACAGATTTACGGACAGACTTTTCTGCAACGCTACGGTGCCGATAACAAGCGGGTGTGGTTCCGTAAGTTCCAGAATGACCACTGGAAAAACGAAGAAGGCTATCGCTCCCCCAATAACTGGCGCTACATCCGCTATGCCGACGTGTTGCTGATGTACGCCGAAGCGCTGAACGCGGTGGGCCGAACTACACAAGCGTATCCGTTTGTCGATCAGGTGCGGCAGCGGGCTGGGCTGGCTCCCTTATCAACGGCAAAGCCCGGCCTGACGCAGGCTCAGTTCCTCAACCAGCTCAAGCACGAACGCGTCACAGAATTGTCGGGCGAGGGCTGGCGCTGGAACGACCTGGCCCGCTGGGGGGATTTGGGTCCGCAACTGGTTAATCGCGACCCGGCTTTCTCGACGTTTGTGGTCGGCCGGAGCGAGTTGTTGCCCATTCCGCAGCAGGACCGGGACCTGAACCCAAATCTGGGGCAGAATCCAAGTTATTAGAACATAACAAGGGTGAAAAAGCGCCGAATTCCGTAAACACCGGGTCGGCGCTTTTGCTTATTTAGCCAAATACGGGCTCGATTTAGGCTTATTTTTTGTTCTCTTTATAACGAGTTTACCCTGAATCGGTTGACTGAAAATGCTAGCTGCCGATTGTGACACCTGACGTATTTTGCCTTTTCATAAGCAGACTTCATTGATGAATATTTTAGTTATAAACCGCCTGAAACAAAGTAGTCTGGTCGTATTGATTGGCCTGATCGGCTTCGTGTCGTGCAAGAACGAGCCGAGCGTAACACCGACCCCGGTTAACCCGCCGACATCAACGGTGGCCCCCGACGATCAGCCGCCCGCCGACAACGCCCAGCCTGCCCTTACCATTACGTGGGATAACACCGCCAAAAAGCTTTCGCACGATGTTTATTTTGCTGAGTACGGACGTGTGCACCGCGTAAAGGGCGATACGTTGCTGCTTACGTATCACTGTGGCGACGCTCAGAATTACTGGGATAATATTGCCATTCGACGTAGCGTAGACGGCGGAAACACCTGGTCGGCGGCCGAGATCGTCATGGCCGATAATGACCCGAACTATTACGGTTTTGCCAACCCCGAGATCCTGGTTATGCAGAACGGCGATGTTATGCTGGCCTATACGGGCCGGGGTAATCCCGACGATAATGTACACGGCAACATTCAAATTCGTATCAGCAAAGACCGAGGCTGGACGTTCGGCGCTCCGCGTATCGTAGCAACGGGTCGTTCGTGGGAGCCGGGCATGATTCAACTGCCCGACGGTGACATTGAACTGTTTTACTCCAGTGAAGCGGCCTGGTGGCCGAGTGCCAGTCCGCAGCAGGAAATTCTAATGGTTCACTCTACCGACAACGGCCAGACCTGGTCACAGCCCGCGCACGTAGCCTATACCGATCGCATGCGCGATGGGATGGCTGTGCCGCTGGTCCTGAAGGATAACAAAGGCATTGTGTTTCCGATTGAGTCGGTCAATAACACGCAGTCGCCCTGGATTTTGTGGTCCTCGCTGTCGGCAAAGTGGCAGTATGCGGGGCTGGGCACACCCACTAACCAGCGTCGCTGGCTAGCTACATCCGAGCGGATCTGGGGGGGCGCTCCTTATCTGGTTCAGCTCTCGGGTGGGCAAACCCTCCTGTCGACGCAGGACGCGGGTGGGCGTTCAATCAGCAGCGACTGGCGTAAGAACACCATGCTGGTGTTGGTCGGGAACAGTGTCGCCAAAAACTTTACGAACATCTCGTACCCCTGGCCGAACCTACCGACGAACGAAGGGGCGTATTACAGCTCGCTTTTTTTGAAGAATGATACGACCCCGGTGCTGATTACGACCCGTAACTTCGCCGATGGGCACAGCGAAATCTACTGGAAAGAAGGCCACATTACAAAGTAGCTGCGAGGACGTAACGCTCGTAAGCTTCTGGTTTTTTAGTGAACCGATGCGGGTTCGAGGTCTAACAGGGCAGCTAACTGATCGATTAGCTGATCGGCCAGAAACAGGTATTTCTCTTCTGAAATCAAGCCCTGCTCATACAGCGAATGGAGCTGGTTCAGGTCTCGTTCGATACGTCGGCGGCTCCGGACTCGTCGACTCGATGGATTGGGTACCTGAAGCAGTCGTTTGGTGTTATGATGTTCCCAAATCTGACCTGCCACAAAACAGACCAGACCTATACCCAGTACGCCCAGAAGGATTATAAGTATCAACATAGCCAACTTGTTTTGTCCCGTCTTAGGAGAAGTTGGTTGGCTGATGGCTAACTAACTTCTCCTAAGAATGGCCGGGCTAATGAGGCTGCTAAGTAACAGGAATCGCTACGAATACTTGTGACCGTTCCATCACTTTTATACGTGCCCAATGAAGGTAAGAGCGTCATCTGGCGATGGTTACCAGACTGTTTGATAAACCTGGCTTGTAATCCAGTGCGGGCAGCTTTACTTGTCTGATTGAGGCTCTTACAACGGCTTTACCGAGACTTCTTTAAAGTAAACGACATCGTCGGGGCCGTGATTCTGCAAACCGATATAGCCTGAGACGGGCCTTAGACCCCGGTACGGCTCGAAATCAAACTTGCGGGCTGGCACTGCTGCCCCTTCCCGATAGTCCGTCACTTTTTGCCCGTTCACCGAAACCAGGGTGCGGGTGCCGTCCAGCGTGATCTCCATCGTGTTCCACTCGGGGCCGGGTTTGCCGGGCTTCGCCAGTGGCTTGGTCAGCGAATAGAGCGTTCCCGTTACGTGGTACTCATCTTCTTTAGAGGTTTCCGGGTGGTTGTCGATCTGTACTTCATACCCATAATGAACGGGCATCCAGGCTTCGCGGGGCTCGACGGGAATGCGAATAAAAACGCCTGAATTGCTATTCTGCTTTTGCATCCGGTACACCACCCGTATAGTGCAATTGCTGAATTTTTCTTTTGACCAGTACAGCAGCCCCATCCCATCGTGACCGCGAATCAACCCCTTCTCCACCGACATGCGCCCATCGCCCACGTGTTTCCAGCCGGTCAAGTCTTTACCGTTAAACAATTGCCGCCAGCCAGTAGTCTTGGGGGCTTGCGTGGTTGGAGATTGAGCCAGCGGAAACCGCATCGAGGTTTGACTGAGTCCCAGTAGTACCAGAAAACCGGTGCCTGCCAGCCAGGTTGTTGTTATTGTCTTGGTCATGGGTATCGAGTGCTGTAATTTATCCGGGCGCAGAGTAGCTATTCTTTATCTGCGGTTCTTACTGAATAAGATACCGGGGTAGATTTTCTAATGAAACGAATATGTAGTACCGCTGTTGATACGTAGCGTTCTCATCTTTAAACACAATTGCCCCGTTGCTGTAGCAATACAGCAACGGGGCAAGACGTACTGGTTTCGCGACTACTAAATCTCTGAATAATCGGTTGGATGGAGCAGGTAAATGTCGGCGCGCAGGAAGTTGTGCGCGTATTCAGGCCGGGCGTTGAACTCTTTCCAGCCTGGGTCAGCGCTGAATGCTTTCCAGTGCTCATCGCGGGCTGCTTTACTCTCGAACGAGGTCATATACATTAGGCTAGGTAGTTTGGCTCCCGCCTTAACCTGACCGCAGAAGATCGTGTTGAAGCCCAGGCGTTTGAAAATGTCCAGCTCGCCGTTATTGAACTGGCTGATCTTATTCTCGTGCAGCTTCTCGGTGGCCGCTTCGTAGTTACGCAGTTCGTAGATCCGTTCGGCGGGCTTGGCTTGCAGCGCGGGCATTTGTAATGCAGGCATCCCCGCAAAGGCTTCCATCAGCACCGAGTCGAATCGCTTGTAGAACGGGTTGTTGTATTCGGCGTCGATGTAGTCCTTAGCCGCCGTTACGTATTGCTTATCCTTCGTCAGGGTTTCGGAAAGCGACATGAACTGATCTACCGATTTAAACGGAATCAGGACATACACTAGCGAGTCGGCGGCTTCGGTAGCGGGCCGGAACACGCCAACCTTACTGACGCCCGCGCGGTGCAGGGCGGGCAGATACGCCTGTCGGAGGTACGTCTCCAGCCGATCTTTCTGCGTGTTGTCTTTCAGGTGGTAAATTTTGAGTTGATAAAACTCGCGTTTGGGTGCGAAGCTGAATGCCTGCATACCGACGATCAGTAAAGCCGATAGCAGACCGAGGGTAAATCGGGTGGTTGGTTTACGCGTGTAACTCATGTGTATTGTTAAAAGAAAATTGTAATCATGAAACCATGTAATCGGTGAAAACTACCCCTGCACGAAGCGAATTCTGGCGAAGATGAGGCATCGGCCCCGTATGGTAGCTGTATCCTGTCCAGGTTGCCTGAAACAAAGAATTCAGGAAAGCGTATTCATGAAGCGGATCAGCTCATCCACGGTGAACACGTGATCAATGGGGAGTTGCCGAATGGCCTGTTGGGGCATAAATCCAGCCAGGGCCGTGCTGGGGTCCTGCGCTATGATCTGCCCGCCCGCCCGCTTGATGGCATGTAGTCCGCTGACGCCATCGGCGTTCGCGCCCGATAGCAATACGCCGACCAGCCCACGCCCGTACACATCAGCCGCCGACTCGAAGGTTACGTCGATCGAGGGCCGACTGTAGTGGATTTTTTCGGAGTCATCCAACGTGAGCAGCCCGTTCGGTTCAATCAGCAGGTGGTAATCCGCCGGGGCTAAATAAATCGTTCCTGGGGTAACGGGGTCTTTGTCGTCAACCTCTTTGAGCGGAATCGCTGTTTTGGTCGCCAGCAACGTAGCGAGGGTAGAGTCGGCCGTGTTTTTTCGGTGCACCACTACAATAATCGCCACCGGCAGGGGCGACGGCAAGGCAGGCAGCAGCTTAAGCAAGACCTCGATACTGCCCGTCGATCCGCCAATAACGACAACCTGCGCCCGGCGGCTTACGTAATCTTTCGCCATATTTTTTCGTTGGCTACCTGTTTATAATTGGGCTGAATCGTCGAAAACTTAAGTGTTTCTTTCGAACCCAGGGCCAGATAGCCCAGGGAAGCCAGACTCTCGTCGAACAAGTTGAATACATGCTGCTGAAGGACTTTATCGAAATAGATCAGGACATTCCGGCAAACGATAAGATCAAATTCGTTGAACGACCGGTCGGAGACCAGATTATGGGTGGAAAAAATCATTTTTTCACCAAGCTCTTCGCTGAATTTTACGTAGCCGTACTGGGCCGTGTAGTAGCTGGAAAACTCGCTGGTGCCACCGGAGGCAATGTAGTTTTCGGAGTACTGCTTCATGGAGCCGAGCGCAAAAATGCCCTGGCGCGCCGTTTCCAGTACTTCGGGATTCAGATCGGTGGCGTACAGCAGCGATTTATGGAGCAGATTCGCTTCTTTGAGCAGAATCGCCATCGAGTACACTTCTTCGCCCGTTGAGCAGCCCGCATGCCAGATCCGGATAAATGGCTTCGCCGTGAGCGTACTCAATACATCGTTGCGAAGGGATTTATAGAACAGCGGGTCGCGAAACATTTCGGTTACGTTCACCGTCAGTTCTTCCACGAACCGCTTCAGGTAACTGGCATCAGACTTAAGGCGGTAACGGAGTTCGGCAAAACTAGGAAACTTGTCGAGCATCCACAGACGACTGATCCGTCGCTTCACTGAAGCCCGTGAATAGTTCGTAAAATCATAGCCGTATAGCTCAAGCAGATCGTTCAGTAACAGCTCAACCTCCTCGTCCGTAATCATAATTAAGTTGTCAAATGTGCGATAGTAATGCCAGAAGCCGATCAACGTCGATCGGCTTTGCGATGTATTCGGTGGCCCCCGCCTGCAGGCACTTTTCCCGGTCGCCCACCATCGCCTGCGCCGTTACGGAGAAAATGGGGGTGTCGGCCCGGTTGGCGAGCGCCTTGATGCGCGGAATGGCTTCGTAGCCATCCATTTCGGGCATCATCATGTCGATCAGAATGGCATCGACGACTTCATCGGTCTGGAGCAGGTCGAGGGCCTCCTGAGCATTCGAGCGCGAAAGGCAGTCGAATGATTTTGCCTTTAACGTAGCCGTCAGGGCGAAGATGTTTTTGGCATCGTCATCAATAATCAGCACCCGTTTTTTTTGCATCGTACTGGCAGTTAGAAGTAGAGGAATATACAGGTTTAGACGACGCTACGTTAGGAGCGGTCGTAGAGCCACACCCGCAGCAGCGAGATGAGCTGATCGATGTCGACGGGTTTGGTAATGTAATCTGATGCACCCGCCTGGATGCACTTCTCGCGGTCGCCGGTCATGGCTTTCGCCGTAACGGCAATAACGGGCAGGTTGCGCCACTGATAGTGCTCCCGAATTTTCCGGGCGGTTTCGTAGCCATCCAGTTGCGGCATCATCATATCCAGCAGCACCACGTCAATGGCGGGGTTTTCTTCCAGCCGCTGCAGGGCTTCTTTGCCATCCAGCGCAGCTACAACGGTCATATTGTAACGCTCCAGCGCTTTGGACAGGGAGAAAATGTTACGTACGTCATCGTCGGCAACCAGAATGGTTTTGTTTTCCAACACCTGCGTCAGAGCACCCAGCTTTTTGGCTTCCCGCGCGGCTTCGGGCTGGTTGGCACCATCCACCAGATGCAGGAACAGCGACACCTCATCGAGCATACGCTGGTACGAATGGGCCGTTTTAACAATGATCGAGTCGGCGTATTTCTTGATGCGCAGCTCTTCCGATAAGGACAGGCTCTTCCCCGTGAAAATGATAATCGGCAGGTTTTCCAGGCCGGGATTTTTCTTGGCTTCTTCCAGCGTTTCGTAGGCTTTATGGTCTGGAATACCCATGTCCAGAATCACGCAGTCGACTTCTTTCCGTTTCAGGGCGTCTACGCCTTCATTAATACTGCTTTTTAATTCAGAATTGACGTTAAACGTTTCCAGGAAGTAAGCCAGCGCTTTGGCGTGTTTCGGGTTGTCTTCGATAATCAGGACCTTCTTAGCGTCGCGCTTGACGACGTATTCCAGCTTTTTGAACACCTCCTGCATCTGTTCGAAAGCCATAGGCTTATCCACGAAATCAATAGCCCCTTTCAGCCGGCTTTCGTTTTTCATCTTGTGCGACGACATGATGTGTACCGGAATGGGTCGCGTTTGTGGATCGGCCTTTAGGGCATCCATCACTTCCCAGCCGCTCATAACTGGCAATTGTATATCCAGCAGAATACCCAGTGGCTTGTAGATAGCCGCCAGCTTTAAGCCTTCGTCTCCCCGAACCGATACGATGCCTTTGTACCCTTTCTTGCGGGCGTAGTCCAGCAGAGATTTGGCGAAGTTGGTATCGTCTTCAACGATCAGGATCGTTTTGTCGCCCTCAGTAATACTGTTCCGGTCGTCGGGAATGGCCTCCGGAATCACCGTACTGATGTAGGTGCTGTCTTTGGGGGCCTGAGCGGGTACTTCGGGTTGGGGGTGGGTAAACGTTGTAGGGGAGAGTACCGCCAGGGGAGGGAGGGTACCCGAAATGGGTAGATGCACTGTAAATTCACTGCCTTCGTTAACCACACTGGTCAGCTTAATCTCGCCCCCGAGCAGTTTCACCAGCTCCCGGCTGATCGATAAGCCGAGCCCGGTTCCGCCGTATTTTCGTTTAGTAGAGCCATCGGCCTGCTGAAAGGCTTCGAAGATGAGCCGCTGCTTTTCGGGCGGAATGCCGATACCGGTGTCTTTCACCACGAAGCACAGCCGGTTGGCCGCTGGCGATTGCCGACGAATGGTGAGCGTTACGTTACCCGCCGAGGTGAACTTGAGGGCATTGCTGATGAGGTTCTTCAGAATCTGCCCCAACCGCATTTTATCCGTTTCGATAATGGCCGGTACGTCGGGTTCAACCTGAATGGAAAAGTCTAACCCTTTTTCTTTGGCCACCAGGCTGAACAGCGCCTGAAGTTCGTCGGTAATCTCCTGAACCGGTACGTCCTGCGTTTCGAGTTTCATCTGCCCGGCTTCAATCTTCGACAGGTCCAGAATTTCGTCGATCAGGCCAAGCAACCCATTCCCCGACGACTGAATGACCTGGGCGTATTCGACTTGTTCGCCCGTCAGGTTTTCGTCGTTGTTTTCGGCGAGCAATCGGCTCAGTAAGAGAATCGAGTTGAGTGGGGTCCGCAGCTCGTGCGACATGTTGGCCAGGAACTCCGATTTATAGCGGGTCGACAGCTCCAGCTCAGCCGCTTTCTTCTGAATTTCTTCATTACGTTCTTCCAGCAGCATGCCCCGTTCTTCCAGTTCGGCGTTGGTTTGCTGAAGTTCTTCCTGCTGCACCCGTAGCTCTTCTTCCGACGCCTGTAGTTTCTGGGTCTGCATCTCCAGTTCGGCGTTCAGGTTTTCCAATTCCGAATGCTGAGACTGCAATTCTTCGGCCTGCGCCTGAGTCTCTTCCAGGAAATTTTGCAGCTTTATGTAATCCAGCGCCCCATTTACGCCGATCGCAATCGCTTCCAGATTCTGTTGCAGCACCTCAACTTCCAGCGTGGTCGGTTTTCGGAACAAACCTAACTCAATGGCACCTACACACGTATCGGCGTAGAGTAAGGGGACGATAAGTAACGAAGCGGGTCGGGCATCCCCTAAGGATGACGCTACCCGAACGTAATCGGCAGGGAGGTCCTCCACAACCAGTAATTTTTTGCGTTCGATCACCTGTCCGATCAATCCATCGCCTGGTTTGATGGTATTTGGAGCGTTCTGGGCGGCAAAGTTACCCATCAGTTTATAGGCCCCATTGTCAAGCACATACATCGTTCCCATCGGCGCTTTGATGTAATCCGCAAGCGTATGAATAAGGCTGGTGGCCAACTGATCTAAATTGCGCTTACCCCGAATGGCACCGCTCAGGCTGACGCTACCGGCTTGCAGCCAGTTCTTGTTCTGCAAATCGGTGAATGTTTGTTCCAGGGCTGCGGCCATCATATTCAGCGCCTTGCCAATACGTCCCAGTTCATCGTCCTGCGTATCCTCACTTCGAACCGAGTAATCGCCCCCCGCAATCTCCTGCGTAATGTCTTCCATGACCGCAATGCGCTCGGTCGTTTCTTGGTATCTTGCTTCGGCGAGCTGTTGCTCGGCCAGTCGCCTGTCCAGATCCTGTTTGATGCGGATATAAGTCATCGCCGTGATCAGCATGGAAATGAAGGCCGCAATAACCAGAAGCAGGGGCGTATAGGTAATATAGGTCTGTTGCTGGGCCAGGTGATTAGCCAGTACTTGCGACTCTTCCGATTTTATCCGGTTGATGACTGCGCGTAGGTCGTCCATCACTTTTTTGCCCTTAACCATTTCGGTATGGCGCGCGATGGTATCGCGGGCAAACACTTTGTCACGGCGGGTCAGGGCAATAACCCGTTCCATCTGCGTGGTTTTGGCCTCGTACAGCGCCTTCACCTGGGCCAGACTCGCCTGCTGGTCGGGGTTGTCTTTAGTGAGATCGGCCAGTTTGTTGTAACTGTCCGTTATTCGTTCGTACGCCCCGTTATAGGGACTCAGAAACGTCGGATCGAGCGTAACCAGATAGCCACGCTGGCCGGTTTCCGCGTCTTTCATCTGCGAAATGATGTTTTCCGCTTCGATCAGCACCTCATTGGTATGGTTAACCAGTTCCGAATTGTTGATGAGCTTCTGGATGCTGTAAAACGAAGCCATGAGGCTCACCAGGAGCAGCAGTGTTGAAAGCGTGAAAACAACCTGAAGTTGCCGGATGACGGTATTGGTAGTTTTAGGCATAGGAAACGGCGAAATACGAATGTCGTTAATGAGCTACTGGCTGATCGGCCTGCACCATGGGTAAGACCAGAATGAAACTGGCTCCCTCACCGGGGCGGCTGCGGGCCGAGATAAGGCCGTTGTGTTTATTAATATTCTTTTTGGCAATGGCCAGGCCAATACCGGTGCCTTCGTAGCTGGTGCGGTTGTGTAACCGCTGGAAAATAACGAAGATGCGCCCCAGAAATTTCTCGTCGAAACCAATGCCATTGTCACTCACGGTAATGCGGCAGTACGGTCCGGTCGGTTCGGGTGAGCCGTCGATGTCGCTGGTGGCGATCCGTTCGGCCTGAATGATAATCACCGGCGGTACGTCGGGTTTGGCGAACTTAAGGGCGTTGCTGATCAGGTTCTGGAACACCTGCCGAATGCGCGACGGGATGGTATCTAGAATGGGCAGGGGATGGATCGTTACGACTGCTCCCGTCCGGGCAATTACGTCATCGAAATCGAGCAGCAGTTCATCCAGCAAGGCATTCAGGTCGGTCGGTTTGAACGGTTCGGGAGCCGAAAGCTGCGAGTACGCCAACAAATCGTTGATCAGCGCCGACATCCGGGCCGACGACCGAATCGACCGGTCGAGGTAAGACACCGCTTCGGGATTGTCTTTAAGGAATTTCTCCTTGATCGTGTCGTTCAGCAACTGAATTTTGCGGAGGGGCTCTTTCAGATCGTGCGACACGACCCACGTAAACTGCTGAAGTTCGTGATTGGTACGTTCCAGCTCGGCGTTTTTGGTGAGGAGTTCAGTGGTGCGCAGAGAAACCTGCTGTTCCAGCAGTTGGGCGGCCTCTTTCTGGGCGTGTATATCTGTAAACGTACCGATCCAGCGAATCAGCCGGTCGTCCTGCCGGACGGGCACAACCCGCAACAGGTGGTGTACGTAATAACCAGTGGCAAGCTCTTTCAAACGCACCTCCCGCGAAAACTCGGTACTGGCCGTAAACAACGCAGCCCAGGTCGTCGGTAACGGATCGTCGGGGTGAGTGGCGGGTAGCTGGGTAGCATCCGGGGAATACCGAAACCAGTATTCATTGACGTAATCGAGGCTGCCATCGGGGGTTGTGATGAAGGCAATCTGCGGCAGTGAACCCAGCACGGTCTGCAACTCCTGCATACGCGCTGCCAGATCTTCCTGCGCCTGTTTCCGAACCTCAATTTCTTTTCGGAGGGAATCCTGGGTAGCGCGTAACTCCTGCTGCTGTTCGTAAAGACGGTGCAGGGTTTTGACTTTTAAAACCAGGATATCCGGATCGACCGGCTTGGTCAGGTAATCGATGCCGCCCGACGTATAGCCTTTGGTGATAAACTTCTTTTCGGTATTAACGGCCGACAGAAATATGATGGACGTATCTTTCGTTCGGCTGAATCCGCCAAGAGCCGTCGCCACCTCAAACCCATCCATGCCGGGCATCTGAACGTCGAGAATGATAACGGAATAGGCCGTTTTCAGCACTTTCTTCAGGGCTTCTTCACCCGACTGGGCCGTATCGACGGTAAAGCGATGAAGCTCAAGTATTTTCTTTAGGGGAAGAATATTTTCAGGCCTGTCATCAACAATAAGGATCATTTAAGGTATTGAGTTAGTCAGTCGGGGAACAGACCTAAAGCAGTTCTATTCCTGGTAGCATACAGGCAGACGGGGCCGTACATGAATACGCTCACCCAGCCTTCCCGAAAATAGTGCGTGAATATAACCCGCTGAGGAGGGTGGTTGCAAATTATTGCCAGAATGCTGGCTCAGAAGAGCTGGTACCGACAGACAAACGGCCGGTACCAGTCGCTGCCAGTTACTGACGGCTTTGCTCTACTTTCTGCTGGGTTGGAATTGCACCTACTTCGCGTTCCCGCTCAGTTTGCTCCACATAAACGGCATATGAGGCAGGTTCAATCTTAACCCCGAAATGGTTGGCATAGGCCAGCGTAAATTCCGCACCGAAATACAAAATGGCGGCTGTGTAGTAAATCCAGGTCAGGATAACGATCAGTGAACCGGCTGCTCCGTAGGTGGAACTAGTGCTGGTAGTCTCAATGTACAAACCGATGAGGTAGCGACCCAACATAAAGAGCAGGGCCGTGAAGAGGGCACCCCAGCGGACGTCTTTCCAGGCAATTTTAGCGTCGGGCAGCACTTTGAAAATCGTACCGAACAGAATGGCGACAATGACAGTGCTAATGATGAAGTTGATTCCGCTGATTAATATAACGCCTAAGCCCGGAATGTAACGGGTCAATACGTCGCTCAGCGCCAGTATAATGCCATTGATAATGAGCGATACCAGCAAGAGAAAGCCCAGGCTAATGATCAGCGATGAGGAAAGAAGCCGATCTTTCAGAATTTTGATCCATCCCCGTTTAGGTTTGGCTTTCACGCGCCAGATCATGTTTACCGAATCCTGGATCTCCACAAACAGGCTGGTCGCACCCAGCAGCAGCGTTACAATACCGATGACCAGGGCCGTGTTTGTCTGGCCCGATAGCCCAACATTCTTAATCATATCCTGAATCTGCTTGGCCGCTTCGTTACCTACCAGACCGTTGATCTGCGAAAAAATTTGCCCCTGAATGGCTTCCTCGCCCAGAAAAATGCTCGTCAGCGATATAATGAGCACCAGCAAGGGAGCCAGTGAGAAAACCGTGTAGTAAGCCAGAGCCGCACTCAATTTAAGGCAGCGGTCGTCCATAAAACCGTTGAAGGCATCTTTAAGAACTACCCAGGCATTGGCGAAAAAGTGTTTAATCTTATCGGTCGTCATAGTCTTCCTGTTGAGTACGTAAACGGCGTCGGCCGGTCGATGGCGCTTGATGAATGGACGAACAGATTTTGTTATCTGGACTGATTCGGGTACGTTCCATTCCGGCTCATCGGCCAGCAGCACGGGTTTTGCCCGTATGTGACGCGCCATTGTCAATACAGAATAACTCGTCAGACTACGTATTGCCGTTGGGTTTATCTAAATCTTAGCGAAAGGGATTCCGGCCGACGCTGGCAACGGCTGGACTCTGACGGAATATGGGTCAATTCCCTGCAGGTCAAATCTTTTAAAATCGGTATCTTTGAGGCTTATTCTTCAACCAACTACGTTCAATGAAAACCACGCTGGTTCTTTTATTCATTGCTGTGTTTATGACTGCATTTGTGCCGGTGGCCGAGCCGCCAACCTCGGATAATCCGTTTTTTAGTCCGTACAATACGCCGTTCGGTGTGCCTGCTTTTGACAAGATCAAGCCGGAGCATTTCGAACCCGCCATTGAGGAAGGTATGAAACAGCAGGCGTCCGAAATTACGGCCATCACCCAGCAGACGCAGGCACCTACCTTCGCCAATACCATCGAAGCGCTGGAAGCGAGTGGCGATCTGCTGCGCCGGGTCAATACGGTTCTGTCGAACCTGAACGGGGCCAACACCAACGACGCGCTTCAGAAAATTGCGCAGACCGTAGCGCCCAAGCTGGCCAAACACAGTGACGACATCTCGCTGAATCCGGTTCTGTTCCAGCGCGTAAAAGCCGTGTATGGGCAGCGCTCTAAACTTAGACTAAGTGGCGATCAGCAGCGGCTGCTCGAAAAAACCTACAAAAATTTCGTCCGGAACGGGGCCGCCCTCCCGGCTGACAAGCAAGATCGGCTGCGGAAAATCAACGGCGAGCTGTCGGTGCTTACGCTTAAGTTTGGCCAAAATCTGCTGGCTGAAAACAACGCCTACGCGCTGGTTATCGATAAGCCCGAAGAGTTGAGCGGTTTGCCTGCTTCGTTGATTGCTACGGCGGCCGACGAAGCCAAAAAACGCAATCTGGCGGACGGTACGACGGTTAAGAAGTGGGTCTTTACGCTCCAGAACCCAAGTATTATGCCGTTCCTGCAATACGCCGACAACCGGTCGCTGCGGGAAAAGATTTTCAAGGCGTATCTCGAACGGGGTAACCACAACGACGCGCGCGATAACAAAGAGATCATGGCGAAAATGGTTGCCTTACGGGCCGAAAAAGCGCAGTTGCTGGGCTACGAAAACCACGCAGCTTACGTCCTGGAAGAAAGCATGGCCCAGACCCCGGCCAAGGTGAGCGAACTGCTGAATCAGCTCTGGTCAGCTACCGTACCCGTAACGAAGCAGGAAGCGACCGAACTACAAGCTATTATGGACAAAGACCCCGCTGCCGGTAAAGGAGAGAAGCTGGCCAGTTGGGATTGGCGCTATTATGCCGAAAAGCTGCGCAAAGAGAAATTCGCTCTGGATGAACAGGAACTGAAACCTTATTTCTCGCTGGAGAACGTACGGGAAGGCATTTTTACCCTCTGCAATAAACTATATGGCCTGCGCTTTGAACGACGTACCGACGTACCGGTTTACCACGAAGAAGCCACGGTGTATGAAGTGAAAGAAGCCGATGGACGGCACGTAGGCATTATGTACATGGATTTTCACCCACGGGCCAGCAAACGCGGTGGCGCCTGGATGACCAGCTACCGGCGGCAGGAGGTCGAGAACGGCAAGACCATCACGCCGGTCGTGTCCATTGTCTGCAACTTCTCCCGGCCGTCGGGTGGAGCACCGGCGTTACTCACGCTCGATGAAACCAGTACGTTCTTCCACGAGTTTGGCCACGCCCTGCACGGTTTGCTTTCCAACGTAAAGTACGGCAGCCAGTCGGGTACGTCGGTGCCCCGCGATTTTGTAGAATTGCCTTCGCAGATCATGGAAAACTGGGCCGTTGAACCCGAAATGCTACGTCTGTTCGCGAAGCATTACCAGACAGGAGCGGCAATTCCGGACGCCTTGATCGATAAAATCAAAAAGAGTAGCCTCTTCAATCAGGGGTTCGAAACGACGGAGTACCTGGCGGCTTCGCTGCTTGATATGGCGTATCACACGCTGAAACCCGGCCAGACGCCGACTGATGTGCTCGCGTTTGAGAAGCAGGCGATGGATAAAATTGGGTTGATTGACCAGATTCCACCGCGTTACCGCAGTACGTATTTTCAGCACGTATTTGCGGGCGGCTACTCGGCGGGTTACTACAGCTACATCTGGTCGGCGGTATTGGATGCCGACGCTTTTGAAGTATTCAAGCAGAAAGGCTTGTTTGATGCCAAGTCGGCTCAATCGTTCCGCAAGAATGTGCTTGAGCGCGGAGGTACCGATGAGCCGATGAAGCTGTACCGGAATTTCCGGGGGGCTGAGCCCGACATCAAACCCTTGTTACGTCGGAGAGGCCTGCTGAAAGACGTGTAACAGGTCATACCGCTATCATAATTAAACCCCTCGTTTGTCAAACTTTTTCAAGTTGGCAAGTGAGGGGTTTTCTGTTGAACGTTCGTTAATCAAATTGTGCTATAGGGGTACCTAAAAACGTATGAGCCGATAGCGTAGTTCTTAGCGAAAATTACTTACTTTGAGGTTGGTTTTGGAATGACCATTTTCTGGTAGACGTCCGTTAAGTAACCCTATGAACCTTGTGAACCCGAGTCAAACGCAGGAAAGCGCGCTCATTGCAACGTTACTCAGTTTGTCAACGAGTGGTATGCTGGTGCTGGAGTCTGTTCAGTTGCCTATGCCTTCGTTTCGGGTTAAACAGGCCAATGCCGCGTTCGAACAGTTTGTGGAGGGAGGGCCGTCTCCGCTGGTTGGCGCCTACGTAGAACAATTACCGATTCCGTTCAATTCGCCATATCTCATTCAGCAGCTCCGGGAGGTGCATGGTACCAAAGCTGCATCCCGGTTTCAACTAATTCATCCGTTTTTATCGACTGACTCGGTGCCGGTCTACGATTGCCAGCTCGTCTGTGTCGATGAGCAAAGACTGGTACTTTCCGTTGAGCCAATCAAACACTTGGCTGAACCGGGTAATCCGCTGGAAGAGGTGCTGGAGGCCATGCCAACCGGCTTAATTCAATTCCGGGCCATACGTAATGAACATCACGAGATTACGGATTTTCAGGCGACTTTCTGCAATCGGGTTGGCGCTGATCTGACGTATCAAAGTCGGGAGGACATCCTGACTCGTTCTCTTATCGAGCGTTATCCGTATGCGCAGGAACACCCGTTGTTTCACCAGTACGTTGAGGTCGTTACCACGGGCAAAGCCCACCAGCAACTGCTGCATCTGGCTCCTCAGGACATCTGGATCGACGTTTCTATTGTTAAATATAACGATGGATTGCTGGTTTGCTTTCGGGATGTTACCGGGGGGCAGAAGACCGCATCGCTGCTCGAAAGCGTTATGAAAAGTTCGCCCGCTGCGGTTCGGTACTACGAATCGATCCGGGACGAAACGGGTAAGATTGTCGATTTTCTGATTAGCACGGGTAATGAACTGGAAAAGTACCGGTCGTTCCGGCCGCTTGAATCGACAGTGGGTAAGCGCTTTCTGGAGATGTACCCGGCCATGCGGACCAACGGCTTATTTGATCGGTATGCCGCCGTTGCGGAAACGGGCAAAAGCGACCAGTTTGAGTTGGCCTACGATCATGACGGAGCCACCGTCTGGTTCGATTGCCGGGTTGTTCCCCACGGAAACGGCTTTGTTTTGACGACACTGGACATTACAGCCCACAAGGAAGCGCAGCTAGCCGAACAGCGGCAGGCACATTTGCTGCAAACCGTTCTCGACAACTCGCTGACGGGCGTGTGCTGGATGAAATCGATCTACAATCCGGAGGGGCAGCTTATCGACTTTAGTATCGAGAAGGTTAACCAGACACTGGCGCAGACACTTCGTCAAACTCCGCAGGCAATTGAAGGCAAAACGTTGTCGGCGTTAATGCCCCATCAGATAACCAACGGCCTTTTCAGGCGCTACGCGGTCACGGCTCAAACCAAACAATCGGACCGTTTCGAGTGGTCTAACGATACGGGCAGCGTTTGGTATGACATTTCCGTAACTCCATTTGAAGACGGAGTCATTGTTACGTATCTGGATATTACCGGTATTAAACTCGCACAGTTGAACGGAGAGCGCCAGACCGAACTGATAACGGGCGTTCTGAACAGTTCGCCGAACAGTATTCTCGTGTTTGAAGCGGTTGCTGACGAGCGGGGGGAAATTGCCGATTTCCGAATTGGCTTGTTCAACCCGATCACGTTATCCCTGTTTTCCAAGTTGCTCGGCCGACCCATTACTGCTGAAGAGCTGAAAACGAGTACGATTGGTCAGCTGTTGCCACAGAGCAAGGAACGTAGCGTATTCAAAGCCATGGTCGAGGTCGTCAGCAAGCGGCATTCGGTGCGGCAGCAGGTCGATTATCCGGAACAGGGTATCTCGTACGACTATGACATTTCGCCCTTCCGGCAGGGTGTGCTCATTATCACCACCGATATAACGGCGTTGTGGCAGTATCAGCGACAACTGGAAGAGAACAATGCCGCGCTAAGCGAATCGAATGAACAGTTGCAGCAGTTTGCCTACGTAGCCTCGCACGACTTGTAGGAACCGTTACGTAAAGTGCGCTCGTTCGGCGACATGCTAGTGAATACCTACGCCGACAAGTTGGGCGAAGAAGGCACCGATCTACTCAAACGGATGCAGTCGGCTGCGACTCGGATGGATACGTTCATCCGGGATTTGCTGGCCTACTCCCGCCTGGCTACGTCCGAGCGGACGTTTGCGCCCCAAAACTTAAACAGAATTCTGGACGAGGTGCTTTCTGATCTGGAGGTCAGCATTCAACAGAAAAAGGCCAGCCTGTCTATTACCCCACTGCCGACCATTGCGGGGGATGCCATGCAGTTACGTCAACTGTTTCAGAACCTCTTGTCGAACGCCTTGAAATTCACACAACCGGGTGTTCTTCCAACGATTAGCATTGGCTATAAACAAACGAAAGGAAGTGAGACCGTTGGCCTGCCGATCGCGGGGCAACAGCTATCGTTTCACGAGTTAGTGATCGCTGATAACGGCATCGGCTTCGACCAGAACGATGTTGATCGAATCTTCCAGATGTTCCAGCGGCTACACAGTCGCTCCAGGTATAGCGGTACAGGTATGGGGCTGGCGATCTGTAAGAAAATTGTTGAAAATCATAAGGGGTACATCACCGCGCAGAGCCAGCCCGGCCAGGGGGCCAGGTTTACAATATTCCTGCCAATCAACTAACGTATTGATTTCGGCCAATTACCAGCCTCATTCAGCAGAAAGAGCAAAACCCAGCTAGGAAATTCTGGTAAGTAATTCAGCCGTATCCCGGCCTTTACATAAGGCTACATACCTCCCAATAATCCCATGCTTACCAAGCGAATTTCGTTATTTCTCCTGCTTTTCAGCGTATCAATGGCTTATCAGGCGTTTGCCCAGAAAACTGCGCCCATCAACATCGCTACGTACAATTTACGGTATAATACGCCGAATGATGGCGTGAACGCCTGGCCAAATCGGAAAGAAAACGTAAAGAGTCTGATCCGCTACCACGAGTTTGACATCTTTGGAACGCAGGAGGGCTTGATCGGCCAACTGAACGATTTGAGCGAGATGACCGAATTTGCCCGGATCGGAAAAGGTCGGGACGATGGCAAAGAAGCGGGTGAACACTCGGCCATTTTTTACAAAAAAGATCGCTTCTCCGTACTACAGTCGGGTGACTTCTGGCTCAGCGAAACCCCCGACAAACCCGGCAAAGGGTGGGATGCTACCTGCTGCAACCGCATCTGTTCGTGGGCTAAGTTTAAAGACCGGACGACGAATAAAGAATTTTACTTCTTCAGCGTGCATTTCGACCACCAGGGCGTCGAAGCGCGTCGGCAGTCGGGCAAGCTGATGGTGCAGAAGATCAAAGAGATTGCAAAAAATGCGCCCGTCGTTTGCGTAGGCGACTTAAATTCTACACCGGAAACCGAGCAGGTCCAGACGATGCAGACCATTCTGAACGATGCCTATAAAGTTACCGCCATGCCGCCGTACGGACCCGTGGGCACATTCAATAGTTTCAAGTTTGATGCGCCCATGAATAACCGCATCGACTACATCTTCGTCAGCAAAGGCATCGACGTCCTAAAATACGCAGCCCTAACCGACTCAAAAGAGCAACGTTATCCATCCGATCATCAGCCGGTTGTGGTGAAGGCGGTAATTAAGTAGGGGCGTTTCCTGACGTAATGATTACTGCCGGTATTGAGATGCAATAGGTTACATCTCAATACCGGCAGTAATTTTGTTTCCAGGCTGTTACGTTAAATTTTCAGCTTGATTCGCAGCTTGCCCAGAACGGCCGTTATGCCAATAACCAGGAAGGCGAACAGGAGCGACTTAAGCAGGCCTACAACTCCAACCGTCAGCGATTGCGGGAGCGAAACGCCCGATAAATCAGCAACGCTGTAATAGACGTACGGAATCAGGTAGCAAGTGAGCGTGCTGGTACCCGCCGGTCTGATGAGGCTAAACCAGTTTGCTTTCCCCTTAAGGTCAACCAGATAGTAAACACCAGCGTAGACAACAAAGGCAATGCCTGAGCATAGAAACACCCAGGTTGGCGTTGCCTGAATTTTAGAGATAATAAAGAAGTTTCGAGAGATCAGCCCCGCCAGGATCAGCAGGATGCCGAGGCCGATATAAACCACCGGCAATTTTTGGGTATTGTAGCGAGTGAGCAGAAGCGTAGCGAGTATGCCCGCAAAGGCGAACGCGTGAAAAGCACCATTCCCCAATATCCAATCGCGGGGACCGTCTGGCCAGATAGCGTGCAGCCAACCCGCATGGCCCGCGACGCTGACCAGCGTAAAGAAAACCCAGGAAACTACTAACAGAGCCGGCTGTTTGTAAGTGAATAAATAGATCAGGGCGCAGGCCAGGTACGTCCAGCCGATAAGCCCCAGAATGCCCCACCACTGGGGCGTCATCGGCCCCGTATGGTCAGAGCCGGTGCCTTTGAATTTGATCGCTAAAAACAGCAACAGTGCCACCCCCGCAAGCTGTAGACCGCTGAAAATCCACTTCGTTGAATCGGTACGTTTAGGGTACACATTCCAGATTAGAAAGAAACCCGTTACCATCAGAATCTGAAACCATTCGCTGCGCAGTCCGGTGGCTTGTTGATTCAGATCAGGAACGTTAACGGTAAAAATGCCCATAACCAGCAGCGCCAGAGAACGTACCACAATGTGGCGGGCAATCTGAATTCGCGATTCTCCTTTGGCGATACGTTGACGAGTGGCAAAGGGAATCGACATGCCCACGATGAACAGAAAACAAGGAAATATCGTATCCGAGAAACCCAGAAAGTCCTGATCGGCCTTTGCGTGTTCGAGCCAGGCCGGAATGCCCGACAGCGTCCACAGATCATTCACGAAAATCATCAGCAGCATGGTCAATGCCCGAAAGACATCGATGGAGAAAACGCGTCGTAGCGCCAGCTCTCCGGTGGTTTTGGTTGCGTCAAGGGTTCCTGCGCTGATCATTTTAAAGCAGTTCGTTTCTAAAGTTTTTTCAAACAGGTGTACAGACTGATTGCGGGTCTGGCTGCCCAGGTAAACGCTTACAGTTCGATACGTTTAAAAGCGCGATCACCGCACAGGTCTACTCCCAGTTACAGCCTGTAAAGGTATAAACAAAGGTTCCTACGGGGCTCGTCGGACCCGTCTCTTCAAACTTTCAGTAGCCTCGCCGTGTTATCGCCGAAGTCTTCAACAGACATTAGTGTATCAATTCAGTTATCGTACGTATGGCAGATCACATCAGAACGGCGCTGATTACAGGCGGCTCAAAAGGTATCGGTTACGGCATTGCCGAAGTGCTCATCAAACAAGGGGTTAACGTGGCGATTACCAGTCGCTCGTCGGTGGCAGCCGAGTTGGCTGCGAATAAACTCAATGAAATCAATCCTGATCATGCGCTGGGCGTAGCGGCCGATGTGCGGGATTTGGCGTCGCAGCAGCGGGTTGTCGATGCTATCCTGCAGAAGTGGGGCCGACTCGATTACGTTATTGCCAACGCGGGGGTTGGTCATTTTGCGCCCATTCAGGATATGACGCCCGAACAGTGGCACGAAACCATCGACATCAACCTGACGGGGGTGTTTAATACGGCTAAAGCTACGCTGGATGCGTTGAAGCAAACACAAGGCTACTTCATTACAATCGCCAGTCTGGCTGGCACGAACTTCTTCGAGAAAGGCTCGGCCTATAACGCCAGTAAGTTTGGCCTGGTTGGCTTTACGCAGGCCATCATGCTCGACCTACGTAGCGAAGGCATTAAAGTGTCGACCATTATGCCCGGTTCGGTTGCCACCGAGTTTGCGGACAATCAGCCGAGCGAGAAAGACGCCTGGAAGATTCAGCCGCAGGACATCGGCGAGATGGTGTACGACCTGCTCAAAATGAATCCGCGGACGCTGCCCAGCAAAATTGAAGTGCGTCCAACCCGACCTGGTGGAAGATAGGTGTATCTTTTAGCCTCTTGGTTTAGGGCCGCGTCGTCGCGGCCCTTTTTTGTGTTGCTGACGCTCTCCGTCAGCAATTTCCTCCGAGGGCTGTGAGGGCACAGCCCTCGTGTGCGTCAGCAATGCCCAAACCATCCGGTCGACCGGGCTGTGAGGATACAGCCTATGGAGTAATAGTAGCCAGGCGTTAGCGACTGCTAATCAACTCTAAAAGAAGGTTTTAGCTTGCTTACTTGTCGATCCGGTACATGTGCTAACGCAGCCTACGCCTTATTCGCGGGTGATAAGCTGCAACGCGTCTAGCCGGGCTTTTTCCAGATCAAGGCTCTGCTCCGCAGCCCGCAACGCTTCGTCGCTGAACTCGCCTTCCCGGTACATTTTTACGATCAACCCCTGCTGGAAATTACTGATGGCCAGTTGAGCGGCCATGAGCTGGCTAAGCGGAAACGTACTCTCTTCGGCGACTGGCTTTATGGCTGGAGTAGCCTCCAGTGCCCGCGTTAATTCGGTGACCAGTAGCTCATAACGCCGGATAAGCATGCGGTGCAGATTCGGAGATAGCTCAATAGGGAAGTCTTGTTCGATAAAGCAAAGTACCTCATTAGCGAGCTTCAACTGAAGTTCACGCTCTTCTTGCTGCGTATTGTCCTGGGGCTCTACACCCAGCAAACGTACCAGAAGGGGTAAGCTTAAGCCTTGCAACACCAGCGTCACGAAAATCACACTGAACGCCAGAAAGAGAATCAACGGTCGGTTCGGAAAGACTCCGCCCTGCGGCAAGGTTAAGGGCAGCGCCAGCGCGGTAGCCAGCGACACGACCCCGCGTGTGCCAGTCCAGGCCACAATCAACACATTCTTCCAATTGACTTCTTCATCGGGTTCTCCTCGAGAAACATCTTTAGGCTTGGCCGCTGGCCGTAACAGCGAGGGGTAATATGCACTCAAAAATACCCATAAGATGCGAACGATGATTGTAATAGCGCTGATAGCCAGGCTGTAATAAATTAACTCCCACGTAGTATAGGCGTGCAGGTCGGCTACGATTCCTGGCAGTTGTAAACCAATCAGGATGAACACCAGCCCATTCATGATGAAAATCAACGTATCCCAAACCGCTCTGGTATGAATGCGGGACTGGTACGACAGCACCTCCGGGGTCTTCCGCGTAATGACCAGTCCCGTACTGACCACCGCCAGTACGCCAGACGTGTGAACGTGTTCGGCGGTTAAATACGCCACGAAGGGGGCCAGGAACGTCAGGCTGGTTTCAACCAACGTATCGTCGATCCGGCGGAAGATCGCCACAAAGAGCAAACCCGTAACGATACCGATAACCAGGCCACCCCCGGCAACGAGCAAAAATTGCAGTCCGGCTTTCCAGAGCACAAAGCTGCCCGTTGTAACGGCGGCTACGGCATACCGGTAGGCGATCAGGGCCGACGCATCGTTGAGCAGACTTTCACCCTCTAGTATGGCTATGACGCGTTTATTAAGCCCTAAACCTTTGATGATACTGGTGGCGGCAACCGCATCGGGTGGGGAAACAATGGCCCCGAGCACAAACGCCAGTGGCCAGCTAAAGCCCGGAACCAGATAGTGGGCCACAATAGCCACCGCCGTAGCCGTAAAAAAGACCAGCGTAACGGCCAGTGTGCTGATGGTTCGGATCGACGTAGTAAACTCCTGCCACGATGTTTTGGCGGCTGCATCATACAACAGTGGGGGCAGGAAGAGCAGGAACACAATATCGGGCTCCAGCGCCAGGTTGGGCAGGAACGGAACAAACCCAATAACTAGACCCGCTCCTACTAAAAGAATTGGGTAGGGTAATTTAATTTTATCGGCTACGGCAGAGAGACCAATTAATATAGCCAGAATAAAAATGATGGTTTCAAGATTTGCCATACACAGACGTAACAAGGGAACAAGATGAGCCTTAACGAGTATCCCTGTATCAATAACGGCCCAATAAGCCTGCTGTTCATAAAACTTAATCGATTTGGTTTAGCTTGCCAGACAATGGCGCGCGCGCTTGGCGGAAACGAGGCCGTTGACTGCCAGTCGCTCTTAACGTATCGTCTCCTTTATCGTCCTGACCTGTGGAACCACTGATTACGCATGACGCCATTATTCTGGGCATTTTACTGGTTTTGCTGGCGCTCATTTTTCAGACCGCCAAATCGCCAAATCCGTTCTGGCAGAAGTTTTATACCGTAGTACCGGCCCTGCTTTTGTGCTACATCTTCCCGGCACTATTGAACAGTTTTAATCTCGTATCGGGCGAAGATTCGAAGCTGTATACCGTTGCGTCGCAGTATCTGCTGCCAGCCGCGCTAGTCATGCTCACCTCTACCGCCGATCTGCGTTCCATCTGGAAGCTCGGTTCCAAAGCGCTGATTGTGTTTCTGGCCGGTACGTTTGGGGTCATTATTGGCGGGCCGATTGCTCTTTGGGTGGTGGAGCAATGTTCCGATAATTTCCACCAGCAGGCTATTGACCAGCAGTACTGGAAAGGGCTCGTTACGTTGTCGGGTAGTTGGATTGGCGGCAGCAGCAGCCAGTTAGTCCTGAAAGAGATCTATGGCAGCAGCGAATCTTTGTTTACCATCGTGCTGGTGATCGATGCCGTTGTGGCGAACACCTGGACGGCCTGTCTGATCTACGGCGCTGCGTTCACAACCCGCATTGATTCGTTTCTGAAAGCCGACACATCCAGTATTGAAGACGTAAAGCAGCGCGTGAAAGCGTACCACCAGCAAATCGACAAACCAGCTACGTTAAGCGATATTACGAGCATACTGGCGTTAGGGTTTGGTGGGGCCGCCGTTGCCCATGCTGCAGCCGCTGGTATCGTTTCTTTTCTGACGCGTTACCAGTCGTTCCTGGAGGCTAACGGGCTACAACCCTTTCTGTCTAATTTTTTATGGATCGTGCTCGTATCGACGACCTTAGGCATCCTGCTCTCGTTTACCCGCGTTCGGAACTTCGAAAAACTAGGCACCACCGACTTCGCTACCTTGTTCATTTACTTCCTGATTATGACCATCGGGATGCGGCTGGACGTAACGGCGCTTAGCGGCAACATCGGCCTGCTGTTTGTCGCCATCATCTGGATGCTCATTCACGTCTTGATTATGTTTGTGGCCGCCCGAGCCATACGTGCACCGTATTTTTTCGTGGCTGTAGGCAGTCAGGCCAACATTGGCGGTGTGGCAACGGCTCCGGCCGTAGCGAGCGTTTTTCACCCATCACTTGCTCCCGTAGGCGTATTACTGGCCGTACTCAGCCACGTATTGGGAACTTACGGGGGTATCGCCTGCGGCTGGCTGATGCAACTGATTGAATAACGGAGTGTGAAGTATGTATAAGAGACTGGCGCTACGTCTCGCTACTTCGTGCGAACCGTTTCAACTCTGCTCCGTGAGACAGCTTACCGAGTTATAATTTAAGTAGACACCTAGTAGTCAATATCACTCTGAGCGAAGTCGAAGCGGTACGTCGTTATAGGGCTATGCGGCAGCCAATTGACTAGAGCAACTCAAGGGAACAGGGTTAAAGCTTCTTCGTTGCCTTGCTGTATGGCCAGATCACGGGCGGTTAAGCCCCGGACATCACGAACCGACACGTCGGCACCCGCATCGAGCATGATCTTAACGAGCTGATTGCGGCCGAATAAAGTAGCAAACATGAGGGCCGTGCCACCGTTTCCATTCTGGAGGTTGAGATCAGCCCCGCGTTCGATCAGCAGCCGGGCAATCTCGGCGTATCCTTTAAAACAAACGCCCATCAGCGCCGTATTCCCGCTAACATCCTGCACATTGACATCCGCTCCTGCATCCAGCAGCGTTTTCGTAGCCTCAAGATGACCGTCGTAGGCTGCCACAATCAAGGGCGTGAAGCCTTTGCCGTTCTGAATGTTTACGTTGATGTTGGCGTCAATGAGTTGCTGAATGTAGGCCGTATCGCCTTTGCGGGCGGCATCAAAAAATAAGTCTTCGGGCTGAGTGGAAGAAAACGACATGAACGGGTTCTGTTTGTGTAAAAAAAATGGTGACTACAACCATAACAATGTAACGTGGATTGTTTCTTGCCGCCAACCCAGTTTTTTACGGACGTAACGGTAACCCCGCCCAAACCCGACGCCTTTAACCGAATATAACGTACAGCAGCAGGGTCGTTAGCAAACTAACCAGCCCCTGTAGGGCCGTCAGTACCGTCAGACTTCGGTAAGCATCGGCGGGGGCGATCCCGCTGAACTGCGACACCACCCAGAAGTACGCGTCGTTACTGTGGGAGACGACCATCGCTCCACTGCCTACCGCCATCACCACCAACGTAACGTCAAGTGGCTGCGTGAATCCTACCGCGGTCAGCAGCGGAGCCAGCATGGAGGTTGTAAGCACCATCGCCGACGTTGTTGATCCCTGCGCTGTTTTGAAAAAGGCCGAAATACCAAATGCGAGTACCAGAAACCCTAAGCCCGACACCTGACTTTGCTGAAGCCAGCCGCTGACCAGCGCCGTTAGGGGAGTTGCTTTTAACACCGCGCCAAACGCGCCACCGGCTCCAACCAGAACCAGCGTTGGTCCGCAGTGCGCTACACCTTCCCGAACGCAGGTCAGGAGCTGCTCGGCCCGGTTGTGCGGAAACAGCAGATACGACCAGAACACAGCCAACAGTAGGGCCACCAGCGGATTACCGAGCGTAATAAAGGCGGCCACCACGCCCGTAGTGGCCTCAGGAAACAGGGTTTTAACGATAGACGCTAGCGTAATCAGCAGAATTGGGATGGCGATGGGGCTGAAGGCTAGGCCAGTTGACGGCTGTTCGATTTTCGGAACAGGTTTGAGGTGGGATTCCTGCTGAACGACAATGGCCGCTCCGAAACGGCGACCGAACCACTGGCTCAGCAGGACGTTGGGCAGGCTAACCACTAACCCGATTCCGATCACCAGCCCCAGCGACTCTGTGATGCCCAGATTACCCGCGGCCGAAACCGGGCCGGGTGTGGGTGGAACCAGGGTATGCGTCGCAAACAAACCACCCGCCAGCGCCAGACTAGTCGTTGCGACGGCCGTTTTTGTGCGCTCGGCCACCACCTGCGCCAGCCGGGCCAGAATAATGTAACCTGAATCGCAGAAAACCGGAATGCCGACAATGGCACCAATGACCGACATGGCCAGCGCGGGCTGTTTGTTGCCAAACACGCGTAAGATTGTATCCGCAACGGTTAGGGCCGCTCCGGACCGGTCGAGGATAGCACCGATAATGCAGCCCAGAATAACCATCAGGCCAATCTTGGTCATCAATTCACCAAACCCTTTGCCAATCGTGTCGGCAATCTGAGCCGGAGGCATTCCAGCTGCTAACCCAACGCCAAACGCGGCCAGCAGCAGGGCCAGTAACGGATGCAGCTTGAAAACGGTGGAGCTAACGACAATGAACAGAATGGCAATTAAGACGGTGGCGATAAGAAGCATGGCAGGAGCAGGGATTGTTCAGTAAAGGCAAACCCCGCTAAGCGCTACCTACAGGCCGGTTATTTTCTGCCAGCCGTCGGTTAGAAACAGTGAATTGTGAATGAGTAAACGTGGTTGATTGTCAACCAAATTTGCTTTGTGTGCAACTGTCATCCATTTTTGTGGCCCTAAGCAACCTGTACACAATTCTATATGAAAGAGCAATCACGCCGGGCGTTCGTTAAACGTAGTGTCGCAGCCGGACTAGGTGCTGGCCTGCCAGTTGGCACACTGCCCCTGGGCGCATCCAAAGAACTGTTCGTTCACCACGTTTTATTCTATTTAAAAAATCCGGGCAACAAAGCCGACGAGGCCAAGCTATTGGAAGGGCTGAACAAACTGGCTAAAGTGCCGACGATCAAGCTGGTGCATATTGGCAAGCCAGCCGGCACCACGCGCGCGGTTATCGAGCGGAATTATACATTTTCGTGGTTGTGCTTCTTCGACAGTGCGGCTGATGAAGAGATCTATCAGAAGCACCCAATCCACGACGAGTTTCGGAATAACTATGCCTCGCTGTGGGAAAAAGTCGTTATCTACGACTCAATTGGTCCCAAGCGCTAAGCAACTCATCTAGCATTCACGTTGATTACAGCCAGTGGTTGGTATTGGTAAACTGGTTTACCAATACCAACCACTTTCTATTTGGCACGTACTTCTACTACGTAGGTTTTTTTTGCCTGACCGCTGCCTTCTTCGCCAGTTTTCTTCTCCGAAAACGTTACGTTGGCTTTTCCCACGGTCACCCCTTTGATCAGGAACACAATGGGTCCCGAATCGCCCGTCTGGATAGTTGCAGTGGATTCCGGACCGGGCTGCTTGCGCGTTACGTCGACCACTTCCTGATTGTCGGATGTACCAACGAGCTGGGTCGATCCGTCCCCTGAAGCCGATAGCGTCACTTCTTTTATCTGGCCAACTTCGAGTCGGAGCTTGCTTTGCGGACCGGTTTGGGCGGTTCGGCTACAGGCGCTTACGCTGATCAAAACTATACATATGGTGAATCGGATCGCCCACGCAGGGCTGAACGTCGATTGGGAATTTGACGGAGTGAAGGAGGCATATCGTGTTTTCATACCCTCATAACGAGCCGGTTGGTTCAAAGTTTTTTATGCTCCTGAACGGTCAGCTCACACTCGCCCGACGATGGCTGACGCTACGTTGTTCTACTGGCTCCTTTTGTCGGTTCAAGAGCAGGAAGCCGCACTTCATCGGGACAGCTACTAGAGAGCCTAGGCGCGTCCGCTACTTTCGTTGCGTAATCTTTCTCTTTGAACAACTAAACTCATGAACACCCCCAAAATTCTGTTCGCTACCATGCCCATGGACGGGCATTTCAATCCGTTAACGGGCCTGGCCGTTCACCTGAAACAACAAGGCTACGATGTCCGCTGGTACACGGGTGGTGACTATGCTGACAAAGCCGAACGAATTGGTATTCCTACGTATCGCTTTCAGCAGGCGCAGGTCATCAACCAGGATAACCTGGAGGAACTGTTTCCGGAACGGGCTGCCATCAAAGGAGCAATCGGAAAGATCAGCTTTGACATCAAGCATGTATTTGTGCTGCCAATTACCAATTACATGGCCGACCTGACGGCGATCCGTAAGGAATTTGCCTTCGATATGATGGTCAGCGATGTTGGCTTCAGCGCTATGCAAGTGGTAAAGCACGTGTTTAACGTACCGGTAGTAGGAATGGGCATCATGCCGATTCCGCAGACATCCCGCGATCTGCCGCCCAATGGTTTGGGCTTAACCCCGGATAAGAGCGTACTGGGGCGGCTGAAGCAATCCATTCTGCGGTTTGTTACCAACCAGCTTATGAAAGGACCAACGCAAACGTACAATGAAGTCGTGGGCCAGTTTGGGGTTGAGCCGCAGCAGGACAGTATTTTCGACATCGCCGTACGTATTCCGGATGTGTATTTGCAAAGCGGAACACCAAGCTTTGAATACGAACGGAGCGACCTGAGTTTGAATGTGCGTTTTGTTGGGCCGTTACTGCCGTACGCTTCGGGGGCAAAACGAACGTTTGCGTATCCGGCCAAACTCAATCAATACAAAAAAGTGATTCTGGTTACGCAGGGCACCATCGAGCGCGATGCGGAAAAGCTGCTCGTACCGACGCTTGAAGCGTATAAAGACACCGATACGTTAGTGATCGTAACGACTGGTGGTTCGGGCACCGCAGCTCTCCGGGCTCGTTATCCGCAGGCGAACATAGTGATCGAAGACTTCATCGACTTTAACACGATCATGCCCAAAGTCGACGTATTTGTAACCAACGGCGGCTATGGCGGGGTGTTGTTAAGTGTTCAGAACCGACTGCCGATGGTTGTGGCGGGCGTACACGAGGGTAAAAACGAAATTGCGGCCCGTATCGGCTATTTCAAGCTGGGAGTCAACCTGAAAACCGAAACGCCAAAACCTGCCCAGATCAGAAAAGCCGTTGAAGAGGTCCTGAAACATAATCAGTACAAACGTAACGTAACCCAGCTTAGCCAGGAGTTCAGCGAATACCACCCGAACGAGTTGTGTGAACAATATATCAACAACCTGCTGATGGAGCAAGGTAAAACGGCCCTACTCGACGCTGTAGCGTAAGGCGCTGTTCCGTTAACCATCAGTCCTTTACCCTTTAAAAATCTGCTTCGGCGCGAACGTGGATTTTTAAGGGGTAAAATCATTTCACAGAGGTAGAGGAAAGAGGTGAATAAACACTCAGAATCGGTTAAATTCGTTTCTTTTTAACCAATTGACTCTCGAAACGAAATGACCGACGCACAGCACACTCCGCCCCCAACACGTTACGATGCCATTGTTGTCGGATCGGGTATCAGCGGAGGCTGGTCGGCTAAAGAGCTGTGTGAAAAGGGATTGAACGTATTACTGCTGGAGCGGGGGCGGATGATTGAGCACGTCTCTGACTACCATACAGCGACGAAAGCACCCTGGGAGTTTCCCCATCGCAACCAGCAGATGCCCGATGATCTGCTAAAAAACTATCCCGTCCAGAACCGCACCGGCTTTGCCATCACCGAAGCTACGCACCACCATTTCGTGAACGATCTGGAAAACCCGTACGTCGAAGAGAAACCGTTCGACTGGATTCGGGGCTATCAGGTAGGCGGAAAGTCGCTGATGTGGGGCCGGTATTCGTTTCGCTTCTCCGACCTCGACTTTGAGGCCAATGCCAGAGAGGGAATCGCCGTCGACTGGCCCATTCGGTACAAAGACATAGCGCCCTGGTACGACTACGTGGAAAAGTTCGCCGGTATTGCCGGTGACCGCGACGGGCTGCCGCATTTACCCGATGGGCAGTTTCAACCGGCTTTACCCGATAACTGCGTTGAGCAGCATTTTCGGAAAACCGTAAACGCACAGTATGCCGACCGAAAAGTGATTTCGGCGCGGGCGGCTCACTTAACGGCTCCGACTAAAGAACAGATGGCGCTGGGCCGCGCCAAATGCCAGTTCCGCAATCTCTGCATGCGCGGTTGCCCGTATGGCGCTTATTTCAGTACGCAGTCGGCTACATTGCCCGCAGCCCGACGAACGGGTAAATTAACCGTGCGGCCGCACTCCATTGTTAACTCGCTTATTTACGATGAGCGGAAAGGGCGGGCTACAGGCGTTCGGGTCATTGACGAGCAGACCAGCCAATGGCACGAGTTTCAGGCGAAGATCATCTTTCTGAATGCGTCGGCGCTGGGTTCGACGTTCATCCTGATGAACTCCAAATCGAACCGGTTTCCGAACGGGATGGACGATAGTGGGCAGTTGGGTCATAACCTGATGGATCATCACTTCCACGTCGGCGCTACGGCTGATTATAAACATGATCTGGACAAGGTCTACTACGGCCGGCATCCGGCCGGGCTGTACATTCCCCGATTCCGGAACGTGGGGCAGGATAAGCAGCCGTTTATTCGGGGATACGGGTTTGAAGTCTATACGGGTCGGCAGAACTGGGAACACGCCTACGGAACAGACGGCTTCGGGGCAGACTTCAAGGAGCAGGCAACTCAGTTTGGCGACTGGAAAATCACCCTCGACGCTTTTGGTGAATGTCTGCCTTACTACGACAACAAGGTAACGCTGACCGATGCTGTTACAGATAAATGGGGCCAGCCCGTGTTGAAAATGGATGTGCATTACCGCGAGAACGAATCGCTGATGCGAAGCGATGCGAAAGAACAGGCCGTTCTAATGCTGGAGAAAGCCGGTTTTTCGAATATAGAAGGGTTCGATAGCCAGGCGCATCCAGGCTTGAGCATTCACGAAATGGGTACGGCCCGTATGGGTCACGATCCTAAGAGCTCAGTCTTCAACAAGTGGAATCAGCACCATGTGGTCAAGAATGTATTCTGCACCGATGGAGCAAGTATGACCTCATCACCTTGCCAGAATCCGTCGCTAACGTACATGGCACTTTCGGCGCGGGCGGCAGACTATGCCGTTCGGGAACTGAAGAAGGGAAATCTGTAGTGTTGTCAGGTGAATCATATTGGCTGACCCTGAGCTATTTAGGGGCGTAGCGTGCCGTCTAGGAATGGGGTAAGTAAATACTGAACGTAGCGCCTTGGCCTGGTTGGCTCATTGCGGTTATGGCTCCGCCGTGATTCGCCACAACCTTTTCGCAGATAGCTAACCCGATACCCGTACCGGCAAACTGAGACGAGTTGTGCAGCCGCTGGAACACCTGAAAAATACGGTCGAGATACTTCGGCTCGAACCCTATCCCATTATCCACAATATCGATGCGGTGATACGTTGGCACCTGTCGTGCTGGGGTTACTGAAGGGGGTAAGTCCTCTGCCGATACTAGGTGGGTTTGAATGCGGATAACCGGGGGAACGCCCGGCCGTTGAAACTTCAACGCATTACTTAGTAAATTCAGAAATAGCTGACCCAACTGTGAGTCGTCGCCCTGAACGGTTGGCAACGGATCCATATCTACGATCGCGCCGGTCTCCTGAATCGACAGTTCCAGATCGGCCAGCGTAATACTGAGTACCTGCGCAAGCGACACCGCTTTGGAAGCATCCTGCCGGGTCGAAATGCGAGAGTACATGAGCAGATCTTTAATCAGCGTCGACATGCGATGGGCGGCTACCTGCATGCGTTCCAGATAACGAACGCCGTCGCCCAACTGATCCGCGTAGCCGTTTTTAAGCAGGTCGCCGAACGACTGGATCTTGCGGAGTGGCTCCTGCAAATCATGCGACGCTACGTAGGCAAACTGCTGAAGATTGCTGTTCGAGCGCTGCAAATCCTGATTAGCCGCCGTTAGCTCCGCAGTACGTTGGTTAACCATCTGTTCCAGCGTCTGGGCCTGCGTTTTCTGATCGTCGATATCGGTGCAGGTGCCGAACCATTTCACAATGGCCCCCTGCTCATTGCGCAGAGGAAGCGCACGGGCCAGAAACCAGTGATACACCCCATCGTGACGACGCATCCGGTACTCAATCTGATAGAGCGAACCCGTTGCCAGCGAATGCCCCCAAATCTGCTTTGTCCGATTCCAGTCGTCGGGGTGAAGCACTTTAGCCCAGCCCTGGCCTTTCGACTCGTTGTAGGTTAGCCCGGTAAACTCGTACCACTGCTGGTTGAAAAAGTCATGGGTGCCATCGGGGTACGTGGCCCAGACCATCTGGGGCATAAAGTCGGTGACGAACTTGAACTGGTTGACCATATCCTCAAGCACCTCATTCTGATGAATTAGCTCGTCTTCAACCTGTTTCTGCTTTGACAGATCAACCATAGAGCCGACCATCCGAATCGGTTTTCCGTCCCGGTGAATGGTGTAGCCACGGTCCAGCATATACGCGTAGGTACCATCGGCCTTCCGGAAGCGATACTGATCGGCCCAGTTCTCGCCACCGTGGTCAATAATGGCGTGAATACTTTGCACAACCCGCTCCCGATCGTGGGGGTGGATGAAATTTGACCAGGATTCAACGCCCGGTAACATATCTTCTTTCCGGTAGCCTAACAGGGTCTGGTAGCCTTCGTTCCACCAGATTTCGTTCGTTTCCAGATTCCAGTCCCAGACAATGTCGTGGGTGGCTTTGGCAATCAACTCAAAACGCATTTGACTGGCTTCTACCTGCTGCTGAGCCAGTACCTGTTCCGTTACATCAATGGCGGTGACCAGAATGCCGTACACCGAACCGGCGGTATTCCGCAACGCTTTGTACGAAAAGTCAAAATAGTACGTTCGCAGCGAACCGTCAACTTCCAGGTTGGCGGCAGCAGCCTTGGCCTCGTACGTGTTACCGGTCGAATAGACGTTGTCCAGCAGGCTGCCGAACGGCTGGTTTTTCAACTCAGGCAGCACTTCGGAATGGGTTTTTCCGACAACATCCCGGCCTTTCCCCCAGTACTGAAGCATAATATCATTAGCAACTGCAATGGTCATTTCTGGCCCGGTTAACAGGCAGGTCGCTATAGCAGCTTCTTCCAGCAGGCTTCGAAACCGCTGTTCGTTGGTTTTGAGATGCAGCTGCAATTCCACATCCTTCGTTACGTCCTGAGCTACCCCCGAAAACCTGTATATTTCCCCGGCTTCGTTGAAGTAGCCCTGACCAATAAACCGTACCCACCGCAATACGCCATCGTCGGCCCCAATGGTTCGGTACGTAACGTCATACTGGCCGTTCGATGTAGGGCTAAGAACCTGCTGAACCGCTTCATCTACCCGGCTTGCATCGTCCGGGTGAATAAAGCGAATGGCCTCTTCATAGGTCAATAATCGGTTTTGCGTCAGCCCGAATAACTCACGGCATCGGTCATCCCATTTGACCAGCTTTGTGACCGGGTCCAACTCCCAAACGCCAAGCCGCGCAGCTTTTAAAGCAAAGTCGATGTCTAGCCGCTCGGTGAGTGCTTTGTCAGTTACGGGCATGGGTGGGTCAATCATTAATCAGATTAGTTGGTTGATGAACGGCTACGAATTAAGTTGGTATTGGTGGCTAAAACCAGAGTCGGAGGGAGTAAAATATAGCAGTGGCCTTCAACTTGCCGCCCGCCGTCAAATGAACAGGACCATTTCGATCCGCATATCAGACTAAGAAACACTAAAACTAACAGCTGATTAGTTACTGTTGTTTTTTCGCGCCTGATGGGTGACAAAATTATTCAGATGACTATTCCGGTCCATATCAACTCTTTGCGCTGTAAAAATAATGCGATTGTTGAGATAGACAGAACCCTTTATTCACTTTTAACGGATAAATGGCTATAGGCTGAACCCGCGCATTTCTGATCGCCGGGCTGAGTCACTGCCGAAAAATTACTTTACTCTATGCGTTCAGAAACGAATCAGGAACGGACTAAAATCCGCCGGACGGCCACTTTATATAATCAGCTGGTCAACGGCTTCTGGTCGGTACTAAGCTTCGGCCCCCTGGTTTACTTCTGCGTGGTCGCTATGGAACTGAGGTGGCTATACGTATTCTTATTCATTAGCCTAACAGTAGGCTTTTTGCCCGCTTCTTTTTTCAACCGGCTGCGGCTGGGAAGTACGCTTGTGCCGTATCATAAACTAGGTATTCGGGTAATTCGGAAATACACGCAGGATGGCGATTTCGTCAATGCGCTGATCCGTCGTCGGTTCCCTGACTACAAGTCTGGGCAAACAGTGTCCATCAAAACGCACCTGAGTAAATCAGTTGTTTACGAACGGTTTCACCTAATCTGCCTGCTGTTTTTTGCCTTAACCGCTCTATACGCCCTTGCAAACGGCTTTTGGGGCTGGGCGCTCCTTCTAACGGGTATCAATGCGCTTTACAATGGCTACCCAATTCTACTGCAGCAATACAATCGCTTGCGGTTCGAGTCGCTGAAAAAGCGTCGGCTGTCCAGAGACGTAACTAAAAACTGACGCTCGTAAGAAACGTCTCTACACGCGATCTAACGAGCCGCGCGCCGGTAGAACACAAAGCCATTTTCTTCGCCGGTTTTCTTGATGTCGGGCAGCGAATCGAGGGGCGTGTGCAGTTCACTGGCTTTCTTGATGAACCAGACATCTTTATCAATTTTGCCCCGGAGCAGCCAGTCCATATTGTAATAGTTGGGGTTGGTGACGGGCGGTTTCTGCGTGTAGAAATACGGCCCGTAACTCCGGTAGCCGTAGGTCGTTACGTATACATCCTGTCCCTGTGCCCGCTCGAAGAAGCGCATGGCCGCATCCTGCGAAATGCCTTCGATCCGACCAATAAAAAACCAGAGCGTCAGCGTAATGAACACCGCCATGCCGCCGAACAGCGCAAACATCGCCTGGCTTGTCTCTCGTTTGCTGAACCACCAAAGCGTCAGGATCAACGTAATCAGCAGCCACACGCCCGGCAAAACCTCCCAGCCGGTCCAGTTGATGTTGGCGTTCAGATTACCTTGCGTAAACGCGTCCTGATCGGCAACGGATTTGACCAGGTCCATCCGATGCGCCAGAATGGGCAGGCCAATCGTGGCCAGTACGTAGATTCCGCCGACCAGGAGTAACCCCGCCCGGAACCAGTTAGTAAACGGAAGTTTACGCTCTTCTAACTGGAGCAGCGTCAGAGCCGCCAGATACGTTACCGGGAAGTAGCAGAGCGACGAGTAATGCACAATTTTAGACTGTACCACGCTGAACAGAATCAGCACGACCCAAAACAAAATTAGCATCCAGCGCCGGAACTCGCGTTGGTAGTTACGTTCGAGAAAGAGCGCACCGAATCCCCGCAGGGCGAAAATAGACGCCGGAAAGCAACCCACGAGCAACACAATGAAGTGGTAGCCCGTAAATCCGGCATGGCCCGCGTCGGGCGTGCTGAACAGCCGGATGTTATACGTCAAAAATTCATTCACAAAGGCCGGACCATGCAGGTACGTTTCCAGCCCTCCCCAGGCCAGCGACACCAGCGAAGCAGCCGCCGAAAACAGAATAAATTGCAGGGGTGTAATGAACCACCGAAACCGGCTGAGTATCCAGTACACCAGCATCACCAGACAAACGATCAGGTACGCCACGGGCCCTTTGGTCAGAATGCCCAGACCCAGCACAAATCCGCCAATCGCCAGATACGTCCATTCCGATTTTGGCACCAGTAACGTACTGCTGAGTCGTTCGCGTTTCCAGGACGCAAAAATCAGATTGACCAGTCCAATAAAAATGAACAAATTGAAAAAAGGGTCGATGATGCCCGACCGGAAGTACAGATGGGGTGTAACGGACCCTAAATAGGCCAAAGCCCACAAAACGCCAAAGCGCTGGCCGTGCAGTTTCGCGCCCAGGTTATACAGGTAGATCAACGTAATGATGCCGCAGATGGCGTTCGGTAGCCGGGCCGCAAACTCGTTGGTGCCGAACAGGCTCATCATCAGCGACTGGCACCAGAAAAAAAACGGCGGCTTTTCGTAAAACGGTTTGAAGTCGATGTGTACGCGGAGGTAGTCCTGCAACAGCAGCATCTCCCGCGAACATTCCGCAAAATTGATTTCGTCCCAGTCGAACAGGCGAACGCCCCCCAGAAAGGGAATGAACAATAAGGCGCCCACACCGGCGAATAGTAACGAATAAAATAATTTTTGATTCATTAGCGGCTACGATAACGCTGACAGACCTGGCACACGTTTATGTGCGGGGGCGTAAAAATAGAGGAAAAAAGATTGTGGGGGATTGGCGATATTCGCGCCGACAACCGAAGAGAGTCTTCAGTTTACCGACACTGGCTGGTTTGCTGGAGCTATGAACTAAACGAAAACCCAAGATTCGTTAACCGAAAACTGCTTATGCTCGCTACTCATCGATTTACCGACCTGCCGGCCTACGCGCAGCTTCAGGCGCATTACGATGCCCTAAAAGACCGTCACCTGCGCGACTTATTTGCCGAAGATCCGGATCGGTTCACCAAGTTTTCGCGCCGATTTGACGAGATTCTGCTCGATTTCTCGAAGAATCGGATTACCGAAGAAACGTTTGGCTTACTGCTGCAATTGGCCGAGCAGGCTGGCTTGACCGACGCCATCGGAAAAATGTTTTCGGGCGATAAAATCAACCAGACCGAAGACCGGGCCGTACTGCACGTAGCGTTGCGTAACCGATCGAACACGCCAATTCTGGTCGATGGCGAGGACGTAATGCCGGAGGTCAACGCCGTGCTGGACCGAATGAAATCGTTTTCGGAGCGGGTGCGGTCGGGCGAGTGGAAAGGGTACACCGGTCAAGCCATTACCGACGTCGTGAATATTGGCATTGGCGGCTCTGACCTGGGACCGGTCATGGTGACCGAAGCGCTGAAACCCTACGCAAAAGACGGCCTGCGCGTTCACTTCGTATCGAACGTAGACGGGGTGCATATTTACGAAACGCTGCAAACGGTTCAGCCCGAAACGACCCTGTTCCTGATTGCCTCAAAGACGTTTACGACGCAGGAGACCATGACCAATGCTCAAACCGCCCGGCAGTGGTTTCTGGAAAACGGTGGCTCGGAAGAGGACATCGCCAAGCATTTTGCCGCCCTGTCGACCAATCGCAAGGAGGTAGAGAAATTTGGCATCGATCCCGAAAATATGTTTGGGTTCTGGGACTGGGTAGGCGGACGCTACTCGCTCTGGTCGGCCATTGGTCTGTCAATCGCCCTGTACATTGGTTTCGACAACTTCGAGGAACTGCTGGCCGGTGGACACGCGATGGACCAGCACTTCCGCGATACGCCCCTGGAGCAGAATTTGCCGGTGATCCTGGCCCTCATTGGTATCTGGTACAACAATTTTTTCGGCGCACAGACGGAGGCCATTTTGCCGTACGACCAATACATGCATCGGTTTGCGGCTTATTTCCAGCAGGGTGACATGGAAAGCAATGGTAAATCGGTCGACCGCAACGGCGACCCGGTTGATTACCAGACCGGACCAATCATTTGGGGTGAACCCGGTACGAACGGACAACACGCGTTCTATCAGTTGATTCACCAGGGAACAAAGCTGATCCCCTGCGACTTTCTGGCACCTGCCATCAGCCAGCGGCCCATCGGTGAGCACCATAAAATTCTGATGGCCAATTTCTTCGCGCAGACCGAAGCGCTGATGAACGGCAAAACCGAAGAAGAAGCCGCTGAAGAACTGCGAAAATCCGGCAAAAGCGAAGCCGACGTACAGGCGCTGGCTCCGTTCAAAATGTTTTCGGGCAACCGGCCAACTAACTCCATTCTGTTCAAAAAACTGACACCCCGCACGCTCGGCAGCCTGATTGCACTCTATGAGCATAAAATTTTTACGCAGGGCGTTATCTGGAACATTTTCAGCTTCGACCAGTGGGGTGTTGAACTGGGCAAACAACTGGCGAGCCGAATTTTACCGGAGCTACAGGATGATGCCGATGTGAATACGCACGATAGTTCGACCAATGGATTAATGAACGCCTTTAAGGCACTCCGAAACCAGTAAACCACCCCCAATATTCAAGGGTAAAAACGGTAAAACCTTAATAATATAGTAAATTTATAGGATAATTAGAATATTGCTGAACAAAGCCCGGTAGGGCCTGTTAATGGGGTATATGCGGAGACGTATACACCCCATTTTTTTATAACTCAACGAATACCTTTTAAACGTTATGAAAACTCAAGTTACAATGCTCTCGGTCTGCATGCTCAGTGCGGCACTAGCGTATGGCCAAACCACGACAAATTCGTATTCGACGACCAGTACAGCTACAAATCCAACGTATACGTCACCGGTAACCACCGACAGCACGAACGCAACCAGCAACAGTACGTATTCGACCACGCCGTCGACCGGATCAGACAGTAATGGTTCATCGGGGACGTATTCGACCAACAGTACCGGTACGACCAGTACGATGACGACCACCGATACGTATAGCACCAGCACGAAGCCCGCTAAAGCCGCCAAGGATTACAAAAATTTTGTGTTCGGTATTTACGCGGGTTTAAACACGACCAAGTTTAAGGGCGAAGCGCTTGACGTGAACGGCAACAGTGACGCTCTGACGGGTCGACTGGGTTATCAGGCGGGCTTCTTCGTACGGGGTGGTGGTCGGCTGTATGGCCAGTTAGGGGCTGAATACTTTGCATCAAGTTCCAACTATTTCACCGCTGGTTCGGGCCAGTCTGCCCAGAGCATTCGGGATCAGATCAACATCCAGTACGTACAGATTCCGGTTTACATTGGTTACAAGCTAGTTGAATCGGATCGGGGAATTTCGGCGGTGCGGCTCCAGGTGGGTGTTGAGTACGCAAACCGCATCAGCGCCAACAGTGGTGATTTTAATCTGACGAACGCAGAGATTAAAAGTGGGACGTTCAACGGACTGGGTCAGCTTGGTTTTGACATAGGTCCGCTGCTGATCGATCTGACGTACCATTATGGCTTTAGTAATAGCATAAACGCCGTAAATTCAACCGGTTTTGCTGGTTCGCAACGTCGGATTCTGAGCGCTAGTGTAGGCTTTAAGTTCTAGTAAGCTGAATGTATTAAACTGATGTCGCTACAGACAAAATTGGAATAGTTAAAAACAAAGTGCTCTAGTGGCCTGTTATTGGGGTGTGATTTCGGTCACGCCCTTTTTTTATACAACTCAATGAAATGATAAACGTTATGAAAAAGCAACTTTCACTTCTGGCCCTGGGCCTGTGTGGTTTCGGCATCGTGAATGCGCAAACCACCAACTCGTACTCGACATCGACTACGACCACCAATTCTACCTACAGTGCGTCGCCGGTAACCACCGACAGCTCGAACCGCTCAACAACATCGAACATGAACAACGGTTCGACCATGAATAATGGATCGACGATGAGCAACGGGGCAATGACCAACAGCAGTGGCACTATGGACAATAGTAATAGTACCACTAATGGCACGATGACGAACAGTACGGCGGCACCCGTTTACGGCACTACGACTACCACCACTACTATGACTACCAGCGATAACAACGGTGGTATGTCGACTCAAACGAACCGGCGCGATGATGGTGACCAGCCCTGGGGTAAAGAAGGTAAGTTCGGTATTTATGCCGGGGTTAACTTCTCGCGTTTTGTTAACGAACCCATTCCCGATGGCGCTTACCGTGCAGGCTGGCAGGCTGGTTTATACGGCCGTACAGGGGGTACGATCTTCGGACAGATTGGTCTGGAATACCGGAATTCGACGTCGAACTTAGTACGCACCGGATCTGGCCAAACCACGCCAACCGCTGGTGAAGTTCGCGGCCAGATCGACCAGCACTTCTTGGCGATTCCGGCTTATGTAGGGGTTCGTGTAGGTAGCGCGCTGGGTCTACGTATCCAGGCTGGTGCTGAGTTAGCTTCGTTGGTTGCGGTTGGTAAAAACAACTTCAACTTAGGAAAAGATGACCTGAACCGGACTATCCTGAATGGTCTGGTGGGCGCTGGTATTAACCTCGGACCGCTGACACTCGATGCGCTGTACAACCATGGTTTTGCGAATGTATTTGATAAGGGCGCTGATACAAAACGTAATATGTTAGCCCTGAACCTGGGTTTCCGATTCTAAACCATACCAGTGAATCAACCTTATGAGCTGCTTTCCAACGAAGGCAGCTTTTTTGTTTGGTGGCGGTACTGACTTCTAAAAACAGGCTCTAGAGTTAAATACGCAAACATTAGTCGTATGCGAAGGGTTGTACAAGCGAATGCCGGATTCGGTTTACTCAACGCAACACGTTATGAAAAAATCACTAAAAACGCTCCTCTTCCTGCTGGGTTTGGGCAGCACTGGCTACGTATCTGGCCAAACCAATTCGTACGACGACCGGTACGACCGTAATGATCGGGATAATCGTCCGTCACGTCGCGAAGAACGCCGGGACGATCGGCGTATGGATGACCGCTTCGATGAGCGCCGGGAATATAGGCTCCGAAGCGAAGAAAACCGACGCTACGACAATCGGTACGAAGAACGAATGGGCAACAGCCGCCGGAATGATCGTATGTATGATGAACGCGATTTGAGCCAGGCTTATGATGAAGGTTTTGAAGACGGGCAACGGAGCGTGGAGGTAGAGCAGCGCCGGGAACGGCGGGAGAACTACAAAAACTTTACGTTTGGTTTATACGCCGGAGCCAATTCAACCCGCTTTGAGGGCGAAGATGTAGAGGGCAATACGCTCGCCGGGCGGCTCGGCTACCAACTAGGCTTTTTTGTGCGGGGCGGTGGCCGGGTATATGGCCAGATCGGTGCGGAGTATTTAACGTCAAGTTCTGATTTTTTCCGGGCGGGTGATGGGCAGGTCAATGGCGTAAAAGACATTACGTCGAATGTCGATCAGCAGTATCTGCACATTCCGGCTTATATCGGCGTAAAGCTGGCGCAGTCGGAGCGAGGAGTATCTGCCGTGCGTCTTCAGGTGGGGGCCGAATACGCTACTCCGCTGGGCGTGGGCAACAACGAATTCAACTTCCAGCAGAGCGACTTCCGGGCCGCTACCGTAAACGGGCTGGCTAACCTGGGTTTCGACGCGGGGCCGCTGATGATTGACTTCGTGTATCATTACGGGTTTGCCGACGTTTTGAAGAACGCATCGAACACCAAACGCCGGATTTTGGGCGTGAACATCGGGTTTAAATTTTAAGTAAGGCCATTGATCTTGAAGGCTGCTCACCTGGGCAGCCTTTTTTGTTGACCGCTGTGGGATCATCCCAAGCGGGAGAATGGCCGGATGGCAAAAGAACGTAACTTCGTCTCATGAATACGCTGTTCCCCATTTTTGTTAAGGCTGAGAACCTGCATATCCTCATTGTGGGCGGTGGGTACGTTGGTCTGGAGAAGCTAACGGCCGTATTGGCCAACTCGCCGGAGGCCCGCATTACGCTCGTTGCCCCCGAAATCCGAGAGGAAATCCGGGAGATGGCGGGCCGATATCCGAAACTGGAGTTAGTGCAACAGGCCTACACAGACAGCCACCTGGCTGATAAAGACTTGGTCATTGTCGGGACGAATGACAAGGCGGTGAATCGGCAGGTGCAGCAGGACTGTAAAATTCGTCGCATTCTGGTCAACGTAGCCGACACGCCCGATCTATGCGATTTTTACCTGAGTTCGGTGGTCAAAAAAGGGGATCTGAAAATTGCTATTTCTACTAACGGCAAGTCACCAACGTTTGCCAAGCGGTTTCGGGAAGTGCTGGAAGACATCCTGCCCGACAGTTTACAGGAAACGCTCGACAACCTGATGGCCATCCGCAACCAACTGAAAGGCGACTTTGTGCAGAAAATGGAGAAACTAAACGAGATAACGAAGGTGTTGCGCTAGACAAGGTTTTTCTGTCGAACGCTCATGGATCTTCTCGCCATTTCTGGTAGCCTGCGGGCTACATCAACCAATACGTCTATCCTGCGGGCGGCTGCTGCGCTGGCCGCTCAGGGCGTAACTGTTACGTTGTACGACGGGCTCGACGACCTGCCGCACTTCAGTCCCGAACGGGATGGCGAATACTCGCCCGCGCCAGTAACCCAGTTACGTACCTTACTGCAGCAAGCCGATGCGGTGCTGATCTGCACACCCGAATACATTCATGGTATGCCGGGCGTATTGAAAAACATGCTCGATTGGGTCGTGTCGTCGGGCGAGTTTGTGCATAAACCTGTTGGGGTTATTAGTGCTGGCCCATCGGACACGGGCGGCTCGCGGGCGCACGCATCGCTTACGCACACCCTGGAGGTGATGACCGCTCATTTGACGGAGGAAACGTCGCTGATCATACCGTTTGTCCGCAGCAAGATTAGCGCCGATGGGCAGATCACCGACCCTGAATTGGCTCAGGCATTACGTACCGTACTCGATGGACTGGCCAACGCCGTCGAACAACGCAAACTGGCCAGCCAGAACTAACGTAACGTTCTTTTCCCGTGTATTTAATCTTTATCTGTCATAGTCCTGATTGGCCTAATCAGACTTTCAGTCATTAGATTTACCCCAATTTTATTAGCATTACCTTCGATCAATTGACACAACACATACACGACTTAGCCGAAAAACTCTGGGACTACCATCACACCAACCACACGCTTGAAAAAGCCGATGTTATTCTGGTACTCTGTAGTCATGATACACGGGTAGCCGAACGGGGTGCCGAATTGTTTCTGGAGGGCTGGGCGCCCCTGCTGATTTTTTCGGGCGGACTGGGCGTCATCACCAAGTCAATGTGGGCCGAGCCGGAAGCCGAACTGTTTGCCCGAATCGCTATTGGAATGGGTGTTCCGTCGGAGCGTATACTAGTCGAAAACCGATCCAGCAATACAGGCGAAAATGTGCTATTCACCAAAGAATTGCTTGCGCAACTGAACCTTGACCCGGAAACGTTTATCGTGGTGCAGAAGCCGTATATGGAGCGTCGGAGTTACGCTACGTTCAGGAAGGTATGGCCCGAAAAGTCCGTAATCGTTACGTCGCCCCAGGCATCGTTCGACGAGTATCTGAGCGCCTATTCAAACCCTGAGCTTACCACCGACGACGTTGTGAGTATTATGGTTGGTGATTTACAGCGAATCAAACTGTACCCCGAGAAAGGGTTTCAGATACCCCAGGAAATTCCAGCTGACATCTGGGCGGCCTACGAAGAACTGGTCAACGCCGGGTACAATCGACATTTGGCGGTTAGTTAGCCTACGTTAGTAGTAGAAACGTGCGCGGCCGCGTTTGATGGTAGCGAAAAGAAGCGCGTGTTTTTGTCATTCCTCTTTACGACCGGAATGACAAAAACACGCGCTTCTTTTTTGAGCAAAAAATAGTTTCCTGAGGTTATTCTAGTCGAGATGGTAGATCTCCTTTATGTTTTCCAGAAGTTTGACAAAGTCAATTTGCAGATCGATCAATTTTCCCGAATGAATATCGAAAACCCATCCGTGCACTGAAAGATTTCGGTCGAGCTGGGCTTTTTGTACCTCTGCCGTTTTGAGAACATTTATGCATTGTTCCTCGACATTTAGCTCGACTAATCGTTTGTAGCGCTGTTCTTGATCCTCGATACTATTCAGTTCATCCTTGTGCATCCGATACACGTCGCGGATATTTCTCAACCACGGATTCAATATCCCTAAATCTGCTGATTTCATGGCGGCCTGAACGCCACCGCAATAGTAATGGCCGCAAACCACAATGTGCTTTACCTTCAGGTGTGCTACGGCATAGTTGACTACTGACATTACGCCCAAATCCGTGTTGGGAACCATATTGGCAATGTTTCTGAGCACAAACACTTCCCCAGGCGCTACACCCATAAGTTCTTCGGCTGAAACACGACTATCTGAACAACCTATGTAAAGGATGTCGGGAGTTTGCCCTTTCGAGAGGTCACTAAAATAGTCTGGCTCTACGGCTAACTTTTTTTCAACCCAATTCTGATTGTTCTTGAAGATCTGTGAAATGTCCATTTTATCTCGTTTGTGTTAATCAATGGTTTATCGCTGCTTAGTAGTCAACCCTGGAATAATTCAATTGTTCGGGTACTCACCCACCAGGAGTTGTCACGTTGACAGCTACTCCATTCGCGAAAATTATCCCAATAAAGCGAAAAATCGGCTACGCATTACTTTACGATTGATTGGCCGCAAACACGCCTTTACTCGATACAGCAGCGCGACTCACAACAGTTTAAGTGTTAATCATAACGATTAAATACTTGTGTATGAGCCTGATGTTGCTGAAGAGGAGCAGTAAGAACAGGAGAGTTTGTCATTGTGATCTTACGAAGAAACAACAAAAAACGCGGCTCATAGCTGGAATGAGTCGCGTAAAAAGTTGAGTACTGAAGGGGTTAAAGAGTTAGTTCGACGGCCGGGTCCCAGAACAGGGTTTTAAAATCAACGACTCGATCGTCTTCAACCCGAACGCCTTCATCTTCCAGAAGTTGCTGCATAATGGTTGGACCACCGAAGAAGTGCTTACCCGAAAGAACGCCAATGCGATTGACCACCCGGTGCGCCGGAACATCCTGGCCGTGCGATGCGACCATGGCCCAGCCTACCATACGCGCACCGGCGCGCAGGCTAAGGTAGCGAGCAATGGCCCCATACGTCGTTACCCGGCCTTTGGGTACCTCCCGTACCACCCGGTGCACTTCTTTAAAGTAGTCTTTATCGTCAAGCATAGGCTCAGGAAACGTAAGCGGCAGCCAATCGTATGTCTGACGATTGGCTGCCGCTGATAAAATGGCTATTTCTCTTCGATAGCCTGGGTTAATTGCCCATACCATTCTTCGCCGTAGGCCCGGATCAGCGCTTCCCGCACGAATTTGTAAATCGGTACGTTCAGTTGCTCGCCAAAGCCACAGGCCGGGCTACAAATCGGCCAGCGGTCGTAATTCAACGCGTGAAACGACTCGTATTTAGTGACACGTATGGGGTACAGGTGGCAAGAGATCGGCTTTTTCCAATCTACCTTTCCATCGTTATACGCTTCTTCAATGCCGCATTTCAGGATTCCCCGATCATTCCACGTTGCATATACGCACTCGCGTCCGCCAACGGTGGTGGTTACGTAGCCGCCTTCGCCGTCCGACTCATAACCGCCTTTTTCCTCCAATACGCGAATGCCTTCGGGCGAGAGGTACGGCTTTACGTCTTCGTAGATTCGGTCAAGTATCGCGGGCTCGTCGCCTTCGAGAGGAGCGCCCATGTCGCCCTCAACGCAGCAGGCTCCTTTGCATTTATCTAAGTTGCAGACGAAGAACTTCTCAGCTACATCGTCGCTGATACAGGTATTGTCAATCAGAATCATATACGTAAAGTTACGCAGCCCGGACCAATTTTGAATAGGTATGTCCACGAAAAAGCCGCCCTCGTCCGGAAGGCGGCTTTTTCTGTATCAGGCTAAGCGCAGCAGACAGATCAGAGCTGTTTCACAATCTTGATTTTCTGCCCTTCTTTCACACCAATGTCGGCGAGATTATTCCAGGATTGGATTTGCTCGATGGTTACCCCGTACTGCTTCGAGATCCGGAACATGGTTTCGCCCTTAGCCACGGTATGATACGTCACTTCAGGCTGAGGAGCCGTAGCCGCTGGCCGGGTTGGCTGCGTGCTGCGAGCGCCTGTTGACTTGACCGTTAGCTGCTGACCTGCTTCCAGTACGTTGTTCGTGGTCAGGTTATTGAGGGCCAGTAACTCATCGACGGTTAGCCCGTACAGGCGCGAAATGCTGTAATACGTCTGACCCGGCTCTACCGTGTGCGTACTGGCTGAACGGTTAACGGCCGCTGGTTTCGTAGCTGCTGGCGCAGGAGAGGCAGTAACCTTTGGCTCCGTATTCGTCGGCGTCGATGGAACAGGCTTTGAGTCAACTTTAGTAACAACTGGCGCTGCCGGACGAGGGGGAGCTTTGGTCACGGGTACCGTAACCGACCCATCAGCCTGTTGCTCACGGGGACCTTCATAGGCACTCGACTCGGGCTGAGTGGGTGTTTTCTTAACGGGCTGCGTGCTGGCGTAGGTGTCAGTTGTCTTGGTTGGTTTAGGCGTGTTTGGTTGTTGATCATCATCCATTACCAGAGCCGGAGTTGAAGGGCGACCACCACCGACGCTACTTGCTGACGTAGTTGGCTTCGGCGTAGTAACAGCCGAGCCGGTGTTGGTTGTCGAGACCCGCTCTGGCGTGGTCGCAACGGGAACCGTTTTCGTAGGTACCGGGGCATCGGGTGTGCGCACAATCACAACCCGTTGCGAACCCTCGGTTTCCACCGAACGACTGGTGGTGGGTTGAGCGGGACGGTTCGTAGAAACTGCGGGCTCGGTGCGTGGTGCCGCAGCAGGTTCCGACGTACCATCGTTCGGGGTAACCCCGCCACCTACTAATTTGGGCTGGTAGACTTTACGTTCGGAGGGTGTACGGGGAACATTATCAAAACCACTCACCGGACGGCTCGGACCGGTTGACGCTACGTCGGTTGTACGGGGAGCCGGGGTGGGCGTCTGATCGTAGACGGGTGGCGTTGGTGCGTTGATAACTTCGACGGGTTTGTTCGCTGGCCGCCGTTCCCGCAGCCACATTACCCGGCCTGTTGCCAGTTTCTGCACCCGATCCAGCCGGTTGTACCGCATCAGTTTTTTTAGCCGGATGCCGTACCGCTGCGAGATGCTGCGGGCCGTTTCGCCATCGCGCACGTTATGGAAAGGCACCAGCGCTTTCTTTCGTTTCTTCGCGAGATAGTACACGTCATTGACAATCACCGGATCGCGGTCGCTCATGTCGTTATACCGAAGAAAACTCGACAGGCTGATTTTAGCTTTACGGGATAAGGAAGCCGCATTGTCGCCCGCCTGCGCCTGAATACCGGGCAGTCCGTTGATTTCGTACAGCACAGGATCATTTTTACTGCTAAGGCCCGTTGTTACCCGACGTAGTACCGGGAAGCCTACATCCGTCTGCACAAAGTCTGGTGTTTTTTTGCCGCTGACGTTGACGATTTTTTGGCGTACATCGTTGATCTGATCGCTGACCACGGGAATGGCCATTACGTAGGCTTTATCGGTCGGAACGGCATCACCCAGTACCCAACGGTTGTATTTGCGCAACTCGAACTCGTCAACGCCCAGTTCTTCGGATATAGCCCGCATGGTTTTGCCTCCTCCGTTCGGATACTCAATCAAGGCAAAACGGTTGCTGCTCTGGTGGGTTTGCAGGGCGTTTTCAATAGCCAGCTTGTGGGCGAAAAAGCGAAGAATGTAGCGGTCAGTACGTCCGTCGAGGGCTACTTCACGGGCGTAGGACCAGTCGGGAGGAATCAGTTTAGCAATGCCGCCCGCGCCTAAGTAGTACGAGTACAGCGAAGCGATCCAGTTGTTGAACTGCGTATTGCTTTTTTTGAGGTACTTGGCTGCGCCATGCGTTGAGGCCGAAATACTTTTGCGCTCGTCAATTTCGTCGTCGACCCGCAGGCCGTAATCCGTGGCGGTTTCCCGCTTAAACTGCCAGAAACCAACAGCCGTTGACGACGAGACGGCATCGGGGGTAAGCGAGCTTTCCTGTACGGCCAGATACTTGAAATCGGTTGGTACGTCCTCGTCGATCAGAATGGCTTCGATCATGGGAAAATACAGCGCGACGCGGTCCAGCTTGGCGGTCCAATACTGTCGGTTAGCCAGCAGGGCATTGACATCCTGCTGCACGATACGCCGGGCGTCGGGATCCAAACGTACCGAAATATCGGCGAAGGAGAGCTGCTCCGGCACCGTCGGAACCGACGTTTGTGCAGAAGCGATGTAGCCGATTAAAAGCAGGAAAAGGGTTAGGGGGTACGTAAGTTTTTTCATAAAATAAATCGTAAGTCGTAATCGTAAGCCAAAACTTACCGTTTTCGCATCACCATAATTCCGTCGCGGACGGGCAGCAGCACATTTTCTACCCGTTCGTCAGCCTGAACTTTCTCGTTAAAAGCCAGTACTGCACGGGTATCTTCGTCGGCAGGTTTTACCGGTTCAACAACCTTACCACTCCACAGCACATTATCGGCCAGTATGAACCCACCAGGACGTAGCTTGTCGATAATCAAATCAAAATAAAGGGAATTATTACGCTTGTCCGCGTCGATAAAGATCAGATCGAAGGTTTCGTTCAGCGTGGGTATAATGTCAGCCGCCAGCCCAATCCGCAGGTCGATCTGTTGGCTGAAAGGCGATTGCTGCCAGTAGGAGCGGGCAAAGTCTTCTAATTCTTCGTTATGGTCAATCGTAATGAGTCGGCCGTCGTCGGTTAATCCTTCGGCGAGGCACAGGGCCGAATAGCCCGTGTACGTACCAATTTCAAGAATACGTCGGGGGCGAATCATCCACGAAATCATGGACAGCAGCCGGCCTTGAATATGCCCCGACAACATACGGGGGGCCATCACATGAGCGCGGGTATTTCGGTTGAGCTGATGAAGCAACTCACTCTCGGGGGAGGTATGCGCTTCGGCGTATGCAGCGATGTCGGCAGGTAAAAAATCCATTCGGCTGACTTAGCCGCGTAACCTCTCGGGAATGGGGCGGCTCAAGGGCTGGTTTAAGTAAAAGTAGTAGTTTTTAGCAAACCAACGCGTAAAATGCTCCGCTAGTGTCTAAAAAATACGTAAAGGGGCGATTAAGTAGGTTATTTCGTAGTAAGTGGTAAACGACGGGTTTTGGGCCGCAGACGAGTCCTTTACTTGGCGAACCCGTTCGCTGATTTTAGATCCTGTTTTTTGTATCAATCAGAATCGTCACGGGTCCGTCGTTCAGTAAAGACACGTTCATGTCGGCCCCGAATTCACCAGTTTGAATAGGCTTACCTAAGTCGGCTGTCAGGCGGCTAATCATGGCTTCGTAGAGCGGAATGGCTACGTCCGGGCGAGCGGCTTCAATAAAGCTGGGACGATTTCCTTTTTTGGTGCTGGCGTGAAGTGTAAACTGACTGATCAGCAGAATATCGCCACCAACAGCGGCCAGATCGAGATTCATTTTACCTTCGTCATCGTTGAAAACGCGCAGGCCAACGATTTTTTTGCTAAGCCAGTCCACATCCTCCTGCGTGTCAGTATGCGTAACGCCGAGCAAGACTAAAAAGCCGGTGTCAATCTGACCTTTAACCTGATTATCAATCGTGACAGAAGCCTGGGAAACGCGCTGAATAACGGCAATCATACGTAAACGATGAGCGAACGAGATGGAACAATTCGCCAAAAATAGGCAGGAATCATAGGTATCGAAACAATAACGTAATCTTAGGAACGATTACAGGACGTAGTTGGCCAGGCGATACCAGTATAAAAAACGTGGCTGGAGTAACGAGGCAAATAATCAGTGCAAGCATAAACGGCTCACACCTCGGCGAGCAGCAGTTGAGCAATCATAAAATACACGCCGATGCCAATCAAGTCGTTAGCTGTCGTAATAAACGGTCCTGAGGCCACTGCTGGATTGATACCAATCCGATTAAGTAGGAGGGGAGTAACGGTACCCATAAAGGAAGCCAGCAATACGACCGCTAAAAGCGACGTAGCGACCACGAAAAACAAACGGGGCTCCCCAATGATGAACGTATAAACGCCCGCGATCAGGCCTACTACCAGGCCGTTAATAATGGCCACCAGCAACGTACGAAGCAGGCGTTTGGCCAGAGTCGTGTTCAGGCCGGACGTATCGGATAAACTTTGCAGAATTAACGACGAGGTTTGAATACCGACATTACCCCCGGTCGATCCGATAATCGGGATAAACGCAGCCAGGGCGGCAATTTTGCCGAGCTCGCTTTGAAACCCGTTGATGACTGTAGCTGCCAACAGACTGCCCACGGCCCCCGCTACGAGCCAGGGCAACTGCACTTTCGAGCGCTGCCAGACGCTGTCGTCTTCTTCAACTTCACCGGATAAACCCGAAATAACCTGAATGTCCTCTTCGGCCTGCTCGGTAATGACGTCGACCACGTCATCAATCGTAATCCGGCCGAGGAGTCGCTGCTGTACGTTAACGACCGGGATGGCATCCAGGTCATATTTCTGCATGACTTCGGCTACCTCCGTAACGGGTCGATACGTTTCTACGTAGACAACATCTTCGTCGTAGATGTCGGCGATCTTGGCGTTTTTTCGCGCCAGCACAATCTTCTTTAAAGAGACCAGACCCAGGAGCTTCCCAACGTCATCGACAACGTAAACCGCATACACATTCTGAACGTCTTCGGCCTGCTGGCGAATTTCTTCGATGCAGGCGTTAACGGTCAGGTTAACGTTGATTTTGATTAACTCCTTCTGCATCAGGCTACCCGCCACCCCGTCTTCGTAGTGGAGCAGATCCAGAATGAAGCGTGCCTGCTCGCGGTCTTCGAGCAAACCGATCACTTCCTCCCGCACCTGAATGGGCTGCTCGTTGAGTACGTCAACGGCATCGTCGGAGTCCATCTGGTTGATAAACGGCGCTAGCTCGGCAGACGTAAAGGTTCGTAGTAAGTTCGTGCGGTCCGTTGAATCAAGATTGGCGAGAATTTCGGCTCCGACCGTTTTGTCCAGCAAATTCAGCAGGTAATGCGCGGGTTCGGGCTCCAGCTCATAGAGAATCCCCGAAATGTCAGCCGGGTATAACTCCTCCATTTCGGCTTTGAGCACAGCGTCGTCGCCTGCGTCAATAGCCGTCTGGAGGTGCTCGAGATAATCTTTGGTTAGTTCAAATGTCATAGGTGGGAGGGCCGGAGGGGGAAGAAAGGAAAAATGGGATGAAGAATGAACTCTCCTTCCTCCCGCTCCTCTATTTACTCCCTTTCCTTCATTAACGAGGTCAGTTCAACAAACTCGTCTACGCTCAACTGTTCGGCGCGTTTGTCCATGAAGCGGCTGTCCTGCGCAGCTTCGGGGAGCCCCAGTGGCTTTAATGCGTTACGAAGGGTTTTCCGGCGCTGGCCAAACCCGTGTTTCACGACCTGTGTAAACTTCCGTTCGTCGCAACCCAGTTCGGTTTTCTCATTTCGGCGAAGCGATAAAACGCCCGAATGAACCTTGGGGGGCGGATTGAACACGTCGGGATCGACGGTAAACTCGTACTTAATGTCGTACCAAGCCTGTAGCAACACGCTCAATATGCCATAGTCTTTATTACCGGGTCCCGAAGCGACCCGTTGCGCCACTTCGCGCTGAAACATACCGACTACTTCCGGTACGCGGTCGCGCATTTCGAGCGCTTTGAAAAGAATCTGGCTGGAAATGTTGTAGGGGAAGTTGCCGATAATGGCGAAGGGCTCGGTGCTAACCTGTTTCGTGGGCAGTAGCTCCGGCTTTATGTTCAGAAAATCAGAAGCCAGAATACGTCCTTCCAGTGCAGGAAAGTGCTGCTTTAGGTAGTCGACCGATTCGCGGTCAATCTCGATCACATATGTTTCAAAGCGGCTGTCTTTAAGCAGGAACTGAGTCAGAACCCCCGTCCCAGGGCCGATTTCTAACAGCTTCTGGTAGCTGCCATGACCGGTCAATAACTCAGCAATACGTTGCGCAATGCTGAGGTCTTTGAGAAAATGCTGACCAAGTTCTTTTTTCGGTTTAACGTACATGATGCCGGAGGATTTTCGGCCGCTCGAGCGACTTAATGCAAAGGTACGGGGTATAAGGTGAAAATAGACGGGTTGATTCGACTATAGCTAGAGCAATAGATTGACAAAGGACAAAGAGCTAACTTCTGATTTTGTCTAGCTGCGATCAAATGAGCCTGGAAGTTTGTTTAACTTTGTAAAAAGATAAATTAACGGATGACACTCGTTCTGGAACCCAACAATGAAGCTGATTATCAGCTTTTCGTCGACCTGGCGAAACGTCTTCAGGTGTCTTATCGAGAAGAACATAAGGGCTCTGATCAGTTAACACAGGCAGAAAATGATTTTTTTGCTTTAGCTGGAAGCTGGCAGGGTGACAAGTCAACTGATGACCTGGTCCGGTTAATTGAGTCTGCTCGTACAACAAAAACAACGGATATACTTCTTTGAATTATCTGCTTGACACCAATATCCTTATCCATCACCTAAATAACAGGTATGGAATTAGTCAGAAGGTGCGCGAAGTTGGATTTGCAAACTGCTATGTTTCAGAAATCACCATTCTTGAATTGCTGTACGGAGTTGCTAATAGTGATCCGGTTAAGCGAGATGAAAATGGGGCGAAGGTACAGCAGCTAGAACACTCGCTGAACGGACGGATAATTCCTATTCGTGCTGCATTTAATACGTTTGCACAGCAAAAGACTCGACTTCGCCAACAGGGGTTGCTCATAAGTGACTTCGACTTATTAATTGGAAGTACCGCACTTGCCTATGGCTACACATTGGTAAGTATGAATACGAAAGAAATGCAACGATTGGAGGGGCTGATTTTAGATAACTGGATTACAATCTAACCGGTTGTTATTCAAAAAAGAAATGGTCAAAAATCAATATCGGTAAGCTCAAAGTTTTGTTTGAGCCGGATAATGCCGCCCTCCTCGGCACCGGGGTGGTAGATGATCGTTTCGGGCTGTATTCCTTTCTGCACGTTACCGATGTCGCGCTTTCGGTTGCCGTTGCTGTCGATGATCAACCGAACGCGGTACTGCCCCGGTTTAAGACGGGCGAAGCTGTACGTACGGGTGCCGTATGCCGATCGGACTACCTTATACTTCTCATCCAGTAGCTCGACAATAAATTTTTCGTCAGGCCGATTGACTCGTCCGGCTATCAGGCCGTAGCTTTCCTCATCCGCGATGGTGTAGCGGGTTATGAAGCGGGCGAGCGTATCGCCCTGAACGCTGATGAAGGCTCCCTTCCCGAGCCGCAAATACAGCGTATCGCGGGAATTGGTTTGCTTGTTTATCTCCAGCCGCGAAAAACTATTGCTCCATTTCAGGTTCTCGGGTGTGAATTGAAGCGGTTTGGTGGTGTCGCGACCGATGTCGATCAGGGTCGTATCGTAGCGAAAAACGGGTTTGTTGAACGTAAGCGTAAACGCCAGGTTTTTGTCGATCGATTCGCCAGCCGGAGGGGTAATCTGTACCGTTAGGGGTGTCCGGTTTTTAGCCCTCGTTTTCAAGGGTGAAAAATAAATTCGCTCTTTCAGATCGGTTATGTTACCGACGGAGTCTTCGGCCACGATGGTCAGGTTCAGCGTATCGTCGGCTGCGCGGTTGGCGGGTCGGAACATCCGAATCATCTTGGGCGATTCAAGGAACGACACTAAGGTATCGCCAGGCTTGGCGAAACGTAGCCGGTAGCTGGCAATACCGCTGCTCAGTTCTAAACCTACCGTTTCGTCGGTACGCTCACGTCGACTGATGCGCGGTTTTCCGTACCCCCGGAAAGCGACCAGGTTCACGTCTGTTACGTTCTTAGTCAGATTCAGTACGCTGTCGCGGAAGCCAACCCGTTCGCCCGGCGTATTATTGACCAGATTTAAATCTTTGTCATCGAACCCATACACTTTGTAATTACCGGCTTTCACATTCTCGATTCGGTAATTACCGTTGCTATCAGTTCGGGCAAAGTAGGCCGGGCGTTTGCGGTTGATCGGTAACGTATCATTCGGGCCGAAAAGACCTACTACGAAATTGAAAATGGGCTCACGGCTTTCGTCATCGACTACTTTCCCGCTCAGATATAAGGAATCGATCACCGGACCAGTACTAAAAACAATCTTCGAGTCGGTCGTTACGTTACGTTCGGTAATATCCTTTATGCCGTCAGAGAAGTTAATGGTGTAGGTTGTGTTCGGTTGCAGCGGTTTATCGAAGTTGAGCCGGAGTCCTTTCGGTAAGGTTTTTACGACAAACGTATTGCTGTCCTGGGGCGTAATGGTGACTTTCTGCTGGATATTTTCGATGTTGACATACTCGTCGTATTCCAGCTCGATTGACTTACCCGCGTAGTTCAACTCGCGAATTTTAGGGATGCTATTAATCAGTTTAGGGGCTATTGTATCTTTTTTGCCGCCGGGGGGCTGGGCCACCTGAGCGCAGTTATGGAACAGAATAGGCAGTAAAAGCAAAAAACAGATGGCGAAATGACGAAACTTCATGTTGTGGGAATCAGACTACAAAGGTAAACGCCCGTTCATGGTTCTTCCGTACCGGCTGACATAAAATGGACGTTTGTTTCGTTACGTTAGAGAGAAATTTAAGAAATTTTAAACGCCATCCGCCCGTTGGCGGGTTTGTACAGGGGTGGTTTGGTACTTTTGCCGCTCAATCAACTCCAGTAATCACCCAAAAATATCCATGACCCGCACCCGCCTGTGCCTGTTAGTGCTTATGATTATGTCGGTTGGTTGGTTAGCCAGCTGTTCGAGTCCATCCGACAAACTTGATGATCAGATCAGCGACGCCCTAACCAACGATAACGCTATTGATGCCGAAGAGGCCAAGGCAATTCGGGCGTTTATTACCAGCGAAAAAACCGATCTGGCTGACAACAAGAAAACCGCCAAGTTGGTTACTTCTGAGGGCGATGTAGACGATGCCGCGCTGCTGAAATACATTCAGCGGAACATGACGTATCGGAAACTGGCTAAAGAAGGCGATGCGCCAACCGTCTCGCTGTCCGGCGCTGTTACGTCTGCCAAACCACTCAAACTCAAGTTGTACCTCGAAGCCAGCGCGAGCATGTTTCCCTACGATGCGCCCGGCGGCAACGGTTCGTTTAAACGGGCCCTGAACGACGTATTGACTGAATTTGACGCCGTAAATCCGGGACAGGGTAAAGTATACGTAGTAAACACGGAGGTGAACGAGCTGGGGCTCTCGCTCTCGCAGTTCTTCAAGGAGAAAAACATTTTCACCGTCGCCAAAACGAAGGGGAAGACAACCAGCACCGACTTCGAGACGATCTTCAAGACGATCCTGTCCGAAACGTCGGGCGACGATGTAAGCGTTTTGGTGTCTGACCTGATCTACTCCGATGCGAATCTGGCGGGTATGAGTGCGCAGAAAACGCTTGATGCCGCCCGATCACTTTTGACAACGGTATTTTCGCCCTATGCTGCTACGCATTCCATGCTGGTGATAAAGCTGAACGCTGACTTCGACGGTACGTATTATAGCTGGAACAATGCCAAGCACCCTTACAAAGGGGAGCGGCCGTATTACCTCTGCCTGATCGGACGTAACGAAGCCATGCAGCGCCTGTACACCGATCCAACGTACCAGCCCATCCGCCGTTTCGATGAGTTGCCTGGCTTTGCTAATTCGTGGTTCTTTGGGCGGGATACCAAAACCGAAGCGCCGTTTCATACCATTCTGGTAACGGACCCCGCCCGGAAAGGGCGCTTTAAACGGGCGAAGGAGGAAGTGCGCGAACGTACCAAAGCGGTTCATGCGCTCGAAGACGTTCAGCCCGACGTTACCGACAAAAGCCTAGCCATTCCCGTCGCCGTTGACTTATCGAACCTGCGTTTACCGGCATCGTTACTAACCGACGCGAGTCAGTATGAAGTTGAGGGTAAAGACAACTTCAAGGTCTCGGCGGTGCAAGCCTATTCGGGTGCGAACGGCACCACGCACAAGCTACTGTTGTCGACGGAGCGCCCGGCCCGTGGCGAACGTACCGCAACCATCCGTCTGCGTCGGCAGTTCCCACCCAAGTGGATTGCCCAAACCAACACGACCAACGACATCCCACCCGATGCGAACTCTACCTTCGGCCTGCAAAACCTGCTCCAGGGCGTCGAGCGAGCCTATAACCCAAACAACGAAACCCAGTATTTCACAATAACAATAAACCTGCAATGAGCGAAAGAGTGAAAGAGCGCATCAGACTGAAACATACTTCTTAATAGCCCTTTCACTCATTCACTCTTTTACCATTCACGCTTTAACTATGGAAGAATCGCTGTATAATTTTTACAACCTGTTCGTGAACAGCAGCCTGCTGGAAGACTTGTATCAGGAAGAACTGCTGTCGCCCATGACCTGGACCGCCATTGGCATTGCCTTCGTCGTGGCCTTTGCGTTTTACATCTGGCCGTTCAACCGGGTGAGTTTTAGCGGATTCGGGAGCTGGCTGCTCATGCTGGGTGTGAGTGCGCTGACTTTATTTGTTATTACGTTGGTCACCTGTTACCAGAAAGCCGGGCAGGATATTCCGCGCGACGAAGCCGATCCCGAGCAGGGCTCCTTGTTCGACCAGGGCGTTAGCGTATTCCTAAGTTATGCCTTTGAGATGGCCCTGCTGACGGCTATCATCTTTTTCATTATCTCGATGGTGATGAAAAACTTCAGTAAGAACGCGAAACACCGGCCCATGCTCTGGCCATCAAAATAATCAGTGGATTAGGGGTAGTGAGTGAAGTAAGTTTTAGTGCCCTACTGCACCTATTCACTCACTGCACCCATTAACCAAAAATTATGGCTAAATTATTTGTATTCGCTATTGGTGGCACAGGCTCGCGGGTGCTTAAAGCCCTGACGTTCCTGCTGGCATCGGGCGTTAAGATGAACAATACCGATGAGGTGATCCCGATTGTACTGGACCCTCACGCGACCAACGACGACCTGCTGCGGACAAAAGACCTGCTGCGCGAGTACGGGAACATTCGCGCCAACTTGCAGAATAAGCCAGCGTCTGGGTTTTTCAGCACCGAAATCAAGACACTGAACCGGGCTATTGGGGGTAACGCGACCATCGCCGATACCTATGTGTTCGAATTGCAGGGCGTTCAGCAGGAGAAGTTCCGCGACTATATCAACTACGAAGGTTTAGACGCTCCCAACAAAGCACTCGCCAGTCTTCTGTTTTCGGAAGAGAACCTGGAAACGAAGATGGACATCGGGTTCGTCGGCAACCCAAACATTGGGAGTACGGTACTGAACCAGTTTCGGTACTCCGACGTGTTCCAGGCCTTTGCCGAGAACTTCGGAGCCAACGACCGGATCTTTATTGTCAGCTCCATATTCGGCGGTACGGGAGCGGCTGGTTTCCCCATTCTGCTTAAAAACATTCGGGGGGCTCAGGCCATCGGTCAGATTCCGAATCCGGCGTTCCTGACCAACGCGAAGATTGGCGCGGTAACGGTTATGCCGTATTTCAGCCTGACCACCAGCGATAATAAACTGATCGACCCGGCTTCGTTTGTCGCCAAGACGAAAGCTGCCCTGAATTACTACCAGAAGGGTGTAAACCCCTCAGTAAACGCGCTGTATTACATCGGCGACGATCAGACGAAAGCCTATGCCTACGACCCTGGTGCGGGTGGGCAGAAAAACGAAGCCCACTTTGTGGAAATGGCGTCGGCCTTAGCCATCGTTGACTTCATGAACATGAGCGACGGTGACCTGAACGTAGTGAACGGCCGTCCAACCAACCCGGTCTATAAGGAGTTCGGAGTCGAGCAGGATGGTACGTCGCTGCAACTGGGCAATCTGGCCGGGGCGACCAAACAACTCATCAACGTACCGTTGGCAAAAATGGCCTTGTTCAGTACGTATCTGAGCCAGCGGCTTCGGTCAGCGGCTGGTACGGTGCAGTGGTCCAAGGCGAACCCGCAGATTTCGACTTCATTCCTGAATTCGAGCTTCTTTAACAGCGTCAAGAACTTCGATACCGGTTTCCGGCAGTGGTTGTCGGAGATGGGGGCGAATAAACGGGCGTTTGAGCCGTTCCTGCTCGACGTAGCAAACCTCGGCCAGACGGTACGCGGCTTTGAGCCCAAGAAGAAAGGGCTGTTCGGGGGTGAGTCGGACGTAAAGCTGGACATCGTCGATGACTTCGACCAGACGCTTAACAAGACCGCCGAAGGAAAGGCGTACGTCGGCGAATCGGACAAATTCATTCAGTTATTTTCGGAAGGTACCGAGCGCTTCGTGCGCGAGCGGCTGCCGAAAGTACTTGACTATTAAGTGGTCACTTTTAGTTATTGTTTGTCATTAAGAGTCATACGTGGTCATTTATCGCAAATCACCAATGACAATAATGACCAATGACGAATGCCCATAATGACTTTAAACTATGCCAACAACACTTAGCTTACATAACCCTACGCCGGGATTACACTGGTACGTGAGTAAGCCCATGGGCACCGACCAGATTGCCGCCATCCGCGACCCTCAGGGTGGGCAGACCGCAAAGCAGCCGACGTCAATTCCGAGTCCGTTCGCCCGCATGGACCTGGTCCGATCAGCTTTTCTGAATCTGGCGCTCCGCCCTGACCTCAACGGCACCATAAACGATCAGCGTATCGTATCCGACGCGCTGGACGTGGGCGAGCTGTTCTTTAATTATGACAAGCTAAAGACCTACATTACCATCACGCCCTTCGACGTTCGCACCGACCTCGAACGGATGCGGCAGTCGACAAACCTGGGGCACCGGCGGCTGGGTGATGCGCTTAAACTGTTCCTCGATCAGGATGCGGCTGAATATAACTTCGGTGATCTGAACCGGCTGTTTATCCTGAGTTACCGGGGGCGGGTTGTGGGTGGTACATCGCCCAAAACGCTGTTCTTTAGTTCAGGCAATGACCTGAGCTGGGTGGATGTATCGATGGGCAACGACCGCCTGTTCGACCAATCCGTTTGTGCGCTGCACCAGCGGGATATCGAATATCAGAAATTCTGGTACGCGCTGAAGCTGTTCATGCCCAATTTCCGGGATCGGTTCCGTGAGGTCGACGACTACCTGAACCGCAGCCGTACGCTGTTGCAGCAGCAGAATCCAAACCTGTTCTACGAACACATCGAGTCGCCGAACGGGCAACCGCTGCTGACGCGTGAAAAATTCGATCAGGATTTCGATGAGTTAACCACCGGCCCTGGTGACGTCGTGGAGGTGCTGGGCTTCCCGCTTCGGAAGAAAAAGTCAGATGTTCGCTCGATCGCGCAGGTGAGTGACTTCATCATTAAGTCGGATAAGTTTAACCGAATCCACGGCTCGGCCTTGCCTCGGCCGATGGTGTTGCAAAACCGCTTCTACCGGCAGTTCACCTACGTCCCGCAGGCGCAGTGGAATCCGAATACGCCCGTGCCGTACTACGTCAAAGAATCGTGGCGCGAAAACCAGCGGGCATTGCCCGGTCAGCCAGGTAACTATCCGTGGCTAACAGTGAGTGACTTCCTGGAGCCTTACCTGATTCGCCTGCCGTTCCCGATGGATCGTGGGCGTTTCTTCGATGGGAACCTGCAAACACCGGCTACGGACAAAGGCTTTTTGCTGCCGCTGAAGAAAGATTTCTTCGATTTCTTCGACGTAGAGGACCTGCTGACGGGCCGCGTTCGGCTGCGCATGACACCGCAGGGAAATGGCATCAACGTAACACTCGACATTCCGGTAACGGCTCCCAGCCAGCCCGGTAACCAGTTCGTGACCTTCGAGCGGTTATACGCGCAGCCGGTAGGGGTGTACAATTCGGCGGCACCGAACGAGCTAAGTAACGAAGGCGTCATCCTTGAAAACTCGTTTACGGTCAATATTTATCCGTTTGTGCGGTCGGGCAGCGTAACCGTACCGGCCGATTATCGGGTGCAGTTGATCGAGTCGGGATTCGATAGCCAGAATCAGTACGAGCTTACCTACGTACAGCAACAAAATAACGCTGTCATTCAGCCCGAGTCAAAACACCAACGTACCGTTCGCCAACAGAATACCGACGGATCGAGTGTGTACTACGTCTTGCGTGAGGAGTTTGATTACCTCCAGACTAACATCCGGAGCGATGGCCGGGAACTGAACGGCATCCTGATTCCACGCTGGCAGGAATACAATGGGGGGAGTAAGCAGTTCGCGTTCTCGGTGGACTTTGGGACGACCAATACGCACATCGAATACAGTGTCGACGGGGGGACGCCCCGGCCGTTCGACGTAGCCGAGACAACCCCGCAGGTAGCCACGCTGGTGGCTCCAGCGCAGTACAATCCAGCTTTGTTTGAGCTGTTCCTGCTCTATGACCTGGAGTTTGTGCCGCCGACCATCGGTCCTGGCCGTCCGGATAGTTTCCCGACGCGCACGGCCATTGCCGAACCCATGAACCTGAGCTTTAACCAGCAAACCCAGGCGCTGGCTGACTTTAATATTCCGTTCTATGTCGAGCGTCAACCGGCTGGTTCGAACCGCATTACCACGAACCTGAAATGGGCGAAAAACAACGACCAGACCGAACGGCGCGTGGAGGCTTTCTTGGAAGAGCTTTTGATGCTGATCAAGAACAAAGTCCTGACGGAAGGGGGTAACCTGAATCAGACGACGGTTTACTGGTTCTTCCCGGCCAGTATGACGCCCGGTCGCGTGAGTCAGCTACGCAGCGACTGGCAGGAGCTGTACGATCGTTACATCGGTGGGTCCGCCGGACGGTTGCGGGAAGTGTCGGAGTCGGTAGCGCCGTTCTATTATTACAAGCAAAACCCAACCCTGAGTGCCTCGGCCAAGCCGGTTATCAACGTGGATATTGGTGGTGGTACGTCCGACGTGGTTGTTTACGAACGTAACGAACCGCGTCTGTTGACCTCATTCCGATTCGCGGGTAACGCTATTTATGGGGATGCCTTTAGCGAGTACGGGGCGGCTAGCCATAACGGATTCGTGCGCAAATATGCCGATCGTATCCAGACACTGCTGGACAGCCAAAGCCTGGGTAACCTGAGCGACAACAACCGGCGTATGCTGGAAACGAACCGTTCGGAGGACATCATGGCGTTCTGGTTCTCGATTGAGAAAAGCAATGACGTGAAGGCGAAAAGCATGCTGTCGTTCAACGGAATGTTGGCGAAAGACGAAGACCTGAAAGTAGTATTCGTCCTGTTCTATACCGCCTTGATTTACCACATTGCGCAGCTGATGAAACACCGGGGCATTGCGTTGCCGGGGGCCATTACGTTCAGTGGTACGGGCTCCAAGGTGTTGACGATCATCAGCTCGGACGATCAGATGCTCGGTAAGCTGGCGCGGGTGATTTTCGAGAAAGTCTACGAACAGGAGTACGGCACCAGCGGCCTGACGTTGTTCTACGAAAAGAAAGGACCGAAGGAAGTAACCTGTAAAGGTGCGCTGATGCAGCCGTCGAACAGCCGTCCTGTTGATACCGAAGCCATCAATTACGTCTATCCGGCTACATTTAACGACGAGTATCCGGCACTGACGTATGCTGACCTCCGCAAGCCCGAGGTGATCGACTCGCTACTGAAAGAAACCAATGCATTCATTGATTTCTTCTTCGCGATCAACAACCAATTCAGCTTTGCCCGTAACCTGAACGTATCGTCGCGGTCGCTGGTAATTGCCCAGCAGGAGTTGCGGACTCACCTGGATACGTCGCTTATGGACGGCGTACAGCGGAAAGAAGGCGAGGTTGCAGCTGAGTACAGCGGCATGACCGACGCACTCGGCGCCCCGATTGAAGAAACCCTATTCTTCTACCCGCTGATTGGCGCGATCAATAAGTTAGCAAACGCATTGGCTTAATGATGACTACGATGCGGTATAAACACGTTATCGCACTGGCCGGGTGGCTGACCTCCGTAACGCTGGGGGCAGCCCAAACGCCAAACCTCAACCAGCAGGCTGTCGACACGCTGACCAAGGACGTAGCTACGGTCGTCTTTGCGAACATCAAGCAGCCAAAAGCGCAGGAAATCTACCAGAAGCTGGTGGACTGCGGTGATGGCTGCGATGCGCAGACGATTATCCGCACGGTTGGGGGTTGGGATGCCGTTGGGGTTAAGATGGAAGAGTTGAGCACGTTAAAAAACACGGCTCGATTTGTCAGCCTGACACCCGGCGAAGCAAACGCAGCGATCCGAAATCAGCTGGCTTCGTTTTACGCCCGTTACAAGGACGATCGCAACTACGGTCAACCCCTGAATCCGGCGGTGCGTACGCAGATTCTGGCGAAGATCGACCGGATGTTACCACCGGCCGAGCCGCAGGTAGCTCCGGCAGCGGAAGCCCAGCAGGGTGTTGCTACCCAGGCAAATGTGGATACGGCAGCCGGTGATGAAAGTGGCGTTGATGCTGACGCGGTACGGATGAGTCAGCTGGAGCGACAGGCAAAAGAAGAACAGCAAAACCGGGTTTGGATGATGATTGTGAGTGCAATTGCAGGGCTGATTGTAGGAGCCGCCGTGGTGTATCTGTTGATGGTACGTGGGTTAAAGAACGAAATTAACCGACTGCTTGACGAGAACAGCCGTCTCAGCCGTTCGGTGGATACTGCCCAACGCAATAAGCCCACTAACGGCCCGCGGCAACCCCAGAATGCGCCAAGGGAGCCGCAGCCTGATTACAAGCAGAAGGCCGATGCTTACGATATTCTGCTGGCCGAGTTAGGGGCCGATCCGCTGGCCGAAATCCGGCAATTGAAACAACAGGCAACGCGCCCAACATCGACACAGACGATGCGTTCGGGACAGCTAAGCGTTGATGAGTCTGCCAACGTAATACAGCCTCGGGAGCCCGTGCCACCGGTTCAGCAAGCTACGCCACCTGTACCGGCGCAGCCTGTAGCTCCGGTTGGGGGCAGCGTATTCTACTGTCCACCACCCGATCCGAACGGGGTGTTCGATGCGGCTCAGCAATCGCCATCTTTATCCCCCGAGTCGGCGTATCGGTTCAGCATTAACCCAGATCGACCAGACGTAGCGTCGTTCCGGTTCGAGGCAGAACCCGGTCGGTTAGCGCGTTTTATTACGTATCGAAACTACATGATCGAACCCGCCTGCGAGAGTGAGAACAGTTATTCGTCGGCGCATACCCGCGTTGTGATGCGCCGGGATGGAGAAGCGGTGCTCGAAAACGGCAGCTGGCGGGTGAAAACAAAAGCGCTGATTCGGTACGAGTAAATTTTTGTCATTCCTGTCGTAGGGAGGAATCCTCTCGGATGATGAACTATCCAGCTACAGAAGATTCCTCCCTACGGTCGGAATGACATATACAGGGACGTAGCGTCAGCAATCATTTAATAGCCGCTGACGGCTCAAATTTCGGTAAATTCGGTTGGGACTTTGGTTCTGAGTTATGCCACTCGGGATTAAAGTCCCATAATTTGTGTTTAAACGGTATAAACCCCTGGTCAGTAAGTTGATCAAAGGAACACACAGTCTAATTACTCTATTGAACCAACGACGAATGACTATTCGATTTTTTGTGTCACTTCTGCTGATTAGCTCGCTGCTGTACCTTTCGGGCTGCTCGGGCTGTTCGCGGTCGGGTAGCCACCAGCCGCGTCGGCAGAAACGGGCCAAAACAGAACAGCAGACTGATAAAGTCACCCGTACACCACCGCCTGTAAACGCTAAACCGACTTTAAAGCAGATCGGCTCCGGCCCGACGGAAGTGGCTATGGAGAAGGAGAACGGCGTTTATAAAGTGCCGGTTACGGTCAATGGTCTGCCGATGAAGTTCATACTCGATACAGGAGCCAGTCTGATTTCGATGTCGGAGACCGAAGCCGAGTTTATGTATAAACAGGGGGCCATTAGCGACGCGGATATTGTCGGGAAGGCGCGTTTTCAGGATGCCAACGGCGACATCTCACCGGGCTCCGTCGTTCGATTGAAATCGGTGCAGATTGGTGATCGGGTGCTCCAGAACGTTCATGCCAATATTGTCGGTAGCGCTAAGGCACCCCTGCTACTGGGACAATCGGCGTTGTCGCAATTTGGCACAATTTCGGTCGACTACCGACGTAATGTTGTGACCTTCGACTGATTTTTGTGTTTACGATACCATAAGCGGAACGCTGATCCGGCCGAAGCTTGTTCGATACGTTAGCCGAACCAGGATTTACCTCTACTACCCATCAATGACAGAAACAGAACTGACCGACCGACTTCGCGAAGCGATTGTGCTCGACGGGCCCGACGCCTGGCGGAGTAACGGATACCTTCAGGATGCTCAACAGGCCGGGCTAACCCTTGAAGCAGCGTTGAAACGAGCGAACGAGGTTAGTCAGGAAGTGCAGAACAACAGCATTCTGTTTCAGAATATTCACGCCCGCATTGCCCGACTCGCTCAGCCGTCCCGCAGCCACCTGATTAGCCAGGACCTGGCTCAGATTGTCAATGCGGCTTCCTCGCTTAACCTGTCGCCCGATTTTGTCAGAAACCATTGGGTCCCGACCGTCCTGGCACGCATAGCGAAAGCCAATGCCCCCCAACAAACGGCGGAGCCCGTAACGAGTGAGCCCGAAAGCTTCGAGGAGTTGATCGAAAGCGAGCCGGAGCCGCCAAAGCCGACGCCTGTTCAGCGGATAGAAGAGCCAGTAGCTGTAGCCGATCCTCCTCAAGCGCCAGCGCCAATCCGTGTAGAGCCGGAAGTACGTGTTAATCCAGAGCCCGTTCGGGTAACGGCTCCAGCACCTGAACCGGTCCATTTGCCCGAGCCGCCGACTCCCATCGTTCGAACGTATACCGCAAGCCCGGCCCGTATTCGTCGCGGACAGGCGGTTACGCTGGAGTGGGATGTTGAGAATTTACTGGCCGTAACGATCGATGATTTGGGCGAAGGGTTATCACCGAAGAACCGGGGCTGGGTAAAGCCGACGAAAACAACCGATTACACGCTCTTCGACGCCAATAATAACCCGCTCAGTACGGTTCGGGTCGAAGTGATTCCGCGCGATCGCAGTGGGGTGTATGGGGTGTTGTTTGCGCTGGCGCTATTGGCCCTGATCTACTGGTTCATCAAAAGCAGTAATTCCCAACAAAATGATCGGGAGCCTGAACGACGAAGCCGGAGGAGTAGTCGGACGGAGCAAACCACGTCAGGAGTTAGCCAGCGGCAACCCGAGCGGGAGGTTGAAACGCCGACTACCGATACGTCCCTGCCCCCAACGGATGAGCCAGAGCCGACGGTCGCGGAGAAGGTTCCCGATCCAGTTGACGAAGCGCCGACAAAACCATCCGCCAGGGAGACAACCCGTCCGGAAGAACCAGCAACGCAGCCAGCTACACCGGCCGAAGCCCGCACCGGGAAATATGAAGAATCGTTCGGTGATAAGCCTTACGACAAAGTTGAATTAGGGACGGACGATCGGGGCTGGCGACGAGCCCGCAGCAATGGTCGCTGGGGCTTTATAAACGAAGCGGATGAATGGGTTATTGAGCCACAGTTTGAGGCTGTTACACCTTTTAAGGGTAACACGGCTGGCGCTTTTCTCAACGGGCAACTGATTTCCATTAACCGGAACGGTGAGCAGGTTCGCCAATAGGGAGCTACGCCATTGTCGGTTCTTCCTGCGCCGGTATCGCCATTTCTTTAGTGGGGTCGATACGCAGCCAGAGTAGGGAACTGCACAGCAGCAAGCCCGCAATCAGGAATAAAGGCAGGTTAAAATCATTCGTCGCCTTGACGATGTAGCCAAATAATACGCCGAGGAAGACAGCGCCCAACTGTCCGGCCATGTTCATGGCACCCGATACGGTTCCCGACTGACTACGCCCTACATCATTACAGACCGCAAACGACACGGGTAACGTAAGGTCTTTGAACCCCATGCCCATCGCCAATAAAACAGCCGCTGTCTGGTTGTCGGTTGTGATGGCCGACAGAAAAATCACTGCTGACGACAGGCCCATGCCTACAATACCCACCGCCCGACGACCCACGCGTAAGCCATACCGTTTCGAAAGCCAGTCGCTGATGTAGCCGCCCGTGAGGCAGCCGATGGTACCCAGTACAAACGGTAACGTAGCGAACAACTGCATCTGGCTTTGGTCGAAATGACGGCCTTCTTTGAGGTACGTCGGTAACCAGCCCGTGAAGAAATAAGCCCCGTACATGTAGAAATGGAACATCAGCATGATCGCCCACATGTTCGGACTTTTCAGGATGGTCCACCACGGAATGTGATGACTATGCGCTTTGAACCGGCGATTCGCTTCGATGTACTGTAGCTCATCGGTCGATACCTCTGGTTTTTCGCTGGGGAAATTGCGGAACCAGACGTACCAGCAAACCGCCCAGATAATTCCCAGGAAACCCATTGCGAAAAAGGAAAGTCGCCAGCCAAACGTAGCGGCAATGGGAATAACCATCCAGGGGGCCAAGGCGCCACCGACGCGACCGGCCGCCCAAATAAACGCCTGTGCCCGACCCGTTTCCTGACGCGGAAACCAGCGCGATACGACAATCGAAGCGTTTGGGTAAGCCCCCGCTTCGCCCGCGCCAAACAAAAAGCGTACAATCAGCAGATAGAGCCAGCTCGTGGCCGTTCCGGTCAGGGCGGTGAACGAGGACCACCAGATAACGACCCGTGTCAGCACCCGTCGTGGGCCTAATCGGTCGCCCATGGCACCGGTAGGCAGCTCAAACAAAGCATACGACAAGGCAAAGGCGCTCAGAATCCAGCCCCAGGCATCGTTCTCAATGTGCAGGTCTTTCTTCATATCGGCCGCGACCAGCGAAATGCAGGTCCGATCGATATACGTAATGGTCGACAGTGCAAACAGAAACGACAGAACACGGGAGCGGTATTTCATAAGGCCAACGATTCAGAAGAGTAGAGACAATAGAGCAAAGCGCCTGTATGTTGCTGACTACCCGAACACATTACGGGCCTAAGGTCACCGACAGCTTCTGGAACGATGTCCAGTACGCGGAAGTCATCATGCCAATGCCATTTCCCGAAAGCATTCGGAACGGGTACGGGCTGCTGCGTACTTCTTGCTCATTGACGTAGAAATAAAGGGCTGCTCCCCGACGGCGAATGCTGAGCCGGTTGCGGTTTCTGTCGACCGGTACGCCGGGAGAGAAGAAGTCGCCGGGCATGTAATCGCTGAACGTAGCGCCGTTCGCGACACGGATGATAGAGATTTCACCTTTCCCATTTAACGTAAAGGCACAGAAGTTTAGCGAATCTTTCACCCCAAACAACAGTCCCCCCGTCGGGATGCGCCCTGAATCGGCCAGTACGTCGACTTTAATGGTGAAGGTATCCGCCCGGTTCAGGTTGATGTCGGGGGGTAAGGCTACGTACGAAAAGGCTACCTGTTTCGTGTTCGCGTTACGCTTGCGAATGTTATAGCGACCCAGACCGATCTGGTATTGATAATCGCCTTTATTACCTGCTTTCCAGCCGTTGCGATTGGTGGCAAAGTCACCCGTAAAGGCCGGCCGGAAGCCAGCGGGATTTGATGAAGCTGACGATGTCCGAGTTGGCGGAGTAGCAACCTCGGCGGTCGATTCAGTCATACCAGGCTGCCGCGTAACGGGCTCGTTGCTTGGCGTAACTGCCGCGTTCGTCGTTGGTGGGGGTACTGTTGGTCGCGAACGTATCGACTGGGTTGGTTTTAGGGTTACCTTTTGCCAATCGCTCGACGCCGAATAGATCACCGCCCGGGGCCGTCGCGTGGCTTGCGCCTGCGTACCGATGGGCAGCATTAAGAAGAGGAGGAGACTCGTCAGTATAGCGCGCATGGCTCAATAATGGTCAAAATGAATAGCGAAGAACAGCAGTGGGCTGACCCGCCTGCATACCCGGCCGGAGCGTAACGCCCTCGTTACGTGGCAACTGCTGTTGTTGCTGGTTGCGGAGGCCTTTAACGAAGGTCAGAATAACGTCCGCAGCGGTTAGGACGACTGCGCCCCGTGTTGCCAGCCAATAACGATGATGATGATCGTTTGCCAGTTGATAGATGGGTTCTCCGGCCGCGGCATTTTTCTGCTCCTGGTATATCGCGTACGTATCCTGTGCTTTCTGGCGTTCCATAAACCCATAGACAACCAACCCGTAGGCCGCTACGGTAACTAACGGCCGAAAGCCGATGCGGGGTTTAGGCGTATGCACGAAAATATTGCCGATACCCGGCGCTACAACCGAAACCAGTGCCCAGGCAGGTCCGGCGTACCGGCCACGTGAGACACGCTCCGGAACGGCATCCGGCGGAGGAAGTTGGGACTGCGGAAGAGGTTTGGGTTCGTTTCGGGGTGTTTGCGTAACGACTGGCGGCTCGGTTGCGGGCGCTTTCTGAGGTTCTGTAGTAACCACTGATTCAGTCGGACTCGGTTTCGCTGGCACGGTTGGCTTCTGATCGGGAATCGGCTCGGCTGGTTTAGCGGCAATGGAGGGCTCGGTAGGCCTGGGGGCCACGACAACAGGAGGGGGACCTGACTTAACCAATACGGTCGCCCGTATTTCCTCGTTTAGCGAATAGCCATTGGCCAGGGCATCCCACACGATACGTCGTTCGGAACCGGCGGTTATGCGCTTACCGATGTCGCCCCTGACAAATTCGGGCAGAATACGTAACGCACCCCGCAATCGGCTACGGATCTCAAAATAGATAGAGTCGCCGGGGCGGGCGTTTAGCAAATCGTAACGAATCTCCAGCCGCGACGAATCAGCAACCCGCAACCGAACGTTGGCAACGCGTTCCTGTGCTCGACCCGGTAACGCCAGCAAAACCCCAACACAAAACAATACAAGTAAACGCATGATGGATTAGTTTCGGACGGTGATTTGGCGAGTTTCAACAACTTTGTCATCGCACGAGTTAACCAGCACAAGCGTAACGGTGTACGTACCCGGCTTATCGTAGATATACGTAACGCGCGTACCGACGCGGTTAACACCTTTGCCATCGCCAGGGTCCCAGCCCACAACGCCAATGTCGCCCTGCGGATTGTCCAGGAAAAAGGTAACGTCCAGAAATCCGGCGGTATAGCCGATTTTGGCCGATGGTTTTGCGCAAGCCGGAAAGTTTTTCTTGGTCAGATCATACGGCTCACAGGCCACCAGGGCAAACAGCAGGAGCAGGTAGGATACGCGTCGGAGCATAGCAATGAATGGAGACATAGCAAAGTAACGAATCCGTTTCCAACCGCAGCCGATTCGATCAATAAATCTGCCTTTCGGCCGAATCGCGCGCAGTTTTAAGCGAGTAATTGCCGAAAATCAGCATTTTTTGTAAATTTATCTGTTTCCGTTTGTCAGATTGCAACACGGAGACTGACAAAACTAGTAACTGCACCATGCACTGGTCGGCAAAAACAAAAGATGAATTAGTAGCCGAAATTCAACGGCTGCATCAGGAACGGGATGACGTACTGACCGCCGAAGCGCAACCCGGCTTCGACGTTGAACATACAGTCAATCAATTGAATCTGGTTGGATTTACCATCGAACGCGACGGGACCTTGCGGTATGCCAATCCGTATACGTACCGCGTAACGGCCTGGCAACCGGACGATATAGTCGGTAAAAACTTTTTCGATATTCTGATTCCCCCCGTCGATCGGGCCCGGCTCGAACTGGATTTTGAGGAAGCGCTGGCGAAAGGCGGTTTTCTCGAACAAAAAGAAATCAGCCTGTTGGCCCGTAGTGGTGCTATCCGTAACGTTCAGCTCAATTCGGTCATCCTGAACGAGTCGGGCGGAACGGTATCATCGTTTACGGTGATCGGGGAGGACGTAACCAACAAACGGCGGGTGGCGTCGGCCTTGTCGAACACCAACGCGCAGTTGCAGGATTTGGTCGACAATACGTCGGATCTGATCCAGCTCCTGACCCTGGACGGCAAATTTATTTTCGTGAACCGGGCCTGGCGGGAAGTGCTGGGCTACGGGTCCGAAGAAATTGCCGCGCTGAACCTGCGCGATGTGCTGCACCCCGATTACGCCACCAGCACGCTATCGCTGCTCAAACGCATTCAGGAAGGCGACAAACTCCCGTATTTTGAAACGGTGTTCCGGAGTAAATCCGGCAAGACGCTGTTTCTGTCAGGCAGCGTAAACTGCCGGTTCGACAACGGCCGACCAACCGCATTTCGGTGTATTCTGCACGATACGACCGGCAAAATCAGGGCCGAAAAATCCCAGAAGCTATATTACAGCATTGCCAACTGGACCATTAACACGCCGAACCTCGACGAGTTGTATCAGAAAATTCACGAGGAACTGGGCAACATTATCGACGCTCGCAACTTCTTTATTGCTCTCTACGACTCCAGCAAGACGTATCTGTCGTTCCCGTATTATGTCGATGAATATTTCGGTGGTAACATGCGCTTCACCAAACGTAAGCTTGGCAATGGACTGACCGAATACACCATCCGCGCTAATAAGCCGCTGTTCCTGTACGAAAAAGATATTCGCCAATTGGCCGATCAGCACACGATCGATTTATATGGTCAGCTTCAGCCGCAGGTTATGCTGACGGCCCCGCTGCGGATTGGCGACGAGATCACCGGCATCATCGGCGTGAAATCGTATGATGACGCCCGAATCTACGGCCCGCGTGATCTGGAACTGCTCGAATTTATCTCGGGTCAGGTCGCCCTGGCCATCGCCCGCAAACAGTCCGAAGCCGCCCTCGATAAGCAGAACGCCCGGCTGAACGCTATTTTCGACAGCAGTACGTATCTGATCTGGTCGGTCAACAAAGCGCTGAAACTAACCTCGTTTAACAAGAACTATGCGCGACTGATCGAGTATCAGCTGGACGAAACGCCAACTTTGCACTCCAGCGCCCCAAATCTCGGCTGGCGAATGATTGGCGATGAAAACCGAAAGATGCTGGAAGAAAAGTACCGGCAGGCATTTCGGGGTTTCGCGCAGAATTTTGAGCTTCATTTCGACAACCAGAAAGGGGAGACGTACCTGGAGTTTCACCTGAATCCGATTCTGCTGGCGGGCGGAGTAATCGACGAAGTGTCCGGCATTGCCCGCGACATTACGAATCGAAAGCGGGCCGAAATCGCTACGCGCCAGAGCGAAGAGAAATTCCGGGGTATTTTCGAAAACCTTCAGGACATCTACGCGCGGGTAGATCGCAAAGGACGTATTACGATGATCAGTCCGTCGGTCTTTAAACGGATGGGCTATACACCCGACGAAGTGCTGGGCGAAGACGTAACGAATTTCTTTATTGACAAGAGCATTATTCACCGGGCCATGATCAAGCTCGGACGCAACCGCAGTCTCCGCAACTTTGAGGCTAGCATGCGCCGAAAAGATGGGTCGGAACGGCAGTTTATGTTTAACATGCTGCTGCTCAACGACGATCCGGCGTCTGACTCGGTCGTGGCGGTGCTGGCGCGTGATATCACTGAACTCAAGCGCCAATCGGCCGAACTGGTGAAAGCCAAAGACGAAGCCGAACGGTCGCTGAAGGTGAAAGAGCGGTTTCTGGCGAATATGAGCCACGAAATCCGCACGCCCATGAACGGCGTTATCGGCATGATTGACCTGCTGAACGATACGCAACTGGACGAGGAGCAGCGCAGCTACGTAAAAACAATCAAACGCTCGTCGGAAACGCTGCTGAATATCCTGAACGACATTCTCGACCTGTCCAAAATTGAAGCCGGTAAGATGGTGCTGCACGAAGCGCCGGTGGCCTTCACCGAAATCTTCGAGAAGCTCATTGCTTTATTTGGCCAGCAGGCCCACTCAAAAAATAACGAGCTAACGTATCACCTGACGCCTGACCTGCCGACGTTCGTGATTGCGGATCAGACGCGGCTGTTGCAGATCTTATCGAACCTGACTTCCAACGCGATTAAATTCACCGAGAACGGCGCGATACGTGTCTATGCTTCGCTGATCAGCAAACGGGGTAAATTCAACCGCATCCGGATTGAGGTCCGGGATTCGGGTATCGGCATCTCGCCGGAAAATATCAACCTCTTGTTCAACTCGTTTAGTCAGGTCGATACGTCGTCGCGTAAATCATTCGGCGGCACCGGACTCGGACTGGCCATCTCGAAGGAGCTTGCCCATTTGATGAAAGGCGAGATCGGCGTGGAGTCGGAGGTAGGAAAAGGTAGTACGTTCTGGTTCACGATCGAGTTGAAAGAAACCAGCATCAGTCCTACGCAGCAGACAACCGAAGCCGCCGAGATTACACTGGCCAACTTCTTCAGCGACTACCACCCGAACGTATTACTCGTTGACGACAATGCTGTAAACCGCAAGGTGGCCAGTGAGATCCTGCGCAAAGCGGGCTGCGTTGTCACCACAGCCGACAGCGGCCCGGCCGCCATTGACGCGGTTGTCCAAAGGAGCCAGGGCGTAGCGCAGGAGCCTTCGTTCGACGTAATCTTCATGGACATTCAGATGCCCGACATGGACGGCGTAGAGACTACCCGGCGGTTGCGCGATCAGTTTGGTCAGCAATTGCCAACGGTTGTTGCCATGACGGCGTATTCGATGCGGGAAGACCGGGAGCGCTTCATCAGTCAGGGGCTCGACGATTACATTGCCAAGCCGATCCGGGCGCAGAGCCTGATTGCAAAAGTCAAAGAGATTGCCGACGCGAGTCGGGCCAAACAACGTACCGACGTTCCGAAACCCGCGCCGAAACAGCCAATAGCGCCGGAGCCCGCTCTGCCCATTATTGATGCTGAGATTGTTGGGCAACTGCGCGATATCGGTGGTCAGGAATTGGTCGACAGTATTATGGAGGAGTTTGTTACGGAAGCGACCGAACTCGTGCATGGTGCCGTTGATGCCTACAAATTAGGCGATATTCCGACCGTTAAGAGCCATTTGCATACCTTGAAAGGCAGCGCTGGGACGATTGGAGTGGCGCGGGTGGCAGACATTGCCCGGACGGCCGAGGGTAAGCTGAAAGTGAATGATACGAGCGGCTTGTCTGATGCGCTGGAAGCCTTACAACACGCGTTCGCTGACTTTGTAGAAGAGCTAAGTCAGCAGAGCTAGTTATTTTCTCCCAGTCGGCTTAACGAACAAGCCGACTGGGAGAGCTTATTCAATCCCGCACTGGAAAACGCTTGAGTTGGTGCCGTAGGTCGGAGATAGCCCCTTGTAGTTCGCCTTTGTCGGGAGCTACAGGCATATAGAATGGCATAGGGCCTCGTTGCCAGTCAGGCTGCGCATCCGAGCTTAGCTTAATCCGGAACCGATAGTCGCCGTACCCCCGCGATACGTTACTAAACCCCAGTGCGGGCTCAATGAACGTTAGCTTGGGCGACAGTTCATCTTCGTTTGCTACCGATTGCATCCAGTTGGCCAGAAGTTCAAGTTCCCAGGTCGACAGAATCGAGGCTGTACGCACGCATTCCCGGCTGTGGTATTGCGTTTTTAGGCTTACAATAAGCCAGTTGCGGTCTAGGAAACGGGGTGCATCGCTGTATTCGTAATCCAGAATAGTCAGCTCTAAGACACCCTCCGGTCCGGTGAGTCTCATAATCTTAACGGATAAAGTAGAAAAAGAGGAAAGCTTAGCTTACTTCCGCAGCTAAAAACGGGCGGGGAAACCATTCAGCCGCTAACGCGAAGAGAATGGAACAGAGAGCAGACAATTGAAGCCGGTTGAGTTGGCTTGGAAGAATAAAAGTAAAAGAAAAATGGATAGCTTGTACCGTATTAATACAAATTAATCTCAGCAAAATAGCAACATGCTGATCAGGCGATCACAGGCTCTATTTTTACCAGATTACGTTAGGGAGCTTAAATTTTTTAATCTGATCAATCGAATACTTTGATAGACAAAGCTTTATAGTAGTTGGCCGAAGCCCTGTCCTGAATCGATGAGTTGATACGTCGCCCACAGCAAAGTAATCAGGTGTGAAAACTAAAAGGCTTGATGGATGGATACCTAGTCAGGAGTCGTTTTTGCGTTTGTGTATTTAACTGCTAATTTCACCACGCTAAACGTAACCCGATATCACAAGCCTTATGTCAGCTTCCAAACGCGTCCTGATTGCCGAAGATAGCTCCGTTATCCAGAATCTGGCCCGTAAAATTCTTGAGTTTCAGAACTACGACATCACCGCCGTAAAGAACGGTGAGCAAGTATTGCAAATTCTGGAAAAAGAAGATTTCAGTATCTTATTATTAGACATCAACATGCCTATTATGGACGGCATGGAGTGCGTTCGACGCGTACGCGCACTGTCGGACCAGACGAAGGCGAATGTTCCTATTGTAGCCATAACCGGTAACGCCAAAAACTATACGGAAGAAGAATTTAAAACGGCTGGCTTTAATGATGTGCTGGTGAAACCGTTGAACTTCGACCGGTTGGTTGAGGTCGTTAATCAGCTAACAGATAAGTAATTAGCGAATAGGTGAATTAGTGGATGTCTTTGCGCACTTCACTAATTCGCCCATTCACTAATTCGCTCTTTATGGTTATCACGCTGCTGGGTACGGGAACGTCGTCGGGGGTGCCGCTGATTGGCTGTACGTGTGAGGTGTGTCGATCCGTTGATTTTCGGGACAAACGACTACGGTCGTCCATTCACATCGCCGTCGAGGGCCGCAGCTTCATTGTCGATACGGGTCCCGACTTTCGCCAGCAGGTGCTGCGACTCAACCTGATGGAACTGGATGCTGTCTTGTTCACCCACGAGCATAAGGACCATACCGCCGGCCTCGACGAGGTTCGGGCTTATAATTTTCGGTCGGGACGCGATATTCCTCTATACGGCCGTCCAACGGTACTGGCGCAGCTGCAACGCGAATTTGCGTACGTCTTTGCAGAGCATAAATATCCGGGCGTTCCGCGCGTCCGAATCAACGAGATTACTAACGAGCCGTTTGAAGTGCTCGGCATTCGCATCATTCCCATCGAAGTGATGCACCATAAGCTACCCGTTTTTGGGTTTCGCATTGGGGACTTTACGTACCTGACTGATCTCAATTACATTGCTGAAGAGGAACTGCCCAAGGTAATAGGCACCCGCATTCTGGTGCTCGATGCACTCCAGCGCCAGCCCCACATTTCGCATTTTACCCTTGATCAAGCGGTTGCGTTAGCCGAACGCATCGGTGCGGAGAAGACGTATTTTACGCACATCAGCCATAAACTTGGCCTGCACCGCGAAGTCGAAAAAGAGCTTCCGGCAACGATCCGGCTGGGCTACGACGGCCTGCAGATCCGGATCTGAGAATAGTCGGGCATTGGGGTGGTCGGGGTAAACCAAATGAGTATACGTACCGTTATCCGTCTACAACCGCAATAACAAGATGCCAGCGCTGATCAAGACCGCCCGTACATTTTCCAATGACGTATTGCAGAATTATCGCCAGCAGGGTGATGGCCCGGCCGATGCGGTAATTGCGGCTGTGACCGAAGCAGGTGGACCGCAGGCGTTGAGTATGTTTATGCGCTGGCTGGCAGACACCAGCTCAGTTGATTTAGGTCAGCAGCCAGCGGTTGTTCAGGCGTTTTTTAACGAGTACAGTCAACTACCACCCTGGGCTGATCAGGACCTTATGGCGCGGGGCATGGCCTTTTTTCAGAAACATGCCGGACTCATTGGTCTGGTACTTGGCACCTTTTCCCTGCCCTACTGTTACCTGGGGGCTCACGGGGCACAGGTGCTGTGGATGACCGAACGGATCAAAAGCGATACGACCCGGCGTTTGCAGGAAACCGGTGAGTGGGTGTTTGCCGTGAATAACCCGAAAGAGTGGGCGCTTACCTCACCCCCGGCCCCTCTCCTGGGAGGAGAGGGGGGCAAAATACGCGAACACTTACTCCCCTCTCCTCCCAGGAGAGGGGCCGGGGGTGAGGTAAACGCCATAAACCGCACCCTGAAAATCCGGCTCATTCACGCAGCGGTACGTTGGTTTTCGCTGCATAGTGGGCGCTGGAACATGGAATGGGGGTATCCCGTTAACCAGGAAGACATGGCAGGCACGAGTGGTGCGTTTTCCTACATCGTTATTCGTGGCTTACGAAAAGCAGGTGTAAAGGCCAGTGAAGCCGACGAAGAAGCGTACCTGCACCATATCAACGTAGTTGGCTATCTGAATGGGGTGACCGAAGAACTGCTTCCTCAAAACCTGCGGGAGGCTTTTCTGCTGGATCGTATGATTGCCAAGCGGCAGTTTGCGCCCTCCGAAGCAGGCATTGGTTTGACAAAATCGCTGCTAAACTCGATCGGCGAACAGCTCGGCAGCGATACGTTCCGGAACCTGGCAGCGGCTCAGATGCGTTTCTTCCTTGGCGACAGGTACGCTGACCTGTTGAATATCCCCTCCGTTTCGCTTGAAAAGCAATTGGTGGGAGCCGTGAATAAGTTGCCTATTTTTTCGAAGTTAATTCCTGCCCGACTAACTCCGTCCGCTGCGTGACGATCAACGGATCACACGCCACAGAGGAACGTAGCGTGTGGAAGCAGAAACAAAGTTATCCGTGACGACAGACCGCAGAGATCTAGAAATCCTTCAGTTAGAGCCCATTGCCGCCCTGGCTACCGCACCCGGAATTGGGGCTATTGCCGTTATTCGCGTGTCGGGAGAGGGGGCGATCGAACTGACAAATCGTATTTTTCGCGGTAAAGACTTAACGAGTCAGTTGAGCCATACCGCCCACTTTGGCACCATACGTAATACCGATGGCGGCATCATCGACGAGGTGCTCGTAACGGTATTCCGCACCCCAACGTCGTTCACCAAAGAAGACGTAGTGGAGATTTCGTGCCACGGCTCAGAATTCATTATCCAGCAAATTCTACGGCGACTCACGCAGGAAGGCGTTCGGCTGGCGCGGCCGGGTGAGTTTACGCAGCGTGCCTTTCTAAACGGGCAGTTTGACCTGGTGCAGGCCGAAGCCGTAGCTGACCTGATTGCCTCTGATTCGGAAGCCAGCCACCGAGCTGCCCTAACCCAATTACGGGGTGGTTTCTCGAAACAATTAAACGTACTACGTCAGCAACTGATCGATTTCGTGGCGTTGGTAGAGCTGGAGCTGGATTTTGGCGAAGAAGACGTTGAGTTCGCGCACCGTGACCAGTTGCGACAACTCATGCTCGACATTCGTCGGGTGCTCCATCCCCTGATCGAATCGTTCTCGGCCGGTAATGCCATAAAAAATGGAGTTCCTACCGTGATTGTCGGTAGGCCTAATGCTGGTAAATCGACCCTGCTGAACGCCTTGCTGAACGAGGAAAAAGCCATTGTGTCGGATATTCCTGGGACGACCCGCGACGTAATCGAAGACGAATTATTTATTGACGGGATCCGGTTCCGGCTGATCGATACGGCGGGGTTACGTCAGGCTACGGACCAGATTGAAGCCATTGGCATTGAGCGTACGCAGCAAAAAATGCGGGATGCCGCCCTGGTCCTTTACCTGTTCGACGGAAAGAACGTTACGCCCGATGAGTTGATCACAGCGATCCAGGATGTTCGGGAGAGCGGAAAGCCGTATCTCTTAGTTGGCAACAAACTTGACGCCATTACGAGCGAACAAAAACAGGCGTTAGAACTAGCTGCTGATGAGCCCATTATCTGGATTTCGGCGAAAGATGCCCGCATTGATGAACTGAAAGCGGCTTTATCCGCTCGGGTGCGAACCGATGCGGCTGTGCAGACCGGTAGCGCTGTAGTAACAAATGCCCGTCACCACGAACACTTGACCGGCACCGACAATGCTCTGGCGCGGGCTATAACCGGACTGGACTCCGGCGTAACGCCCGATTGGCTGGCTATGGACTTACGCGTTGCTTTGCAACACCTTGGACAACTAACGGGCGCGATATCTACGGACGACTTACTGGATTCGATTTTCAGCAAGTTCTGTATCGGCAAATGAAGTTTAGAACCGACCTGGTTACTCCATTGATCAGTAAGTATGGCATGGTACAGACCAGAAAAAGATGCCGTGTCTACAGCGTAGATTAAATAATGAGGTGGTACGTGAATGCTCTAGGCATGACATCTTTGTAGAACATGCGTATCATTATAATTCGGCAACCATTTCGGTGGGTGTCACAACTGGCAGTTGGCTTTGGTCTGCCTGCCAGAAATCTTTGGTATTGCCCGTCACGAAATACTGAATGGACCGATTTTCCAGCGCGGTTTGATACTGAAACCCATCTTCTAAATCTGAGATGGTCATTAACTGACTGGCCATTACGAACGTATTTTTAGTAGCACCGGCGACCTCTACCAGATTTAGAAAACTCTGCAAGGCATCGCGCAGCTTTTGACCGCGTTTTCCAGCACGGTGCAGCACATAGGCAACCGTGTATACTGAACCGGCTGAAATGTAGATTGTGAGACGATTCTCTTCGGCGGCCAGAAATAGGCTGGTTGCTTCCTCGGCATACGTATCGTCCCGGTCCAGCAGCCAGTCGAGTACCACATTCGTATCCAGAAAAATGGTCATAGGCCGTAGCGGTCTTTGTACATCATGTCCCGAATCTGCTTGTCGGTTTTTCGGCTTAGCGTTCCTTTGGCAATGCCCCGTAAGCGTAGTGCGCTGGGGATAGTCGGGGCAGACTCGGGCAGCGCTGTATCAGCAGGGGTCAGAAGTTGTTCAATCATTTCAGACAGCGACTTTCGCTGTTGTTTAGCCAGCAGTTTAGCGTGAGCCACAACCCGTTCTTCTACCGTGAGGGTTAATTTTACTTTGCCCATATACGTGTTTTTTATGAATTATTGCAAAGATACGTATTGTTGATAGGATTGACTTTGAAACGAGTAGCGTACTATGAAGGAAATGGCGGTTATTTACCGCTCAACTGCATATCCGAATAACTTAAGACTTAGGCGGAACCACCGACCTCGCCAGGAGTGACCGCAGTAGTATCCGTGAGGGTACGCTGAAAATGTCTTCCAGCCTACAGTTCACAAATTCATCGCCAACAACTGTTTAAGGCAGTGAGCGTACCGAATGGCCGAGGACTATTGCCAGCGTCTGATTTTGTGCCCGTATGCCGCGTAAAACAGGAGGTACAGGTAACAGGGTAGGAGTATCCAATACGCTTGCTGCAGCGAGAATCGGTCGGCAAAATAACCGTATATCAGGGGCATGATCGCGTTGCCGCACAGCCCCATGATCATCAGCGAACTGCCTGATTTGGTGAATCGGCCTAAACCGGACAGGGCTAATGGCCATATACCCGCCCAAACCAGCGAATTAGGTAGGCCTAAAATCACCAGGAACCAGAATGAAACGCTCATATTATGGCCAAACAGGGTTAGGTTTCCGGGAGCAAACAGAATGCCCAAGCTAAACAATACACCTAGTAACGTACAGATACGTAACGCGTTGACCTGCCGGATGAAGCGGGGAATGGTGGCGATGCCGATAATGTAGCCGCAGATCGTGGCAAACAGAATGTAAGACGGAAATCCTTTCGCTTCTAGGAGCGAAACGCCCATTGACGTAGCATATCCGATCACGGTGTCGATAGCGATTACCTGCGAGCCTACATGGAAGAAAATGGCCAGAGCGCCCAGCACCAGATGCGGGAATTGCAAAACGCTGGTTTTATCCGAGTTGGCTGCGGAAATGATCTCGCTTTCGTGCTCCGTATCGATTTCGGGTAAGACCGAAAATCGTATAAACAATCCTAACCCAAACAGCACCGCACTTACGCAGGCATAGGGCACGATCACTCGTTGGATCAGTTCGTCCAGCGCTACGTTCCGGTCGGCGGATGTCATCAGGGGCAATTGCTTAAACAGCTCGGCGTCGGACGCCCGCAAAATCACCGCGGCAAATAATAGCGGGGCGATGATACCGGCCGTTTTGTTGCAAATACCCATAATGCTGATCCGCTGGGCCGCCCGTTCGATAGGCCCCAAAATCGTTACGTAGGGATTCGATGCCGTCTGGAGAACGGCCAGACCGGTACCGAGCGTAAACAGACCCATCAAAAACAGGGCGTACGTTCGCGTAAATGCCGCCGGAACAAACAGCAGCGCACCGAATGACATGATGAAGAAGCCGAACATCATACCCCGTTTGAAGCCGACTTTTTTCAGCAGTACCGAAGCGGGCATCGACATCACCAGGTAGGAAATGTAGAACGCGAAGGCGACCAGATAAGACTGAAAATGCGTCAGTTCACAGGCGATCTTGAAATACGGAATCAGGATGGAATTGATCCAGGTGACAAAACCGAAGACAAAAAACATGATCCCAATAATCGCAATGGAACCCGTTACGTTCTGCTTGGTGAGGGGCTGGTTGTCTACTAAGTCCGGTGTTTCCATGTTTTCGTCAGTTGGTCTGGTCAAGCTGGTTGGGCGTTTTGGTTACCGAGTGCCGGTGGGAACGGAAGTTTCGGAATGAAACCGATACACGAGTTCGCCCTGTTTGTAGGTTTCGAGAACGTTCAGGCCCTCTATTGTTTGTTGGAACGTAACAAGGTCGGCGGGAGCACCCACGCCTAAACCTTGCTGCTGTGGTAAACCCAAACTGCGGCTGGGGCCAACAGAGGCCATGTCCCAAACCTGACCCAAGGTGCCCAGTTTGCGGTTGAGGAGGTGTTGGATACCCCAGAATAACGGCTGAGCAGATCCCGCTAACACGTTAGGTGACCCCGCCAGATGCAGTTTTCCTTCCGCTGTTAGCACAACCTCTCCGCCAATATGTGTGCTGTATTGGCCAGGCGGACAGCCTGCCAGCCCAACGCTGTCACTCACCAGAATGGCCTGCTGGCCTTTTACTTTCATAACCACTTTCAGTACCGCGTCGGGCAGATGAAACCCATCGGCGATGAGGCAGGCCGTCAGATCGTCCTGGGCTAGCTGCTCCCAGATGTAGTTTGGGTGGCGGGGTAGCAACTGATGCGAAGCATTTCCCAGATGGGTCGACATTCGGGCACCAGCCTCCACTGCCTGGCGAATCTGTTCGGGCGTGGCAGCGGTATGACCAATCGAAACAATCACGCCAGCCGCTGTGCATCGCGTAATAAAGTCGGCGGAACCGGGCCATTCGGGGGAGAGCGTAATGAGTTTGATCTGGTCTCCGGACGCGGCCTGAAACCGCTCGAATAAGGACCAGTCGGGGGCTTTGACATACGCTTTTGGGTGAGCGCCAATAGGACCTTCCTGCGGAGAAATAAATGGCCCCTCCAGATGGATTCCAGCCAAGCAGGCCTTCACCAGCGGAAAACGCTGAGAAGCGTCCCGGATGATTTCCAGCGTTTGCAGGATGCGGCTATCTGCGTTGGTAATCACTGTCGGGCAAAACGACGTAACGCCATACCCCCAGAGTGTACGGGTCAACGTGTGCATGTCACCAACCATCAACGTATCGCTGTTGACGTCGATACCCTGGAAGCCATTGATCTGTAAATCCACTAGGCCGGGGCCAATAAACGGCAGGTTATCAGACGCTTCAGGACCTATGTCAAGGTAGCTGATATGGCCATCCTGCACTGTAACCGTCAAGGGCTTACCGGTTTGGTAATGCAAGCCATTGATAACCTGATCTGTCTGATGCCTATCTGGTTTAGTCATGCCGTTACGTGTCCGTAGGCGTCCTGGTCAACGTAAAGCGTACAACTGGTGTGCTGACGTAGAATTGACGCCGGACAAGCCGTTGTAATCGGGCCATTCAGCATGGCCTCTACAGCCTGGGTCTTTGTTTTGCCGGGCACGACGCAGAACAGATGTTCGCCGGAAAGTAAGGTTGGAATGGTCAGCGTCAGAGCCTCTTCGGGAACGGCCTCAAATTGGGGGAAGCAGCCATCGTTTACCTGCTGCTGCCGACAAACCTCGTCGAGCTGCACCCGTTTAATAACTTCCGGATCATTAAAATCGGCCACAGGCGGATCATTAAACGCCAGATGGCCGTTTTCCCCAACGCCCAAACAGACGATGTCGATTGGCTTTTCGTTGAGGAGTTGTTTGTAGCGTTCGCAAGCCGCCGTGGCCCCCGCCGAATCATCGATCAGGTAAACCGTACGCGGCTTTACGCTGGCGAATAGTTTGGTTGTTAAGAAATAGGCAAACCGCTGGGGCGCATCCGGGGCTAATCCGACGTATTCATCCATGTGAAAAACGTCGATCCGCGACCAGTCGATTCCATCGGCAGACGCCAGATAATCAAGCATTTCGTTTTGGGAAGGGGCCGCAGCAAACACAATCCGAATGCTTTCTTTTTCCTGTAACAATTCCTTGATTTTGGCGGCAATATCCTGCCCGGCGGCCATTCCCATTTCCTGTCGGGTCGTATACACCCGTACCTCTAGGGCATCAACCTGCTCAATCTGTACACGCATCGGCTCTGTTTTCAACTGAAAAATGAATTATGCTTACCAACCGGGAGCGGCAACACGGTCGTATTTATACCATCACACCTTCGGCTCCCAGCCTTTCTGATACTCCCGTTTCCAGAGTTTCATGGCATTGGCGTTACGCTGAATATGCCCATTCGTTGGGTCGATGGCCAGAGTGTCGTTGGAACGTAATGCGATGTTGCCTAACTGACAAAGTAAGGTGCTCTGGTGCCCACCGACTATATCTGAAGCCAGCGCGGTGCCTTTCTTGATTCCATCAAAAAAGTTCTGGATGTGAATAGCATCCAGTGCCTGCGACGGGTCCATTTTATTACGTGGGTCGATGGTCAAGTCATTCTTAACGTCTTTCACCAGCTTGTTGTCCAGATCATAGATTTTGTAGGAGTTGCCACTCTCGATCAGGAGCGAACCGGTTTCGCCGTAAAACATAACGCCTACGCTGGTGCCTTCAACGGTGCGGCCGTTGCAGCTTCGGCCTTCCCAGGTCATGCTGGTTTTGTTGGGAAATTCCCAGGTGACTACCTGCGTATCGGGCGTTTCCCAATCGTCCTGGTACCGGTACCGCCCCCCGGAGGAGGTCACGCGTGTTGGATAGTCAACGCCCAGACCCCAGCGCATCAGATCAACCATGTGGGTACCGTTGTTGAGACATTCGCCCGTACCCCAATGCCAGAACCAGTGCCAGTTGTAGTGAATCAGGTTGTCTTTAAAAGGGCGTCGGGGTGCTGGACCCTGCCATAGTTCGTAATCCAGCCAGGCGGGAACCGCTGCATCTTTACCCGTACCGATAGAGGCTCGATTGTTGGTGTACCAGCCTTTGGCAAAATAGGGTCGACCAATGGCTCCGCTTTTAACTTCGGCAATTGCCTTAGCTACGTTAGGCCACGAGCGTCGCTGGTTACCCATCTGAATGACGTTCTTATGCCGTTTGACGGCTTCCACCAGCAGTTCACCTTCGTGTGGATTATGGCTACAGGGTTTTTCGAGGTAAACGTGCTTGCCGGCTGCTGACGCCAGGATCGCTGCCGGTGCGTGCCAGTGATCGGGCGCAGCAATAATCAGGGCATCCATGTCCTTGTTTTCCAGTGCTTTCCGGAAGTCGGGCTGATCGTTTGGCTTTGCTTTCTGGATACGTTCAACGGTTGACAGGCATTTATCGGCCGCCCGTTTATCGACGTCGGATACGGAAATAACTTCGCAGTTCGGCTGAAGGGCAAAATTGCTCGCCAGGGCTAAGCCACGACTGTTGATGCCCATCATGCCAACCCGCACTTTTTCGTTGGCCCCCAGTATTCTGGCGTAACTTTTGGCGCTAAAACCGGGCAAAATACCGCCTACCGACAAGGCGACGGTGCCAGATATAGCTTTTCGAATAAAATCTCTTCGTGAGTCGTCAGAATGAGCGCTTTTGGGGTTTTCCATACTGGCAATGATCGTAAGGTTAAGCGTAAATGAGTAGTGTTGGTTGGCCACAAGTTTTATCACTTTACGGCGGCTTTCTTTTTTGCCTTTTCCAGCACGCTGTCCAGGCTTATGGCTATGCCTCCTCGGCGTTTACTTTCGTCAGCGGCTTCCATAAAGGCAAAAATTTCGATGGTTTCTTCGGGACTTACCGGTGCTTTTCCCGTCTCAAAATACGTAATGATTTCTTTGAGCAGTGGCTCATAGCCGCCGTACGGACCGAGTTGAACGTTGCCAGCCTGGGTATAGACTGTTCCACCGTAGTCGTGTTTGCCGGTCCGTGTGCCCCGAAACGTACCAATCCGACCGTCGGCCCAGGTGCCTACCACAACGTCGGTTCCTTCGGTGTTGATACGTACCACTTGCCGACAACCCGTGCCCATTGCCGTGTACAACGTTTCTACCCCGTGAACGCCGTACCAGAACAAGTCGGGATGCGTTTTTTCGAGTACGGCCGGGCTGAACGTATCGGCTCCCAATACCTGACGTTTATCAATCCCTTCCATGCCTTTTATGTACCGTAACGAAGACGCCGAAAAGATGGGAATCTTGTACGTTCGGGACAGTTCAAATATAGCGATCACATCGTCGAGGGAGGCCGCAATCGGTTTATCAATAAAAACGCGTTTCCCCGCTTTAAGAACCTGAGCTGCCTGCTCCCGATGCAGTCGTCCGTCGTTCGTTTCCAGCAGAATGACATCTACTTTTCTGAGCAGCTCGTCGATGGAATCGACAATGGCTACATCCAGTTTTTTTACCTCATTGATGTAGTCGGGAATACGTTTCGTACTGCTTTCGATGTCCTTACTCCCGTAGGGATACGCGGCCACAACCTTGTAGCCAGCATATTGGGGATTGGCCTCCGCAGCATTCAACACTTTCGTAAACGCTACGCTGTGCGACGTATCCAGGCCAATAATGCCGATCCGTTTTCCTGCTTTAGGCGAATTTTTCAGTAAGATGGGTGACGGCTCCATGCTCAGCATAAGACTACCGATAGTCGCTTTTTTGAGGAAATTCCGTCGATTGTGCGTAAGCAGAGGCATAGCGTTGAAAAGGGCAATGGAGGGGTAAATGAATTTCAGCGTAACGATTAATAAGTCATACCTAACTAAGCAAAGCCTGAACGGGAACCTAACAGCTCTTTTATGAAACGAAGCCTGTCAGGGCCGGTACGTAGTGTCCAGCTACGTACGTCGAGTTGTTGGTGCGAATCGAGTGCGTTTGTTCGTGATATACTTCATGAAATAAGGCCCATTTGTTGTTTTTCTACCCAGCATCTTAGTTGATAGTCAATCGGGATGAAAAACAAGTGTATCGCGAAGCGCAAGTCTAATTTGTGCTGAGAATCACCTGAGTTTTGCTTTATAAATTGTGTCCATAGTTTAATAACATTGGCCATGCAAGCACTTAAGCCGTCGGCACCAGTGGCGTGTAATAGACTTTTGCTATATATTTGGTCTGTATAGTAAGAGAGGCTGTTAATGAGTGTAGACCAGCATCGTAGAATCATCCATATTGACATGGACGCGTTTTATGCTTCTGTGGAGCAGCGCGATAATCCAGCATTGCGGGGAAAACCGATAGCCGTAGGTGGATCGCGCGAGCGCGGTGTAGTGGCTGCGGCAAGCTACGAAGCCCGGCAGTTTGGCGTTCGCTCGGCCATGGCATCCGTAGTTGCAAGTCGTAAGTGCCCCGAGCTGATTTTTGTAAAACCCCGATTTGAGGTTTATAAAGCCGTTTCTGCTCAGATTCGGGCTGTTTTCGCTGAGTATACCGAGTTAATCGAGCCGTTATCACTCGACGAAGCGTACCTGGACGTAACGGCTAGTACGGGCCCGACTCAATCGGCAACCCAGATTGCGCAAGCCATCAAAGAACGAATCAAGGCTGAAACTGGTCTGACCGCATCCGCCGGGGTGTCTTACAATAAATTTCTGGCAAAGCTGGCTTCGGATTACCGTAAGCCCGATGGTTTGTTCGTCATTAAGCCGAATCAGGGGCTGGCTTTTGTTGAGCAGTTGGCCGTTTGGCAGTTTCATGGTATCGGACGCGTAACGGCTGAAAAAATGAATCAGCTGGGCATTATCACCGGACTGGATCTCCGGCAGCAAACGGAACAGTTCCTGACCCGGCACTTTGGCAAAGTAGGTCATCATTACTACTCCATTGCCCGAGCGGTTGACGAACGACCTGTAACGGCTAATCGGGTTCGTAAGTCGGTCGGTTCGGAAAATACGTTTGAGCGTGATTTGATCGAAGAAGCCGAGCTGAAAGACGGCCTGGAGCCACTCATAAACGACGTGTGGACGTACTGTGAACGGACGGGCATAAGCGGACGTACCGTAACGCTGAAAGTAAAATACGCCGATTTTCAGCAGATCACCCGCAGTCATACCACTCTTGGCCTAATTCCCCATGTAAGTCACCTGATACGTATCGTTCTGGACCTGCTCGCTTCGGTTGTTCCACTGGTAAAGCCGGTGCGGTTGCTGGGCGTATCCATGTCGAATCTTCAGGCTGCTGACCCAACCCAGCAGGGACAGCTCCAACTGAACTTATAGTGGGTCTATTGTTAGAACCGGCTTTGCAAGCGTATACTGAGTAGCGTAAATTACCGGCCTGATTACTTCGTAATTAATCGCGTAAACAAGCCGGGTTAATCAGAAGCACAGGTTAATTGCTTATTTTTAGCCGGGCATTCAGGCTCGTTGGTAATAAATTTCCTCCGCTTATTCGTAACAGTAACTATGAAACGTATCTGTATTGCCTTGGTACTTCTAGTCGCCTTAGCAGGCACCTCGACAAATTCATTCGCGCAGACTAAATCCGTGGAAGACGAAAAATTCGTTTTTCTCAACAACGGCGCAACGGTGGGTATGATCGTTAAATCGGTGCTGAAAGCCGATAAGCAGCGGCTTAAACTGACCGACGAGCAGTTGCCAAAGGCGAAGCAAATCATCACCGACGCCACGGTCAAGTATAACGAGGGCGTGAAGAAGATGAAAGCGTCATCGGGTCTTAATAACAAGAAATTACGGGTGTTTGCGATTGAGGTTGAGACCGAAAAAGTACGTCAGTACAAGGCTATTCTAACGAAGCAGCAGTACGATATACTGGTCGCTAATCACAAGAAAATGTATCCCGAAAGTAAAGTATAGCGGCTTTGCTGGTCGTGTAGTCGGGCACCGGGCAAACGGGAACTGATCTTGCACCAATGGCCCAGGTTTTATACCTTCAAGATTTTAAATCTAACCTACGTAACCGTAATGCTTTCTACAACCCGTATTAAGCTTTCCGTCATGATGTTTCTCCAGTTTTTTGTCTGGGGAGCCTGGTACGGACAGATGAGTAAGTACTTATTAACCGAGTTAAAGGCAACCGGCGATCAGGTTGGCAACGCCTATGCTGCCTTTTCGCTGGCGATGATCATTGCGCCCTTTTTTGTGGGAATGATCGCCGACCGATACTTTGCCGCTCAGAAGGTGCTGGGTGTACTTAACCTCCTCGGCGCGGTTGTATTGTTTTTCATCACGCAAAATACGGATCCTAATCAGTTCTTCTATCTGATTCTGGCCTACTGCATTACTTTTGCACCAACGCTCGCGCTGACCAACTCAATTGCCTTCACTCACTTAGATAATGAGGGGTCATATAAATGGTTAAAGATAGTAGGTGGACTTTTGTGTCTTATAGCTGTACCAATCTTTGTTTATTTCCGATTCATTACATCCATTTTTATTGATAGTCTGGTTCCAACAATAGTTCCAGTTGTATTATTAATAATAGGAGGTCTCTTTATCGTTTTTTCCCCTACTATAAAAAATAGAGATGCCTTTCCATTTGTCCGGGTAGCTGGTACTTTAGCATGGATTATTGTTACAAATATTGTTGGTTTTCTGGAGCTTGGCGATAAGGTGGCTATATTTCAATTGTCAATGTATTCGGCCGTAGTGCTGGGCATTTTTGCTTTCTTCCTGCCTAACACTCCGCCTAAAGCAACGGTATCTACTTCGTTCTCGCAAATTCTCGGTCTTGATGCATTCAAGCTGTTTAAGGACCGCTCATTTGCCATCTTCTTTTTGTCGTCAGTGCTGATCTGTATTCCGCTGTCGTTCTATTACGCCATGGCGAATCCGTCCCTAACTGATGGAGGTATGCAGAACGTAGAGAGTAAGATGTCGCTGGGACAAGCTTCAGAAGTGATTTTTATGCTGCTGCTTCCCCTAGCGTATATCCGGCTAGGCGTTAAGAAAATGTTGATCGTTGGCCTGATCGCCTGGATTGTGCGGTTCATCTGCTTTGGCTACGGCGATGCGTCGTCGGAATGGATGCTATACATTGCGATTGTGCTGCATGGTGTCTGTTATGACTTCTTTTTCGTAACAGGCCAGATTTATACCGACAATAAAGCAGGTGAGAAAATTAAATCATCCGCGCAGGGGCTAATTACGCTGGCTACGTATGGCATCGGCATGGGTATCGGTTCGAAGCTGTCGGGTATTGTACTCGATATGTATACGCGCCCGGATGGTACGAAAGACTGGCTGTCGGTGTGGCTCATTCCAGCGGGTATTGCCGCTGTTGTACTCGTTGTATTTGTTCTGTTGTTTACTAACAAGAAAAAAGTGGTGCCCGCCGAAGATGAACTCGTGACGGGACCGTTGTAAATCGAAGCACGAAAAAGAAGGCAAGAGAACAGGCTGCAATTGGCGGTACTTCTCTTGCTTTTTTATTTTGGGAAACTATGGAAAAGAAGCGACGGATTACGTTCTACACTGACTTAAACGGCCCACACGAAGATCAGGTGCGGGAACAGGTTGCCATGACCCCCGAAGAACGCTGGCAGGTTTTTGTTAAGCTCCGAAGAACCTACTACAGCTTAGTCGGCAATCCGCCTAAACTGACAAAGAGTATTACTATTACTAAGCCGTCATGGATGTAGAAAATTCTGAGTTTTTGGAGTTCGTTAAAGCCGCTGACCAACATGAACTACAATACATTCTTATTGGTGGCTTAGCTATGATTTTAAATGGAGCAGTGCGATTTACGCAGGATGTTGACTTATGGCTTGAACCAACTAATGATAATAAAGATCGTTTCGTTAATTCTTTATTGACATTCGGCTATGATGAAGATCAGGTTAGAGGAATGCGGGAAGCTGATTTCACTCAACCGCAAATGATTCGTATCCACGATATTCCAATGGATGTTCTAACTAGTATCCATCACCGGTTAGACTACTTTGCCTGTAAGAAACGAGCAAAAGCGTTCACAACTAAAGGTGGCCAAACGGTTTATTTTCTACACATAAATGATCTTCGCGAGACAAAAGTATTAGCGCGACGTACTAAAGATTTGAACGACATTGTCATGATCGATGAAATCATCGAAGAAGTAAAACGACAAGGTAAATCGTTAGACTAGTGCTTCGTTCGTCAACACATTTTTCAATGCAACTTATCTCGTACAATATCAACGGCATTCGGGCGGCCATGCGCAATGGGCTCATCGACTGGCTGTCGCAGCATAGTTTTGATGTTCTCTGCTTTCAGGAAGTAAAAGCGACAACCGACGTAGTCGATCTGAAACCTTTTGAAGAACTAGGGTATCAATATCACTGGCATGCCGCCGAAAAGAAAGGGTATTCGGGTGTGGCTACCTTCTCGAAAATACCGCCCACAAACGTAGTGCTGGGCTGTGGTTTGCACATCTATGATTGCGAAGGACGTATTCTACGTACCGACTTTGGTGATTTGACTATACTCAATTGTTACTTTCCATCGGGTACAACAGGTGAAGTGCGGCAGGGCGTAAAGATGGAATTCCTGCGGGATTTCTACGAGTACGTACAGACATTGCGGCAAACGCGGCCGAAACTAATTGTAGTTGGAGATTACAACATCGCCCATACGCCTATCGACATTCACGATCCGGTACGTAACAAAAATACCACCGGCTTTCTGCCCGAAGAACGTGCCTGGATGGACCAGTGGTTCAGTACCGGCATGACGGACGGGTTTCGCTACAAACACCCCGAGAGCGTAGCGTACAGTTGGTGGAGCTACCGGGCTGGTGCCCGGAGCGGGAATAAAGGCTGGCGTATCGACTACGCATCGGTGACCGACAACCTTCGTGAGCAGATCGAAGACTGCCGGATGCTACCCGACGCGGTACACGCCGACCATTGCCCGGTTTGGCTATCAATGAGCGAAAGAGCGAATGAGTGATCTACTACCAAAACATTCACTCTTTAGTAACACATGTACTTTCTCATTTACAAGCCGTATCTGATGCTTTCGCAGTTTAGTCGGGAAGGGGATAAACCCACACTGGCTGATCTGGAGTTCGACTTTCCAAAAGATGTATACCCGGTTGGGCGACTTGATGCGGATAGCGAAGGCCTGTTGCTCCTTACCAGCGACAAGCAACTGAACCACCGGCTGCTGAACCCAAAATTTCGCCACAACCGGACGTATTACGTACAGGTAGATGGTCAGCTAACGGCCGAAGCATGTCGTCAGCTTTCCGAAGGGGTAACCATTTCGGTGGATGGCAAACCGTACAACACGTTGTCGGCTAGGGCTGAAATTATTGAAGAGCCTCTCTTACCCGAACGTAATCCGCCGATTCGCTATCGGGCTACCATACCGACTTCGTGGCTGTCCATTTCGTTGCATGAGGGTAAAAACCGGCAGGTACGCAAAATGACGGCCGCCGTAGGATTTCCCACGTTACGTCTGGTCCGTTGGGCCATTGAGACCCTAACTGCCGAGGGCATGACGCCCGGTCAGGTACGTGAACTCAGCCGGGCAGACGTAATGCATGGGCTTAAGCTTAGATAGTTAGTATCAGTCATTCATTGTCATTAAGTAGCCATCGCTTATTTAAACTGGCCGGGAAATGAGTCGTCAACGGACTCATCTGCTATGGATAACGTAATGACAATGAATGACTAATCATGTCTGCTTAACGATTAGAAATAACCTCACAAGATGCCTTCATCAGCAAAGCTTAAGTAGGCTTTGTCGGTGAATATGAGGTGATCGAGGACCGGAATGTCCAGCAAACGCCCGGCATCTTTGAGTTTACGGGTCAGGTCTTTATCGGCTTGGGAGGGCGTCAGGTTTCCGGACGGATGATTGTGCAACAGAATCATTGAAGACGCCAGGTGCTCAATGGCCTGCTTAAAAATAATTTTCGGATCGGCAACCGTTCCTGAAACACCGCCCGCGCTAATCTGTACCGGCCTTAAGACTTCGTTAGCGCGGTTCATGAGTAGAATCCAGAACTCTTCGTGGGGCTTATCGAGCAGATGAGGAATCATTTCGTTGTACGCATCGCGCGAGCAGGTGATTTTAGCGCGTTGCGGCCGGTCCTGCTCTTTCCGCCGACGGCCTAATTCAAGCGCAGCTACGATACTAATGGCTTTCGCTTCACCAATACCCCGAAATTTAGAAAGGTCTTTTATGCTTAATCGAGCTAACTCGTTCAGGTTGTTGCCAACACTTTTCAGAATGATTTTAGCAACATCGACCGCGGTGAGGTCAATCGTTCCCGAGTTGATCAGTATGGCAATCAGCTCGGCCTCCGACAGGGCGGCTTTGCCCTTCAGCATGAGTTTTTCGCGGGGGCGGTCTTCTTCCGCCCAGCTTTGAATGGTTCCAGAGTTTTCGTAGGTCATTACGGTGCCGTAAAATGTAACTGTTGATTTATTTAAATGAGATAAACCACCAATATTCACCATTTTACGGTATAAAAAAACCTCACCCTATAAAAAGGTAAGGTTTCCGAGTACGTAGTGCGAGAAGCAGTTAAGCCGCAGCCGTCTTCAGGCTATTGACTAGCCGAGCCAGTTTCGACTTATTGTTAGCCGCTTTATTTTTATGAATGATATTGCGCTTAGCCAGTTTGTCCAGTGCTGAGGAAACAGACTTGAACAGTTCAACAGCCATTGCGTGGTCAGTCGTGGTACGTAGTTTTTTTACCATGTTCCGGGTCGTTACGTGCTGGTAGCGGTTCAACAGCCGCTTCTTGGCACTTGACCGGATTGCTTTCTTTGCTGATTTATGGTTTGCCATCGGTATAAAATGAAATCGTTATCGCGATAAGAGGGCGCAAAAATAAGAAATTTGGTTAGAATTATCAACAGTTCTGCCCAAATTTCTTACAAGTTCAGGCCGCTAGGGGCGAATGTCAGCATTGACAATCAACGTATTTTCCCAAACGTTCTTATTCTGGATAACAAACTGTTTATAAGCCGCACTTTGCTCAAAAATTTTGATGTCAGCTTCCGTTTGAAAGGTCAAATAATGCACAACATCGTAGTTCGTGGTGGCCTGATTTGGCAAAATGGTCTTACCCGATGTATAATTAACGATCTGTGGAATTTCGTGCTTTAAAGCTGCGAAACTGTTCATGTGCTGCTCAACTGCTGCATTTTCAACACCTTTTTTGAATTTTATGCATACAATCTGCTGTTTCTGGGCTTTTCTTGCGGGTGAATAAGCACCGTAGATTGTTAATGCAAATGAACAGAGAAGGAAAATAATAAGGGTATATCCCCGTGACTTAGCATTCATGATTATTTGTGTTTTTGTATATTGACAAAATTTTGTTTCGATAAACATGGTGCTTTATCTGAAAAGTTAAATTTATTGGCGATAAAGTACTATGTTTTGTCAAATGTACAACTGTTTTATTTGGTTAATAGTTTTCGTTGAAATTTTTATCACGAGCACTAGTGATGCAAAAGCCTGGCGAAAGGGCAGGAACGATTGTCAACAGCATTACGTGGCGGATCAACGTAGCGTTTTAGGTGGACAACCCCAGTGGGGATTTTACGCGCATCAACAGATAAACCGGCTGGCTGTATTTACGCTGCCGGTGGAAATGATTCCATTCTTCAAAAAGCACATTACGTTTCTAACGGATAACGCGGTCAATCCCGACAAACGACGGTATGCAGTCGCTGGTGAGGCACCCCGCCATTTTATCGATCTTGATGCTTATGCCGATACGTCGGCGGCTACGTTACCCCGCTATTACAAAGACGCAACTGATCGGTATGGCGACGATAGTTTGGCGTTGCATGGCATTGTTCCCTGGCACATTCAACTGGCGAAGTATCAGTTGACGGAAGCGTTTAAGCAACGTAACGTTCGGCGGATTTTGCGGGTAGGGGCTGATCTGGGCCATTACATTGCCGATGCGAACGTGCCGCTCCATACCACTCGCAACTATAATGGACAGCTAACCAATCAGCAGGGAATTCATGGATTCTGGGAGTCGCGCCTGCCGGAGCTGTTTAGCACCAATTACGATTTTCTGACGGGGCAGGCCGAATATATCGATTCGCCCCAGAAGTCGGCCTGGCGGGCGGTTTTTAATGCCCACGCGGCTCTGGATTCGGTACTGCGTTTCGAACGTCAGCTCACCGCAGATGTTGGTGAAACGCGTAAGTACGGCTTTGAGGAACGCAATGGAATCACCACCAAGGTGTATTCCGCCGATTTTTCCCGGCAATACCATGAGCAATTACGTGGGCAGGTCGAACGACAGATGCGGGCGTCGGTAAAAATGGTTGGCGACTTCTGGTACACCTGCTGGGTAGACGCCGGCCAGCCCGATTTGCGGGCGCTGGCAAAATACCAGCTCACCGACGACGAACAGAAAGAAGAAGTCGAAGAAAAGAAAAGTTGGCTAAAGCGACTCTTTTCGGTACGTAGCGAAGAGTGAAACTCGCTGGCTGACAGCATTATGTGTAGAAATTCGCCGAGCCTTTCAAAAGGACCTGGAGAGTTTCTTGTCGTTTCCGCCCTGATTTGCTGATTTCGATTACTGCCTGATTACCTTAACAGAGTAATACTGGTCTGGGGTGCCTATCCGAACATAATACAAGCCGGGTTCGGCGCCTACTCTAACCCGAATACGTTCCAGCGGATTAACTTGCTGGATGGACACATCGTCGTGCTGTTTACCTTGCTTGTCGCCCAGATCGGCTGGCCGCTTACACCCTGAATATCAAACTCAACTAAGTCGGTTTGAGTTGGATAACCCAGCGCCGTTACGTGCGTAAGGGGTTGTGTATATAAATAAAGAAACGTGGATGAGTCGAACGATACGTAGTAACTGAATTGGCCAATACGAAGCCAATCGCTTTTTCGTGGCTAATCGACCAGGTGGAACAGATCTTTTTATCCGGAATGAAAAAAAGCCCTCAACTTACGTCGAAGGCTTTTCGAATGTAGGAGTAACCAATGCTGATTAAACCGTCAGGGTTTTCATGTATTCTGCATCGTTTTTCATACTGGTCATTACGGCCTGTGGGTATTCTTCCTGTTCAACAATGAAATACTTGATGCCGCTGTCCATCGCCACACGTAACGTCTTTTTGAAATCAACGTCGCCTTTGCCCAAGTCATTCTGCACGGGCTTGCCGTTTACTTTTTTGTAATCTTTAATGTGACACAGTTCGTAGCGTTTGCCGTATTGTTTCAGGTGGGCTACGGTATCGACACCTGCTACGTCGATCCAGCACAGATCCAGCTCAAACATCACGTTGTTAGGGTCCGTGTTCGCCAGTAAATACTCCTGCGGAAGTTTGCCATCGAGAGGTTTAAACGAGTAGTCGTGGTTGTGATACCCGAACTTCAGGCCACCTTTACGAACCTGTTCGCCAACGGTATTTAGCTTATCGGCCACTTTTTTCCAGTCGTCAAACGATTTCTGCGGGCCAATGTATGGGCATAGTAAATAGCTCAGGCCAACTTCTTTCGCCATATCGATGCTCTTGTCCAGGTCCTTGTTCATGTCGAAGTGCGTACTGATCATTTTAACGCCCAGACCGTCGAGGAACGATTTCATTTCCTTAGGCTCCAGCCCCCACAGAAATCCTTTCGGGCCGCTGTAACTCTCAAACTGCTTATAGCCCATCTGAGCCAACTGAGTCATAATACCTTTGGGATCGTTGGGCAGTACGTCGCGAACGCTGTATAACTGAACACCGAATGGGTTTATGAGCTTAGCGGGTGCACTGGCAAGTAAATCGGTTTGACTAAGCGTAAAAGCACCAGCCGTTAAGAGGCCGGACTGTTTTAAAAAGTTGCGTCGTTGCATGATTGCTATAGGTTTGCAGCAATAAAACGCAAAGGCCGCTTATTTCTACGCAATTACCCTACTTTTTTTGTCGAGAGGGCCGAAACAAAGAGAGTCCGAAAAAGACCTCTTGCGGCAAAGATGGTCGTTGTATCTTTGCCTTCTTTATCAGGAACGAATGACATTCTCTAAGTTATATCTACAGGCCGGACGCGATGAAGCCGTCCGGCGGTTTCACCCATGGGTTTTTTCGCGAGCGATCGGTCGGTACGAAGGGAATCTGGACGACGGTGATGTAGTTGAAGTGTTTGACCGAAAAGGAGAGTACCTCGCCACGGGGCATTATCACGACGGAAGCATTGCGGTACGTATCTTTTCGTTTGCCGCTACGGCAGGTGGCCCCGTTACGCCCGATTTGCCGTACTGGACCCAAAAGCTAACACACATTCGGAGTATCCGACAGGCGATTGTTACGGGTCAGACGAACTGCTACCGACTGGTTCATGGCGAAGGGGACGGCTGTACGGGTTTGATTATCGATATGTACAATGGCGTAGCGGTTTTGCAGGCCCACTCGATCGGTATGCACCGCGAGCGTCAGTTTATCACCGAAGCGCTTAAGGCGGTTTTCGGCGACGAACTCCAGGCCGTATACGACAAAAGCGCCGAAACGTTACCCGACAAGTATGGTGCTACAGTCATAAACGGCTACCTGTACGGACGAACGCCCGTGCCGCATCCCGTGCAGGAGAATGGCAGTACGTTTCTGGTCGATTGGATAACGGGACAAAAAACCGGTTTTTTCCTGGATCAGCGCGATAATCGGGCCTTACTGGCGCAGTACGCGCATGACAAACGGGTCCTGAATGCGTTCTGTTATTCGGGCGGTTTCTCAGTCTATGCACTTAAAGCTGGCGCTAGTCAGGTTCATTCGGTAGACGTATCGCAGAAGGCAATCGACTTAACAACCCGCAACGTAGAGGCTAACTTTGGGACTGAGGACGGTAACCATGAGGCTTATGCCCAAGATGTTATGCAGTATCTGAAAGCACATGATCACCAGTACGATGTAGTTGTGCTTGATCCGCCCGCCTATGCGAAAAGCTTATCTGCGCGGCATCGGGCGGTGCAGGGATACAAACGTTTGAATGCCGAAGGGCTGCGTCGGGTGGCAAAAGGAGGGATTCTGTTTACGTTCTCCTGCTCTCAGGTGGTTGATCGGGAGTTGTTTTACAACACTATCGTCGCGGCTGCCATCGAAGCTGGTCGGCAGGTGCGCGTTTTACATCACCTCAGCCAGCCCGCTGACCACCCGGTCAGCCTTTTCCATCCGGAAGGAGGCTACCTCAAAGGGTTGGTGTTATGGGTGGAATAAATGGAATGAGGGAAGAAGGGGGTAAAAGGGAGAATGCCTACAAATAAACCCTCTCTTCCCCATTCTCTTTCTCTCCTCCCTCAATAGAAAACAGGAGCAACTGATACAATCTTGGTTGGTTTGCGCTAATTTTGGCCGGTTGTTCTGCCCATTTCCTCCGATGACAACGCGCCACCGGGGAATCAGCAACGCCCAAACCTATCTCTTGTATAACTCGATACATACATAGCTGCATATGGCTGAATTAATTAGAATGCCCAAGATGAGCGACACCATGACCGAAGGGGTCATTGCAGAGTGGCACAAAAAGGTGGGCGATAAAGTGAAAAGTGGCGACGTACTAGCCGAAGTCGAAACCGATAAAGCCACCATGGATCTGGAGGCCTACGAAGAAGGTACGCTGCTGTACATCGGGGTAGAAAAAGGAGCGTCAGTGCCTGTAGACGGTGTTTTAGCGGTTATCGGCGCGGATGGCGAAGATTATAAAGCGTTGCTCAACGGCGCCAGCGGTGGGAGTCAGGAAGCAGCAGCTCCGGCGGCTGAAGCACCTCAACCGACTGCTCCATCCGGTGAGGCACCCGCTCCCAGTGGTGGTACCGCTGGTGAAGTAGCCACGAATCTGCCCGATAAACAAGCGGTATCGGCAGCTCCGGCAGAGAGCGTAAATGCCTCCATCATCCGGATGCCGAAGATGAGTGATACCATGACCGAGGGTACGATTGTCGCCTGGCATAAAAAAGAAGGCGATACCGTTAAGTCGGGTGATATTCTGGCCGAGGTCGAAACCGACAAAGCCACTATGGACCTGGAGGCCTACGAAGAAGGCACCCTGCTTTATGTTGGTGTGAAAGAAGGCTCGTCGGTAGCTGTCGACGACATCATTGCGGTTGTCGGCGAGAAAGGTGCCAACTTTAAAGTGCTGCTCGATGGTGGGGCTGGTGCACCGGCTCAACCGGCTGCCTCGGGCGATGGTGGAAATGCAACGGCTCAGCAGAATCCGCAGGCCAATGTTCCTGCCAATGCTGCAACGGATCTTTCTTATGGCGGAGAAAAAGACGAAGAAGCGGGCTCAAATGGTCGCGTGAAAGCGTCACCATTGGCGAAACGGATTGCCGAAGAAAAAGGGATTAACCTGGCGCAGGTACACGGCTCTGGCCCAGAGGGACGTATCGTGAAGAGCGATGTTGAGTCGTTTGTGCCGTCGGCCAAACCAGCTACTCAGCCGCAACCAGCTGCTCAGCCCGTGTCGCAACCGGCTGCCGAGCAAAAGCAGGCTCCGGCTCAAGCGCCAGCGCCCCAGGCCCAAGCAACTTCCGTTGGGGGAGAATATGAGGACATCCCGGTTAGCCAGATGCGCAAAACCATTGCTCGTCGACTAAGCGAAAGCATGTTTACAGCTCCGCACTTCTACCTGACCATGGAGATCAACATGGATAAGGCGATGGAGCTGCGCGGCACCGTAAATGGTGTGAGCCCGGTGAAGGTGTCGTTTAATGATTTTGTGATCAAAGCGGCTGCGTTAGCGCTCAAACAACACCCGAATGTCAACTCGTCGTGGCTGGGTGACAAGATCCGGAAATACAAGTATGTCAACATCGGCGTTGCCGTTGCGGTCGACGAAGGCTTGCTCGTACCGGTTGTTCGGAATGCGGATCAGAAAACGCTGTCGACGATCTCGGGTGAGGTGAAAGAAATGGCCGGCAAGGCGAAAGAAAAGAAGCTGCAACCAAAAGACTGGGAAGGCAGTACGTTCTCAATCTCGAACCTGGGTATGTTCGGCATTGATGAGTTCACGGCCATCATCAACCCACCGGATGCCTGCATCATGGCGATTGGCGCTATCAAACAAAGCGTTAAGTTTGAAGGAGATGCGGCCGGCGTTCCGGTGGCTAAGCCAACGAACGTAATGAAAGTTACACTCTCCTGCGACCACCGTGTTGTTGACGGAGCTACGGGAGCTGCTTTCTTGCAAACGTTTAAAGAGTTGCTGGAAAATCCGATGCGGATGTTGGTCTAAACAAAATAGAGTAAATAAAGAAGGGAGGATAAGAGATGAAGTTTATACTTCCTTTCTCTTATCCTCCCTTCTTTATTTACTCCTCTAAAATTAGAGCGCGGCTGGCTCCATGGCGGCCTGAAGCTTTTGCTCCAGTACGTTGCGGGGAACCGCACCAATTACTTTATCCACTAACTGGCCGTTTTTGAAGACCATCAGGGTTGGAATGCTGCGGATGCCAAACTTAGCGGGCACCTGAGCGTTTTGGTCAACATCCATTTTGGCAACGATGGCTTTTCCGTCGTAATCGCTGGCCAGCTGTTCAACAACTGGTCCAATCATTTTACAAGGACCACACCATTCGGCCCAAAAATCTACTAAAACCGGCTTATCTGAATTTATAAGATCTTCGAAATTCGCGTCGGTCGCTTCTACGGCAAGTGATCCTGCTGCCATGAGTGAAATCTGTTTATTGAGTTGAACTTGTTTCTCCCTCATAAACCGAATACACGCCGATTAGTTCCGAAATTACGCGACCTTACACGTTACACCGTCCATTGCTTCCAGCGCCCGTAGGAGCGTGTTAGCCGGGAAAATCTTTAACGTTCTGGATTGTAAGCTGACTTCGATACGTTCATTCGGGTCTACGACGTTCAGTGACAGCGTACAGGTGCCGGGGTGCGCATTGACCAGCTCATTGATTTTTGCCACGAACTGGGCGTTCAAAGCATCGAGCGTTAACGACACGCGTAGTTCCTTGCAAAACTTCTCGCGCATTTCCGATAGCAACCGAATGGTGACGGGTTTGAATTCGAGCTGGTCGGAATTCCAGCGGTTTTGCGTTTTCCCCGTGATGTGCAGGAATCGACCCACCTCAACGTACTGACCCAGCCGGACGTAATCATCACCGAAGAGCGCCAGTTCAATCGACGTACTGTAGTCTTCGATTTTGAAGATACAGAACGGGTTACCGTTCTTAGCTACCTTCGTCTGCAACGAGGAAACGATACCTGCCACTTTGATTTCAGGCGTTTTTACCTCGTAGATTCTGTCGAGGGTACAGTTGCAGAAACCTTCTAATTCGAGCTTGAACTCATCTAGTGGGTGACCGGTAATGTAAAAGCCGACTACATCTTTCTCATTTTTGAGCTTTTCAATCTGGTTCCATTCAGGTACGGTTGGCGGTTTAGGCCGTGCAAGCATCGGTTCACCACCCATCATCGCGCCGAACAACGACTGCTGGGCAGCCGCTTTTTCAGCGTGGTAATTGTTACCATAGCGGATTACCTTATCTAGAAACGGTGACGTATCACCATCGGCCATTTCAAAATACTGCGCCCGGTGGTATTCATCAATGCTATCAAAGGCACCAGCATAGGCCAGCGATTCCCAGGTTTTCTTGTTTACCGTCCGAAGGTTTACCCGGATCGCAAAGTCAAAAATATCTTTATAGAAGCCACCTGCCTGGCGCTCTTCAATAATGGCTTCTACGGCTGCGTCGCCCGCCCCTTTGATACCACCCAGACCAAAGCGGATCTCACCTTTCTGGTTTACACCAAACACGCGTTCCGATTCGTTCACGTCGGGGCCAAGTACCGGAATACCCAGGTTTTTACACTCTTCGAGGAAGAACGTAATTTTTTCGATGTTACCTAAGCAGCTCGTCAGGACGGCCGCCATGTACTCAGACGGATAGTATGTCTTTAAGTAGGCCGTCTGATACGCTACGAACGCGTAACAGGTGGAGTGCGATTTGTTGAAGGCGTAACTGGCAAAGGCTTCCCAGTCGGTCCAGACTTTTTCGCAGATTTTCAGGTTAAGTCCATTGGCGGCACAACCGTCCATGAACTTACCTTTCATCTTGTCGAGAACGTCTTTCTGCTTTTTACCCATCGCCTTCCGCAAGACGTCGGCGTCACCTTTCGTGAAGTTGCCGAGCTTCTGCGAAAGCAGCATCAACTGCTCCTGATACACGGTAATGCCATACGTATCGGCCAGGTATTCCTCCATCTCAGGCAGGTCATACTTAACTTCTTCGCGGCCGTGTTTACGGGCAATGTAGTTTGGGATATAGGCAATCGGGCCGGGGCGATAGAGGGCGTTCATCGCAATGAGGTCCTCGAAGCGGTCAGGCTTCAGGTCCTTCATGTGCTTTTTCATGCCATCGGATTCGAACTGGAAAATCGCGTTCGTTTCACCCCGCTGGAAGAGTTCGTACGCTTTGGGGTCGTCGAGCGGAATATCGTCGATATCGGTTTCGACGCCGTTAACAAGGAAGCCACCGTAGTTTTGCTTGATAAGCCGGAGGCATTCCTTAATAATGGTGAGGTTGCGCAACCCCAGAAAGTCCATCTTGATAACGCCCGCATCCTCGATTACTTTACCCTCGTACTGGGTAATGATGAGGTTGGTATCTTTCGAGGTAGAGACTGGTACGATGTTCGACAGATCATCAGGAGCAATGATAATTCCGGCCGCGTGAACGCCCGTGTTACGTACTGTTCCTTCTAATCGACGCGCTTGCTGAAGTACGTTCTGTACCTTCTCGGTGTCGATCAACTTCATCGCCCGCCCTACATTCTGGTCGCCTGATTCAAGCGCCCGCATCCGCTTTACGTTCTCAACTTCTTCAGGCTGAATCAAATTCGACAGCCCACCCGGCCCTTCAATCGGATCTTCGAAGATGCGCCGGAGCGTCATGTTGTACGTCGGCTTGTCAGGAACAAGCTTCGCTAGCGCGTTGGCGTCGTTGAGCGGCAAATCCATCACGCGGGATACGTCCTTGATGGCTGACTTAGCCGCCATGGTACCATACGTAACGATAGCCGCAACCTGCTGTTTGCCGTATTTCTGCACGACGTAGTCAATCACCCGCTGACGGCCTTCATCATCGAAGTCAGTATCGATATCGGGCATTGACTTTCGGTCGGGGTTCAGGAACCGCTCGAACAGTAAGTCGTATTTGATGGGGTCAATGTTGGTGATTCCAATGCAGTAAGCTACGGCACTTCCGGCGGCTGAACCGCGTCCAGGACCAACCATTACGCCCAGATCGCGACCGGCTTTGATGAAATCGGCCACGATGAGGAAGTACCCCGCGAAACCCATTGTCTTAATGGTAAATAGCTCGAAGTCAAGGCGCTCCTGTACGTGGCTCTCGATTTCGCCGTAGCGTTTTCGAGCGCCTTCATAGGTCAGGTGTTTGAGGTATTCCCACTGGTTCGCTACGTCGTCGGCGTGCAGCTGAAACTCCTGCGGAATCGGAAAATTTGGTAGCAGAATATCACGCTTGAGCTTCAGCGTTTCGACCTTATCAACGATTTCGTTGGTGTTGTCGATGGCCTGCGGCATGTCGTGAAACAGCGTCGTCATCTCCTGGGTGTTCTTGAAATAGAACTGATCCGAGAAGAAGGCGAAGCGCGTGTTTTTGGGCATGGCTTCCTCGTCGTTGAACTCCTTCATCGACGGCGTGCTCTGCTTTTCGCCGGTGTTCACGCACAGCAGAATGTCGTGGGCTACCCAGTCATCGCGGTCGACGTAGTGCGAATCGTTCGACGCAATGATCTTGACGTTATGTTTCCTGGCAAACTTGACCAACACCTCGTTGGCTTTGATCTGGTCGGGAATCTCGTGGCGCTGTAGCTCAACGTAATAATCGTCGCCAAACCGGTCGAGCCACCATTTGAACTCGGCTTCCCCGGCTTCTTCGCCTTTTTTGAGAATGGTTTTCGGGACGATGGCGCCGATGCAGCAGGTCGTGGCGATAAGCCCTTCCTTGTACTTATCAATCAACTCTTTCGTAACGCGCGGGTACTTGCCATACAGCCCTTCCATATAACCCAGCGAACAAAGCTTCGTTAGGTTCTTATAGCCCGTTGGGTTCTTGGCCAGTAGCAGCTGGTGGTACCGAATGTCTTTCTGTTCTTTGGTGAACTGCTTTTTGTGGTGATCGTCGACGACGTAAAACTCGCAGCCCACAATGGGTTTAATGCCCTGTTTACTGGCCTCAGCTACAAACTCAAATACACCGAACATATTGCCGTGGTCGGTAATGGCGACGGCGGGCATGTTATCACCTTTAGCCTTCTTAATCAGCTTCTTGATGTCGGCCTGCCCGTCAAGCAACGAGTATTGGGTGTGCGTGTGGAGGTGAGAGAATTGCATACGTTACGCGGTTTACTGGCTTAAAAATAGCCCATCCTGATGGGTAAAGTGTAAGCGTATAACCGGAAATTTTAAAAGGAATTTGTAATGGCTTGATGGTAAATCAATTCGGCGAAGATTCTGAATCCACTTTATCTTGGCTCTTCAGACTCGTTGTTTAACTTGGAGCTAGGTCTGTTCATTCAATGTTATAGGGTCGGCCTGCTGTTCGGCATCGTCGAAGCATGTTAGTCAGCAGATAAACCCATCTTGCGACAACTCACTTGTGCGTACGTGAAAATATTGGGACGGTTTTGATTTTCCATTTTATATGTTTGGGTGGAAGAGTGATAAACTTGACTAACACCGCAAGTTCAAAAATCTACTACTGCCTGGAATAGGAGTTCGTTTATGAACAGTCTTATTATGACTTTTCCGGTACGTGTATACTTGGCAAACCCGGCACGGCGTTTGATAGACAATATAGAACTTAACCCATCTTCAATTCAATATGGCTACTCGTCCTGCCGCTCAATCGCTCCGTAATCTGCTTGTTGCTCTGCTTGTCGTTGGTTCGTTGACTACGGCCTGTAAAAAATCGGGTGGTTCTGATCCCGACGTTGATCCCCGCGATCAGTATGTTGGGGCGTATGAGGGCGGTTATCAGGCTACAATTCGAATCGCGGACGGCGACGGCCTCGACCCCGAAAGTGGTACCGCAGCCATCACCGTATCGAAAAGCACAGTGGCCAGACAGCTATATCTGGACATCCTGTTCAACAACACGACAAAAGAACGATTAACGGCTGAGTTGAGCGACGGTACCAATTTTACCATCATCGACAAAACGCAGGATCAGATTAGTATAAACAACACGAAAATTGACGCTACCTACACCGCTACCGGCGCATTCGACAAAACGCAGATTGCTATATCGACAACCGCACAGGGACTACGGGGGGGCGTAAAATACGCCAAATACGGGTCTATTACGGGTACGAAGAAATAGCTATCTTAGCGCTGGTTCCTAATTCCCGATTTTCATGAAACTGTTTATTTTAACCGGCTTGATGGCCGGTTATTTTTTGCCCGCTACCGCCCAGTCGACCGCTGGTCAGCAGGACGTAATAAGTTAGCCCTCGTTCAGGACGTACTAAAAGAAGCTTCGGCCGAATTCCTCGGTATGAGTACGGCCCGTTTGCAACACTATATTGCGCGTGGACGTCAGGCAGGCATTGGCGTGCTCGTGGCCCGGAATGGTAGCATCGTCTACAACAAAGCCTTCGGCACTACGTATTGGGTGGACCTAAAAGAAGGCATCGTCGCGCTGTTGTATACCCGGAAAGCGCCGAACAATTACGGCGATCTGAACGATAAGTTTAAAGGGCTGGTCTATCAGGCGATTGTCGAGTCGATTGCGGCAAAGCGGTAGAATTCGTTGGAATTCATCTTTCCAGGAACGTATTCTGTATCATTCAAATCAGTTCACTACGTTGCCTGACGGCCCTAACAATCGTAAGTTATTATGAAATCTTTCCTAACACTTTGCCTTCTCTTGTTTGTTCAGCTTGTCCGCGCCCAGAGTGGCGACGAAAAAGCGGTGCTGGACGTTGAAAAACAACGCTTTGACGCCCAGGTAAACAAAGATCAGGCGGTAATGAACAAAGTCCTGGCCGATGATCTGATGTACACCCACTCCAATGGCAATACGGACGGCAAGCAAGCGTTTATTCAGGCAATCGTCGAGGGGAAATCGAATTATATGGGTCTTCAGCCACAGGAACAGAAAGTGCGGCTGTATGGCAACACGGCGGTTGTGAACGGAGTTGTGCAGGTGAAAATGAACAACAATAACCAGCCTACCGAATTCAAACTTCGCTACACGGATGTGTACGTGAAAAAAAGCGGTCAATGGCAGTTGGTCGCCTGGCAGTCGCTACGAGTAACTCAATAGGGACAGATAAAGACAATAATGGGCCATGCAGAATGAGAGACTATCGTGATGATGGTATCCATTTTGCATGGCCTATTTTCATGGGGAAATTCATTGGCTAGTACCTGCTCTCCGCAGGCTGTTCCATCTGATTCGCTTAAGTTGACGTAATACTGATTGCACAACATGAAGAGAATACTGCACGTATTCATAGTAGGTTACTATACCTATATAGTAGGATTTCTAAATCTACTCCAGCAGTATATCGAAAACGCAGCTTCCTGGAGAGAGGAGCGGGCTAAGCGGCACGGGGATAAATCCACCGATCAGGAGCCCAGACCCCCACGTCTGATTGTACGTGGCGATGATATGGGTTCGTCTCACTCGGCTAACGAAGCCATCGTGCGCTGTTTTGAGGAAGGGATCGAAACGTCAATCGAAGTGATGGTGCCTCCACCCTGGTTTCCGGAAGCCGTAGCCATGCTGGCTAAAATCCCAACGGCGGATGTGGGTATCCACTTAACGCTGACCAGCGAGTGGGAAAATTTGAAGTGGCGACCCATAAGCGATTGCCCCAGCCTGCAGGATGCAAACGGGTATTTTTATCCGATGGTCCAGCCGAATATACATTACCCGAAGCAATCGCTCGTGGAGAACAACTGGCAACTCGCCGACATTGAAAAAGAGTTTAGGGCGCAGATCGAAGTGGCGCAAAAGCACATTCCGCAAATCAGTCACGTTTCGGGGCACATGTATTGCACGAGCATGAACAAAGAAGTCAAAGCGTTAGTCAGCCGATTGTGCAAGGAATATAACCTGGAACATTCAGACGATAGTCTTCGGGCTAAAGGCGTGAGATTTGTCGGTTTTGCGGGCGCTCATTCGACGCTGGCTGAGAAGCTCGGCAGTTTTGAAAAAATGCTGGCGAAACTGAAGCCAGGTAAGACCTATATATTTATCGAGCATCCAGGCCTGGACACACCCGAAGCACGGGCCTTTCGCCATAAGGGGTATGAAAACGTAGCCGCCGACCGGCAAGGCGTTACTGACCTCTGGACGCACCCACGCATTCGAGCGTTAATTGCTCAAAATGGCATTCAACTCATTAATTACAGTCAGATAGACCAAGAGTGACCTGGCAAATGACAGTACAACACACTAAACTTTCAGATACTCTCGCAATTCGGTGGCGTCTTGGGCGTTCATCCGACCAGCGAGGACCAGGCGAAGCTGCCGCCGACGTAGCGCACTTTCGTAGCGGTCTTTTTCTTCATCGGTTTCTGGAATAACCGCCGGTACTTCAATCGGTCGGCCGCTCTGGTCCACGGCCACAAAGGTGTAGAACGCACTGTTCGTGCTCACCCGAACGCCCGCCGGAATATCTTCTGCCCATACTTCAATAAACACTTCCATCGACGAACTGAACGCGCGGGTTACCTGCGCTTTCATAGTCACGATATTGCCCAGTCGGATGGGTTCGGCGAACGATACGTTGTCGACAGAGGCCGTCACGACAATGCGGTTCGAATGTTTCTGAGCGGCAATGGCCGCGGCAATATCCATGAAGTGTAATAAACGGCCGCCCATCAGGTTGTTCAGCGTATTCGTATCGTTAGGAAGTACCATTTCGGTCATAACCGTTATGGACTCTCGGGCGTGTTTGGGTTGGGGCATTTATAATTTCGTATTGAGCCGTTAACTGAAATGTACCGGTTACCCTATTGGGCCGTACCCGGATTCAGTTGCAAACCAACGACGGTTTTTTCAAACAGGCAAACCAAACACTATGTCGGTGCTGTTTATATTTGTAGAATAAGCATATAAAATAGGGTAAAACGTATGGAGCGTATCGTCGATTACTTCGAACATATTCCATCGCTGCACAGGAGCCTCATTCTGGTCGGCGGCATCACTATTTTCTGGCTGATCGAAAGTGCAGTTCCTCTATTTCGATTCGAATACCGGAAGTTTCACCACGCGGGCATCAATATCTTTTTCACCCTAACGACCATTATTGTCAATTTTGCTCTGGCGTTTATTCTTCTGCAAACCAGCGATTGGGCCGTTCGCAATCACGTTGGTTTACTGCAATGGGTGAACTGGCCGCTTTGGATAGAAGCTGTAATTGGCTTATTGGCGCTGGATTTGATCGGTGCCTGGTTGGCGCACTGGACGGAGCATCAGGTGAAATTTCTTTGGCGGTTTCATTTGATTCATCATACCGATACGTATGTCGACACGACAACGGCCAATCGGCATCACCCCGGCGAAAGTGTAATTCGGTTTGCCTTTACAACGCTGGCTGTACTCCTAACCGGCGCGCCTATGTGGCTGGTATTCATGTACCAGGCTTTGTCGGTCGGGCTCTCTCAGTTCAACCATGCGAACATCGAGTTACCCCGCTGGGCTGATCGTCTGCTGGGACTGGTCATTGTTACGCCCAATATGCACCATGTGCACCATCATCATGTATTGCCCGTTACAAATACTAATTACGGGAATATTTTTCCGTACTGGGACCGGCTCTTTGGAACGTATCACGAGATGGCCGGTAAAGATTTGCACTATGGGATTGATACGCATCCAGAGCCGCACGAACACTCGCACGTTGGCAATCTGCTGAAGATTCCGTTCCAGAAATACCGTCCACCAGTCGGAGATACTAAGAAACCGGATCAGGTAACGACCGTTTAAGGGCTTAACACGTCATTACAAGGGGACTGCTTTTCAATAAGGTAGTCCCCTTGTTTAGTTTAAAGGCGAACCGTTTTTTCAAACGATGACGCTTTGTTACGAACACCGGTTGCTTTGGAGGTACTGGAAATTGGTTAAATATCCGGTAGGGAAATTTGGGTAAAATGCCAGACTGTTTAATAAAAAAGAAAATGTATTAAACAAAACTGTGAACATCGTGTTTGCAAAACCGAGTAGACAGATGCAGGCCTACTCGGTTTCACTTAATTAACATAAATATTACAACTTATGAAAAAAGCATCAGTTGGCCAAAGATGGGCCGGACTAGCCACTTTAGTCATTGCTGGCACATTTGCGCTCTCCGCGTGTAATAACGATGACGACAACAACAATACTCCGCAGCTTCAAACAATAAACGAACTCGTTACGGCAGGCGACCGATTCACACTGCTGGAAGCGGCAGTGGCCAGGGCCCAACTTGGTACTACGTTGAGCCAGCCTGGTCCCTTTACCGTTTTTGCGCCATCCGACGATGCATTCCGGGCGGCTGGTTTTGCTGACGTAGCGGCTATTAATGCGGCACCTGATACCACGCTTCGGCGCATTTTGCAATACCATGTGATTAGTGGAACGGCCATTCCTGCATCTGGAATTACGGCTGGCCAAACAGCTCAACCAACGTCGCTCAGCACGAACGGTACGTTGTATATCACTAGAGCTGCTTCAACGTCAGCATCGGGTGGATCTGGTATATCGGTGAATGGTGCCCGTGTTATAGCTGCCGATGGGCAGGCGAGTAATGGGGTTATTCATGTCATTGACCGGGTACTGATGCCAGCCAGAGGAAACATTTTACAGGTGGCGCAGGCTGATACGTCACTGAGCTTACTGGTGGCGGCTGCCCTGCGTGGTGGAACTGCTGTAACGTCAGCGCTGGGTGGAACAACACCAGTAACGGTGCTTGCCCCAACGAACGCAGCTTTCCGTGCAATTGGCTTCACCAGAGCCGTTATTGATACGGTGAATACGGCTCGTCTGACCAGCGTACTAACCAACCATGTGATTGCCAATGCCCGGGCGTATTCGCCAACCGTTGTGAGCGGACCAATCACTACCGCCGGAGGGTCTGTAACGGCAACGGTAGGCAGCAACAACGCTATAACCTTACTAAGCCGCGGAAACGGTACAAACGCAGCGAACGTAACAACCGCCGACATCAACGCCACCAACGGGGTCATTCACAAGATTGACCGGGTATTGCTGCCATAATTAAAACTTCATCAACATACATTACCCGTGAACAACAAAGCCATCTCACTCATTGGGGATGGCTTTGTTGTGTTACAAAAGATAGCTTACATAGCCATAAGCGGTTGAACACGGCGGTTAACGCAAAGCAGCTTAAACAAAATATGGAGTAATTCGTTTGCCAGATAGTGGCCGAATTAAATCGCGTACACGAAGTATCCCAACTAACTAGCTTATTAACTAATTATGTACACCAAACGACACGACAGCGCCTGGCGTAGAGTGCCTTTGTTAGTGATCCTAGCCGTCGCCGTAACGATGACGGTATCCGCCTGCTGGGACGAAGATAATCCAGACGTACCCCCACCACAAAACATTGGTTTATCGGTAATTTCGAACAAACAGTTAAACTTTTTTGAAGCCGCCGTCAATCGGGCGGGGCTGGCTACAACGCTCAACGGGGCAGGGCCATTCACCATCTTTGCGCCAACGGATGATGCGTTCCGGGCTGCCGGTTTCCCCGACACAGCCGCTATCAATCGGACGCCGGCGGCTACGCTTCAGCAAATTCTCTCGTACCATATTATCAATGGCACGGCCATAAATTCGTCGGCTATTGCCGCTGGTCAAACGGCACAGCAGTCGTCGCTAACGAGTAACGGTACGCTGTACATCAGTAAAGCCGCTTCTACATCTGGTACATCTGGGTCGGCAACAACGGGTATCTCGGTAAACAACGCGCGCGTTGTTGTGGCTGACCAGCAGTCTACCAATGGAGTTATTCACCTGATTGATCGGGTGCTGATGCCACCGGCCGGTAATATTCTACAGGTTGTGGCTGCCGATACGTCGCTGAGCTTACTGGCTGCCGCTGCTCAATTAGGGGGCACTGCAGTAACGTCAGCACTGAGTGGTTCTACTGCCTTAACCGTGTTTGCGCCCACCAATGCGGCCTTCCGGGCAGCAGGATTTGGGTCCGCTGCAGCTCTCCAGGCAGCTCCGCCAGCTACCCTGACCAGTATTCTGACATACCACGTAGTGCCGGGTGTTCGGGCCTATTCGCCAACGCTGACCAACGGAGCGGCTATCACAACCTTCCAGGGAGGCTCGGTAACGGCCAATGTAGGAGCTAACAATGCAGTAACCTTGACCGGACGAGGCAATAATGGCGCTGCGTCGAACGTAGTAGCCGCTGATATTAGTGCCACGAACGGGGTTATTCACAAGATTGATCGGGTGCTATTGCCCTAGATTGATCCTACTTATAGAATCCACAAAAACGAACCGCTTTCAATAAAGCGGTTCGTTTTATTTACAGCCGTTGCATAGCTGAAAGGCTTAATTTCAGAAGCTTAACAGTGTCCTCGAAACAGGTTCAATCTCTGTTTAGTTTTATGAGTTAGCCGCCATATATCTGAATCAAAACTCACCTTTAACCGTTCTATTTTTGTAGTATTCGTCTGTTTACCGACCTTTGGCAAACCCTGCCGATCGGCCGGAAAGGGACATCTTAGTGATCATTATCGAATGGCCAAACCACAGAAAAAACTCTTTTTGTTAGACGCGCTAGCCCTGATTTACCGCGCTCACTTTGCCTTTAGCAAATCGCCCCGCATTTCATCACGTGGCGTAAATACCTCAGCCATTTTCGGCTTCATGAACGCCATGATCGAGGTACTCACCAAAGAAAAACCTACCCACCTCGGCGTTGCCTTCGATTCATCCAAAAAGACGTTCCGGCACGAGCAGTTTCCGATGTATAAAGCTACCCGCCAGAAACAACCGGAAGATATCAGCGTAGCTACGCCCTACATCAAGCAGATTATTGAGGCCATGCACATCCCGATCCTGATCATGGACGGGTACGAAGCCGACGACATTATCGGAACAATTGCCAAAAAAGCGGCCCTGGCAGATTTTGAAGTGTACATGATGACGCCCGATAAGGACTACGGACAGTTGGTCGAAGAGCATGTGCACATTTACAAACCGGCGTTTATGGGCAAACCCGCCGAGAAGCTGGGCATTGCCGAAGTGCTGGAGCGGTGGCAGATCGAACGTATTGAGCAGGTAACCGACATGCTCGGACTAGTAGGCGATTCGGTCGATAACATTCCCGGCATACCGGGTATTGGCGAAAAGACGGCGCAGAAGCTCATTGCCGATTTCGGATCCGTGGAGAACCTGATTGCGAACGCCGACCAGTTGAAAGGCAAGCTAAAAGAGAACGTAGTGAACTATGGTCAGCAAGGCTTACTGTCGAAACAACTGGCGACCATTCATCTGGACGTACCGGTTGATTTTGACGAAAACCGGCTGCGGCATACCGAATACGATAAACCCCGCCTGGCTGCGCTGCTGGATGAGTTAGAGTTTCGGCAGATGAAAACCCGGCTGCTGGGGGGCAACTACGACGAAAAACCGTTGCCAACGGCGTTTAAAACTAACGCTCCGGCGCAGATGGATTTGTTCGATTCACCGGGCGACGATCAGCCAGCCTTCTTGCCGTTCCCGAACATGAGCGCCGTCAATCCGTCGGGGGCTGATGATCTGCCATTCGATTTTAGCGCTGACGATACGCCTGCAGCGCCTGCCGCCCCATCTGAGCCTCCGGCTAAAACCAGGGCGAAACGGACTAAAGTTGCCGCGCCAGCCGCGTCGGCTACCGATGCGACGCCGAAGGCGGTAACCGATACGGCTGCGATAGAAGATGCGCCCGGTGCCGAGGTTACTCAATCGTCGGCTGATCAACCGGCCTATCTGGACGTATACCCAGACTACGAGATTGACGAGCATCAGCCTGAACGACGCAAAACGATTCATTCCGTAAAGCACGATTATCGGCTGGTCGATACGCCAGAACTCCGGGCGAGTCTGGTACATTACCTGAATCTGCAAACCAGCATTTGTTTCGATTCCGAAACGACGGCCATTGACCCCGTTGAGGCTGATCTGGTGGGCCTTTCATTTTCATACCGCAAAGGCGAAGCGTTCTACGTACCCGTTCCCGCCGATCGTGCCGAAGCGCAGGCGATTGTTGATCAGTTCAAACCCGTATTTGAGAATCCGGCCATTGAAAAAATTGGACAGAATCTGAAGTATGACCTGCTGATGCTCAAAAAGTATGGTGTGGAGGTGCAGGGTAAGTTGTTCGACACCATGATTGCACACTACCTGATTGAGCCGGAAATGCGCCATAATATGGATATGATGGCCATGACGTACCTCAATTACCAACCGGTTGAAATTGAAGCCTTGATTGGGAAGAAGGGAAAAGGGCAACTGACGATGCGCGATGTTGATGTCCAGAAGGTAGTTGAGTATGCCGGTGAGGATGCCGACATTACGTTGCAGCTAAAGGAAGCGTTTTCGCCCCGGCTCGAAAAAGATAATCTCCATAAACTATTCGATCAGGTTGAAATGCCGCTGGTGCAGGTGTTGACTGACCTCGAACTAGAAGGAATCACGATTGATGTCAACGCCCTGGCGGAGCTTTCGGCAACGCTGGAAACCGATATGCGGCTGGTGCAGCAGGAGGTATTCGAGATCGCCGGGGAGTCGTTCAATATTGGTTCGCCTAAGAAGCTCGGCGAAATTCTGTTCGACAAACTCAAGCTCGACAAGAACGCTAAAAAGACACGTACTGGTCAGTACGCTACGGGTGAAGAGATCCTGTCGAAGCTGGAAGAAGAGCACGAAATTGCCCGCAAGATTCTCGATTACCGGGAGTTGATTAAGCTGAAGAATACGTATGTCGATGCTTTGCCGCTGCTAATCAGTAAACGTACCGGCCGTATCCATACGTCGTTCAACCAGGCAGTAGCGTCGACCGGACGATTGTCGTCGGCGAATCCGAACTTGCAGAACATCCCGATCCGGACGCCCCGCGGTCAGGAAATACGGAAAGCGTTTGTGCCGCGCGGGCCGGAGTTTCTGATTATGTCTGCCGACTATTCGCAGATCGAGCTTCGGATTATGGCCGCGTTCAGTGGTGACCAAACCATGCTCGACGCCTTTAATAACGGCGTTGACATTCATACGCAGACGGCAAGCAAGGTCTTCCACGTACCGATCAGTGAGGTAACGGGGGATATGCGCCGGAAAGCTAAAACGATCAATTTCGGTATCATTTACGGTATTTCTTCGTTTGGACTGGCGCAGCGCCTGAAGATTCCGCGCAAAGAAGCCTCTCAGATTATCGAAGAATATTTCGTGGAGTTCCCGGCGGTAAAAGCGTTCATGGACCAGAGTATTGAAAAAGCGCGCGGATTTGGTTACGCCGAAACGATTCTGGGCCGACGTCGGTATCTGCGCGACATTAACTCGCGGAACATGACCGACCGGATGTTTGCCGAGCGGAACGCCATCAATGCGCCGATTCAGGGCAGTGCGGCCGATATGCTCAAAATCGCCATGATTCAGATTCATGACTTTATGCAGCGGGAGCATCTAAAGTCGAAAATGATTCTGACCGTGCATGATGAATTGGTATTCGACGCGCATCGGGATGAAATCGATCATCTTCGCGAGCATGTGAACCACATTATGAAGAACGCAATTCCAATGGCCGTGCAAATGGAAACCGGCATCGGTATTGGTGAAAACTGGCTGCTGGCGCACTGAGACTGATCCTGGTGATCACGGAAACTTTTTGCTTAGCTTTGCTGGCCCCGTAACTCTTCTATGATAGAACTTAGTTGGATCAAGCAATGCATTGATGAACAGAAGTATTTATATTCTGCTCACGGTGACAGGGAACGATTAGCGGATAACTTAACGCTTGATGAAGTGGAAGAGGCTATTCGGAATGGAATCATCCTTGAACAATATGAAGATACTGGTCGTGGTCCGTGTTGTTTAGTAGCTGGCTTTACTACCACAGGTAAACCAATTCACATTGTAGTCGGCCGTAAGCTAGATAGAGTAATTGTTATTACAGTTTACATTCCGACACCTCCTAAGTTCATAACGCCGTTTAAACGAAATAGACTATGACTGATAAATGTAGTTTTTGCGGGAATGAAGAATTTAAACAGCTGTCAACTCAATACATTTATCAAAGGAATGGATCGTTGATGGTAGTTGATAATGTACCCGCACTCGTTTGTTCGTACTGTGGAGAGAAATATTACGACATCCAGACGTTAAAGCAAATTGAGAACCGCTTTAATGCAATTTACCAAGATGGTCAACCCCCTGTCAAGCAAGTATCGGTTCCATTTGAAAGTTGGGATATTTTGAAACAGGCAGGTTGATCGTTCGTTAAAAACCAATACCCTTGAGCCAACAAGGCGTAGAGGAAGATCGTAAAGCTGGCGATCCAGAAGCCGTTTTCTTTGCATTCCGTTATAAATGTGAGGGAAACGGCTTCTGGCAGTTTTTGCGCTAGTGATCAAACGGAATGCCTCTAATTGCACGGATGGACTAACTTATTAGAACATTCGTAGACCCGGAAACGAATCCAGATTTTTTGCATTTATCCTAGAGTCGGACCTGTATAGGGCGGCTCTGGGTCAGTGCGGTTGTACTGACTGTTTACATTTAGTACACTCCGTATGAAAAAGAATCTGTTGCCGCTGACGATGGGCGGCTTCGGCATTGGCATGACCGAGTTCGTGATGATGGGTATTCTGCCCGATCTGGCCCAGACGCTGCATGTCAGTATTCCGGAAGCGGGTCATTTGATCTCATCGTATGCTGTAGGGGTTGTACTGGGGGCTCCTTTGCTGGTAGGCGTTGCGGGTAACTACCCGCCCAAGAAGATTTTACTGGCCTTGATGGCCATGTTTACCTTCTGTAATGCACTTTCGGCCTTTGCACCGAACTACCCGATCATGATGATCACCCGATTGCTGTCGGGCTTACCGCATGGCGCTTTCTTTGGCGTAGGCGCGGTGGTGGCCAGTCGGCTGGCGGGACGCGGTAAAGAAGCGCAGGCCATTTCAATGATGTTCGCGGGATTAACTATTGCTAACATCATTGGCGTGCCGCTGGGAACCTACATTGGGCATGTTCTGAGCTGGCGGATAACCTTCGTTCTCATAGCCGTTGTTGGGTTAAGTACGATGTTCTGCATTCATAAACTGTTGCCTGAAATGCCGGTGGTGGGTGAATCGAATCTTCGTAAAGATCTGAAACTGTTCACCTTCGCGGAGCCCTGGCTTATTCTGGGTATCACTGCAATTGGTACCGGCGGCTTGTTCGCCTGGTTCAGCTACATCGCTCCTTTGCTAACAGAAGTAGCGCATTTTCAGCCCAGCCAGATTACCTGGATTTTGGTGCTGGCGGGCATGGGTATGGCCGTTGGCAATCTGATCTCGGGGCGGGTGGCCGACAAGGTATCGCCCATTAAAGCGACTATGCTGTTTCTGGCGCTCATGGTGGCGAGTCTGCTGATCGTTTACGTAGTATCTCCGTTTAAGATACCCTTGCTGGCGATGACATTCGTGACGGGCGCTATCGCGTTTTCGCTGGGTGCGCCTATCCAGATCCTGATGATTCGCGCGGCTAACGGCTCCGAAATGCTGGCTTCGTCGGTTACGCAGGCTGGCTTCAACATCGGTAACGCGTTGGGCGCGTATTTTGGTGGATTACCCATTGCGGCCGGACTCGGCTATGCATCGCCCCAGTGGGTGGGTGCGATTATGGCCTTTGCCGGATTCCTGCTGGCTACGGCAATATATCTCCGGCAACGAAATGTGCGCCGTGAATCGGTGCGTTTCGAGATGGCGGCTTAACGCAACAAACGACCGATTAGACACTAATTGGCAGCTAGTTCAACAGGATTCTGTACCTTGGTATAGAATCCTGTTGTTTTTAACCCCTTATCCTAATGACGTTATTCAGTATTTTCGCGTTACTGGCAATCATTATTATCTACCTGTCTGTTGTTGTCGTTCAACAGGGAACGGTTGCCGTTATCACCATTTTCGGAAAATATACCCGCGTGATGGGACCGGGACTGAACTTCAAAATTCCATTCATTGAAGTCGTTTACCGGCGAATCTCTATCCAGAACCGGTCCGTTGAACTGGCCTTTCAGGCGATTACAGCCGATCAGGCAAATGTCAACTTCAAAGCCATGCTGGTGTACTCGGTGCTGAATCAGGGCGAGGAAACCATCAAGAACGTAGCGTTTAAGTTCATCGACGAAGCCTCGTTCATGCAGGCGCTCATCCGGACCATCGAAGGTTCGATCCGGAGTTTTGTGGCCACCAAGCGGCAATCCGAAATTTTGGCGTTACGTTCCGAGATCATCGAACACGTAAAATCCCAACTCGATACGTTGCTGGAAAGCTGGGGATACCACTTGACCGATCTCCAACTGAACGACATTGCATTCGACGAAGTGATAATGCGCTCGATGGCTCAGGTGGTTGCGTCTTCAAACCTGCGGGCGGCTGCCGAAAATGAGGGTCAGGCCCTGCTGATTACGAAAACGAAATCGGCCGAAGCGGAGGGGAATGCCATTAAAATATCGGCTGAAGCGGAGAAAACGGCGTCACAATTACGTGGTCAGGGCGTCGCTTTATTCCGCGAAGAGGTGGCGAAAGGTATGGCGGAGTCGGCCAAAGTGATGACCGAAGCCAACCTGGATGCTTCATTGATTCTGTTCTCCATCTGGACGGAGGCCATCAAGCACTTCGCCGAGAATGGGCAGGGAAACGTCATTTTCCTCGATGGCTCGACGGAAGGTATGGAGAAAACGATGCGGCAATTGCTGGCGGTGGAAAAAATGAATACGGGTGGTACTAACGGCAACGGACGTATTATACCCGCCACTGCCTGATCACTGGTCTGGATACGGGTAAACCAAACAAATTTGGGGGGCGGGCGGGACGATTCGGCGTTTTGTTTGTTGATGCTTCTAAACACCTGTTCACTCGCATATGACAAACTTGCTTTTCCCCACAGATTTCTCTACCAATACCAATGCAGCACTCGACTGGGTGCGACTCTTTGCGCGTAAAACTGGCGCTACCATTACGTTGCTGCACGTCTATCAGCCAATGGTGCCCGATTCGACATTGCCAACACTGGGTGATCCGGGTATGGGCATTGCGGCTTCGCGCGAGGTGGAAGATATAAGCCGCCGTCGACTTAACGAATTAGCCGCTACGTTACAGGCCGAAGGACTGTCGGTACAGACCGAGTGGCGGGCAGGGGGCACGGAGAACGAAATTCTTGACGCTGCTAAGGAGTATGTCGCTGACTTAATCATCATGGGACGTAGCGATCTAAGTACGTTCTTCGATCGGCTAGCCGGTAGTGCGGTAAGTGATGTGGCCAGCGACGCGCTCTGTCCGGTGTTGGTTGTGCCGACAAGCCCCGAGGGCGGAGCCATTCGCCCGGCTCAGGTACGGACCATTGCCTATGCTATGCAGCCACGCACTACCCGGAGTGACGTAACGGCTCAAACGGATTCGCTGGTCAACGCGTTTGATGCTGAATTATCCGTACTGACCGACGATCAGATTGACAACGCGCATGCCGATCTGATCGTTATGGAACTGTATCCGGAGCCGGGCTTTCTTGATAAACTTCTGCACCCGAATCGAACGGCGGCCCTGGTCGAAAAGTCGTCGGTGCCGGTGCTGATTTATCATAAACCTGCTTAATTACACGAACAAGGCCAGCTACGTAGCTGGCCTTGTTCGTTAATTGGTGTTCCTCAATAAAACTAAACTGCCAGATACGATGGTAACGGCGTTTCCTGATTGTACTGAGCCGGAACGGGAGCCAGCCGGGTGGTCTGAAGAGGAATTACGCCCGCCCATGTTGGTAGTTCAAGATCTTCTGGCTCATCGTTTGGGCCGCCCGTACGGACTTTAGCGGACGCTTCGGCCAGCGAAAAAGCGAGTACGGTGGTTTTGCGCATCTCACTAGCCGTAGTTGGACGAAGATCGGCCCAGCGACCAGGAATCAATTTGTCGGTGATAAATTCCAAGGCATCCATTCGCTCGGTTTCATCCGTCACCTTCTCTGCGTTCGCGAAAATGACAACTGACCGATAATTTACCGAGTGACTGAACGCGGACTTTGCCAGCACTAGCCCATCCGCCAGCATCACGCTGATGCAAACGGAGCTGCCCTGCTCAATCTGACGGATAAAATGGCTGCCTACCGAACCGTGGATATAGATTTTGTCTTCTTTACGAGCGAAGGCGGTCGGAATCGCCATGGGTTGACCGTCAATGGCGTAACTGACGGTACAGAACATAGCCTCGTCTAGAATGGAATAAATACTGGCTTCGTCGTAGTGCGTGCGCTTAGCTAAGCGGCTTGGGGTGGTACGTGTCGATGACATGCGTATTGTGGGCCTGGCCCGTCTTGATGGTGAGTGAATAAGATGATGACAAATGTCGTATCTTACCGGCTGGTTCAAATCGTCCACTTTTCAGATATAGACTAGTCCGGTTGTGTTGCCATTCAAGTCACTACTGCAAATCAAGAAGTCATCGGCTACGCCGGTTTTTGTCCAGATCAGTGAACAAATCGGGCAGTTGATCCGAGCAGGCACCCTAACCGCCGGTCAACGGTTACCCGGTACACGGCAGTTAGCCGAACTACTCAATCTGCACCGGCAGACGATTGTTGCTGCCTATGACGAGGCAATGGCGCAGGGGTGGTTAGAGAGCCGTAGAGGGAGCGGAACGTACGTGGCTTCGCATAGTCAGGAAGCCCGCCCGCAGGGATTTCGGACGCAGGACCGCACCCAGCAGGCTCTGGAAGATTCGGGGCTGCTACGTCGACCTAACGAAACGTCGGGCTACACGTTTGAATCTCGTCCGTTCCTGGCTCGTCCAGTTCTGACAAACCAGAGTGGCCTGCGGCTGGACGATGGTTTCCCCGATTTGCGGCTGGCTCCGATGGCCGAGTTGAGCCGGGCGTACCGATCCTATTTTCGGTGGGGAAATCCGCAGGAACACTTTGGCTACAGCGATACCAAAGGGCATCCGTTGTTGCGGGAACAGCTGTCTCAACATCTCAACGAAACCCGTGGCTTACGAACTATACCCGATAACGTACTTATTACGCGGGGTAGTATCATGGGGATGCACCTCAGCTGTCAGGTGTTACTGCGGCCGGGCGACGTAGTAGTTACCGGCGAAACTACCTGGGCCGGGGCAACCATGAATTTTCTTAACGCTGGCGCAGCGATACGTACTCTACCGGTCGATCAGTATGGTATTGATGTAGCTGCCCTGGCTGAACTGTGCAGTCGGGAGTCCGTTCGCATGGTATTTGTGACCCCGCATCATCACTATCCAACTACGGTTACGTTACGGGCCGATCGGCGTGTGCAGTTATTGCACCTGGCCGAGCAGTATGGGTTTGTGATCCTGGAAGATGATTACGATTATGATTTTCACTACCTGAGTCGGCCTATCTTACCCCTGGCAAGTGCCGACGATCACGGTATGGTCGTTTACGTCGGATCGTTGACCAAGTCCGTAGCTCCCGCCTTTCGGATTGGTTACGTAGTAGCGCCAACCACGCTGATTGATGAACTGGCCCGTCACCGGCGCATTATCGACCGACAGGGTGATCCCATGCTGGAATTTGCTATTGGGCAACTCTTTAAAACTGGCGACCTGAAACGGCATTTTCGCAAGGCACTGCGGACGTATCATCATCGGCGCGATCATTTCTGCGCGTTGCTTAGCAATGAGCTATCAGACAGTGTACAATTTGAAAAGCCTGATGGGGGTATGGCCGTCTGGGCGGTGTTCGATCCGGCGATTGATCTGGAGCAGGTGGCCGAAGATGCCGGACGAGCCGGGCTTTTCTTGTCGAGCGGGGTTTCTCACAACCCGCCTAGTCGGCGAATCAATGGTACGCGGCTCGGTTTCGCATCGAGTACGGAGGACGAACTGGAGCAGGCAGTAGCTGTGCTCAGGAAATTAATCCGGCGTTAATAGGTGAGTTCCTCGTCGTCGAGTAGCTGCTTAATGTTCAATGTGCAATCGTCTACAACGGCACAATCGTCTACAACGGCAATGGTTTGACCCCAGTCGACAATGTGCCAGGTCGGGTCGTTACGGTCAATGACATACACCCGCTGCATACTGGTGATGATCCAGAGCACTTTTTCAACGCCAAAGTCGAGCAGTTTCAGGGCCTTCTGCATGACGTAGCCATCGGCTCCGTTCTCAAATTCGGCCGTGTCTGCTTTAATATCCACTTCAATGACAACCTTTGGTGCGATATCGAAGTATTTGCCTTTGAGCTTACCTAGCTTTTCTTTCTCGAAGATGACGACGTCATTGCCTAAGTTATCGTTTAAGGCAAGATGCAGTCCGATTTCATTCGTTGCCAATAGGTATTTTTTGCGGTTGATGGCGCTGAATAAATGGCCATTTAACAACGATACAAGTACCCCCTGTAAATCGGAACATGACATAACTTCTTCGATAGTTTTCTTTCCGGCTAATACGTCCCGATAGCCTCGGTAATACACGGGCTTACCCTGCCACATCTCATAAATGAGCGCGGAGGGAATGTTGCGGGTCGACAAACGGCCGGTTCGTCGGCGTTTCGTTTCAGCAATGGCCGTCATAAAAGTGTCAGTTGTGATTAACAAGTTTACCGTAAAAAAACGGCAATGGCAAACGGTTCAGTGGCTTTCGCGCCTGGCCCGGTAAGCATCTGGCAAACAGATGGCACACGGACGGAAACCTTGCTTAATTGCTTCAGCTTCGTTTTGGAAAAACACTCTGTTTTTGGGATTCATGCGTTTGCCCGCCCGACAATCCAGTCGTCCGTAAATTTTGCCGGGCCGGTTGCCGCCCAACGTAATGACTCGGGAAGAAATTAGCGAGGCTAAGGTGCGGAGCCGGGCGAACGATGTTGCACCCAAATCGGTGTGACGAATCATGCCGCGTCGTGAAAAATAAGCCCAAGGTTTACGCGGGTACCGCTACGAACTTCGCTTACCCCATGCCGCATCTGCATCCGATAATACCCTCGTGCTCCCTTGGCAGGTCTGTATTTGGTGGTAAACACCAATAGCTGCCCCTGCTCGGGTTGTAACACCGTCGCTTTCGACTGCATCCGGGGACGCTGTTCAACCAGGACAAATTCACCGCCCGTGTAGTCCTGTCTGGGTTGACTCAGAAACAAAACGGCCTGAAACGGGAAATAAAACGTTCCGTACAGATCTTGGTGCAGCGCATTCCAATCGCCTTCCCGATAGCGCAAAATCAGCGGAGTTGGGCGCGCTTGGCCTGCTGCGTGACAAGTAGCCAGCCAGGTGTCGAGGTCAACGGGATACCGTTGCTCAATGCCGAGCCGCTCGTTCCAATCAGTAGCGACCGGAACCAAATAGCGAAACAAATCATGCCGCAACGTATCAACAACGGGCGGTAGGGGATAGCTGAAGTATTTGTACTCACCACTGCCGTAGCCGTGCTTTTGCATGACAATCGTTTTTCGATACAGGCCCGGCGTATCGAACAGAGCCGCCAGTTCCTGACAGCCCTGAGGGGATAGGAGCGGTGGCAGGAGCACAAAGCCGGTTTCGGATAAGACCGATTGATAGCCGGGCCAGTCTGGTTGTGAAAACTTCATAGCTGTCATATTATGTGTAAACCCTATCAGCGGATAGAGAAGTATGATTATCCGTTGACCCGGGCGGCTTCCCAGCCCAGCATCGCATGTTTACGTCCGGCACCCCAGCGATACCCGCCGACTAATCCGGTTTTCTTGATAACCCGATGGCACGGAATCAGGTAACCGATTGGATTACTGCCAATGGCGGTGCCTACCGCCCGCGAGGCCGATGGTTGTCCGATGGCGGTCGCAATCTGATCGTAGCTGACCAGCCGACCTTCGGGGATTTTCAGTAGGGCTTCCCATACTTTGAGTTGAAACGCCGAGCCTTTAACCAGCACACGTAGTGGTTGCGACGTATCGCCGGATGCCGATGAGCTGGTTGGGAAAATCTGTTCGGCCAAGTGTCTGACAGTCTGCGGATCATGGCGTAATACGGCCTCCGGCCATGCGCTGGTTAAGATCGTTTCCGGGCTGGTGTGCCCCTCCAGAAACTGTAGTAGACAGACCTTACCGTTAATAGCCCCCAGCACGTATTCGCCAAACTGACTGTTAAAAACGCCGTATGTTACCTCCAGCCCGAGTCCCAACTGCTTGAACTGCCCTGGTGTAACACCTTCAATCGTAACGAATAAATCGTGAAGGCGTCCAGTACCCGATAAGCCCAGTTCGTAGGCCGTTTCCGCCAGTGGAAGGCCCTCACGAAGCTGCTGCTTGGCGTGTTCGAGCGTCAGATATTGCAGAAACTTCTTCGGGCTTACACCCGCCCATTCGGTGAACAGGCGTTGAAAATGAAATTCGCTCAGGCTGACCTGCTCGGCCAGACTACTCAACGAAGGCTGCTGGCGGAAGTTCTCGATCAAGTGCTCGATAACGCGGGCGATCTGCCGATACGTATAGGGGTTGTCAGTGTTCATAGTCGTTGCGATCGGGCAATCCGACGGTCCGGCGCTCCGGTAGTTGTTTGTTGCTACAAAGTTGCCATCTGTAGAGGGGTTTAGAAACCCGATTCTTGCGGAGTTTTCGGGATCAGAGCCACCTACGTACTGTTCCGAACCGATCGCTTGTCTACGTACCGAAGATCATCCGTTAATTCAAGCGATCTGTTTATCTTTGATGAAATCTACTACGTATAAGGTCGTGCTTTAGCGAAGTTGACTACCTGATTTTACCTGCGCGTGCGTTACCTATTTAGTCGCGCCAGCGTTGTACGCCGGATTACAGTCCGGCTGGGTTGATTGCAGCATGAAACAAGGAATACTCACCATATTTTTAGTCCTAACTACGCTAACCCTGCAGGCGCAACAACGGTTCGGTAACGAATGGATCAGGGCGGGTCAGCAATACCTGAAGCTCTCGGTGAACCAGACGGGAATTTACCGGATCAGTTATCAGGACCTCAAAGCCGCTGACGCTACGTTTTTCCGGACGAACCCCGCCCACTGGCAGCTATTTTTTCGGGGAAAAGAAGTTGCCATTCGGGTTGTGGGCCAGCAGGATGGGGCGTTTGATGAATCAGATTATCTGGAGTTTTACGGGGAAGGCAATGATGGCAGTCAGGATTCGCTGCTCTACCGGCCTCAGCAACGGCTGCACCCGTACCAAACGCTGTTTTCGGACGTCACCGCCTATTTCCTGACCAGCGACCCGACCGCAGTGGGAAAGCGAATCCCTGAATCAACTCTATCAACACAGGGACTTACTGCTGAGAAGTTTCACGTTGAAGAAACTGTCCAGGCATTCACCGACGAATACACGTTTAATAACTTGAAAGGGATTGAGCCGCCCCTACAGCAAAGCTATTTTGAACCCGGCGAAGGTTGGTCAGGAAAGCTGATTCGGGTCGATTCGATTGGAACCGTTGCGTTTAAAGTAACGGGCCGGGTGGCCACGGACTGGCCCATCAGGGTAGAGGGTATGGTTAACGGCCGGGATTTCCTATCCCACCGAATTTTGGTTCAGTCGGATGCTAACCCGCAGACGCCCCTGGCCGTACTGGATGCACCCGGATTCTCCAGCCAGACGTTTCAGGCAACGATCAATCCGACTACCCTTCAGAACGGACAGCTTTCGCTGCGTTTTAGAGCCGGTCAGGAGGGGGGGACCACCCAGTTTTCGGTTACCTACGTGAAGCTGTCGTATCCGCAGGCGCTGGATATGGCCAGTCAGTCGACGAAGGTATTTCACGTACCGGCGGGCACCCGGCAAACCGCGCTACTGGCCATTCAGAACGTTCCTTCCGGGGCCGTTGCCTACGACATTACGGATAAAACAAATTGCCGTTACCTGACCTTACAAGGTCCGGATGGGCAACGGCAGGTTGTTGTGGACGAAACGAACCAGGGGCGCAACGTTCTTCTGACCAGTAAATTTCTTAAACCCCTGGCGATTGAGCCCGCCCGGTTTCGGTTTGTTTATCCGAAAAACGCTGATTTTTTAATCATTACCCACGCGTCGCTTACCCAATCGGCAACTGCTTATGCCAATTACCGGGCGTCAGCAGCAGGTGGGCGTTTTACGTCCTTTATGGTTAACGCGGATTCGTTGTATGACCAGTTCAACTACGGAGAGCGTAGCCCGCTCGCGCTTCGGCGCTTTGCCGATTACATGCTGGCTAACACCGCCGTGAAATACCTGTTTCTGCTTGGTAAAGCGAACAGCTATCCGTACTACGTAAAAACGGCCTCCGATGATCTGGTGCCAACCATTGGCTACCCCGGCTCCGACGTGCTACTGACGGCTGGTCTGAACGGATACGCGCCCAATACACCCGCCATTCCGACTGGGCGGCTGAACGTACTGACCAACGATCAGGTAATGGCCTACCTGACCAAAGTCAAACAGTTTGAAACCTCAGTACCAAATGGGCTGTGGCGCAAAAATATCATTCACATCAGCGGGGGCAAGTCGGAGTTTGAAGCGCAGGGCTTACGGAACGCCATGCGCAATCTGGGCGACTTATTCCAAAATGGCCTGCTCGGCGGACACGTTACGTCGTACAGCAAAACAAACCCCTACGACGCGATCGAATCGGTCAATATTGCGCCCGTTGTGAACGAAGGGGTTAGCCTGATTACCTTTTTTGGTCATGCGGGTCCTTCCATCACGGACGTGGACTTTGGCTATGCATCGCCCCCGCAGAACGGTTACGCGAATCCGTTTTATCCGCTCATGGTTTTCAACGGTTGCGGAGTGGGTGAGATATTTTCCCGTTTCAATACGCTGTCGACCGATTGGCTGCTGGCACCGGACAAAGGGGCCGCTGTGGTGCTGGCGCACTCGTACTACAGCTACGAAGAACCCACCACCCGTTACCTGAACAAGCTGTATGGCGACTTGTTTGGTAACCCGGCTACGCTGGGCATGTCGCTGGGGAAAATTCAGCAGCAGCTAAATGCCGCGCTTGAGAAAGAAGGCGTTGACCTGCATGATGTGGCCGTTTTAACCGAAATGATTTTACAGGGCGATCCCGCTCTGGTTGTTTATCCGTTGCCCAATCCGGATTATGCCGTTGAACAGAAAGGCATCTATCTGGAGTCGACCGTAGCGGGAGGAACACTGCGCACGAGTGATTCAATCCGGGTTGTGGTGCCGATGGCTAATCTGGGTCGCTTTTCGGCCGATCAGCCCGTAAATGTGTCGGTAAAGACAACCAGTAAAAGCTCCGTTAGTCACACGGTACGTTTTAACGCCTTTCGGTACCGCGATACGTTGGTGTATACGATTCCGAGGGATGAAAACCTGCAACAAATCGACGTCTTGATCGACCCGGATAACCAGTTAGCCGAGTTAAGCCGCGCTAATAATACGGCCACACTGACCGTCGATTGGGCGCAGGCTGGCGCGGGCAGCAGTTACCCGCTCAACAGTTTGCCCGATCGGATCAGTCCCGCGCTTAATGTGTTCATCAACGGGACGATCAAAGAAGACAGTGCCGTTGTCAATGGAAAGCCCCGCGTGGAGGTGTTGTTGCTCGATGAAAACGCCCTAATTCCGACTGATCTTACTGCCGTGGACATGTATTTGTCGGCCTGCGATACGTGCAGTGCCCAGAAAATCGCACCGCAGTCGTTCACCATCGTTTCGGTATCGGCGAATCAGCTCAAAGTGACGACCAACCTTGATCTTAAGCCCGGTGCTACGTATCAGTTGATTGTTTTTGGGAAAGATGCCGCTGGTAACCGAACCCAGCCGCCTTATGTGTTAACCATTACAGCTGTCGGCACTGACCAGCCAATTCGCTTTACAGTATACCCAAATCCGGCCACTACCTACGCCAAATTTGAACTGGATTTACCCGTTCAGGAATTGCCTGATGAGGCCCGGCTGACGATCTATAACCTGCTGGGCGTACCAATTTCCAACCAGGCGTTTCCGGTGGCAGCGGGCCGTAATTCGTTGCTGTGGCAAGCGAATACCGCTGGTTTGTATACGTATACGCTGCGGCTGGTTTGGAAAGACGGACGTACTGAAATCCGCACGGGGAAAGTGATTTGGCAGTAGGAGTGAAGCACTACGTATTGACTAATCTGGCTGAAGGGTTACGGCAGGCGGTTACTGGCGATAAGTTCCTGTTTAAACCGCGTTCCGGACGTAACGATACCTTTACCAACGCAATCGGGCGACGACTGACAGAAGGCCAGCGCCAGATTCTCACGATACACTAAACCGATATCTTGGGCATATACGCGGAGGTACTTCGACTGATCCACTAGTGTAGAGTCGTTGGTGCCTATCACCGATACGGTTTTGTCGAACGTCAGCTTGCCAACTGTATACGAACGGACCGGATAATGATACTGAAGCAACGTATCCGGATTTGCGTTGTAGGCGTTCAGGTTCCAGGACGTAGTGGAGCCAATTGGGAACGTCAGATCAACAACTGGTACGTTGTTGCGCTGGCTAACAACCTCCGAAAGCGTTTTGTAGAGCGTACGCAGGCCACTAATTTTCCAGCTTGACTGTGCTGACGGGCGAGTGGATTCTTCGACGACGTAAATCAACTGATTGTTCTGATTATACGTACTCTGAATTCGTTCCTGAACCTGATACACGCGCCGGATTACCGAATCCGCCGATACGTAATTCTCCTGCGTTAACTGATAAATCCAGTAGTCGCCAACGTTGAGCGGATAGTAAGCCGAATCGTCGGGGGCGGCTTCGGTCGACGGCTGGTCGCAACTGCCACAGATGCCTAGGCAGACCAGCGCGGTAACCAGATACAGAATAGATTTCGGTAAGAACGGTGAGCGCAACAACACGGAGCGATAAAGGATAAAACAATCAACGTTGGTTCTGGCGAAGATACTAAATATAGCAGATTGTCCAGGCTTTCGTTTATTTTGCAGGGAAGGGCAACAACAAGTTTTGCCGTATCAGACTATTATGGGTGGAATCGCCGGTATGATTCGCTTTGATGGGCAAACGATTGACCCCGACGATATCACCAGCCTGAACCGGTTACTAAAGCATAGGGGCGAAGTAATCAGTCAGTCCGTTGAACAGGGTATTTTCCTGTCGTTTGGCGGCCAGATCGAAACTAGCAGCAGCGCGTCGACGTATGCCGTATCGGATGCCGATCTTTTCGACGCTACGGTTGCCGGACAACCGTTTGTGAGTCAGTATCTGCAACGGGGCACAGCCGTTTTCAACGAACGTAATGCCGAGTTTGCGGTAGTTGGGTGGGAACCCCGTCAGCAAAAACTTACCTGTGCCCGCGATCTTGTCGGCGTTAAGCCGCTTTATTACGTGCACCAGCCGAGTCGTTTTTTTGCTTTTGCGTCGGAACTAAAAGCGTTGCTGGCGTTGAAGGAAGTGACCGTAAAGCCGAACCTGCATAAGGCGTACGAATACCTGGTCTGGGTAACAAGCTACGTACCGTATAGCGCCGAAACTTTCTACAACAGTATTTACAGTGTTCTGCCGGGGCATTACCTGGAAGTAGATGCGCAACAGGTGACCGCGCACGCCTGGTGGAAACCCGACCTGAATCGGTTCACCAGTCTAAAAGGTGCAGACGCTTATGCCGATCGGTTCCGTGCTTATTTTGAGACCGCCATTGAGGGTCGTATGCAGCACAAAACGTCAATCGGGTCTCATTTGAGCGGTGGACTCGATTCGTCGTCGGTTAGTTGCGTAGCCCAACAGCTACTCACCCAGCAGAACCGTGCTTCACTCCATACGTTCAACATCGACACCGGACTGGCTTCTACTGATGAATCTGAATACGTCCAGGCGGTCGTCGATCGTCATCATCCCGAGCACCACGTAGTGCATCCGGTTCCGGATGTCCTCGACTCTATTCTGAAAATCAATCGCCTGTTCGACCGGCCGGAACACTTCATTATTCCTTCCAGTTTTCACCTGAGCGTTTCGCTGAAAGCTCAGCAGATTGGCTGCGATTGTCTGCTGACCGGGCACGACGGAGACAGCGTAATCGCCACCTGTTACGAGTATCTCGATACGCTGATCGATCAGAGTGACTGGGCAAGTTTAGCGGTAGCGGGCCGGCAGTTTGTAGCCTATCCGGAACGTAATCTGACACCTATAAACAGCAACTGGTTGAGCCTTAGCGAACAGGGGAAGTTCCAAAACTACATCGTTTACCTGTTAGGCGCTGAGATCGTTAAGCGATTTAAAACGCAGCCGCTGGGCATTTTTCTGAACACAACCCTTGCGCAGAAACGAGTGTTCGGCATTCCCAGCGCCACGCTTATTACGTATTGTGTGAAACGCATTCAGAACAAGTTGGCTCACCGGAATCTAATCAACAATGCGTTGAGTGCCGACTTTACACAACGCGTACCCCCCAGCGCTCAACGAACAACGAAAGCATTTACAGCCAATTTCTTGTCGGAGTATGGAGTACCTGTTGACCAGGTTATCAATACGACCAACGTAATCTGCAACGAGCAGTTGAATCACATTGGTGCTTACTACGGTCATCAGTATTCATTTCCGTTTTTCGATCGGCAGGTTATTGAGCTCGGATTGGCGACGCCCCTAGAAATTGGGTTCGACCGGGGCCGAGGGAGAGGGCTGATCCGGAATGGATTGCAATCGATTTTACCGCCGAGCATTACAACCCGGCTGACGAAGACTAATTTTGTTGAGTACGCAACGCTGTCGGCGCAACAGTTGTATGACGCCACGCACGAGCAATTTGCGTCGCCCGGCCACCCGATCTGGGGCATTGTTGACCGAGTTGTGTTTACTAAAATTGTGGGGCTGGTGTTTAACTCCAGGATGCCGGTCCAGAAAAAAACACGTTACAACTGGCTGCTGAGTCGGATTATCTACCTGGCGATCTGGCTGGGCGAACTGTCAAACAGCGCTGACTGATCAGCGCGACTAGCGGTTTGAGATAAGGCGATAAACGGAGCGGGCGGCCCGGAGAAGGATCGTGACCAACCCCCATTCTTTGGGAATATAAATCATTCGTTTGCCGACTCTGAACGTACTGGCCCGAAAAACCCGGCTTGTCAATGAAGTAAAATAGATGCGTACCAACTTGCTTACCTGCGTTTGCGCCTTTACAAAATAGGTGAACTGCTTTAATACCAGATCGCTGCCTTTAACCGATTGAGTAGCATCCCAATTGGTTTCGTACATACGAGCCAACGAACGGATCGCTTCCGTGTTCACCTGCGACCGAACTGGCTCGGGTAACGACAAATCCCAGATTTGCTGACACCAGTGTAAGCCAACCAGAAATACGCGTTCCAGGCCGTATTGACTAAGTTTCTTCAATAACCACGTCCAGTCGATGGATTGGTTGGCCAGCAAAAAATACAGATCATTCACGTAGTAAACATGCTGCCAGAGATTCGTTACTCCGTGGTGCGTAAGGAGCAAAACTACTTCCCACTCGGGCTGGCGTGTGGGCTCCGCCCGAAAATCAGGCAGGCGAAACGAGGCATAATCCCGATTAAAGAACAAGATGTCCCAGTGTAAGTCGATATCAAAATGATTGGTAAAGAAGGGTTTAAACAAACTTACCTCGTACAAATCATCAATCAGACCCTGTGCGCTATGCTCCCAATAAAGGGTGTGCTTTTCGTTCAATTGATACTGATTCTCCTGGAGAAGCCGAATGGCGTTGATAGCATCTTCGGTCGCGACCAGGATGTCGATGTCGCCGGAAATGCGCAGGCTGCTATCCGGATAATACGTTTGGGCCAGATGCACCCCTTTGTAAGCAATATGATCAATGCCGTGCTCGGTCAGCAATCTGGCGACCTGATGATACTCATGCAGTTTAAGCAGGTTGTCGGTAGCCAACCGTTGGCAGGTCGTCCGTAACGACGTTAAAAACGGCTCCGGCGTCTGCGGAATTTGCTGAAGCGTACGATATAGAAACGGAGCCAGTCGATGACGATCTGCCAGAGCTTGTACCCGATTCAGGTCCAGATTTGGTTGCGTGATGAGCTGGCCTAGTGCTAAGCGTCTCTCGTCAGAAAGTTCAAGCGTGCAGGCGTTGAGTAGTACGGTTAATTCAATAGAGTGCCCTGAATCCATTATACAATAGTTGTCAGGGACTCAACAAAGTCGTAAAGTTTAGCGAAGTTGGCGGGCCGACTCATCCGAACAACCGATACCGATCGCGCTATGGAACTGCTTTTTTCGAAGAAGTCTTTTAGCGAAGCACCGCGAAGTAAGGAGTCGGGTAGGGGAAAGTACCCCAGCAGTTCGACCGGGACCTGGCTCGGCAGAAGTGGTTCGGTCGAGCCGACTGAGTCGGTGGGGGCGGTTAAGACATAAATTTGCTCCAGCGGCACTTCGTTCCGTTCAAACGTAACGGAATCGTTCCACGAAAATTTATTCACTCCTTCACGGACTGGTGCCAGCCGTTCTTTCGTTAACTGCAATCCATCGACGCTGGTCTCCCAAATTTTGATTTGCGGAAACGCCGGAATCAATACGGGCATACCACTTTCATTAATTCGGATGCAAACCATATCGTCGCTGATTACGCTAAAACCCTGCTGCGCGAACGCGGCCACGGTTGTTGATTTACCAGCCCCCGGCTCACCCAAAAACACAACACCTTTATCGTTGATCTGCACCGCGCTCCCGTGCAGGAGAAAGTACCCCCGCTGAAACAGGATCAGGCCGAGTGCCTCACTATACGTAAATAGTGCCACCAGTTCCACGTCGGTCTGCGTCGTGTCGACCAGCAATTCAGTACCATTAGTAGCCAGATAAGAAAAGAGGGGAGGCCAGGTTAACCAAATCTGTCCCGACTGGTCCTGGCCGCACTGTGCATTCAAACCTGCCCGGTATGCTTTCGAGGGATCCAGTGGTGGGTTGGCTGGGAGCTGCCCTCGTTTGATACGTAAATCGGCCGAAGCTGGGGTGATTGCGGGTAGGGGAGGCAGTGGAATTTCGGAGCCAATCACTAACCCGTATGCTTTATAATAATACGTACTCAATTCCATTCCATAATAGGCTGAAACACCTGATTGGCCTGTTCGCCGAGAATCGTTCTTCCTTTATAGACAACCCAGGCGTGCGCTGAGAACTGATCGGTTGCACTTTTCTGAACGCCGATACAGATCTGAACTTCGGGGTTTTTTAATAGCCACTTCGCGCTTAACGCCTGTACCAGACACGTAAAACCAAAGGGAATGCGAGCGCTGATTACCCGGATCGCCCAGGTCGTTTTGTCAATTACCTCATCCGGCAGCACGTTTGCCGAACCATCTGGGCGCTGTTTAACCGCAACGAATTTATTAAATGGGAAGACAAGCAGAAGAGCTTTATAGGCTAGAAGTGCAAAAAAAGCTTGAGTGAGCAAGCCTATATCGTGACCACGTAGCGACCGAAGTTTTGCGAAATCAGACTGTTTTTTCAATGAGCTTTTCATGAAAAAGATTGTCTAAAAACTGCATGAGTTCTTCTTCACAAACGGATTCCTCTACGTCGAATTCGTCAAGCAACCGGGCTTTTAGTTCGTTGACAGACATCACTTTATTCGCCTGTAACTGCGACCAGATAAACCCGCCGATTTCATTGAGTTCGTAGTAATTACCAACTTCATAATTTAAGACAATCGTTTCGTTGCCAAGAACAGACGACGACTGGCTGGAAACAATCTGGATACGGGTATCGGGCGTAATGAGCATACTCTAAAAATGGACAACAGTATAAAGATAAAAAAAAGCTTGATTCGTTCACGAATCAAGCTTTTAGTGTGCCGTAATTCAATTGCGCTTATCCGGCGAATCCTGATCCGCCGAAGCCGTCCGTATTAGAACCTACTTTGAGAGTAAGTTTTTTAACATTCCCCAGCACTTTAAGCTTCGGGGTTCTATACGCCTTTTTGGCGGAAGGATTTATGCTATTTTTTGAGTTCTTATTCATTGGAAGTCAAATGCTAATGGGTTGAAATCAATCTGGTAAGAGACTATGCTTACTCAACTACAACACGATGTTTACGGGTCTGACCACGCTCTTCAACCGTCACAATGTAAACACCAGTAGGTAGTTTACCCACAGATTTCAATAAAAGGCTACCGGATTCAACACCTGCCTTCTGGAATGGCAATGAACGACCGTCTGTATTGAAGAAACGAACCGTTGCCGTTTCTGGCTCATCCATGCTGATTCTGAACACTTGATCGTTAGCAACCGGATTCGGGAAAATACCGTAAGCACCGTCGCGAAGTACTACAGATACCGTTGGGTAGGCTGTGGCTTTGCCGCTTAGATCGATTTGCGTTAACCGGTAATAGCTGGTGCCCTGGAAAGGTGAGTTGTCGAAGAGCCGATAGTTCTTGCGAGCTGTACTGTTCGCAGCCACATCGCTTACTTCGCCAACTTTTTCAAAGAACTTAAGGTCTTTGCTTCGTTCAACTACGAACCCTTTGTTACTTGTCTCCAGCGAAGTCGACCACTCCAGCGCTACCGTGCGATTGTCCTGTGCTTTAGCCGTGAACGAAATCAGGTTAACAGGGAGAGCTGTACCCGTTACTTGAATATTACCATTTGCGTTATCGTTAGTCGGATCATTGGTTCCCACAGCTGGTGTTGTTCTAGCATTAATGCTGATAGGGGCTGCTACACCATTCGTGGTACGTAAAGCTAGGACATTGAGCGTAAGGATATAATTGGCGTTAGCTGGTACAGGTCCCTGATTGCTAACAATGGTAACAATTGTTCCAACGGCAGGATCGTATGCGCCGATGGTTACCGACAGGTTCGGAGCCGCCGGGGTGATGCTAAAGCTCGTAACACCAATGTTGGGTGGAAGGTTAATCGTGTACGTGGCATTGTTTGCCTGGGGGATTGGGACAGAGCTATTGTTACCAAAGTTAGCCTGAACCGTACCTGTAGTACTTGAAGGCAAAGTGCCCGGAACGGAAGCGATTCCGCCCACAGTTGGATCTTGAGCGTAGCAGGCATACTTGCCGACTATACTGAGTAGAAAAACTAGTAAAATTTTTCTGGTCATGATTATGGGAGTTTTTAAGTTGAAGGTGCTAAAAACGGCACCGTGCAAAACTACACAGTGCCGTTTATTTTCCAATTTAATTTGACAGTGCGTTAATGTTTCTTGTAAATCTATTATTTACTGGATTACTGTCATAAGAAGCATTCGTCGGATCATTCGTAATGTTAACCGTCAGGTTTGCCGTCGTGCCAGAGTTAGCTACCGTTCTAGTTATCGTAAATCCAATAACTGCTCTTCCTCTTGCAGGGATAAACTGGCCGTTATTGATCTTCAACTCCAGTTGCAGGCCATTGTTAGAAGTAACCGTCCACTTGGTGTTGTCTACATTAACCGTTCCTCCGCCCGAAACCGCAATCGATGTTAGCGAACCATTGTATGATAGCTGATAACCAATCGGGGCAGTTATCGTAAAGACAACATTTCCAGAAGAGGTTGGCAGGCCATTCAGTTCTTCAAGTTCTACCGTGAAGTTTCGTGTCGCATTATCCCCTGATGTAGTAAAGTTCGCTTGTGGCAGGTTTATACTTGGCGTAAGGTCAGGTGCCGCCGTTGGGCTCACCAGCACGTGCAGGGTAGCCGAAGCACACGATTGAGGAGTGCCGCCACAAGCCGTGTATGTGAAGTCGACTGGACCTGTAACGCCAGGGTTAGGCACGAAGCTATACGTACCGTTGCTGTTCAATGTTAACGTACCGCCCGCAGGACTGTAGGTACCCGGGTTGGTAACTGTCAGGCCAGGGCTATCGTTGGTCAGCACGTTGCCGGTCGTGGTCGAACCCGGAGCGGTGCTGACATAGTCATCAGCAGCGGTGGCCACTGCTGGGCTACCAGCAGGCCGTACCGTAACGGTCACCGTCGCGAAACCGCATTGATTGGCTGGGGTTTCACATACCCGATAAACGAACGAGTCAGTACCGGTGAAACCTGGATTCGGGGTATAGACGATAGTTTGACCATTAACTGCTGCATTGCCATTCGTTGCGCCGGTAGAAATCTCCGGAGCGCCTAGTGTACCACCGGTATTACCTGGACCATCATTCGCCTTCACGTTGATTGTTACAGCATTGGGGCCAACTGTTGACGCAACGTCTGGGTTAACTACCGGAGCATTAGTCGTTACTGTTGGGTTCAGCGCCGTAATGGTCAGCGTTTGAGTTCCACATCCACCTCCTGGGCAGTTGACCGGTACGTTATAAACATACACACCAGGGTTTGGCGTAATGAACGTATACGTACCGTTAGGTTGCAGCGTAAAGGTAGCTCCTCCTGGACCGCTGGCCTGAGTTGTTGGGCCATACGTAGTACCTGCTGGAGCTATATCGTTCGTGCTTACATTACCCGACACCTGTTGATTGATGTTGGTTACGTTGAAGTCTGGATAAATTGTGTTGGTGTTTGCAGGGGTCGTTGGTTTAACCAGTACGTGCAGGCTAGCCGAAGCACAAGGCTGTCCACCACTACCACAAGCGGTGTAGGTGAAGTCGACTGGACCCGTGAAGTTGGCCGCTGGAACGAAAGAGAAACTGCCATCTTGGTTTAATGTCAGTGTACCACCAGCTGCATTTTGCACACCTGTGTTAGTAACGGTCAGACCGGGACTGTCGTTAGTCAACACATTACCGGTTGCGTTTACGCCCGGAGCGGTGCTGACGTAGTCATCTGCGGCTGTTGCTACAGCTGGGCTGCCGCCAGGTAGTACTGTAACGGTTACCGTAGCGGTGCCGCACGTATTGGCCGGGGTTTCACATACCCGATAGGTGAACGAGTCAGTACCAGTGAAACCTGCATTGGGGGTGTAGACAATGGTCTGACCATTAACTGCTGCATTCCCATTCGTTGCACCAGTGATAACGGCTGGATCACCTAGTGTACCACCGGTGTTCCCTGGTCCGTCATTGGCCTTCACATTGATAGTCACGGGCGTAGTGCCAGTGGTGGTAGCAATGTCTGGGTTAACAACTGGGTTGTTGGTAGTCACGGCTGGATTAATTGCCGTGATGGTCAGCGTTTGAGCCGCGCATCCGCCCCCTTGACAGTTGACCGGTACGTTATAGACGTACACACCCACTGTAGGCGTCGTGAAGGTGTAGGAGCCATTAGGCTGTAGGCTTAAGGTAGCACCTCCTGGGCCACTGGCCAGCGTTGGTGCACCGTAGGTAGTACCTGCTGGTACGACATCGTTGGTGCTGACATTACCCGTGGCCGGCTGATTGATGTTGGTCACATTGAAGTCCGGATTTGTCCGATTGGTATTTGTCGGCGTTGTTGGACTAACCAATACGTGCAGAGTTGCCGTAGCGCAGGGTTGTCCACCACTGACACAAGCTGTATAAGGGAACTCAACCGGCCCCGTAAAGCCTGCTGTCGGCGTGAAGGTATAGCTACCATCAGCGGCTATTTGTAGCGAGCCACCAGTTGCATTGCGGGTGCCTGGGTTACTAACGGTCAGGCCGGGGCTATCGTTGGTCAGAACGTTACCCGTAGTAGCTGAGCCAGGCCGGGTGCTGACATAGTCATCGGCGGCAGTAACCACCACTGGCAGTCCAGCTTGTTGCACCGTAACGGTTACTCTCGCCGTGCCACACAAACCACCAGGTGTCTCACAAACCTGATAGGTGAACTGGTCGGTTCCCGTGAAGTTTGTATTCGGAGTGTAAACGATGTTCTGCCCATTAACTACCGCATTACCATTAGATGCGTTGGTTGCTATGGTCGGTGTACCTAGCGTACCACCCGTGTTTCCTGGCCCATCGTTCGCTTTTACGTTTATGGTTACCCCTACATTCGCAGTAGTAGACGCAATGTCCGGGTTAACCACCGGCGCGTTGGTGGTAACCGTTGGGTTGAGAGCGGTAATGGTCAGCGTCTGAGTCGGACAGTTGCTTTGGTTAGGAGCGCAAACCGTTACATTATATACGTACACACCTGGTGTAGCCGTATTAAAGGTGTAGCTGCCGCCGTTACCATTTGGAGTCAGCGACGGATTAGAACCGTTAGGGCCACTTGCCAGCGTAAACGGCCCATACGTAGTACCGGAAGCCACCACATCATTGGTGCTGACGTTACCCGTTACCGGCTGGTTGATGTTGGTTACGTTGAAATCAGGTTTCGGGTTCTGCGCGCAGAAGAAGCCATCACCCGATGCCGTGCTCGTATTCACGAAGGCACCGAATACATCAATGCCACCATTCAACGCGTTGACGCCAACTAATGGCGAAACGCTGATCTGGACTTCATCAAATGGCTGCGTTGTAATAAAGCCAACATTGATGCGATCACTTGGCGGCCCAAACAGGTTGATTGATAGGTCAAGTAAGCTGGTAGCTGTTCTTTCCTCTACGAAAGTACCATCCCGATATGTCCGGATGAATAATCGGTCAGACACATTAAGAAGTACGAGATTAGGTGCTCTTCTAATTGTAAATCCGGCAAATGATCCTCTCGGATAATCGTTTATCGGGTTACGTACTGCAATTGACGCGACCGTACCGGCAGAAGCAGTATTGGTAATTTGAGCGAAGTCAGTCAGGTCGCCTGAAATTACATTCTCTACGTTCTGAATGCTTGCTGCTACACCCAATAAACCTACAATACCAGTTCGCTGATTGTCGATTACAACGGAAGACGTGGAGCTGTTTAACAGATATGATTGATTACATGTGATCGTAGTCCCACACAGGTTTCTGACAACTGCGCCATAAATTTGAAGCGTTCCGACCGATACGGTTAGTAGTCTAGAGACGGTTAGCTTTATCTCGTCGAAAGGCTTGGTTGCGACAAGACCTATCGTTCTACGCCCCGATGGGGTCAGTAAATTCGTACTGCCTGCGATCAGGGTACCGGCGTCTATAACAAAATCTCCGGTAGGGGCTCCATCGTTATACGTTTCAACCCGAATCCGGGTGTTGGCATCGACGGTTAACAAATTGGGATTGCTGATATCAAACCCAGCAAACGTACCGGCCGGAAGATCTGCCCCTGCCTGTAGCTTTACCGCGAATGACCCACTTCCAGCAACACTGCCTGTTAACGCGAGAGAGGCCGCAGTGTTAGGGTCAGCGTCGATCGCATTAGTCTCATTCGATATAGTACCCACGTTTAATATCCCACTAAAACCCGTGTTGGCTGGGTCAACAATAACGGGATAGGCAGGAGAGGTCAATGGAGTTGTTACATTACAGGTCAATGCTTGACCTGCACAGAACTGCTGAACTACGGCTCCATAAATGTTCGTAGTTCCTGCAACATTAACGCCACTAACGGTTAACCGTATTTCATCAAATGGCAGTGTTGGAACAAAGCCTACAGTTCGCCGACCAGTGCCCGATAAAAGCGAAACGTTCGCTGAAATCAAACTACCACCTGTTGCACTTTGGCCCGTAGGCGCGCCGTTATTATAGGTTGTAACCGTTATCCCACTCAAAACGCCTACATCTACCAGGGATGTGCTTGCTATATCAAAACCAGCAAACGTACCGCCTGGAAAATCAGTACCGGTTACGTCTCGTACCGAAAACGTAGCGCTTCCTGCTCCAACAATAAGATTAAGTGTGGCGACGTCACTCGCATCTGATGAAATAGCTGCCTCAGCATCAGTTATGGTAGCTACGTTCGCACCACTAAAACTGGTGCTAACTGCTACTGGGTATGTAGGTTTATTAAGCCTTACAGGCGTATTACGAGTTGCTGTGTTATTACAATTTAAAGCTGGCGCTGCACAGACTCGTTCGGCGACAGCGTAATAGACATCTATGCTACCAGCCCCTATCGATGTGAATGTAAAGCGTATTCTATCATAAGCTTGTGTTGTTACAAAGCCAACTCTTGACCGCCCAGATGCAATTCCCACCGCAATCAAGGAAGTAGTAGGAAAAGATTCCTGCTGAGTATCACCTAAATAGGTGGTAATTGTACCGGTACCTAATAATGAAATGGCGTCATTATCAATAACAAAACCGGCATAGCCGCCAGCAGGATAGACGTTTCCTCCTGTAGCAGCAAGGTCTTTCACTTCAACGTAAGCAGAACCCACCCCAAGAAAGCCGAAAGTAGATGGGTTGGTAAGGTCTGAATCAATTAACCTGCCTTTATTGTCAAATTCATCACTTCCCAGACTTCGGCTAGAAGTAACTGACAAACTTGAAAAAGTTGAGCTGATAAGCGGAGTAATCGTGTTGCAGGATGCATTTCCCGATTGAGCGTTGGCCTGGGTGAATAGACCGAACAAAAGAATAAGAGCGAACCAGGCCACTAGGCTGGAGGGCGCTCTTCTGTCGGAGACGATAAACGTTCGTTTCATAGAAGAAAAGAATAATGAGTACTAAGTAATTAGGAATGTAATTGAAGCGATCCAGGTCGCCGGTGCAAAAAACAGGACGACGGGAGAGGGGCTTTTTCAACGAAAGCCAGCGGCAGCGGATAATGAGGTAGAGCGAGTACTACATAAGCAAAAAGTTTAACGTTGAGGTGAATAGTATTAACTACTGCCTGCTGTAATGTAATTAAGTTAATATCGACAAGATATTGATAACTTATTATATTCAGAAAGCGTTTTTACGGCTTAAAAGTATTATAAAAATGTTATCTGCAAAATAAATTTTTATATATGATACAAAAAATTCAGAAGTCATTACACCTATTTTATAATAGATAGGCTACTTAGTGTATTGGTTTACAGTAGATTTTGTTCAATAAATATAAATAGTGGTTATTGTGTAGATGATTATATACATACTGATTTCAATAAATGTATAATATTAATTATACGGTAGTTTAGTAAAAAGAGTTAACTAGTTAGTGCTAATAATTAGGTATAAGACCAATTGATAAACTAATATAGACAACGAATTACAATTGAGAATAGAATCTGTTTACTGATATAGTCACAGTACCAGGTCAGATGAGCTAAACAAAGAAGGGGTGCCAGTGGAAAACTGGCACCCCTTCGACTACTCTATATATCAATTTAAAACAAGCTTATGCGTGCTGCTGAGGCATGGCTCCCTGCAAGTTTTCCATACTGATGCCCAGCCCCTGTGCGATGGCCATACCCAGCGACAGGTCGGCGCGGAACCAGTGGCACAGCTGCAGGTTGATGATCTGGTCACGTTTAGGACCATCAATCCCATTCATAGCACCAACGATGTTGTTAACTGTATTAATCTTCTGTTCAGGATTCATCAGACGCCAGAGGTTGCCGGGCTGCGTGTAATGATCGTTTTCGCCGGGGGCGTTACGGTCATACCAGCCAGCTACCGAGTCCTCTAGTTGCCAAGTGGGTTGCTTGTAGCTTTCGTCCGCAACAATCGTGTCGAAGCTGTTCGGGAAATAGTTGGGTTTGCGGCCACCGTTCCCGTCTATACGCATCTGTCCGTCGCGCTGGTAATTGTTAACGGCATACGGGCAGCGATTCACCGGAATCTGCTCGTAGTTACCACCCAGACGATAACGATGCGCATCAGGGTAAGACAGCAACCGTCCCTGCAGCATCCGGTCGGGCGAGTAGCTGATCCCGTCTACTACGTGCGCGGGTGCAAACGCCGACTGTTCTACATCCTGGAAATAGTTATCCGGGTTTTCATTCAATTCGAGCACACCTACATCAATCAGGGGAAAATCAGCGTGAGGCCATACCTTGGTCAGGTCAAATGGGTTCCACTTGTACGTCTTGGCCTGCTCGTCGGTCATGACCTGAATTTTCAGGTTCCACCGGGGGAAGTTACCGCTGTCGATGGAAGTTACCAGATCACGCTGCGCGTAGTCAGGGTCGACCCCTTTCAGCCGGACGGCTTCGTCGCTGCTTAGGTTCTTGATACCCTGCGCGGTTTTGAAATGGAATTTTACCCATACACGCTCATTGTCGGCATTGATCAGGGAGAAGGTGTGCGAGCCATATCCGTTCATATGCCGGTAGCCATCAGGTGTACCCCGGTCCGACATCAGAATCAAGACCTGGTGTAGACTTTCTGGATTCAGGCTCCAGTAATCCCACATCATCGTCGCCGATTTGCAGTTGGTGTAGGGATCGCGTTTCTGGGTGTGAATGAAATCGCCAAACTTCTTCGGGTCTTTCAGGAAGAAAACAGGCGTATTGTTTCCAACTAAATCCCAGTTACCATCTTCGGTGTAGAATTTTACAGCAAAGCCGCGCGGATCACGTTCGGTATCGGCCGACCCTTTTTCGCCACCAACCGTCGAGAAACGCAGAAAAACACGTGTTTGCTTGCCGATTTCGTTGAATAATTTGGCTCGGGTGTATTTAGTGATATCATTTGTTACCGTAAACGTACCGAATGCGCCGGAGCCTTTGGCGTGAACAACGCGCTCTGGAATACGCTCGCGGTTGAAGTGGGCCATCTTCTCGTGCAAGATATAGTCCTGCAGCAAAAGTGGTCCGCGCTGTCCGACGGACATTGAGTTTTCATTTTCAAAGTACGGGCTGCCCGATGCGGTAGTGAGTTTTTGGGGTTGGTTCTCCATGGATATAATCAGTTTAATGGGGTAAGAGGTTGACAAATCTGATCTTGACTTTGTCAGTTTACGAAGGTAAGATTAGGAACTAGTTACTCATCATTCAAATTGATTTAATTTATAATAACATCAATTTTAACAATGACGTGATGGATAACCTACGGATGGAGATTGAAAACTATTCGGCGCCGGATGCGTTTAATGAAGATTACTCAACAAGAGATAAACGATATGGATAAGGCACAGAAGTTCGAATTGATGAACAAAGTCGTTCGGGAGCTGGAAGACTTACAGAATAGTCAAACAGCTTTAATTACTAAGATCGGGCAAATTGAAGTAGACAATATGAACGGTCTCAATGATAAACGGCTGGAAGAAGATTTGGGTGATATGCACTCGAAAATCGCTCAGAACGTAGACGCGATTACGGAAATCTTCGCTTATTTCGAGCAGCAGCGTGATGAGTTTGGAAATGCGAATCGCTCGGCAATCGAAGCGGCTGAAGCTGCCGCAGCAGTCGACGCTGCTAAATAGTTGTGGAAAAGATATAGTAGGCAAGAAGCCGGACATGTGTCCGGCTTCTTGTGTTTGTAGTTAAACCAGCTCCTGGCAAACGAAACCTGCGTCGTGCATCACCTGAACAATATCATCGGCCGAAATCGTTTGGGTTTCTATACGTAGGATTTTATCGCTGTCATCAAGATCAGTGTTCCAGCGGATGGCCGTCCCGAACCGACTTAATGCATGAGCGACTATTTGAACGCATTCCGGGTGCACCATATTTGTTTTAAACACCAACACGCTCATGGCTATTCAGATGTTGAGTCGTCCGGGAGGTGGCGGAACAGTTTATGGTCGGCGTAAAACGTACCGCCGGGAAGAATTGACGCCACTAGAGCCAGTAGGGTCTTACCAATCGACCAGCTGTATTCGATTTTGGCCTGAATCACAATCATCACGTAGAGTACAAACAGCAGACCGTGGATGGGGCCGACAATCTGCACCACTTCGGGGTGGTCGGCAAGCCGTTTCAGAGGAACACCAATAAACAAGAGAATCAGGTACGAAACACCTTCGGCGAGGCCAATGGCACGTAACCGAACTTTAGTCGAGTTAAAAATAGTAGCAGTCATAGCTTGTCGTCATGTATGTTACGTACGGTCTGCATGCAATTCCCCCGAAAAGGATTTACACCAAACCGCGCTAAATCAGAAAGGTCGAACGAAGGGGCGAGCCGCCAGCGGAGAGAACGGCCAGGGTATGGCCATCAAAATCAGGAGCAGCCCAATAGTAAAGTAAACGGCCGTGGTTTTAAACTTCTGCAGCGGGTCTGTCTGCCGTTTTGCCTTGCTCGATCCAATCGTCATCAAAATTACGGACGTAAACATGAAACTGATGTGAATCAGGCCAAAAAAAGGAAACTCCGGCGACTCGTTAAAGCTGGGTTTATAACTCCAGTAGTACTGTATAATAGGGCTGATCGTGTACAAATAAAATCCAACGAGCAGTTGGGTATGCAGAATCGACGTGGTGATGATTCGGAGCTTCTGATCGGTCGGACGATAGGTGCGAGCAGTGATCCAACCCGAATAGGCGCTGAACAACGTAGCAACCAGACCGCCCAGGACGAACCAGCGTAACGCACTATGAAGGGCTAATAAAATAGGGTACAACATTACCAAACAACAAACTTAATTCAGCCGCAAAGTTCAGCATAAGGCGCAGTTCGAGTTAGGCTAAACTCGTCAGAAATTGGTTGGAATCAATCATTTTACGAAAACTGGCCGGACTCGTTTGTGCGTATTTTCGAAACAGCTTTCCAAAGCTAGACTGATCGTCGTAGCCTACCTCAGCCGCGATTTGCGCAACGGTCAGGTTCGACTGGAACAGCAACACCTTAGCTTCGAGTACAATACGTTCGTCAATCCACACGGAAGGGGAGCGGCCAGTACGGGACTTAACGACTTTGTTCAGGTGGTTCGGGCTAACGCTTAACAACTCTGCATAATCCGTAACCAATCGTTTCTGCCGAATGTAAGTATTGAGCAGATCCAGAAATCGTTGAACGAGTCGGTCACTTGCATCGACTTTGGCAGGATTGATACCAACGTAAGCCCGATTGATTTCCGTCAGCAGCGCCAATATGTAAGCACCGATGAGGTCAGTTTTGGTCGCGCCGAATTCTGTATACTCTGCATGTAACCGGTTTAAAAGGTTTTTAACATAACCGGATTGTTCCGCTGATAACGTAACGAATGGATTGCCCGTGAGCTTTAAGAAGTCATAATCGGTTTCCTGAGCCGTGCTGAGCAGTGCTTCCGGGCTAAAAAAGCACATAAAGCCTTCGGTATCTTCCTGAATAGCCGTGATCGAAAAAATCTGTAAAGCCGGGACAATCACCAGGTCCTGCGCCGAAAGCGTGTACGTCTGGTGTCCCACTGTCAACTGAATTTGCCCGGCGGTCAGGAAAAATAAGGCGTGGTTCCCCGTTCGACCGGGAGGCACCGGAAGTTTAATGACCGGTCGGGCAAATTCTAAGGTAGCGATAATGAATCGATTGAAATTTGGCCGGAACCGCGTGTCCCACAGCTCGTCTTTTACTAAAAAACGTTCCCTAGCCATTCCGGGACTAATGGCTGGAAAGGGATCATCGGAAGTCATGGCTGATACAAGAGTTTACTCGCCCGAAACGGACTATCCGCAGCCTGTAAAAGTTTCGCCCGGAGTCGCGGGTTGTAATTTGGGCGGTCAGCTAAAAATTGCCGGACTAACTGAGTTGTAGCGGGTGATTGGTAGGTCGAAAAGGTAGAACGAAGCCACGATTCGGGAAAGAAAATATCGCCCGTCCGCTGAATCTCTTCCAGCAAGTCCAGACTTTTGGGCAGATACTTAGCCGAGGTGGCCGCTCGTAAGGGATGATGCAGGTAACCCAGCGCGGCTGTCACCCAGGCTTCGCGTTCCCGATTCTGTTCAGACGCCAGCGAAGCGAAGAACGCATCACGCTGCGTTACGTCGCTCGATAAGGCTGGCATCATAAACTGTAGTCGTTTCTGGCGGTCGGGGTTTTTTATCCGGCTTAGCTGCTTCGTTAAAATGCCGTCAGCCGGATAGTCGCGTACGGCTAAGGCCAGGGCCAACGATGTATAATCATCTTCGGTTAACGTAACGCCAGCGGGTGCTTGCTGATTCGTCCAGATGGTATATAAACGTTCCTGGGCTTCGGCGCTGATGGCAAGGTTCTGATAAAGTCTAAACAAGAGCTTCTTTTTGCCGGGAGCTGACTCCTGCTCCATCGCCTGCCAAACCGTTTTTTCCAGCGAGGTGGCCAACGACCTGCGGTTTTCCGGAAGGGTGAACGTCCAGACCAGATCCGACAGTTGACTCGTAAGCAGGCGTATATTCAGTTCTTCGGATTCGTTGCCCAATAGCTGCTGGTACATATCGGCTAACTGCTTCGGCTCGATAACCTGTCCATTTATCATGTTTTCGTACAGGTTGATATACGTAGCGGCTCGCGTAACCGGGTTTTTAATCGTGCTTACCAGCGGGATCATGGCCGGATCAACGGGGAACAAGCCGTAGCCCTGCCCGGAGGAGTTAAAGACAATATACTGCGGTTCAGGTTTGCCAACGGCCTCCGGTAGCGTGACCTCTGGCTGGTCCATGGACGCGGTCAATTCGTCGATGTGATCAGCATACACCAGCGCAACCTCAAATTTCTGCTGCCACAATCGGGCCGAGCCGTCTTCGCCGGTTTGCGAAATCGTGAGTTGACTGATTTTGCCGTTCTGTCTGGCCAGCTTGTACGAAAATTTAGGGCGACCCGTTTGATTGACCCACACCTGATTCCAGGCGGCCAGGTCCGTTGGCGTGCGGGCATCCAGAATCGCAATGAGGTCGGCCCAGGTCGCGTTACCAAACGAATACGTTTTGAGATACTCACGCAACCCGTCGCGCATGGCCGTCTTGCCCATCAGCCGCTCCAACTGACGCATCATAATGGGCGCTTTGTGGTAGATGATGCCCCCATATAACGTACCAGCCTCCTGCAAATTCGCCAACGGCTGGCCGATCGGATTGGCTCCTTCGGTTCGATCAACAGCGTAAGCCGCCGGGAAATGATCGACTACAAACTGCAGATCGTAGTTGGCATCGGCCATTGCGGTTTCCGTGATCTTGTCGGCCATAAAATTGGCAAACACCTCTTTCAGCCAGACATCGTCGAACCAGCGCATAGTCACCAGATCACCGAACCACATGTGCGCCGTTTCGTGCGCAATCAACGTAGCGCGGGAAAGCTTCTGGTCACGGGTGGCTCCGGCATCCAGAAACAGACTTGATAACCGGTAATCAATGGCTCCCACATGCTCCATACCCCCGTACTGAAAATCCGGAATGGCCGCGAAATCAAGTTTCTGAAACGGGTACGGAATTTGGGTGTAGTCTTCCAGGAAACGTAACGCGTCGGCGTGGAGCGTGAAGATTGGGTCCAGGCTCAGCCTGATCTTTGTCGAATCGGTCTCGCGGTGCAACAGCGTCATCGGTCGGTTGTTCATGGTGCGCTGAACCGACGTAAACTTGCCCGCTACAAACGAGAACAGGTACGTAGGAATGACTGCAGAGGGTTCAAAACCGTAGCTGATTCGTCCCTTGGCTGCATCCACAACGCTGGAACGGTATGGGGCGTTGGTCATGGCCTGCCACTCTTCGGGTAGCGTTAACGAAAGCTGAAAAGTAGCCTTCAAATCCGGCTGATCGAAGCACGGAAATAGCGTCCGGGCGCGGTCTGGAACAAGCAGTGTGTAGAGATAATCATCGGTTCGATTGAGGGATAAGTTACCCGCCGTAAACCGGATGATAATTGTGTTCTTACCGGGCTTTAAATAAGCAGTAGAAATCAGCAAATGTTCGCTCTTAAAAACAATAGGGATGTCTCCTCCATTCACCCAAACATTCTGCAAATGAGCGCGTTCTTCTTTAAAATCCAGTTGAAGAGGAGCCGAATGCTTTGTCCAGTGAAAAGTAATTGTTTCAGTTGCTGGAATGGGTTGCGTTTTCTGCGCCGGAATGTCTAAATTTAATTCATAGGATAGCTGACGGATCGTTTGCTTCCGAAACTTCGCAAGGGTTTGTGACACCCCTGTTTCGACCGATGGCTGTTTGACGGGTACCGATTGACCATAGGCCATAGCCGCGAGTAAAAGAGTGATGCTTATAATAATGCCGTAACACGTATTTCGTTGAATAATCCTGACCATGTTCGGCGTGGTTGGGCGGTAGGTTTGCAACATAGGCTTAAAAGTAACGCACTTTATGAAACGCTACGTCTCTACGCTCCTGGTTTTTGTAGCCCTTTGCGGCAGCAGCCTCTCTAGCCTGGCCAATGCAATCTTGATTCCCATGGACGATCAGCAGGCCAACCACCTCAAGGCCTACGGTATTGCCTACAAAGTGCTTAAAGACGACCAGGAACTCGACTGGTTGCTGAACTATCGGGGGGGCAGTTTCCTCCTTAAACACAGCCCGGCCGTAGAAGCGGAGTGCCGCATTCGGGGCGTATCGGCAGAGGTGATTTCCGATGCCCGGGCTGCGTCGATCCGGCAGCAACTCAGTGATCCGGATGTGAATATGAACGTAGTGACGCTCCACAAAGCGGCTAAAATCGTAGTGTATTCGCCCATTAAAGTGGGTCCCGCCGAATTTGAGAATAACGATGCGGTGCTGCTGGTGCTGACCTATGCCGAGATTCCCTATGAAGTGGTCTATGACGAGGAAGTCCTAAAAGGAGACTTGGTCAAATACGACTGGCTGCACCTGCACCACGAAGATTTTACGGGGCAGTACGGCCGAAATCTGCATCGGCAAACGCTGGCCGATATAAAGGCGCAGGAGGACATCGCCCGGAAATTCGGGTATTCGAAAGTATCGCAGATGAAACTGGCCGTTGCCAAAGCCATCAAAGGGTTCTGCGCGGGTGGGGGGTATCTATTTGCCATGTGTTCAGCTGCCGAAACCTTCGACATTGCCCTGGCGGCCGAGGGCGTTGACATCGTCGGCAGTTCGTACGACGGGGACGGCGTTGACCCCAATGCGCAATCCAAACTCGATTTCAGCAAGTGCGTGGCCTTCGAGAACTTTACGCTCGAAGGGGACAACGGCTACCGGGGTTTTTCGACTTTCTCGGACATCAACTCGTCGGGTGGTCGAGGCTACGATCAGACCTCGGGTTTCTTCGAGCTGTTCAACTTCTCGGCTAAGTGGGACGTAATACCGTCTATGCTGACGCAGAATCACGAGAACATTATCAAAGAGTTTTTCGGACAGACCACGGCGTTTCGGAAAGATGCGGTGAAGGCGAGTTCGCTGGTGATGGGCGAGGGAAAAAGCTCGCATCGTTACCTCTACGGCGAGCTGGGCAAAGGTCAGTGGACGTTCTACGGCGGTCATGACCCGGAAGGAACGCGCGGGGGTAATTTTCGTACGCCTACCGATCTAAATCTTCACCCGCACTCGGCAGGGTATCGCCTGATTCTGAATAACGTCTTATTTCCATCCGCTCGTAAGAAGAAGCGGAAGACGTAACAGGTGAAAGAGGTAGTAGACGAAAAAAGCCCCAATTGGGGCTTTTTTCGTCTACTACCTCTTGGCTGAACCAGGGTTACTTCGGCAGCAATACCCGGTCGATGACGTGCACTACGCCATTCGTAGAAATCTGGTCGGCCTGCACAACATTGGCAACATTGGTGCCATTGCCTTTGCCCAGAATGGTCACCTTACCGTTGGAAACGTTGGTACGAACACTGGTACCCTGTGCTGTTACAACATCCGCTCCATTTTGGAATGTCTGCGAGAAAGCGCGATATTTTAGAATATGATACGAAAGCAGATTAGCGAGGGTATCCGCACTAACCGCACGAACAGCCGCTTCATCGGCATAGCCAGCCGCTTTAAAGGCCGCATTATTTGGCGCAAATACGGTTATGCCAGTTTCCGTAGACTGAGTTAGTAAGTTCTGTACGGCCGTACCCGCCTTATCAACTGCAGCGTAGAAGATTGACAGGTCAGCGTTGGCTTTAGCTACGTCGCTTGAGCTTCGTGAGGGCGGAGTAAGTATCTTGTTAATAATATGAATTGTACTTCCCGTCGTTGGAATGTCACCTTCGATCACCTTTGACTCGTTAAAGCTTACATCGCTGTTGCTCACTTTGGTAACATATACCCGACTGTCACTTAACGTGGTCTGGTAATACGTAGGAACTGTCGGAATAGACGACAGGTCAATCCGGGAGCCGATAACATGATATTGCAGAATCCGACGAAGATCAGCCGCTGGTGCAGCGCTTACAGCTGCAACGCTGGCAAAACCCGCAGCCTTGAACGCATCATCCGAGGGGGCCAGTATGGTTATGTTGGCTTTATTAAGATCGGCCGTTAGGCCCGCCTGTGCAATAGCAGCTGCCAGAAAGGTCAGATTCCCTTTCGCCTTAATGTAGTCTACACTCGCTACCACGGTGCCTGGCGTAGTAGTTGTGCCCGAGCCCGGTGTCGTGGTTGTGCCTGAGCCCGGTGTCGTGGTTGTACCCGATCCTGGGGTTGTCGTTGTTGAGCCAGGGCCCGTTGTACCCGTGCCCGATGGCTGAGGGTCTTCGGTGCCAGTACAACCGATCAGCAGTGTGGCTGAACCAACTAATACCATAGCTAGCGCTTGCCGCAGCGTTCTAAAAAAACCTTGATTGTTCATACGTTGAGAGCGTGTTAAATGAACTGAATGAATCTACAAAATACTAGTCCGATAAACGGCTGTAAGAGGTAGTACAGTCACAGAACGCCCCTCTGCGAAGAAATGTTATATGAACGAACGCGCTTCGAGCCAGCGGGAAAATCCAATTACCAGGTGTTGTTTTATAAATAAACCTATTTTATGCCGCGGTGACCCACAAAATTCCGTAAAAAGCCGCCTGATTTACGGCAGCTTTTTACGGAATTTACAGACTCAAAAAATTAAAACGTCAATACGATTTTACCCGTAGTCCGGCGACTTTCTAGCCGCTGGTGGGCGTCGCCAATTTTGTCGGCGGGCAGCACTTCGCTGACTTCGATGGCTAGCTTTCCGTCCGAAATCAGTTGATTGATTTTAGTCAGATCGCTACCGCTGGTGTGGACTAGAATGCGCTCCGCCTGGATGTCCGGCCGAACCTCCAGTACTTTATCCATGGCTCCGTAGGCAATCGAGATCAAACGCCCGTTCGGTTTAAGCACTTTCGCCGAGGTGAAAATGGTGTCGGCACCGGCTGTGTCGAAAACCAGATCAACATCCGATACGGCTTCTTCGACGTTGGTCTGGGTGTAGTCAATAAATTCATCTACGCCCAGCGACCGCACGAACGCTTCGTTTTTAGTTGAGGCCGTACCGATTACGTGGGCACCCAGCGCTTTGGCTAACTGAACACCCAAATGCCCCACGCCACCCGAAGCAGCCTGAACCAGCACCTTTTCGCCAGTCTGTAGCTGACCATGTTCGGTTAAGGCCTGCCAGGCCGTAAGCACCGCCAGCGGAGCGGCTGCCGCCTGTTCGAACGAAAGTTCGGCGGGTTTGCGGGCCAGATGGGCGGCCGGAGCGGCAACGTATTCAGCGTAGGCATGGCCCGGCTCCGGAAAGTTCACCATACCATAGACGGCATCGCCCGGTTTGAATTCTGTTACGTCGGAGCCTGTTTCTACGACTTCACCAGCGATGTCCCAACCTAGAATAATAGGATGCGTATAGTTTTTGGAATAAGGAGTCGTGCCAGTGCGGGTTTTGAAATCGGCGGGATTAACCCCAAACGCCTTTACCTGCACCAATACGTCCGATGCTTGGATGGTAGGCTTAGCTACATCCTGGATGGCAAAATTCTCAACGCCACCCCAATCACTTAAAACAACGGCTTTCATACGTATATTTTTTTACTTGTCTGCTGTAACAGCGAAAGACTCCGAAAAATGCATCCTTAGCGCGGTTTTAGCTGAAACAAGCCTGTTGCGGGATCAAATTCGTACTGCCGGGGAACACCCGTTGCCAGTTCAACTCGTTCAATATCAGCGGGAGTTATCGATTCCAGCCGCATCACCAGCGACCGCAGACTATTTCCGTGCGCTACGATCAGGCTATTTTCCTGCCGTTGCAGATGCGGGAGAATAATGGACTCAAAGTACGGCACAACCCGGTGATACGTATCTGCCAGGCTTTCGCCGTTGGGGGGCTGGTCGGCATAACCCCGACGCCAGCGGAATACCTGTTCGGCACCAAAACGCGCTTCGGCTTCTGCTTTATTCATGCCCTGCAAATCGCCGTACATACGTTCGTTGAGTGCCGCGCTACGTTCAATCGGCAAGTCGGTCTGGCCGGTTTCGTGCAGGATGATATCCATAGTTTCGATGGCGCGCTGCAAGACGGACGTAAATCCAATGGCAAAGCGGTCGGACTTCAGCAAGACCCCTGCTTCGCGGGCTTCGTGACGGCCTAGTTTCGTTAGGGGTGTATCAACCGTTCCCGTGAAGCGGTTTTCCAGGTTCCACTGCGACTGTCCGTGCCGGACAAGAATTAAAAGCGACATACGTGATGGGTTAATTCCGCTATCAACTACGCTGAGCAGAGCAGACTGTTTGGTTCATTAATGGTATTTTAACCAGAAGAGAAAGACATTGAGACCGACAAAAACTGACAGTACACCAGCCTGGATGTGATAAATGATAGTGGGTGTCGTTACGTAGTAGGTGCTTGATTTTGAATAGGTAAAGTGCTCGATATCTGAAAGAATCGCCCACTGGCGAATTGGTTTGGAACAAACAATCAATTCGCTTGTCTCGTTATTGGTTGTTTAGTGAACGACCGCTGAATAAACCTTTTGATTTAGCAACTGTCAAAGAACCAGTTCACGCTTAAAATCCACTAGTAAACTAAAGACAACCATGAAAAAGACCATAACCAGTGTAGTGCTGATCTTACTAGTAACGACTACACTCATACAATCGGCTCAGGCTCAATTTGGTAGACGCTGGAGCCCACAGGCAAAAGGAGCCGTGATTGGCGGTGCTGCTGGTGGTGCTGCCGGAGCTATTATCAACAAACGCAACCGCGTAGTCGGTGGTGTCATTGGTGGGGTAGCCGGTACGGCAGCCGGGTATGCCATCGGTAAAGGGGTCGATAACCGGAAGAAGGCTGCGGCTCGGGTAGCTGCAGCTGAACGGGAGGCCGCTGAAGCCCGACGCGAAGCCGCTCTGGCTCGTCAGGAAGCTGCATCCCATAAATCGGCACCAGCCATAGCCGCTCCCCGACCTGCGGTCGCAAAAGCGGCTGCGCCAACTCCTGCACCTGTTGCTGCACCTAGCCCAATGGCAACGGCGTATAGCCCTCAGGTGGCGGCTGCGTATACCACGAATACTCTCTTCTTGCCAAACGATACGTACGGCGATCCCTCAACGCCATACCCTACGTCCGAATATCGGCGCAAAAGCTGGTAAGGCTTAATAAACGTGTTTACCCGGTTTGCCAGCCGGTTTCCGGGTAAACACGCAGTGCATATCATTCACCATTTTCTAACCGTTCAATCTTATGAAACCGATCGTATCACTGCTGCTTATGGCAGCACTATTCTCGTCGTGCTCGAAACCTGCCGATCCGGCCGTTATCGACGACCTTAACAAGCAATTTATTGGTGCATGGAATAACAAGGAGTCGGACAAGGTTATCTCGTTCCTGGCCGAAGATGTCAACTTTTTGCAGGGCGACGTCCACTTCAATGGAAAATCGGAGGTATCCCAAAAATGGGTACGCGAAACTCTACCGACCATCAGCGATTTGAAAACAAACGTAGTGAGTTCAACCGTCGACGCGCAAACGGCGTATCAGGCCGGTACGTTTTCAGTAGATGTGTTGCCCGATGGCCCCAACCGCCCCCGCGGTTTCGGCGAAGGTAATTTTATCTTCGTCTGGAAGAAACAGGCCGATGATAGCTGGAAGCTTGGCTACGCTCAACTGGAAGACCTGCCGGTGCAGGTGAAGAACTAGTTAAGTCATTACAAATAACTGAGCCGCCCCGGCCGTTGATCAACGGCCGGGGCGGCTCAGTTGCGTATAGGCCGATCAACGGAGTCTGAACAGGTAAGTTCGCGAGGTGAACGTCTTTAGGAATGCGTATCCCTGGTCCTAACCCGTTCACGCGTAGCCCTTCCTGTTCGCTCATGAAAACCCGGCTTGTTGGTTCTGCAGTTTGCCTGTTCGCGTCTCTAGCCGTTCTGGCTCAACCCAATCCCGATCGCCCTGATTTATGCCAGGGGGCTTATTTCACCGAAGCGCAGGGAGCCGATTCGTTACGTTCGTTTGCGCGTACCTACCACGACCGGGCATCGTGGGAGAAGCGGGCCGCTCTGATACGGCAGGGAATACGCGAGGGCATGGCCTTGCCCGGCAAACCCGTTTTTGCCCCCCTTCGTCCGATACGTCATAGTGTTCGTACCATGAACGGCTACACCGTCGAGAACGTAGCATTCGAAAGTATACCCGGCTTTTTTGTAACCGGAAACTTGTATCGCCCCATCGGGAAAACGGGTAAACTGGCGGGGGTGCTTTGTCCACACGGGCACGCGCCCAAACAGAATGCCCGGTTTATGGAGCAGACCCAGCAGCGATGCGCTACGTTAGCCCGAATGGGAGCCGCCGTGTTCGTGTTCGATATGATTGGCTACGGTGATTCGCAGCAGTGCTCGCATAAACTGCCGCAGGCGCTGAAACTGCAAACGCTGAACAGTATACGGGCACTCGATTTCCTGACCAGCCTGCCTGACGTTGACCCGGCGCGCATTGGGGTGTCCGGTGAATCGGGGGGCGGCACGCAGACGTTTCTGTTAACGGCACTGGATTCGCGGGTGAAAGTGTCGGTACCGGTGGTGATGGTCTCGGCGCACTTCTTTGGCGGGTGCACCTGCGAAAGCGGAATGCCGATCCACAAACGGCCAACGCATCAAACGAGTAACGTAGAACTGGCCGCGCTGGCGGCTCCCCGGCCTATGCTGCTGATATCTGACGGCAAAGACTGGACAAAAAATACGCCCGATGTTGAGTACCCGTACATTCGCACTATTTATGGGTACTGCGGAGCTACCGACCGTGTCGAAAACGTTCATTTGCCGACTGAAGGGCATGATTACGGACCCAGCAAACGGGCAGCAGCGTATCGGTTTCTGGCGAAGCACCTCAACCTCGATTTAAATAAGGCCTTAAAAGATAGCCAGGTTGATGAAGGGGTGAACACGGTACTGGAGCCTTCCGCGCTTCAGGTTTTCAACGCCGAACACCCCCGCCCCGCCCAAGCCGTAGTTGGCGACGAAGCTGTAATGGCTCTCCTGAATAAATAAGATCCTATTTATACGCCAACCACTGGTACTGCATGATGTACCCTTGTCTGATCACGTCCTGTTCTCGGTTCTACCGCAAGTAAGCCCGTTGTTGCTAGTTATTCAGTGAAACCTTCCTGCTATTAAGTCGGGCTGGTTGAGGACTTCCTGTGTCTATACTTTTACGCTGTTGATGAATAATCATCGACCAGAAGTATGTCATCAGTTAGCCATGAGAAGCCATGTCGTATCGCCTGCGTCTTGTGTTTCGGGGTTTAATTATTCCGTTTAGCGTATTGTTTATGCGTTGTAGTACGTCATCGTTATCAACCGGAGCCGTAGTCGATCCTTCGTTACTACGAATAAATGTGGTCATTAGCCGCTCCATGAGTTACGGGGGCACCCTAACCGAATCGATTGAGGGCTTTATCCGTGATAAAAGCAATAAAACGGTTGCCAATCGGGATATCCAACTGAAAGTAAATGGCAAGCCTTTGTGGCTAAATAACGGTTCGTCGAATTATTACGGAGCCTACCCGTACTACCAACTCGTTAATTCGGAGGTGGCTGTCGAAGCCGACGCTGCGTATACGGTTACTGTTGTGCTTACGAACGGTAAAGAATACAAAGTTGGAACCATTGAAACGCAGACTGAGCTTACACCGGGGCTATTTTCTCCGCCAATAAAGCACTCGAAACAGCAACCACTCAGTTTACAGTGGCAAGGGCTGGAGCCCCACAACTGGTTTGTGGCCCAGTGGAAAAAATGGCAGGGGGAAAGCTCCGTAACTGAGTTGAAAATCTCTAAAAGCAGCATGCTGGTCGACCCCTGGGGCCATGTGCAGTATGAGCGGGGCAGCGCCGACGATGCCGATTACCTCAGTACCCATATCGGGTCGGGGCAGGGGACATTCACCATACCGGAGTCGTATTTCAAAGGGCCTTTACAGCGGTTCAATACGTTGGATTTACTCGTTGACTCAGAAAAGAACGTAAAGGCCGACGACCCATTTCTGGCGGGCAGCGCAATTACCAGTAGCCGCCGGGGTATGTATCGAATTGCCATCACCAACTAATTGTCTTCGCTCGGGTGAGATTGTCTTGTCATAGAGCTCGTTACGTATGAAACTCATCGCCCTTATCAACTGGTTGCTGCTGGCTATTTACGGAATCCTGCTTGCGTACAGTGCGCTGGCGATGAATCCGTCGAATACTGATGCTGCGGGTCGGGGCCTGGCAACGGCTTACCTTCTTTTTGGATGCATCCTCCTGGTTGTGCTGGTAGGCGTAAATTGTCTTTCATTCCACGCTACACGACTTGGCGTGTTTGTCCTGCTGTTGTTGCCACTCCTGGGCGGACTTGTTGAACTGATCGGGCAGGGATTTTCGGCCCGACAAACCAGCCGGGACGACGACGGGCGTTTCAACGGTACGTATTATTTCCGGGATGCCCAGCGACGCCAGATCGCTCAGGCAATTGCAAATCGGGATCTGGTGCGGGTACAAACGTTGTTAGCACAGTCTGTCCCAGCAATAAACGAGAGTGGAACCGACCATGTTACGCTGCTCGACTTTGCGGCCATGCGTGGGGTGTACAGCGATAGTGCGGACTGGGTAGTTCCTTATTTGTCCCTTCTGCTGGCCAAAGGCGCGGCCATTCAAACTGACGATACGTTACGTTCGCCTACGCACGCGCTGATCAGTCGCGACTGCCCGGCTTCACTGATGTCGTGGTTTCTTACGCACGGCGCTGACCCGAACGCCAACCGAATGCAGGACAAGCCTACGCCGATTCTGTTTACCGTAATGGATTACGATAAAGACCGGCTGGAAAAAATTAAGCTCTTGCTGGCACACGGTGCCGATCCAAATGCTGTGTATCCACCAACGGCAACGGGTTGGCTGGCGGGGCATTCGGCTTTACTGGCTGCTGCCCGCCTGGAGTTGTGGGATGTTTGTCAGCTTCTGCTGGAGCGCGGTGCCGACCCTGCCGTTACGGGACCTCAACGCCTGGTGTTTCGTGAACTCATCGACCGCCACGCCGAAATTTTTGCCGCGGGCGACGATGCGCCCCCAACCTTCAAAGCGCTGATTAAATACCTGATTGCATCGGGCAGTAAAGATGCCTGAAGCCGCGCATTACCTAGTGCCGTTGCGCGAACGTAGCGCCCGGCACTTTACGAAACCGATACGATTGGCAGCTCGTATCGGGTAAGTTATGCATAAAGTATAAGGTAACTAGCTCATATACAGAGTGTTCGTGGCGGGACTACGCGACAGCTTTCACGTTACTAAGCGGTTGAACGTCAGATTTGTGCTGGCAAAATTGGGGCGATGGAAGGTGTTTTTAGATAGATGCGTGATGTTGCGCCTTAATCGAAAGGGACCGAATCGGTTCTGATACAACAGCTGTTGTTGTTACCAGGTTGACTTTGTCGTCAGCGTTCTAACCAGCAGTAAACCGCTGGCTAGCAGGGGGAGACCGGGCAACCAGACCAGCGCCGTAGCTGTGGTCAGGTAATGGCAGTTCTTGAGGTAGAACGAGAACCAGACCAACCCTATACCCAGCCATACGAGTCCGAAAAGTTGTTTGTTGCTGAACTGTTTAGGGCGGTTGATCTCGGGCGACAGGAGAATCCAGCAGGTGATTAATACGCCTAAACAATCAATAGCAGCGCCGAATCTGAATAACCAAATCATGGTAGTGAACAGGTGTTGGGTGACAATACTCGATGCCGCTAATTACGCTTGTCGGTCAGGTGTATTCGTATCGTCCGGCTGTGGTTGGTGGACTGAGGTCAGCTGATCGGAAACCAGGTTGTAGAGAACGATCAGCAGGGGTAAGCTTGCCAATACTAAAGCGGTTATTCGGGCCGCCCGGTATGGGAGAAGGTTCAAGCCGACAAGTGCTGCCAGCAGCAGAAATCCGATAAAAATGAATCCAGATTCCATCCCCCGGCCGGCCGCATCGTTTCCGGGGCGACTGATGTTTACGAGGGTGAACAGGAGCAGAGCGCCGTATATACCCACCAGAATCCAGTTGGCTATCGTTATAATTTTCATAAGGGTTGTCGGTTACTACGTCCGCTCATCGTTATTCGGCGGGACGTTACAAACCTAGCGTATGTGCCGGGCCTGACCTATCACGAATCAACAGCTGGCGGGTTTGGAGCAATAACAGGTAGGCAGGCTCGTGAAATGACCACGAACCGGTTATCCGTAGATTCAACGAGTTATTACGTCAACTCCACCAGTTACTGATTGGGGCTGGTATTCGGTGGAGAGGATCGGCAACTTTGGTTGAACGACCGGCAAATCCATGACTTCCTCCATCTCTATCATCCCCCTGCTCATCGCCTTTGGCGGCTTTGTTATTAGTGTATTCTGTACGCTGGTTGGCTGGTATTTATGGTATGAAGGACGTGACCTCAGAAGCAGTGGTCTCACCGTGACGGCAACCGTGCTCACGAAATTTCGAAGGGAAGATCCCGGCTTACTGGGAGAACTGGAAAACTACTACGCTCGCTGTATGTTCCTGGATGCCGCCGGGCTACCCCAGGAGGTCGATGTCAGTATGCAGTCAAGGCGCTGGATTCAACTGAGCGAAGGCACCACGACCCGGCTTACGTATGTGCCCGAAGAACTGGACGATACGCAGCCGGGTTCCCGGCGCAGCTGGTTGCTTCGCAGTGCGCTCGGCCTTGCCATGATGGGAGGTGGGCTGCTGGCCATCACCGTATGTGTCATCAGCGGTTTGCAGGAATGGCTAACTATCAATCAATCAATCTATTGAGAATATGAATCGTATTGCTGCCTATTCGTTAGGTCCGGAACTGGCCTGGCTGCTAATGCTGGCCATAACGGTTTTACTGGTATTCCGAAATCAACCCGCTACGGAGGCTGGTAATCTACAGCTCGAACACATCGGCTGGTTTCTGCCCATATTGGGTGTTATGCTTTCCTTTATTTCTTTAGCCTGGGCACCCGGCAGTCCCTGGTGGGTGTTGGCACGTATCATTCTGGCCGGGGGCATTGGAATTATGCTGGTGCCTGCCTGTCTCTGCGCAGGCATTGACTATGGCGATAGTCGTAATTCGGGGGTGGGCAGCGGTTATATCATGTTTGTTGGCTTAGGTATGATGACCCTATTTGTCGGTAGCTGCATCGCCGTGCTGTTTTTAGCAACCAAGTGGCCGTTTATGCCATTTTTAAAGTGGACGCTGATTGTTGTAGGCGTGCTCGCCGGTTTCCTAGCCCTCATTTTCTGGGTAGCCTCATTTGGCGACAAGTAACCTGCCGTTCAAAGTGTATCTACGGTTGACCGTACGGGATCAGGCGGAAGCGATACCGTAGCGATAGGCCATGCTTGGCCTTTTCCGGCAGTGTATAATCTTGGTATTGAACGGGCTTCTGCCAATTTGACCAGTCCGTTGATTGATCCGGGCGTCGGGGTAGATCCAGTGGAAACAGCATGGGTTGATTACGTAAAAACGCCCGTACCTCCCATTGCTTTACGTCGATAGGCGTTGTCTCCCAGGGCAGGATTGTTACGTCGGCTTCGTGGCGAATCTGTTCGGGGTGCGGAGAATTTACGTCTGTACCTCCACTGAAATCCAGGGTAAGTAGCGAGTCAATGGCGCTGTCGCCCAATAGCGCGTTCGTAGCCCGCAATTCGACTTCCAATACGGGTCGGTAATCACCGTAGTCTAACCGCTGGGGCTGCTGGTCGGCGTAATTCATGTAGACAATGATCCAGCCAATGAGGGCAACAGCATCCGTAAGCTGAACGATACGTAGGTAGTGCGGGCTGAGAAACCGATACGTAACAAAGCCGACGAGGAAAAAGCCGATAATCATGGCCGCAAACCCACCAAACGTACTGAGATACGCTACCGCCAGGCGATCGTCGGGGCCACCCGTCTCTGAGTTGGCGGCTTTCAGGAGCCAGGCCGTTGCGAAGTAAAACAGAGGAGCCGCGAACAGGCTGGCCAGAAGCGACGAAATTACACGTTCCATTCCGGTTTTGGTTGAAAAAGAGGGCGTTGGGAATAATCTGGATTGTACGCGCTAAAGGTACCGCCCACCCGATTCGTAGGCGAGTGCGACTTAACAGCTAGTAGCATTCCGAACACAACGAGTAGTCTCTGCGGTATAGCTGTCAATTGACACAGTCAAAAAAGTGAAAAAAGGCTATTCTAGAGAATTGACAGCTGTTTTGGTGCACTCGTGTGCCGAAAGAACGGGTGAATTAACCAGTTATGAGCAAGGGAAAACACGTTATGCAGCCAAACCTACTGGCTATTGGTTACGGCTGGATGCCTGTTCGACTAGCCGCCAACTTTGCAGCGTTATTCACAATCTTCTTTACCAAAACAACAACAAGTACTAATGAATACCTTATTTAAAAAGAGTATCACAACCGTTGGGTTCGTTGCATCGTTCGGCCTGCTCTCTTGTCAGGAAAATAACCTGGTTACGCCCGATAAGCCAGTGTATGCGTCAACCGAGTCCGCGAAAGACATTATATCGCCAGGCCTGCCAAAGAACTATCAATTGGTTAAACATGGGCAGGCAACGCTGACTTATCTTGCCGATGGGAAACTCCAGAAAGTAACGTATGGCCCCGGTACGTATGCAAACATCTACAACCGGACGGAGTATAATTATGGCTTTCTGTCGATCAAAGCTACATCATACGATGGCAACAAAGTTGGGCAGGAGGATACGTATCAGATTGACGTAAATACCGGTCGCTGCTACGAATCGAAGCACGTAACGTACAGCTATTACAGTTCTGGCACGGTGGTCAACGAGAAAAACTGGGTGTACAAGTATACTGACAAAGGCCAGTTGAAGACGCGCGCCAACAAAAGCAACGGGGCCGAACGTACTGATTATAGCTTCAACGCGGAAGGCGACTTAGCCAAAGTTACTTCCTATGGCGCAAATGGAGCCGCTTCTAACGAAATAACGTTCGCGTATAACCAGCCCGTCAGCGATCCGATTCTGGACGATCGGACTGCCTTGAACCCTGGCTGGGCGAACCTCCCCGACACCTATTTGAAAATTTTCGGCAAGTCGAGTAAACACCTAGTGAAGCGCATTACGCAGAAAAAGCTTCCAGGTAACCAAATCCAGTTTGATCGTTTCCACAACTACACGCTCAATGCAGACGGGTATGTAACAGAAGAAAAAGAATTTAACGTAGCTAATGCTGCTTTGGTTGATACCAAGCCGTACGACTACAAGATTAGTGTTATTAGCGTACAGCCTTAAGGACAATACGTATAACCTAGAATATCCTGCAATGAGAAAACGAGTCTGGCACAATTGCCAGACTCGTTTTTATACCGGCATCACGGGCAGGAGGACGATTACTTTGGTGCCAGTTGGCTCATCGGCCGCATCCATCTTATCGAGTACCGTTACGCGGGTTTCTTTGCCGCTGCGCTGGCTGATGAGCTGGAGCCGTTCTTCGGTTACTTTGAGCCCTACGCTTCGGTGCGACGACACCATTTTGCTCTTTAACTCACCCGCTCGTTTTCGGCCCACGCCATCGTCATCGACAATGCACTCCAGTCCGTCGTTCATCGGCTTAATACACACCTGAATGTGGCCCCGTGTTTTCTTATGCGCCATCCCGTGAAGAATCGAGTTTTCGATGTAGGGCTGAATAATCATCGGCGGAATCGACGTCTGTTCTTTATCCAAGGTAGGAGCTGCATCCACCGAAAAATCGAATTTATTGCCAAACCGGAGTTGTTCAAGTTCCAGATACAACTGTAACTGCTCCAACTCACTGGCCAGGGTTACCCATTCCTGACGGGAGTTATCGAGAATAAGCCGCATGAGCCTTGAGAATTTTACCAGGTATTTGTCGGCGTTGTCGCTGTCGTTCTGCAAGACAAACAACCGGATGGCGTTTAGTGAATTGTAGAGGAAGTGCGGGTTCATCTGCGACCGCAACGCTTTCATCTCCGACGCAGCAATCCGCTCCCGTAGTTCACTTTTTTCCCGTTGTTCGCGCACGATCCGCCGTACCCGCCAACGGGCCGTGACCACCGTGACGGCCACAAGCGAACAAAGAACGCTAATCCGGAACCACCAGGTTTGCCAGAAGGGGGGCGTAATGACAACGGGTAAGCGGTAGCCCTGCCGGTTCCAGACCCCGTCATTATTGGCTCCAATAATGTGCAGTACGTACCGATCGGGCGGTACGTTGGTGTAACTGGCAAATGACCGGTCACCGGCCTCGTTCCACCGATCTTCGAAGCCTTCGAGCCGATAGGCATAGCGATTTCCCGCCGGATTGTCGAAGCTGAGCGTGGCCATGTCGAACGTAAACCCGTTCTGGGTATAATCCAGAACGATGGTTGCCGGATTTACCGCTGGCCCTTGCAGAAACTCCTGATCGTTTACCCGGAATGAGGTGACAAACACGGGTGGCACAAAGCGATTCGGGCGAATCTTATCGGGCTGTACGTAGACCAGCCCGCGCATAGCCCCGAAATAAATCCGTCCGGCCGCATCCCGAACCATCGAATTGGATTCGAACTCAGACGAAGGGAGCCCATCGGCTTCGTCGAACTTAGTCAGCCGCAGTCGGCGAGTGTCTACGCAGGCCAGACCCCGACTGGTGCTGACCCAGAGTGTGTCGCCCTTCGTTAACAAAGCGGCTGTATCATTACTCGGCAGGCCGTCGCGGGTAGTGAAGGTCACGAACCGGCCGGTTCGTTCGTCTAACCGAGCGAGGCCATTATCGGTAGCCATCCACATGTAACCAAAACTATCTTCGGCAAAACCCGTAACGCCCTCATCGGGCAGGCTGTTCGGGTCGTCTTCCTTGTATACGTATTGGGTCAGCAGGCGCAGATCTGGACTGATCTTGTAGACGGGGCCTAAGCCACCTACCCACAAATTGTTATGGCGGTCAACGTATAGGGTATTGTAGTTTTTGCCAGGAAGCTTTCGAATGCGTTCGTCGTTGTACTGGTGCCGGAACTGGCGAGTTTTGGGATCGTAGATGGTTATTTTTTCATTCGTGCCTATAAATATGCGCCCATCGGGGTGTTGGATGATCGTGAACACCTGCTCGCCGGCTGTTTCCTGATACGTAGTGTTCTGTGGGCGAATAGATGGAACAGTGTTGGCCGGAGCACTTACGTACCGAATGCGCTTGAATGTATTGGTGGCCGGATGGAAGCGGGTAATCCCTTTTGGGCTGCCCGCCCATACATATCCCTGGGTATCGGCCAGGACGCCATACAAGAAGTTGGTAATTAGGCTGTTAGGGTTTGCCGGGTCATGGCGGTATAACCGATACGTCTGCGTTGTGGGATCAATCCAGACCAGCCCGTCGCGCGTAGACGCCCAAAGACAGTTTTTCGGATCTATGGATAGCTTGGCAGCATCTAAACCAAGGGATGAAGTTGGGCGGTACGAAACCTCATCGAACAGGGAGTGGAATTTCTCGACCGTTGGGTTAAACCAGCTGACGCCCGCGTCGTCGGTAATGGCCCAAATCACCCCGCTCCGGTCCTCAAATAAGCCTTTTACGGAGTTGGAGCCCAGGCTGCGCGGATTAAGCTCATCGTTCTGATACGTAGTGAACCGTTTTTTCTGGACGTTATACTGATGCAGACCACCACTGCCAAGACCCACCCACAAATCTCCCTTTCTCGTGAACAGTAAATAGGCCGCGCCTTGATTGGTTGCGGCTAACGGTAGGCTGCTGAACCGGTTTGTTGATGGATTAAAAACGCCGACATAGCCACTCGTCGTACCAACCAGCAGTTCGCCGGTACGTGGATTTTTTGCCAGTGAAGTGATGTAATCTTCCGGTAGCGACAAGGGGGCTGTCGGGGTGTGTCGATAGCTGTACAGGCGTTTGGTTTGCCAGTTAAAGCTATAAAGCCCAGCCTGGGTACCAATCCAAAGCAACGGCCCATCCATCAGCAGCGCTCGAACGGAGTTGGCCCCCTCCCGCGAACTGGAATCGGCGGGTATAGCAATAGCCTGCGCGCTACCCGTAGCCGGATCGACGCGAACGACTCCGCCTTTAGTGCCGCACCAGAGCAGGCCGTTTGCACTTTCGGTAATTACGCGAATAAAATGCTGATCCGGACTTAACTTCGGAAAGGAATAGCGCTGAAACTGCTGGGTAAGTGGGTCGAAGCGATTTAACCCGTGTTGGGCACCCGCCCAAAGGGTACCATTCCTACTCGTGAATAACGAGCGGACAATGCGGTGCGACAACGAACGGGAATTGCCCGCCTGCCGGGCGAAGGTGCGGCAACGTACCCCGTCGAAGCGGGTCAGGCCACTAACCGTACTGATCCAGATAAAGCCGAGGCTGTCCTGCGTGATTGAGGTCGCAAAATTAGTCGCCAGCCCCTGACGTAGCGTAAAGTGCTGAAACCAGGGCGTGGGCGAAGGCGATGAGGTGCTGACGTTTGGACGCAGCGTAACCGGTTGTGCCCTGAGCCCCGGCGGTTGCCCCGAAACAAGCCCTAAAAGGAAAAGAATAAAGCTGAATCGATTTTTCAAGCAAATACCAGGCTAGGAGTTGAGCAGCTACTGATCAGGGAGTGATACATACCGAGAATGGAATGTCAGGACTAATCTGTTTTGCGGAAGTTATCAGCCAAAAATCACTTACTGTTTATTTGGGCTTTCAAGTTAAGCTCTGTTTTGCGTAGTTGCTACCAACGTAACGGCTTAACCCGCTGTTAACTTTACGGATTGCCTCACCTTTTAGTAATCGGTAGGATTCTGAAGGGCTGCAAAGCGATTGTCGACCTATGTGAATGAGAAAAATAGTTAAACACTCCATGGCTCCCCCTAGTAAGTCACCGAGTTGTCGGGCGTTGGCAGAAGAGCTGGAAGCGGAACGGGCCATTACCTTTTTCGCGACCTCGCTCATTACCCAAACGACCATCGACGAGGTACTCTGGGACGTCGCCAGAAACTGCATCAGCCGGCTCAATTTTGTCGACTGTGTGGTATACTGGCTTGACCAGGAGCGTGGGGTGCTGGTGCAGAAAGCGGCTCACGGGCCTAAAAGCCCTCAATCTTATACTATTTTGCAGCCGATCGAGATTCCGCTGGGAAAAGGAATTGTGGGATCGGTAGCCCGATCGGGCCAACCCGAAGTGATTGGCGACACGTCCCTCGATCGTCGGTATATACCGGATGATGCCGTTCGTTTGTCCGAGATCACCGTACCGATTGTGTGGGAAGGGCAGGTGCTGGGCGTTATTGATGCCGAACACCCAGCCCGGAATTTCTTTCAGCCCCGGCACCTGAAGATCCTGACGACCGTAGCGGCTTTGTGTGCGCAGAAGATCAGGCAGGTAGACGTACAACAGGCGTATCAGAACGCTGAGCGACAGTTGATGGAAACCAATAAGCGGGTGGCCGAAACGAAACTACTGGCGCTCCGGATGCAGATGAACCCGCACTTTATTTTCAATAGCCTGACGTCGATCAACAGCTTTATTCTGCAGCAGGATATGGAACGAGCGTCCGATCTGCTCACCAAGTTCTCGCGGCTGATGCGGCAGGTAATCGATAACTCAAAAACCGAGTGGGTATCGTTGCGGAGAGAGCTTAAAGCGCTGGAAATATACTTGGAACTGGAACAACTGCGTTGTGACAAAAAATTTGACGTCGTGTTTGAGGTCCAGCCTGACCTTGATCTGGATACCATTCATGTGCCTCCGCTCATTACGCATCCCTACGTTGAAAATGCGATTTGGCACGGGCTGTTGCCGATGAAAGGCGGAGCGCCGAAGTTGCAGATTACGTGTCGGCAGCAGGCCGGAAACCTGATTATTGAAATCGACGATAATGGCATCGGGCGGGTAGCTGCAGCTCAGCTACGTCCTAATCAGCTGTCGAGTCACAAAGCGGAAGGCATAAAGCTGATGGAGGAGCGGTTGCAGCTTGTAAACGAAATGTACGGCGCTAACGCCCGCATCGATATAGTTGATCAATACCGGGCCGAGGGAGTAGCGGCCGGAACGAGCGTATCTTTTACCTTAAAATTACCGTTCTCATGACTGCTGTTCTGGTAGACGATGAAAAACATTGCCGCGACGTACTGGCGTTGTTGCTGGCGAAATACTGCCCTCAAATTACGTTATTGGCCTCTTGCAGCGACGGTCCGGAGGGAGTAGCTGCGGTTGATCTTCATCACCCTGATCTGGTGTTTCTGGACATTGAAATGCCGGGAATGAGTGGGTTCGATATGCTCAAGACCTGCCAGTTTAGAGATTTTCGGGTCATTTTTACGACGGCCTACAATGAATACGCGATTCAGGCGATTCGGCATAATGCGCTCGACTACATCCTGAAACCTATCGATAAGGACGAACTGCGGCAGGCGATTTCAAAAGCTCAGGAAGCCCTGTCAATCCGGTCGACTTCTCAGGTTGATGAGTTTGTGGCCTACCTAAATCGGCAGAAGACCGGCGACCGCATTGCGTTGCCCACCATGGAAGGTCTGCAAATTCTGCAAAGCGAAGAGATATACTACTGCGAATCTGACGGTGGCTATACGCATTTCTTTTTGACAAATGGAAAAGCCGTTTTAATCTCGAAAACGCTGAAGGAAGTTGAAGACGTGCTCGAAAGCAAGGGGTTTTGCCGGGTGCATCATGGCTACCTGATCAACGTGCGGTACGTGCAGAAATACATCCGGGGAGACGGGGGGGAGGTAATCATGGCTAACAACAAAAACATTCCGGTATCGCGGAATAAGAAGCAGGAGTTTCTGAATCTGCTCGAACGTATTTGATGGCAATTACCCAATTATCAAGCTGAACAGACCAGTTATTGACCCAGATCTGCCTACTATCGGTTTCGCCTACCGGATTCCGGGTATCACGGATAGTTTTGAGTTGTCATCCTACTTTAACCCACGAACACTCCGTATGAGAACTCACCGTGTATCAACGTTTAAAAAACCGGCCGAAGCCGTCACCTTTCTGGAACACTGGAATCAGAAAATAGAAGCACTGAATGGGTTTTCGTACGAGCGGATTACGGTGCTGACTTCATTCGGCATGACGCGGGTATGGGGCGCTAACCTGCACCTGACAGAAGCCAAAACAATCGTCTTTTTTCCCGGTGCCCGTACCTGCGGTTTGTTTTGGGATATGGATAATGCGCTGCTTCCCCTTCGGGAACAGTATCGGTATTACATCGTAGAAGTGAACGGGCAGCCGAGCCTGAGTGACGGGGAGTGCCCCGACGTAAAAACGGATGCCTACGGGCGTTGGGCCACCGAAGTGCTGGATGGACTCGGGCTGCAAAAGACCACCATTGCCGGTGCCTCGCTGGGTGGACTGATTTGCCTTAAACTGTGCCTGGCTGCACCCGAACGGATTGAGAAAGCGATACTGCTGAACCCGGCCGGTATCCAACCCTTCTCGTCGTCGTTCCGAAATCTATATTACAATCTATTACCCATGCTCTGGCCCACCCAGGAGACACTCAATCAGTTTCTGAACGCGGCTATTTTCTGTTCACCGACGCATACCGTTCCACCTGTTTATCGGCATCTGATCAGTCAATACCTGCTCTACGCGTTAAAAAATCACAAGTTCCGGGGAGACTATCCGGCACCGTTGAGCAAGGAAGAATTGAACAACCTAAGTACTGATATTCACCTGGTATTGGGCGAAAAAGACCTCCTATTTCCCCCGCAGGAAACGGTTCGGCTGGCTCAACGGCATATCCCTTCGTTGCGGAGCCACCAGGTGCTGGCGAACACGGCACATGGCATCGAAACCTCCAAGGAGGCCATTGGTAAAGTTGTCGCGCATCTGGAAAATACAGCGGTGAACGTATCGCAGCCTACGACAATCAACTCAACCCTAAACAGTTACTGGCTCCTGGCTTGAGCGCCTGAACATGGGCAGACTGACTAGCCTGTGGCAATCCGTTTAGGAGCGTAACGATACGTAGAGCCCCAGACTTTTTAGGCTTAAGATCAATACTAAAGAAGCTAGGCCTAAAAAGTCTTCGGAGCTGTCTATAATCTTTCAAACCCGCGTCGCGGGTGCTTAATCATTAAAGAAGTACGATACCGTCTCCAAGCCTAAACTTGCAGAGGTGGATGATCGACGGATCAACCTGTTCTGAGTATCATACTCCAAAACGTAATCCGTGGGCGTGGAAAGAGTTATATTGTCTTTGAAGGTTCGGCTGATTAGGTTATTGTTACTCAGATTTTCATGAATATAGTCCAGACTAAATCGCCAAAAAACGCCTTTCAGGATGTTTGGTTTGTCATCATAGCGGTACTCCGTCTGAAGGTTTGAAAGTGTGCCATCGGCGTTTTTGTGCCTCAATAACTGTAGGTTATCGCCTTTGTAGTCGAATAGTTGGCCAAGGTGATATCGGTTTGGGTCTTTAATCTCTACTAGTCGATTCGCTGAGTCGTAAATCAGGGTGTTGCGTTCCAGCAAACGAGCCTGCCCACCGACCTCTACCCGGTACAAAAGGTGCGCACTGGGACGCTCCTTCGCATCATACACCAACTGCTCCATAAAATAGAATACCGACTTATCTGGATTGATTACTTTATTGAAAGTACGATAAGGTTTGTCATTGGCGTACTCGTAGATAAACGCATTGTCTACACCTTTGGAAGGTGAGTTAAGCACAGTATGGCCGATGATTCGCTGTTTGGCATCGTAGAGTAAGTTAGTGGTGATGCCATCAGGGTTACCAGGATTACCATACTGATATGTATTCGTTATCCGATCTAACTTCCCCTTAGGTGTAATTGAAGTCTTAATAACGGTGGCAAAGTCAGGCACCGTGACCGTTATCAACGAATCGCTGGTTGAGCTTTGATCTGTCACAGCAGGATCGGGCTGTTCCGGCTTACAAGCTTGCAATAGTCCAACGGCGAGAAGGGTTAAACCCAGTCGGTGAAATAAACGCATATCAAAAGACGGTAAAGTGAAACGTTCGGTACAAATGTAATAAGCCATTACACATATGACGGCTGTTTCACTGAACCGTTATGAGGTTTTAATAGCCAAAATTTATTTATGCTCACCGGCCAGGCAGCTTTGGGAAAAGCAGACGCCTAGAAAGGTTAAGTTAATTCAAACCGAGGCACTACCTGTTGATGAGCGACAGCAGGAAAAACACGAATCCGCTGATGAAAAGAATACCCGTAAATACGGTCGCCAGGATCAGCAGCACTCCTTTAAGACCTGCCTTGGGTCCAATCAATAATTTGTCGGTCTGAGTAAACTTCGCCGTAGCTGGATTGGTAAACTGAAAAGAGCCCGGTTGTTCAATGGCGAACTCCGCCACCGGTACGATACGATGACCGGACATGTCGGTACGTTTGCTGGTTAGAAAGGCGTAATTATCGACGGCGATTGACTGATTATTCGCGAGTTCGTTGATCTGAAACGAGTTATTCCTGGGGATTGCGCCGAAGACTGAAGCTCGCTTTATCGCTACTTCATACACCCCTGGCTCTGGCAGATCGAAGCGGAACGTTGCTGCCAGGGCACTCTGCTCGATGCGGATGCCAGATGTATACGCGCCAATGAGTGACGTAACACTACGGATCAACAGGACCAACCCTACTATGCACCAGGCCGCAGTGGCAATCGTAAACCAAATTGAATGCATGAATTAATGGTGTGTATTTTACTGGAAAGAAACGTAACGCTTTGGTCTAATGGTACGGATGAGCCGAATCTGAGGATTAAGTTTACCTTGATAAATCAACATACAAAACACCGCCTGATTATTCGATGCATAACCAGGCGGTGTTTTAGAAGGAGTTAAGGCTTAATTTACTAGGATTAGACCGTAACCTGAGTATACAAACACGCTTTTCCAGATTAGCGCGTTCGTAACCATGTTTGTTACTTTCTGTTCTGTAGCCAGCCCGTCGTTGTTCAACGTGTACGTATACAGGTATTCAACCACATCGTTGTTACCACACGCCTTGTACGTAATACGCCGGATGAGGTGTTTCGAAAAGGCCCCAAAGATTGGTAGATGCTCATCTAGCGGGGCTAACAAGGTGGAGTTTAGCCGGTAACGGTCTATCTGCATGGGCTCGCCTGGCACACTGTAGCTAAAGGTAATCTCAACGCCCTTCAGATTACCTGAGTCAAACGTTTTAAACACCAATAATTCGCCATTACTGTCGTACTCATATTCGTGACGTTCGTTCACGGCGTTGGCGTTATACCGTTTAATAAGCCGCCCCTGCGCATTGTACTCGTACTTATACACCTTGGTATCCAGCGAATTAACGTGTTTAGACGAAATACATCGTCCATCGGCGTTTAGCGTGTATGAAATCTGGCTGGTTTTCTGACCATTCTTGTAACGGATGGACACAAGCGTTCCCGGACTGTAGGAGTACTCAGTATACTCAGTAGGCGTATCGATTACTTTCCATAACCGATCGTCGGCATTGTAAAGCAGTTTGCTGCCATCATACTTAATCAGCTTGCGATTAATTCGGGTAGTTGCTCCATCGGTACTGGTTAAGGTCGCGGCTGGGTCCGGAGCTTGGGCCGCAGGATTTAGAGGAGACACCAGTTTTTCGGTTTGGCAAGCGCTCAGCAGACACGTAATCAAAAGTCCATTTACGGCCAAGGCCGCCATCGTATGTTGTTGCATGGTTAACAAAGAGAATGTTATTACGTGGCAAAAGTAGATGGGGCGCTAGTGAGCGACCAGCTAAAACCAATAGCTGGCCCACAGACGTCCGTAACTGGTAGAATTTAGCGGCTAGCGGCCTGAACGGAGTGTTAATTCGAGCGTGAGACACCCAGTGCTTAAGTAAAACGCGCTCCTGATTTGGGTATACAATAAGAATATGATGGGTTGAGGAACACCATATCCCCAGTTTTATAGTTTTGGGTAATAAGAATCGATTTCCAGAAGAAGCTGGAAACAAATCACTCCAATCCATCTAACCATCAAACGATATGGAAAACACGCCAACCCAGTTTCAACCCGGCGATCAGGTTACCCTGCTGGAAGGTAGCGCGCCAATGACCGTAAAAGCCGTTAAAGACAATGGCCGGACCGTAACCTGTGAGACCAGCAATGAAGACAATCCGACGGAAGAGGATTATGACGCGACTAAACTGACAAAGCTCACTAGCGGTCAGGAGAAAGGAGCAAAGGCCTAAATTTCTGTATAAGCCACGTTACGTTCGGTAGCCTGAGCAAGGGAAGAACAGCGTGTCTTCGGCTTGTTCAGGCTATCCGGTTTAGTACGTTCAGGCCTCTCTGTTACATTGAATCGGAAGATGTACAGACGCTTTCGAAGGGTTTGATCCGTTGCAGCAACCTGCTGGATAGTTGCTGGCAACGAACTGTTTCGGTCGTTACGGTTAGGCGAAAACTAGGTTGATATATGTACCCTGATTAAACTTTTGCCTGGGTTGAGTAGTCAATAGGATAAGTAACGAAACGAAAGTGGAGCATAACGATCGCTTGTTCTGCCCATCCATACTCAACCGATATAAACCATGAAACGCATACTAAGTAGTCTCTTTTTCGTAGTCGGCTTATCTACTCCCATACTGGCTCAGATACGGATCGACCCGAATCTCTTGCAGGCGCTGATGGAAGGTGCCAGCTCCATTACGTTGTCCGACGCGCAGGTGGCTCAATACTCCAAACAGGCTATACAGGAGATGGATGCTAAAAATCCCATTGCCGGACCGAATGACCCGTACACACAGCGGCTGAACCGAATTGTCAGCCGTCACCGGACGATCGGGGGCTTGCCCATCAATTACAAGGTGTATATGGTCCCTGATGTAAACGCATTTGCCACCGCCGATGGCAGCGTACGAGTCTTCAAAGGACTTATGGACATCATGACGGACAACGAGCTGCTGGCCATTATGGGCCACGAAATTGGCCACGTCATTAATCACGACTCCCGCGATGCCATGAAAGGCGCACTTCGCCGGTCGGCTCTGCGGAATGCGGGTGCTTCCCAATCCGGCCTTGTAGGTAAAGTGTCGCGGTCGCAACTGGCGGGTGCCGCGGATTACCTGGTAGGCGCGTCGTTTAGCCGTCAGCAGGAAACGGAGGCCGATGATTACAGCTATGATTTTCTGAAACGGAACGGCTATAGCGTCATGGCCTTAGCTACCTCATTCGAGAAATTGGCCAAGCTAAGTGGCGGAAATAGCGGAGGACGTATCACTACGTTTCTTTCTAGCCACCCCGACAGCAAGACCCGGGCCGATCGGGTACGTAACCGCGCTCGTCGCGATGGATTGACCCGCTAACAAAGCAGGCCCGTCGGCATACCGACGGGCCTGTACATAGTGCCTGCAAAATGTAAGCTATTGATTAATTTTCAGAACGGCCATAAACGCTTCCTGCGGAATCTCTACGTTACCGACCTGACGCATCCGCTTTTTACCTTTCTTCTGCTTCTCCAGCAGTTTACGCTTCCGGGAAATATCACCCCCGTAGCATTTCGCCAGTACGTCTTTACGCAGGGCACTCAGGGTTTCACGGGCAATGATTTTCTGGCCGATAGCGGCCTGAATAGCTATCTCAAATTGCTGACGGGGTATCAACTCCCGAAGTTTCTCGCACAATTTTTTACCCCATTCGTACGACTTCGACCGGTGAACAATGGCCGACAGCGCGTCGACTTTATCGCCGTTGAGCATTACGTCCAGCTTCACCATATCGGACTCACGGTTGTCCATAAACTCATAATCGAGCGACGCATAACCGCGCGAAATGGTTTTAAGCTTGTCAAAAAAGTCGAACACGACCTCCGCCAGCGGCATTTCGAACTGTAGTTCGACCCGGTCGGCGGTGAGGTAGACCTGGTTTTTGAGGTTGGAACGCTTATCCATGCACAGGCCCATAATGCCGCCAACGTACTCGGCTTTCGTGATGATCTGCGCCCGGATAAAGGGTTCTTCGATGTAATCGATCAGGTTCGGCTCGGGCATCTCAGCGGGTGCCGACACCTGCAGTTCCTGACCTTTGGTGGTTACGACCTCGAACCGCACCGACGGTACAGTCGTAATAACGGTCATATCAAACTCGCGTTCCAGCCGTTCCTGCACGATCTCCATGTGGAGCATGCCGAGGAAGCCGCATCGGAACCCAAAGCCCAGCGCTGCCGATGTTTCGGGTTCCCAGACCAGAGCCGCATCGTTTAGCTGTAGCTTTTCCATGGCGTCACGCAGGTCTTCGAACTCGCTGGTCTCGACGGGGTAAATCCCGGCAAATACCATGGGTTTAACTTCCGAAAAACCCTGAATGGCAGCAGTAGCCGGATTGTCAAGCGTAGTGATGGTATCACCCACTTTTACTTCTTTGGCCACTTTAATCCCGGAAATCAGGTAGCCTACGTCGCCACACTCGATCACGTCTTTTGGCACCTGCGACAAACCAAGCGTACCCACTTCATCGGCAACATACTCCTTGCCGGTGTTCATGAATTTCACTCGGTCGCCTTTCCGAATACGCCCGTTGACATTCCGGAAGATAACTTCGATACCCCGGTACGAATTGAAATGAGAGTCGAAAATCAACGCCTGCAGCGGGCCGTTGGGATCACCTTTGGGAGCCGGAATGCGTTCGACGATAGCCGCCAAAATTTCGGGCACACCGATGCCTTCCTTACCGCTGGCCGGAATGATGTCATCTCGTTCGCAGCCGAGCAGGTCCACCATTTCGTCTTTTACCTCTTCGGGCATGGCACCCGGCAGGTCGATTTTGTTCAAGACCGGAATGATAACCAAATCATTATTCAGGGCCAGGTACAGATTTGAGATCGTCTGGGCCTCGGTACCCTGCGAAGCATCGACCAGCAGCAAAGCGCCTTCGCAGGCGGCAATCGAGCGCGACACTTCGTAGGAAAAGTCAACGTGGCCGGGCGTATCGATCAGGTTGAGCGTATAGGTCTCACCCTGGTAGGTGTAGTTCATCTGAATGGCGTGGCTCTTGATGGTAATGCCCCGCTCGCGTTCCAGATCCATATCGTCCAGCAATTGCGCCTGCATGTCGCGGGCTCCAACGGTCTTGGTAAATTCTAACAGTCGGTCAGCCAGTGTACTCTTGCCGTGGTCAATGTGGGCGATGATGCAAAAATTACGGATATGTTTCACGTAGGTGAATTGCGATTTACGATGTAGGACGTATGAATTTAACGTAGCAGATTCATACAGTCTATAAACCGCAAAAATAAGCAAAAAAGTCCGCGTTTGGTCAGAACCAAGCCGAGTAGAAAAAACAAACGCCGGACTCATCAGGGAGCCGGCGTGTTCAATTACACTTCATCAACAAACTAAAATCGTAAATGTCCGTGACTTGGACAAGTGCTGTAGGAGGGGGACTCGAACCGCCCACGGTGCAGTTAGCTACAGTACAAATCCTGGTGGTCAACCCCAGTCGCCCTTGCGGGCGGCATTATGCTGCGTTTATCCCTTATCACCACCCCCGAGACAGGAGGGCACGTCTGCCAATTTCGACATCCTACAGTGTGAGAAAAGTTGCCAAGAAGATCGGCGTGTGACCCCGCTCGATCAACTTGACAATGCAAATATAGTATAGCCAGTCAGTTAATTGCAAATTTTACATGAAAATTTCTGAAAATTTATCGTTTGTTTAAAAAATGGCTACTTTTGTTAGCATTCATCAAAAACTATCAAAAAATGGTCGAGAAAAATTTAGAGATTGATAATACCGATCTGAAAATCCTCAGTCTGCTCATGCAGGACGCGAATATGGCCTATACCGAAATTGGCAAACGAATCTTCGTTTCGGGCGGGACGGTTCACGTTCGGATGAATAAACTGAAACAGATGGGCATTGTACGCGGCTCGCAACTGGTGATCGATCACGCCAAACTGGGCTGGGATATCAGCGCCTTTCTGGGTATTTATCTCGACAAAAGTTCGTTATATGCTGAAGTGTCGAAGCAGTTGGAAAGCATACCCGAGGTAGTCAATATTCATTACACAACAGGTATCTATAGCATTTTTGCCAAGATTGTCTGCCGCGATACCCAACATCTGCGCGAGGTACTACATGATAAGATCCAGAAAGTAAGTGGCATCCAGCGTACTGAAACGTTTATATCCCTCGAAGAAAGCGTAAATCGGCCTATTCCCTTCGCCGAACTGAAAGAGTAACGCCTGACGGGTTACTTACGCAGTAGTTTGACCCGGAATAACCAGTAGGGCTCTTTTACCTGACTGACGCCCCCATTGAACTTAGGAAGCCGCTCATACTGGGCCGCCGTTACGTAGAGGTACTCATCCGACGTAATGGCGTAGCTGTCGGGCCAAAGCAACCGCTCATCGGTTACTACCGTTTCGAGTTTACCCGCCGGTGTCATACGCCGGATGGTTTTCGCTGGCGAGTCACCCATGTATACATTGCCCGCCTTGTCGGCAATCATGCCATGCGAAATGCCCGCTTCGCCCATATCTTTTACGTAAGCGCCCAACTGCTGATCCGTAAGCGATGCATCGTTCAGCCGGTCCGTTTCAAGGCGGTACAGGCGCTTTTTGGTGATTGGGCGGTAATACAGGTACTTGAAGTCGGGGGTAAGAGCAATGCCGTTGACATGACTGGAAAACGGTTTGCCGCTATTGTCGCGAACCTCCTTCCCGTCGATCGTTAAGACCACATTCGGGTCGGCTGTAGTAGATGAATGTTTAGTGAGTACACTCCGGCTTTTTCCCGTTTTCAAATCCAGCACAACCAGGCAGGCCCGGCCCGGATCGGAGAGATAAACCACCTGCCGACGCGGATCGACCTGTATGTCGTTCAGACCGGCCTGTGTTAGAGGCAGATCGTTGAAACGGTACGTGTTTGTAATCCGATTAGTAGCTAAATCAATACGTAGCAGCTTAACCCCGGCGGGAATCGACTTGCCGAAGTTGGGGTTGGCCGGATCGAGCACCCAGAGCGCATCGTCCTGGTCGATAAACAAGGCTTGCACACTAACAAAATGCTGTTGAGGGGCCGTCGTGTCCCATTGATTCCAGGCGGCATCCGGGAACGGTTTGCGTTGACCGTCTTTGGTTACTTCGACCAAACCGTACTGATACGTATCGGTCCAGCGGGGAAATGAAACGAACAATCGATTGGCTTTGGATATGGCGACGCCAACGGGCTGATAGGGTCCAAAAGACACGGCTTCTTCCAATCGGGCCGAAACCGTTTGCGCTGCACTGCTCAGTGATGTCAAGAAAATGAACAAGAAAGCGGCCTTCATAAGCGTTCTGCATTATGGTGTTTTTTCTGAACTGACCATTTGCTGGGTTTGTTCAGTTGCTTTTTTACCGTGTAGCGGACGAAATTTGCCCCAGACGTGTTATACTACACAACCAAATCACAATACATGCAACCTGTAATTCACGCTACCACTGTTGTTGGCATCCGGCATAATGGGCAAGTATCGCTCGGTGCCGACGGGCAGGCGACGATGGGCAATACTGTCGCCAAGAGTAATGTTCGGAAAGTTCGGGTGTTGATGGGCGGAAAAATACTGGCCGGTTTTGCGGGGTCAACCGCCGATGCCTTTACGCTGATCGAACGATTCGAAGAAAAGCTGAATGCCTATGGCGGCAACCTGAAACGAGCGGCTATTGAACTGGCAAAAGACTGGCGTACAGACCGGTACTTGCGTAAGCTGGAAGCTATGATGATCGTTGCCTCCAAAGAAGATCTGCTGCTGGTGTCGGGCACTGGCGACGTAATCGAGCCCGATCATGACGTAGCGGCCATCGGGTCGGGCGGTATGTATGCACAGTCGGCGGCTGTTGCCCTGAAAAAGCACGCGGCTACGCTCTCCGCCGAAGAGATGGTCAGGGAGAGCTTACACATTGCCGCTGACGTCTGCATCTATACCAATCATAATATTATGGTCGAGACGTTGTAGAAACAAACCGATGGGAAGGGCGTAGGCCGGTTCGTTAGGTTTACGCTGTCTTTTTTATCTTTGCGACGTATACGATTAACCGGCGTTATGAAATTAATCAATCGATTTGCACCCAAACTTATGAGCCGACGCATTGCGTTGGGCTTCGTTGTAGCGATGGTGCTGATTGCGTCGGGGTTTACCATCTCTTTTTACAGCTACACCCAATATCGGGAAGCAACCAAGCAGGTCCGGCATACGTACGAAGTCACCAGCGCCATTGAAACGATCTTATCGCTGGTGAAGGATGTGGAGACTGGAGCCAGAGGCTATACGCTAACCAACGATCCTGGTTATCTGGAACCTTACGACCTGGCCGTCAGTCAGTTGCCGCAGGAGTTAGCGCGCTTGCGTAACCTGATGGGGCCGAATGAGTCTCCGCAGAAACGAGTCAGGAAGCTTGAGCAGCTCATCCTGGCGAAGCTGGAAATCACCAAGGTACGCATCAATCAGTCGCCGGTCGGTAAGATCGCCAGTTTAAAGCTAAGTGCCGAAGAAAAACGGCGCATGGATGCGTTACGTCGGCAGGTGGCGATTATGGTCGACATGGAGCAGATTCTGGTGGAGCTGCGAAATGATCAGGCCGAACGGTCGTTTCGACATACCATCATCCTTATTTTTTCGCTGTCGCTGTTAACGTTCATTACATTGGCAATTTCGTACCGCCTGCTTGAGCAGGAGTTGTCGCACCGGCAGGAAACCGAAGATCAGCTTCGGGCGTTTGAGGTTAAACTGAAAGAGCAGATCCGGCAGTTGCAGGCTTCCAATGATGAACTGGAGCGCTTTGCCTTCGTCGCCAGCCACGATTTGCAAGAGCCGCTGCGTAAGATTCAATCGTTTGCCGATTTAATTACGGAGCGGTACAGTAATTTGTTCGATGGGGACAGCCGGATGTTCATGAACAAGATTTCCCATTCGGCGGAACGGATGTCCAAGCTGATCAAAGACCTGCTGAATTTTTCGCGCATCTCGAATCACCGCGAGGATTTTGAGCCCGTCAAACTGAACGACATTGTTCGCCGGATTCTGGACGATCAGGAGCTACGGATCAAAGGACTGGACGTGCAGGTGATCGTTGGGTGGTTGCCCATGATTCCGGCAGTTGCCAGCCAGATGGATCACCTGTTTAATAACTTAATTTCGAACGCACTTAAATTTGTAAGAACCGATGTGCAGCCCGTTTTACGGATTGAAGCGCGGGCCGTTGATGGCCGCGACTATCCCGAACTCGTGGCGGGCCGCCGTTATTTCGAAATAATTGTCGAAGACAACGGAATCGGTTTTGATGAAAAATACCTGGACCATATCTTTAAAGTTTTTCAACGATTGCACGGCAAAACCGCTTTTGAAGGTACCGGTATCGGGCTGGCTATCTGCAAGCGGGTTGTTGTGTATCACCAGGGGTACATTACCGCCCGTAGTCAGCCTAATCAGGGCACAACCTTCGTGGTAGTTTTACCTGAAAGCCAATTAATGCAGAACTATGACCGACCAAACTCAACCGAAGCCTATTCATATACTGTTGGTTGATGACGATGAGGACGACCGTTACCTCACCCGTGAGGCTTTTCATCAGCACTACCCCTCCAGCCGCATCTCATTTGCCGAAGACGGTGAGGACTTGCTTGACTTCTTGAAGTATGAAGGTCGTTACGTTGGTGCCGAACATTCGTTGCCGGAACTGATTCTGCTGGACTTGAACATGCCTCGCAAAGATGGTCGCGAGGCCCTGCGTGAAATCAAGAGTAGTGAGCAATTGCGCCATATTCCGATTGTTGTCCTGACGACTTCCGACGCGAAGGACGACATCGAAACCTCGTATTTCAATGGGGCCAACAGCTTCATCACCAAACCGCCTACCTTTCAGCGGCTGAGTGAAGTGACTAAGGCAATTGGCCAGTACTGGTTCAACGTAGTGACAATCTGCGAACACGAGTCGGGTGAGTGAAGCCCGAAGGCTACTAAATGAAATGCGTGTGCCACTATAGGGAAGACGCATTTCAGATATCTATTCCGTTTATTTCCCCGATAGCTTCACCAGGTTCACAAAAATCTTCTCCAGTTCAGCAGTAACCGTCCGGTTCTGGCCGGGCGTGAACTTATTGACAAGGACACAAAAGGTCATAGGCTCGCCGTCGGTGGCGGTAAAATAGCCAGCATACGCCCGAACGCCTTCAATCGAGCCACTTTTGGCCCGGATGTTACCCGCTGCGGCTGTTCCTCGAGCTAGTGTACGTACTGTGCCACTCTGTCCGACAACCGGGATCGTTGCATAAAACTGCGGAAACGTTTTTTCGCGACCCATTGCGCTCAGAATGCCCGTCATATTGTCGGCGGTGAGTGCCCCAACGGCCGACAAACCGCTGCCGTCCCGAATTCGGAACCCTTCCAGATCTACCCCTTTGTTTTTCCAGAATGTTACCAGTGCGTCAATGCTGGCTTCGGTGGAACGAACCGGTTTGGCGAGCGCCAGCGACGTAGTACGTAGTAAAGCCTCGGCGTATAGATTGATACTTTGGAAATTGGTCTGCTGGATTAGCTCGGCCAACGCTGGAGATTTGTGCTGGTTAAGCACCGTTCGTTTTCCCGACGTAACTACTGTGGTGGACAAGCCCCCGCCCAGCGAAACGGGTGGGCCGCTGATCGTTACGTTCTCCTGAGTGAGTTGCTCCTGCAAGGCGTAAGCGGCAAAATAGGCCGGGTCGGGCAAGGCTCCTTTCACGCTGAACTCATTGGCGGGTTCGCCCATCGGTACTTTCCCGGTCAGCCACTGCTGATTCATGAACGGCGTACCGTAAATGTTTACCTGATCGCCTGTATTGGGGGCATCGGTCGTGACCGTATTGCGAAACGTTACGTATGGAATCAATGGATCGGTACGTAACACCGTCGTCGGGGCACCCACCGATTTGCCGGGCCGGAAAAATACGCGATACAAGTTTTCGTTCATATTAAGTGCGCTTAGGCTGGCACCGTAATAATTGCCCAGGTCGCCGAACGGCCAGGTGTCGGGAGTCGTCAGATCATCGTAAAGACTGGCATCGCCCACCACCGCGCCCTGAATCCGGCGAATACCAGCGGCTCGTACCGCGTCCGACCAGCTTTTGAGCTGCGCTGATACGTCGTTGTAGCCGGGGTAGCGCCAACTGCCCAGCGACGGGTCGCCCGTGCCGCGGATGTACAGGTTGCCCGTAAGCACGCTGTCGGCGATGGTGCCGTCGTATTCGAGTGTGGTGGTATAGGTATAGCTCGGCCCAAGCACCGCTACGGCCGTAGCGGTAGTAATCAGTTTAAGCGTAGAGGCAGAAGGCAAACTTTGGCGGGCATTATAGCCAATAAGCTCTTCACCATCCCGCACCCGACGAACCGAAAGTGCGACCGTTCCGAAGCGGACGGCAGGTCCGGCCTGAAACGCTTCTACCTGTCTTAACAGACGTTGCGTTGCCAGCGAATCGACGGTTGGCTGGGCCTGCGGAAAGGCTCGAATGGCCGTAAAAAAAACAAATAGAAAAGCGAGCGGGTTGACCCGTAAGAAAGAGGTAAAATAGGGCATAAAGCGCGTTTGGGAACAGTTAGGCGATTCGAGCGGTATTTCGTACTTTTGCAAACTTACGTAATTCGTACCACCCAACTTGCGCTAAACCACCCTTTAACGATTTTGATCAAAAAGCCACTGGCTATTTAAGCTATACGCATGAAATTATCATTTCTGGGGGCAGCCCGGCAGGTTACAGGTAGTATGTACCTGCTGGAACTGGAGGATGATTATCGCATCCTGATTGACTGTGGGTCGGACATGGAACGATCCGGTTCCAACGGTCAAGCGGTCCCAACAACTCCTCATCCAGGATTCTTTCCGTTTGAGGCTTCAAGCATAAACTTAGTCCTACTCACGCACGCTCACGTCGACCATTCGGGGAATCTGCCCAATCTATTTCGGGAAGGGTACGAAGGCCAGATTCTCTGTACCGAACCGACATTCGCCTTGACGAACGTATTGCTTAGAGATGCCGCTTCCCTAAATCAGAAGCGCATTAACGAGTTGAACGCCAGTAAGAAACAGCGCGTAAAAGATCGGCAGGCGCAGATGCAGAAAGACTTGTTTCTCGATAAACAGGTCCGCGAAGCCATGGAGAACGTAGTGCCCATTGCCTTTAACCGAAAGTTTAAAGTAGCCGATGGCGTCGATGTTACGTTCATTCCTGCTGGTCACTTGCTGGGGGCGGCCCATATTGTGATCAACGTAACGGAGAACGGGGAGCGTAAAAGCATTTGCTTCTCTGGCGACATTGGGCGTCGTAATTACCCGCTTCTGGTTGATCCGGCTCCCGTTCCGCCGGTTGATTATCTGGTCTGCGAAAGCACCTACGGCAATCGGCTGCACGAGAATATGATGTCGCCTGAAGATGCACTGGCTGAAATTATTCAGCGGACATGTATCGATATTCCCGGCAGACTCATTATTCCTTCGTTCAGTGTGGGGCGGACCCAGGCTTTGCTGTATACGCTGAATCGTCTGTACACTGAACGCGACTTTCCGCCGATTCGGGTTTTCTCGGATAGCCCCATGGCGTTTGAGAGCTCCAAAATCTACACGCAGCACGTAAAGATGCTGAACGGGGAGGCTAAGGAGTTTTATAAGGAAAATGAAGCCTTGTTCGACTTTCAGAACTTCCAGTTTCTGGAGTCATCGAAAGCGAGTAAAGCCGTGTCAAATTACGGCGAACCCTGCATTATCATCTCCTCATCGGGCATGGTGCAGGGCGGTCGGGTCGAGTACCACGTTGCCGAAAATATTAGCAATCCGTATTCAACCATTCTGATTATCGGCTACTGCGCCGAAGGAACGCTTGGCTGGCGGCTGCTAAACGGGCAGCAGACGCTGAGTATCAAAGGTAAAGATCACCAGGTGCTGGCAAACATCGAGAAAATCGACGTGTTCAGCGGTCACGGCGATCGCAATGACTTAATGAATTTTGTGGGGATGCAGTCGCCCGAAACACTTCGGAATATTTTTCTTGTCCACGGAGAATATGAGAGCATGGAGTCGTTTAAGGCGACGCTGGCCGAAGCTGGTTACCCACAAGTAATTATTCCAAAAAAAGGCGAAAGCTTTGAACTATAAGGAGTAAAGGGAAGAGAGGGCGTAAGGAGGAACGTGTTTTGTCTCTCCTCCGGTTTGTCCCTTTCCTCCTTCCTCCCTTCTTTTATGAGAACATACCTAGACTTTGAAAAGCCCATTGCCGACCTGGAATCGCGGCTGGAGGAAACCAAAACATTGGCGCAAACCAGTAATGTAGATGTTAGTGAAGCGGTTGGTGTTCTTGAACAAAGTATTGATAAGCTCCGCCGGGAGATCTATCAGAACCTTACGCGTTGGCAACGGGTTCAGCTGTCCCGCCACCCCGACCGGCCGTATACCCTGGATTACATTTCGCTAATGTGCGATCAGTTCATCGAACTGCATGGCGACCGCAGCGTCCGCGACGACCCGGCTATGGTGGGCGGTTTCTGCGAGTTAGATGGACAAACCGTAATGATCATCGGTCAGCAGAAAGGACGTAACACCAAGCAGCGCCAGCACCGCAATTTCGGGATGCCCAATCCGGAAGGTTACCGGAAAGCCCTGCGGCTGATGAAATTGGCCGAAAAGTTCAATAAGCCAATCATTACGTTGATCGACACTCCAGGAGCCTTTCCGGGCCTGGAAGCCGAAGAGCGCGGGCAGGGCGAAGCCATTGCCCGTAACCTGAAAGAGATGTTTATGCTGACGGTGCCGGTTATCTGCATCGTTATCGGCGAAGGAGCCTCCGGTGGCGCGTTGGGTATTGCCATCGGTGACCGCGTGCTCATGCTGGAAAATACGTGGTATTCGGTGATTTCGCCCGAGAACTGCTCAACCATCCTGTGGCGAAGCTGGAATTATAAGGAGCAGGCCGCCGAAGCCATGAAGCTGACCGCTAAAGATATGGCTACGTTCAAACTCGTAGACGGTATCGTTGACGAACCACTGGGCGGAGCGCATAACGACCACAATGAGATGGCCAACCATCTTAAAACAGTCATCCTTGATACGTTAGCCGAACTGAGTGCCATTGATCCACAGGAACGTATCAACCAGCGTATTGATAAGTTCTGCTCAATGGGCGTAGTGGTTGAGTAAGTTGTCCCTTCCATCCGGAACGGTCCTGCTTTTCAACCCGTACTATTAGAATGGTTTAACTAACGTATATGGCAACGCTTAAAAACCTCATTTTTGATCTTGGAGATGTCATTATACCGATTGACCTGACGGCTCCTATCCGCAACTTCGCTATGCTGGCTAAACTGCCCGAAGAGGACGTGCGGGCGATCTGGAAACAGCACGACTTTATCAATCGGTACGAAACCGGTCTGATCGATGATGAATCCTTCCGGAGCCACGTTCGGGAGTTGTTAAGAAATCGGGCGACTGAGGCCGGCACCGAAACGGTAGCCTCGGATGCGTGGGCCGATGAGGTCATCGATACGGCCTGGAATACCGTGCTACTGGATTTGCCGCTCGAACGGATTGAGCGCATTAAAGCGTTGAAACCAAACTACCGGCTGTTTCTGCTCAGCAATACCAGTCCCATCCACATTCGGCAGGTGAACCGCGTCCTGACGGGTATGGGCCAGCCCACGTTGGAGGAGCTCTTCGAGCGGGTGTTTTATTCGTACGAAGTGCGCCTGGCGAAGCCTTCACCTGAAATCTACCAGCATGTCTTGTCCGAAGCGGGTCTGGTGGCCGAGGAAACGGCTTTCTTCGACGATAATGCTGCGAACATCCAGGCGGCTGCGGAGTTAGGTATTCAGGCGGTGCATGTGCAACCGCCCAAAACGATTTTAGATTACTTAGAGGATAAATAAGTAACGCGGGTGGGAAGCCCGTGCCGCTGTTTACTGTGGGTTTCTACCCGCGTTACCTGTATGACGCCACGTACCAAAACGTACCTCCTTCACGGAGGTCTTTTTTTAATTACGCTTGTTACCACAACCTTGGCCGGGGCGGAGTGGATGTACGGCCGGGTGTTCCTTCCGGAGAGCGTTATGGAAAGCTTGGGAGTCAAGGGTATGAAACCGTTGGGCTGGGCCGAGTTCGTGGCCGGATTTCAGTTTTCGGTACCGTTCCTGGCGATCCTTACCGTGCATGAATTCGGTCATTATTTTACGGCGAAGGCGAACCGCGTTCGGGTGACCCTACCGTATTATATTCCGCTGTGGCTGGGTATCGGGCAAAGTATCGGTACGTTAGGGGCCTTTATTCGCATTCAGGATTACATCAATAGTCGCCGGAAATACTTCGACATTGGCATTGCTGGTCCGCTGGCGGGATTTGTGCTGGCGCTTGCTGTGTTGTGGTACGCGTTTACTCATCTGCCTCCACCGGAGTTTATCTTCACCATTCATCCTGAATACCAGAAATGGGGGCTTGATTATGCTAAATACGCCTATGCCAATATGCCGCCGGATGGGCCAGTTGGTTTAGGTGACAATTTATTGTTCAGCTTTTTTACGAACTACGTAGCGGATCCTGCCCGGGTACCTCATCCCTACGAAATGATGCATTACCCATACGTGCTGGCTGGCTACCTAGCCCTGTTCTTTACCTCGCTGAACCTGATCCCCATCGGTCAGCTCGATGGCGGACACATCCTGTACGCCCTCGTCGGCCCGAAACGGTACCGCTGGATAGCACCCGCTCTGTTTATTACGTTCGCGTTTTATGCCGGGCTTGGGTTTTTCAAACCAGTCGATTTCGCGATTCCTTCAAACGAAGCCTTTTTTACCGAGCTGGGCTACCTCGGCCTGTACATCTTGTTTCTGTCGTTGTGCTTTTCGCGGATCAGCGAGAATCGCACCACCGTATGGTTTATTACAGTGAGCGTTGTCGCCCTGCAACTATTGTGCTCGTGGATACGTCCGGATTGGGAGGGCTACCCTAATTTTCTGGTATTTGTCTTTGTAGTGGGTCGATTCCTGGGCGTTTATCACCCCGAAACCGAGCAGGAGCAGCCGCTCAATGCAACGCGCCAGGTGTTGGGCTGGCTGGCCTTATTGATCTTCGTGCTGTGCTTTAGCCCCCGGCCTTTTCTGTTGTAGGCGTTACCGAATTGAATATAAGGTTTCGAAACCCTGTCTGCTACGTACCAACGCAGACAGGGTTTTGCCGTTTACAGACTTATCCTGATGAAATTCAGCCGTATAGCGCTGCCAATACCCTATTTTTAGTACCTTACGGGCACACAATCCCCGTTTATAGTATGCGACTTTTTTCCCGGCAGCTCCCCGATGCTGATTTAATGGCCGGTATCCGGGCGGGCGGAACGCAGCGTCGGCTTTACGAAAACAAGTTGTACGAAAAATACGATTACCTCATTGCCGATGGTACGCGTAAGCATCGGTTAAGCGAAGATGAGTGCGCCAGCGCCTATTCTGACGCGGTTTTAACGATCTTCGAGCACATCACTACGGGCCGTTTTGAAGGGCGTTCGGAACTTAAAACCTATCTCTATCAAATATTTACGAACAAATGTGTTGACGCAATTCGAAAAAAAACGACTAATCGAAGTAGCGTACACGATGCCTTCTCGCTGGATGATTCGCTGATGCAGTTGCCCGACGAGGCCAAGTCGGCAGTGCAGCGTTTGATTGCGCAGAGCGACGTAGAAAATCTCTACCGGCATCTGCGTGAACTGGGCGAGAAATGTCGGGCCATGATTCTGTCATGGGGTGAGGGGTACTCGGATGACGAGATTGCCGCGGCTATGGGGTATAACACCGCTGCCGTGGCCAAGACCAGCCGCCTACGTTGCCTGGATAAACTTCGTGAACGATATCGCGCAACCCTATGATTGATCTGGAACTCATTGAGAACTACGTGAACGGGCAGCTCTCCGCCGACGAGCGAACCCGGTTCGAAACAGCGCTACGTACCGACCCTGCCGTAGCCGACGCGCTCGCGTTTTACGTACTCGCGAAACAAACCGCCAGAAATGAAGCCCGCGCCGAACGACAGGCGGAACTCGATGCCCTGCGCCAACGCACCAGTAAACCGTTGATGAGTGCACCCATGCGCTGGGCCGCGGCTGCCAGTATTGTGCTCATTCTCGGGTTAGGCTGGTCAGTCTATCGGCTTCGCAACGAGTCGGAGGGGGCCGCGCAACTGGCCGATGCGTACATCAGCACTACGTTCAACCAATTGAGCACGACCATGAGTGGCGAGACCGATAGCCTGAAAACGGGTGTTGGCTTATTCAATGAAAACAAGCTGGCCGAAGCCGAAACGGTATTTGAAGGCGTACTGGCTAGTCAGCCAACCAACGACCGGGCTCTGAAATACGCGGGTATTGCCGCGTTACGTCAGGGTGAGTACGATCAGGCCATCGAGCGGTTTCACCGCCTTGGTGAGCGCACCGACTTGTTCGCCAATCCTGGCTCATTTTACGAAGCGATCGCGCTCATAAAACGAGGTCGGCCAGCGGATAAGAGTCAGGCGAAAAAATTGCTTGAAGAGGTAGTTCGTAAGAACTTGGAAGGTAAAGCTGAAGCTGAAAAGCTGCTCAATACATTAGATTCATAATCTAAACGCCTTATGAATACCAGTAAGATTGATAAGAAATCGGCCGTTTCGGCGGTAAACACGTTAATGAATCAGCAGGATAAACTGGTGCTGAAATTTGAGCCCGGCACATCGGTGCAGCACATTACGGAGTGGGTAGATTATTTTCTCAAGCAAGCGCCCCGTCGAACCGGTCAGGCACCCATTACGGCTGATTCTATGCACGTTAGCGCCGACGGAACCGTGATCGTCAGTGGTAAAAACATAGGAGCCGTACAGGGGCAGGATAAGAAATCCGGTGGTAAGTCCACTCAGAAAACGGGGGCTATGGCAAGTCCCGGCGACGTAATGAACGGCGTCGATTCGTTCCAGGCTCCGCGCCCGCCACGACCCAAAATTCCTGATCCGAATGAGTTGAATCAGATTATGGCCAAGATGGTTGGTCAGCCGGTATTGCTGAAAACAATCAAAACGGGCGGTCGATAAGGTGTAGAAACGTTTTTGCGGAGATCGAATTACTTTTGTTGCTGAACGTACTGGTTTACAAGAAAGCAGCAAATGATTTTCCGCTTCACCTTATCCCTCGTGCTGTGTTTTGCCACTACCTTGCTTTGGGGGCAGTGCGCGGATGCGGTTGCTGTAGCCAAACGGATTATAACCATTAAAGAAGGGCCAACCGAGCAGTGGCTACCGGCTTGTTCTCAGTTAAAAGCACAGCTCGACCGTTGCCGGGCGGTTCAGGATTCGAATTACGCCGAAGTGTTGTTTTTGCTGGGTTATGCCCAGAGTTACGCTGGTGATAACGTCCAGGCCATCAAACTGACTAGGACCAGTATTGGCATAAACAGCCGAAAATCGCCGAATGCAGCGCCGATCCGGCGTATACAAGCCCTTTATTATCTGGGAAATTACCTGCGGGCTGATAATCAATCCATAGAAGCCTTTGAGGCTTATCAGCAGTGTATTACGCTCGGGAAACAGTCGCTTGCTCAAATCGCCAATGTTACCCGAGCGCTCATTGGCCAGGCTCAGGTTCTGTACCTTCGTGGGGATTACGAGCAGGCACTGATTAAAGCGCAGGAGAGTTATCAAACCGCTCTCATCCAGCAGGATAAGCTTCTGCTCGCCGAGTGTTCCATCGAAATCGCCCGCAATCAAATCAACCTGGGCAAACTGGCGCAGGCCGAAAAAATGGCGCGTGCGGGCATTGAACTGGCCAAAAATGACCCGTATGGCAGCGACATTGAGAACGTGAGCCGGGGTATCTTAGCCATTATTTTCCGATCACAGAATAAAACAGAAGAAGCACTTCACGAATTGGAGCGTTCGGCCAATGCGTATAAAGCCATCGGTTATCTGGATCAGGCGGCTCATGCGTACAATAGTATCGGCGACTTGTACTACAGGCGGAACGAGCTTGATAAAGCGCAGGTTTATTTTGAACTGGCTTATGCAAACTACCCCGAAAAGCATAACAAAGCGATCAGCCTTGATAACATTGGTAGTATTCACCGAAGCCGTAAGGCCTATGAAAAGGCACTACATTACTTCCAGGACGCGTTTCAACTGCTTCCAATTTCATTCAGGAATAAGGACGTTACTAAAAATCCGTCGGCTGAATCCATCCGGTTAATTACCCATGAGGAAATTCTGCTGTCGATTATGCAGGATAAAGCCGACACCTGGCTGGCTTACGCCAAGGCGACTAACAGCCGGCAGTATCTGCGTAATGCCCTGGATACGTATCGAATTGCTGACGAGATGGTCGACATTATGCGTTGGCAGCAGGTAGGTCAGCAGTCAAAGCTATTCTGGCGGCAGAAGACGCGGAGTATGTATGAACGCGCGATTGAAACGTGTTATCAGTTAAAGGATACCGAACAGGCGTTCCGATTTCTGGAGAAAAGTCGGGCTGTGATGCTGACAGATAAGTTAAACGAACTCGGCGCGCGGCAAAAGCTTTCGCCACAGCAGATTGCCGAAGAACAGCGTTTACTACGGTCGGTTGGGTTGTATCAAGCTAAACTGGCCCAGGCAGCCTCCGACAGCGCGACTTACGCTAAAGCCCGGACGACCCTGCTGGCTGAGCAGGACAAGCTGGATACGTTCCGGAAACACCTGGAAGTAACGAACAGCGCCTATTTCCGCTACAAATACGATAACGCTACGCCCCCGCTAGCCGATCTACGTCGTAAGCTGGGAGCGCTGAATACCTACTTTCTGAGTTATTTTGTGGGCGATAAAGCGCTCTACGTATTAGGCGTTACAGACACAAGCAGTACGTTGATCCGGCAACCTGTCGACCCCTATAACCAGAATATAAAAGCGTTTATGGACTTGCTGAGTAATGCCGATGCCATGAACCGTAAAGCGAACCTGAACCAGTTTCTGAGCTTAGGACATAGTTTATACCAACAACTCATGGCGTCGCTTCGGGTGCCCGCGGGCCGGGTTTCAGTATCTCCGGACGGGGTGTTTATTCCGTTTGAAACATTGAGCCGATCAGCTAGTCAGCCTGCGTATCTGGTTAATAATTATGCGTTTAGCTACACGTACTCGGCTGGTCTGTTGTTAAAAAGTAATGCGGACAATATTGGGAAATCTGGATTCGATGTAACTGATTTTCTGGGGGTAGCGCCGGTACGGTTTGCGCCAACGCTGGGCCAGGTTTCCCTGCCGGGCTCAGACGTAGCGTTGCAGTCGATTGCCAGCCGCTTTACGTCGCCAACCCTGCTGACGTATCAAACGGCTACCCGGCGGGCGTTTTTACAAAAGGCTGCGGATGCCCGTGTTGTTCATTTGTTTACGCACGCTATTGCCGACAGCTCGGAGCGCGAACCTCTCCTTTATTTTGCGGATTCAACGCTGCGGCTTTCCGATCTGGGCGACGGCAGTCTACCGAATGCGCAACTGATCGTTCTGGCGGCCTGTAAAACAGGGGTAGGTGCCAATCAACAGGGAGAGGGTGTGTTTAGTCTGGCTCGTGGTTTTGCCGGACTGGGTGCACCGAGTATCCTGACCACCTTATGGAGTGTTGAAAACGACGCTACGTATAAGCTGACCAATCTGTTTTATCAGTACGTGGATGAGGGTATGCCCAAAGATCTCGCTCTGCAACGGGCAAAGCAGGACTGGCTTAAATCGGCCGGAGGAGTTGAGCAGCTTCCTAACTTCTGGGCGGGTCTGATCCTGGTCGGCGATACAGAACCGCTCCGGGCGGGTAGCCGCTGGCCCTGGGTGGCCGGCGGACTCCTGCTGATTACAGGTGGGATTGGGGCCTGGCAATGGCGCCGGAAATGGAGAGCTAAATCGCTAGTCTCATTCCATCGCTCAGCTTGAATACTTCTTTCAGGCATTGTGCGGTGAGTACCGCATCTTCCAGCGCGTTATGAAAGCCATCTTCGCGGGCCAGGCCAAAATAGCTGGCAATAGCGGTCAGACTAAGCCGATCAGGCACCCGGCGACCATTGGCTTTCAGTACCCGAAATAGAAAATAACTCAGGGTGTGGAGGTCAATCAGCACACGTGAGTAAGGCCACTTGAGCTTCTCATAGCGGTACGCTTCCTTGAGAAAGTTAATATCGTTGATCACGCTCTGGCCGCAAATAATCACATCACGCAGATAAGGCGTACGGTCTAGCTGACCTTTGGGGACGCGCAGCCCTAGCTGTTCACAAATCCACTCTTCCATCTCGGGCAGTACGTCGTACATCATCGGTGCATCCTGCAGATCGGTCAGCGAAAGGTTATGTATTTTCTCGGAAGAGGACGAGAACGCATCTTCATTTTCGGGGTAGACATTCGTTAGGTACTGACCTTTTTCGACCCAATTATCGTCGAAGAGAACGGCACCAATCTGAATAATTTCATTGTAATCCGGCTCGGGACCGGTCATTTCCAGGTCAAGAACTAAAAAAGGCATGTTGATATTGAGTTAACCAAAATTAATAATGGTTAACGGATTTACAGAACGCAATTTTTACTGAAAAACTATCTACCTATTTTCCAAGGCTGAAACTTTTAGGGCAGCTATCGGGTTTTACTCATAATTACACTGGAAAGCCCCGGACGATCACTCGCCGGGGCTTTGTTGTTTGTCTTTATCCGTATGATTTATCGACGATAATTTGCACTCCTACCTTCTTCCAGCAGTTCAAGCATGCTCTTTATGTTTGCTTTCTTAGGCCCTTCGGGCGACTGCACCAGCGCTGCTTTCATACAGGGCCTTCGCGGCCTTTCACACCCGGCCGGTCGTAGCGGATTGCGTGATGTTGGCCAGGCCGGTCTGCTTCGAGATCAACGCTTTTGTTGCCTCCGCCCGGTATGATGGTCAATTGCTGGGGTGGGTGCTTATCGCTCAACTTTTTCCAGAAGTTTACTAATATCGCTGCTGACCCGCTGAATGAACTGAAGTTGTTCGGTGAGTAGCGGATCGTCAGGCGTTACGTTGTCGGAGTTAGGAGGAGCTGGGGTGGCATTGGTGCTTTGCGGTTCAGGTTCTACACCTAGTTGACGCAGACTTTCGGTCAAGGCAAATAGTGCCCGCTTCGCTGGGCGTAATACCCCGGACGAATGCACAATAGGGGTACTGTTGACTAACGCTGAAGTTATGGTAGCAACGTTTGCGGATAAAATATGATTGAGTACCACGAACTCGTAAATGATACGTTCGTTCCGTTGCTTATGTTTGGGTTCCGATATCATCCGTTCGAAAGCTGCTGCCAGGTTGGCCGAGGTTACGTAGACCTCTTTACGAGCCAGCTTATAATCAACTAGATTAATGGAACGGCCCAGTAGTCCATCATATAATAGCTGCATGTAGCGTACGTTAGCCGTTAACAAGGCTTTCATGGGCTTCGCCAGCTGGTCGGACTCCCAGTTGGGAAACAAAAGGTACCCGGTTGCTAAAGCAATAACGCCACCGAACAGGGTATCCAGAAAGCGTTCTTCGGCAACCCCCAGGTAACTGGCCCCCAGGAAGCTGAATAGAATGAGCACGAAGGGGGTTATGCAAACGACCATAACAATGTAGTTCACCCGCTGGGCGCTGTATGTACCCAGCATGAACAGAACCATAAAGACAAAATGGATTGTCGTATCGGGTATGAATTTGAGAATTACTAACCCAACAAGTCCCCCTACGAGCGTTCCCGAAATCCGTTCGATGTTCCGTTGTTTGGTCAGGCTAAAGGCCGGTTTCAGAATAACTGAAATAGTCAGAATCACCCAGTAACTGTGGTGACCGTATGAGCTGAGCTTGGTGAGTACGAAACCTAGCAACATAGCCACCGCAACACGTACCGAATGCCTGAAAACCGATGAATCGAGGGTTAGGTTATCCAGAATGGATTTAACGTCAATTTCCTGGTGAGACACGAACCGGCCGTATTCCAGATCGCTGCGGATGGGGCCAACGTCGGGCGCAGCAAGGTTATGCTGAATGGTAATTAAACGCTGACTCAGATTACGCAGACTAACCAACACCTTTTTGAGCACGAGCGTGCTGCCATCCTCTTCTCCGAGCGCGTCGATGCTCTGTTTTACGTCTTCCAGCAATGGCGTAAAATCTGTAGCTCGGTGAATGGGTATCGGCACGGGCGATTGAATACTCAGCCCAATGTGATCGAGTTCGGTGGCTAACCCGCGTATGACTCCGGCAATCCGGTCGAGAACGCCCGTGTGGCCAAATCGTTCGCGAATGTCTGAGTAGTCATAGTACATCGCTATAATCTGCTCGTACAGATCGACCACATCCACGAAAGTCAACACCAGCAGCCGACCGGTCCGTGTTGACTCGGCTACGAAGCGTCTACTTTTAAATAAAATTTCCCGAACGGCGTCCTGCTTCTCGCTTACATCGACTTGCTGGGCCAACAGCTTTCTATAGTCGTCGTCCAACTGCGTGGCAACTGTATAAAAATCAGCTTTGATTGTTAAAAATTTGGCTATTTCGTGAATGCATTCGCCCAGTGCCTGCTGAGCTGACCGGTAGGGCTGCAACCGGGACGAGAGCATACTGATCGCTGTGTACCACACCCCTCCGGCCAGGATCAATCCGCTTTCGACTACAACCCCGGCAGGATCGAGCGGTCGGTCGATCATCAGGATCATCACCAGCAAGGCCGCCGTTCCAACCGCAGTGGCCCGATTACCGTACACGGCAAGCATTGAGAAGATAAACCCGAACAGGAAAATTTCCAGGCCTAAGGTATAGACATTTAACCGGGCGAAACCGGTCACGATGGTTACCATAAATCCAGCCAATACTGTGGCCACCATGCCGTTACGTCGGTGAGCGGTAGGACCGGGAGCATCACTCAGGCTGACACTTAAGGCACCGAGTGACATCGCCATGCCAGTCTGAAGTTGCCCTATCTGCGCGAACAGCAAGGAAGGAAGCAATATAGACAGCGTAATCCGTAGACCATTCGAGAAGTACTGACTGGAAAGAAAGTAGCTGGCTTGCCGGATACGTTTGTTCATAATGGGACTTTAACGGACCAATTGCAACAGATGTTACGCTTCGCGGACTAGCGGCTCGGACTTACGTTCACCAATCTGTTGCCGCCACATGGCGTAATATAGTCCCTTCTGTGCAACCAACGTATCGTGATTGCCCATTTCAACAATTTTACCTTTCTCCAGGACAAAAATGGTGGTGGCGTGCAGGATGGTTGACAGTCGGTGGGCAATCAGAATGGTAATCTGGCCGTGCAAAGTCGATACACGCCGAACCGTATCGGTAATTTCTTCTTCAGTCAGCGAGTCGAGAGCCGACGTAGCTTCGTCGAAGATAAGCATTCGAGGGCGTCTGACTAAGGCACGGGCTATGGAGAGTCGTTGTTTTTCGCCCCCTGACATTTTGAGCCCTCCTTCTCCAATCTCCGTGTCTAATCCTTTTCCCGAGCGGGCCATGAGCTGCGTACAGGCGGCTTTCTCTAACGCATCCAGCATATCGGCTTCAGTCGCATCAGGTTTAACGAATAACAGATTTTCGCGGATTGTACCCGCAAAAAGGTGCGTTTCCTGAGTGACGAACCCGATTTGCCGACGCATGGGGTTGAAGCGTATGTCCTTCGTCGACAACTGGTTATAAAATATTTCGCCGGAAACCGGGCGGTACAGGCCAACCAGTAACTTCACCATCGTCGACTTTCCCGAACCCGACGGACCAACAAACGCAATGGTGTCGCCGAGAGTAGCCTCAAACGAAACGCCGTCAATAGCATTCTGACCAGCGCCTTTGTGCCGGAAAACGACGTTAGCAAACCGCAATCGCTCAATCGGGCCAACCTCAACGGGCGACTCCGGATTACGCTCGATCGGTTTCTGCATCAGCTGAGCGAAGCTGTTCAGACCCGCTTCGGCTTCCCGATACGCCAGTATAATATTGCCCAGATCCTGCAGGGGATTGAAAATCGCCACCGAAATAAACTGCATGGATATAAGCTCTCCCGTGCTCAGCACATGACGAAAAATGAGCCATAGCAACGTAAACAGGACCGACTGTTTCAGGATGTTAAGCGTTGTACTTTGCCAGAAAGACAGCAGCCGAACCCGCTTCACTTTCAGCATTTCCAAATCAAAGATTCGGGCAGTCTGGCCTTTCAGCCGCCGGATTTCGGGAAAAGTCAATCCCAGGCTTTTCACCAGTTCGATGTTACGTAGCGACTCGGTAATAACGCCCGAGAGTAGGGCGGTCTCGCGGTTGATGGATCGCTGGGTTGTTTTAATTTCTTTGCTCAACAAGCCAGTGAGGCCACCCAGCAGCAGCACGCCAATCAGAAAGACCGGAACCAGTGCCCAATGTTTCGTGATAGCATACCAGCTCAGAAAGCCAATGCCGACGACCGACGAAAAAAGTACAGACACAAAGGAGTTAATAAACCGCTCGGTGTCTGTACGTACTTTCTGAAGAATGGATAAGGTAGCCCCGCTGCTTTGATCACCGAACTCTTCGTACGATAAACGCAGCGTTTGCGCGAGGCCGTCGTTGAAAATATCCGTGCCAAATCGTTGGACAACCAGGCGGGTCAGGTATTCCTGAAACGCCTTCGTTACGTTCGACAGCACGGCGACGCCAACGGCCAGCGCGAGTAACTGAAGAACGCCCGTTAGTTTCTCAGATTCGGTTTTCTGGCCGGGGTTGGTCGCGTACTCATCGATGAGTTTGCCAAAGATGATTGGGTCGACCAGGGCCAGCACCTGCGCGATACCCGCTAGTGCCAACGATAGGCCAGCTAACCAGCGGTACGGTTTTAGGTACGTCCAGAGAATGCGCACGGGGAGGGGGTTAACTACTCATCCAACTGCTGAATGCGGGTGAGGTGACGGCCACCTTCGAAAGGCGTATCGAGCCAGATTTTGACGAGTTTCAACGCCGTTTCTTCGCTCATCATCCGTTCGCCGATTGAAATTACATTGGCGTCGTTGTGCTGCCGACCGAGCCGGGCCGACTCTTCGTTCCAGCAGAGCGCGCAGCGAACGCCTTTGACGCGGTTAGACATAATAGCTTCGCCGTTTCCTGATCCGCCCAGCACAACACCTCGCTCAACCTCACCGGCCGCAACCGCTTCGGCAACGGGACGGATAAAACGGGGATAATCGACCGATGCTTCGGAGTCGGTACCTTTGTCTGTAACCTCATGGCCAAGGTCAATCAAGTACTGTTTAATGGCTTCTTTGTACCGGAAACCGGCGTGGTCGGAGCCGATGGCAATTTTCATACGATTAGAAATGGTTGTAAGCGCGGGTCAAAAGTACCGCATTCTTACCGGTTGATGCAATCCTGATTAAAAAACTCGCTGGAAGTACGATAAGTTATAGCCCGAAACGAACCAGCTTTATCCAGTACGTTCGAGTGGGTGCTTATACAGTAGTGTCTGGCTACGTCAGGTTTGCCAGATGAACGTAGTGGCTGGTTAAATACAAGTGCGATGACGCTTCTCCCGCAAAGGCGGAAGGCCAGTCCGGTTAGCCTAAGATTTGGGTACCTCAGGGAACCTTAACTACGTAAACTTGTTCCGAACGTGGACCGTCGGTAATTTGCGGCCCGTCAATACAACCGGATTATGATCCCAGCTACGAATCAGCGGCCACCGGCTACGGTGCTGTTCATCTTCGGCGGCAGCGGAGACCTCAACCTTCGCAAGCTTACGCCCGCACTGTATAACCTATTTATAGACAACTATCTACCGGAGCGACTGGCGGTTGTTGGTCTGGGCCGGAGCCAGTATACCGACGAATCGTTTCGGGAGCGGTTGCTGGAAGGCGTTCAATCGTTTTCCCGCCGTAAGAATGGCCCGGAAGATGCCTGGAAGACATTCTCGCCCGTAATCTCTTACATGCAATTAGACGCGGGCGATGCCGGAGCGTATCAGCAGCTGACAGATTTGGTCGAGGAAAAACAGAAGGAGTGGGGCGACTGTCCGAACGTCTTGTTTTACCTGGCCGTAGCGCCCCAATTAGTGCCCGGCATTGCGACTAATCTCGGTAAACTGCCCTTATGTTCCGACAAAAACCGGGTTCGTATTGTCGTAGAAAAGCCATTCGGTCACGACCTGAAAACGGCACAGGAGCTCAATGCGTTGCTGGGTGGCCTGTTTGCCGAAGAGCAAATCTATCGCATCGACCATTACCTGGGTAAAGAAACCGTGCAGAATATTCTGGCGCTACGTTTCGCGAACTCGCTGTTTGAGCCGATTTGGAACCGTCGTTACGTGGAATATGTGCAGATTACGGCGGCTGAAACCGTTGGCCTCGAAGGTCGGGGCGGCTACTATGAAGGTTCTGGTGCCTTGCGGGATATGATCCAGAATCACCTGTTGCAGGTGCTTTGCATGGTGGCCACGGAAGCGCCGATCTCGTTCGATGCCAACGAAGTACGGAATAAGAAAGTAGACGTCCTGAACGCCATTCGCCGGATCAAACCAGAGCAGGTGAAAGACGTAGCTGTACGCGGCCAATACGGTGCCGGTACGATTAACGATAAGACAATTCCGGGCTATCGGGAAGAAGAAGGCGTAAAGCCGGACTCCGCCACCGAAACTTTTGCCGCCGTAAAGCTCTTCGTTGACAACTGGCGTTGGGAAAACGTACCGTTCTACTTGCGTACCGGTAAATCGCTGCCGGAGAAAACAACGGTCATCAAAATTCAATTTAAACCGGCACCTGACTATGCCTTTCCGGACGAGGCTACTCAAACCTGGCAGTCGAACCGGCTCATGATTGGTATTCAACCGGCTATGGATATCCGGCTGCGGTTTCAGGCAAAACGGCCTGGCCAGACTCTGGCGATCGACCCGGTCGAGATGGTGTTCAGCTATAAAACGGCCTACGAAGGTCAGGACCCCGAAGCCTACGAAACCCTGCTGTTAGACGTAATGACCGGCGACGCTACGTTGTTTATGCGGGCTGATCAGGTCGAGGCCGCCTGGAAAGTGGTTACCCCGATTCTGGATGCCTGGGAGAGTGAAGCTCCCGCCGACTTTCCGAATTATGAACCTGGTACATGGGGCCCAAAAGCGGCTGATGAACTCGTTGAAAAAGACGGTTTCCAGTGGGCAATTAAATAAATTCCTCGCAGGGTTAGGGCTATCGTTTAATGGTCTTAACCCTGTTTTTTTAGTAATTAAGATCTAGTTCTGCTATGGCGCAACCTCAGCTAGCCGCTCTGTTTGTGGATGATGAACGCCTGCCCTGGGAACCGGTAGCAGCCGGAGTGCAGCGCAAGATTATGACGTACGATACCAACCTGATGATGGTGAAAGTAGCCTTCGAAGCAGGCGGCATTGGCGCAGCGCACAGCCACCCCCATACGCAGATGAGTTACGTTGAACGTGGAGTGTTTACCATCACCATCGGCGATGAAAGCCGAACGGTACGTGCTGGTGATGCGTATTACATCCCACCTGATGTCTGGCACGGAGCTGTCTGCGTAGAAGCGGGCGTCCTCGTTGATATCTTTACGCCTATGCGGGAAGATTTTGTGTGAACAGATTTCCCGGCAACCTACGAACGTACTGCATGCAACTCATTATCAAAAAAAATCCGAATGATCTGGCCAAGGGAGCGGCCGATTTCATCGCCAAGCGTATAAAAGACGTCCTGAAAAAACAGGATCGGTTTACCATCGCCTTATCTGGCGGCAGCACCCCTAAAGCCCTGCACGAATTACTGGCTAAATCGCCGTATCGGGAGCAGATTCCCTGGCTGCAACTCCATGTATTCTGGGGCGACGAACGCTACGTGCCGATTGACGACGAGCAAAGCAATGCCGGGATGGCCTATGATACGTTGTTAGGTCACGTATACACGCCCGAAGACCAGATTCACGTCTGGCGCACGGACCTGGAACCCGACGCGGCTGCGGCCGATTACGACCGGATTCTGCACGACTATTTTGGCGATACAGGTCCTACGTTCGATCTGGTATTGCTGGGCATGGGCGACGACGGCCACACGCTTTCGCTGTTTCCCGGAACCGAAGTTGTTCACGAGCAAACTGCCTGGACAAAAGCCTATTTCCTGACCCAGCAAAACATGTATCGCCTGACGCTGACAGCCCCCATCGTGAACCGGGCGTCGTGCGTAGCGTTTCTGGTGGCCGGACCCAAGAAAGCGGCCCCGTTGAAAGAAGTGCTGGAAGGGGAGTATCAACCCGATACGTATCCTTCGCAGGTCATCAAACCTGAGCAGGGTGAACTGATCTGGATGGTAGATCAGCAGGCGGCTCTGCAATTGAGCAAGTAAGGATTTAGACCAGTTCTTCCGTCGACGGAATCAGCGGCACGATCACATCGAAGGCATCGTCGGTTTCGCAGATATCGATGGCGGGCTGGTTCAGTAGCTTGTATTTGAGGTTGATATTTTCCAGTCCTTTCTTAGTCGACGCAAGCCGATTGAGCCGTTTTCGCTGCAGGTTATTACGAACCACCAGCGCTCCATCGTTATCGGTATAAATCCGGATGGTCAACGGGTTGTTGGGCGACACTACGTTGTGCTTCACGGCATTTTCGACCAGCAGTTGCAGCGTGAGTGGAGGCAGCAGAAACTCCTGATACGTATCGTGAATATCGACCTGCAAACAAATTCCCTGGCCGTAGCGCGTTTTCAGCAGGTGATAATACGAGCTGATAAACTTCATCTCCGTCGCGAGGGTTGTCAGTTCGCGGTCGCTGGCCTGAAGCAGGTACCGATACACGCTCGACAACTCATCCACAAACCGTTCTGCTTTTATGGGATCGTCGGCAATCAGTGAGGATAACGAGTTCAGGCTATTAAACAAAAAGTGGGGGCTCAGTTGTGCCTGCAACGCCCGCATGTGCATTTCGGTCACTTCCTGTTTCAGCCGCTGAACGGCGAGTTCCGCTTCCAGCTGCGCCCGCCAGCGCTGCTCCCGTTCGCGGGTGAGGGCCTGCTCGAACATAGCCCGCTTAACGGCGTCCTGACGGTGGCGGTACGATAAACCCAACGAAAAGAAGAGCAGTTCGAGAATGATGCCAATCTGCATGTAGGCAATGGGCGCATTCCAGAACACATTCGTCTGATAGTCTGTCCAGACCAGTGTTAGAACCATAGCGACCAGACCGCCGAACACCAGGAGTGCCGAGCCCGTGATGAAAAAGCGGGTGATCAGGTCTTTCCGCTGAAATAGGTTAACGATGATGTAGCCGGACAGAACCGCCAGCACGGTGCGGGCCAGTGAATGAATCAATTCATGAACGGGTTGCTGCCAGTAATCGGTCAGCAGGCAGAAGCCGATTTCTACGGCAATATAGGCAACCAGACCCGCCTGCGTAACCTTGAATAGGCGCATCAATCTAGGCTGACTATCACGAATATTGACGAAGGCGATGGTGAAATCGTAGTAGACAAAATAAGCGACCATAGGCCCCACGATTCGCACAAAATTGGCCAGATTGTCGGGCAAGTCAATAGCGCGTAAAGCAAAATAGCTTAGCCAGACAAGCATGTAAGCCGTGTAAAGACCGTAAATGCGTTCGCGGTATAGTCCCCACTGCACTACGTTATAAAGCAGCATTGCTGTTACGATACCCAAGAAGAAAAGCAGCCACGCTTCGTACGTCATATTCACTACTATACTGTCGAGCAAAAGATGGGACAAAACTAAGAAAGCTGCACCCACGCCCGATTAATTGTTTAACCAACGGCAATTATTGAGGCTTATTGGATAAGATCAAGGATTTCTGACCAATTAGGCGCACCATCGGCGAAGGAGTTTGCCCTACTCATTAATTTGGTATGAATATAGTCAATAAGTTTGATATATGAAGTGGGGGACACGCAGAATTATGATTGCAAAGCTAGTTGGCCGGGTCAGGATTCCGCACGATTGAATTGCCTGCGCTTATTGTCGCTAACGTAACGCAGTACAACTGGCTGCTACTACTCGTTTAAACTAATTATGCCCCTTACGGACCAGTCCGTAAGGGGCATTTTATTTAGATAGCCGAATAGCGAAGCAGGCTCTTGTCGAGGGACTTTCAGCGGTATTGATGACGGAGTAACGCCCGGTGGCTATGTTGTCTTTTACTTAAAAATTCCCTATCAGACCTCGGAATACCATCAACAGAAGAGGGTGAAGAGACCCAACAGGACTGTTAATCATTAGGGTTTAATGATCTTGTGCTGCTGAGTGTGCTGATCAGTCTGAGCTTGCAGCAGATATAGTCCGGCAGGCTGCTGGCTGATGTCCCATTCTATGAACTGATCCGGTTGCGCCTGTGTCCACCGCTGGCTGCGGATACTACGTCCCTGACTATCGCGCAGTTCAACCTGCAGGTGCTGTCCGGCAGCTCCCTGAACCAGCGCCCGAAGCTGCCCATTCGCCACTGGATTGCCCAGGATCGTGACCTGCAAACCTGGCTCCGCTATCCCTTCAATGGCCACCTCTCTAGCCCGGCAACTGGCGTCTACCGTGAGCCGATACGGACCGTAGACCTTCACCGCGCCCGAGCGGTCGGTGACTTTGAGAAAGAAGTTACCCTGGGTGTTGGTCTGGGCGTTGATCAAGGTCAAGCTTGACGTAGCGGTGCCCCGGAACAATTGGGGTGTTTCCATAATCTTGGGCGTAGTGAGGTTATTCTTGTACCACTCATACTTCGCCGGATCACCTTCTACCACTACGTTGATCACCGCTGTTCCACCCCGGCATACAGTGGGGTTGTTACCCCCCGCCACGGTTGTAGAGGTGGAAGATGAGCAGCCATTGGCGTCGGTAACGGTGACCGAGTAGACACCGGCTGTTGTGACCCTGGCGGTGGGGCCGTTGTCGACTTGGTTGGCCCCTGTACTAAAACTGTAGGAAGTTCCTCCTGTAGCTGAAAGGCTTACGGTCGTGTTGGTAAAGGAGAGTGGCCCCGTGTTGCTCAGGGTAGGGGTTGGTAGCGCATTGACGGTCAGGCTCTGGGAAGTGGTGTTGCTACATCCATTGACTGTAATCGAGTAGGTAATGGTGCTACTGCCCACTGAAGTGGGTGAAAAACTGATGCTGTTGAGTGTCCCAGCCCCCAGTAACTCAAACTGGCCCCCATTTACTATAGGGTTGAGTGAACTAGCAGGGCTACCCAGACAGTACTGACTGCTGAGACCGGTAAAACTGGCATCGGGCAGGGGCGTGATGCTAACGCTAGCCTGGCCGGTCATCGTCTGCTGACAGCCTGTTGTTGGGTTAGTGGCCTGTACGGTGTAGGTGCCTTCCTGCGTCTGATTACCGAAGCTGATGGGTTGTCCGGTGCCTGTTACCGCACTGACCGAAATACTACCATTGAGCAATAATTGATAGCTGATACCGGTCTGTGAGCTGCTCAAGCCTATAGATATGCCTCCACTACCAGCGCAGTAAGCCCCTCCACCCGTAACCGTGAAGGTCGTGGGCAGGGGGGTGACGGAAACAACGGCCTGCTCCGCCATGAGTTGATTGCAGGTGGTAGCGATATTAGTAGCTCGAACGGTGTAGGTGCCTGGCTGAGTCTGGTTGCCAAAGCTTAGTGCCTGGCCCGTACCTACTATAGCAGTGCCAGAAAGACCGCCATTAAACAGCAACTGGTAACTCACGCCGGTCTCCGAACCATTAAGACTTACAGGTACACCCGCACCATCCTGGCAGTAACTGCCCCCACCCGTAACTGTAAAAGCTGCGGGTAGGGCATTGACGCTAACGCTTATCTGGCCGGTCATCATCTGTTGACAGCCTGTGGTAGGGTTAGTGGCCTGCACGGTGTAAGTGCCTACTTGCGTGTAATTACCAAAGCTCAGGGGATCACCGTTGCCAGGGAGAGCATTCCCGAGTGGAGCGCTGTTAAATAGCAGTTGATAGTTCACGCCCGCTTCTGAGCCGCTTAATCCTATCGGTGACCCCGCGCTACCAGCGCAGTAGCCTCCCTCGCCTATTACCGTAAAAGGAGTAGGGAGGGCGTTAACTGTCAGGGTGAAGACAACACTGAGGACACTGTTGCAACTACCTGTCACCACCACCGAATAGGATCCGCTGTTCGCTGTGGTGGAAACTGGCAGATTAAGCGTAGAGGACGTCTGGTCGGGCAGAAGTTGACCATTCTGATACCATTGATAAGTGAGTGATCCCGTGCCACTCGCGCCGACAGGTACTGTAACAGAGCTGCCTGCACAGACAGCAGAGCTACTGGGGGGCTGCTGAGTGATGGCTACGGGCTGACCAACGATGGGCTCACGTTGGAACTCATAAGCGCCCATGTCAATGGTATTACCCGAAATACGCGGGTTGCCCGCTATATCCTCAGGAGGGCCACCTACAGTATTGTAATTAGTGGTGGAGCCTGCGTTAATCGCTGGGGAGCAGGCGTTAAGTTGAGAACTAACTGGGTTTAAAAAGGGATTGACTGTGGTCGTCAGATTAGTAGGGTCTGGTGAGTAACCTGTTATGGTCACATCGAAGAGAGAGTAGCTGGCTGTTATACTGCCAACATTAATGGAAGAGGTAGAAAACGTGTTTGATTTGCCATTACCGAAGACAACACAGTTAGTCATTGTCACGTTACTCGCTATATTATGTATCGCTCCTCCACTGCTGGACGTGTTATTCGCGAAACTCACATTAGTTAATTGAGGTCTGCATGTGCCTTGGAGCTGTCCGTCGTTGTACATTGCCCCTCCCGGCGCATCGGCGGAGTTGCTTAGGAAACTAACGTTGATCAGGACTGGATTACAGACACTACCGCGCAGTGCCCGGTTGAACATGGCGCCACCAGCGTCACCGGCTCTGTTGTTCGAAAAACTAACATTCGTTAGTTTGGGGCTACTTGTGCCGCCGTCTAATGCCAAGTTACTCATCGCTCCTGCGCCCCGAACTGTCGAATTGCCTGAAAAACTAACATTCGTGAGTATGGGGCTACTGGTTCCCCCATTCAGCGCGACATCATCCATCGCTCCAGCTCCGCCTGCTGAGTTATTTAAAAAAACTGACATTGGTAAGTGTAGGGCTACTGTTGCCACCATCCCCATTGTTGTGTAAGGCTCCTCCAGAATTGAAAGCTTGATTATTTACTAAACTAAGATTGAACAGGGTTGGATTGCTACTGCCTCCGTTACTTCCGTCATTGTAAATCCCTCCTCCTCTTCCATCGGGTGAATCGTCCTCACTATTCCCCGCGTAACCATTTGTAATGACCGCTCCGTCTAGCCGGGTATTGGTACTGGCATTTTTGAATTTGACGACATGGTAACTATTGTCTGCTGCATTTCCCGGGCTATTAATGTCGCCTGATAAAGTTGTCGAGGAAGGGAAAGCCGTGCGAACATCAGGTGTAGCACCGCTACCCGCGTATCCGCCATATACCTGTACTCCGGACGGAATCGAGAAGCTAAAACTGCGATCAGCACCAGTTGTCGGTTTGTATAAACCTGCCCCTACCAGGAACGTTGTGCCGGCCGGAGCTGTGGCTAAAACGCCTTGCAAGGCCGTACCCGAGAGGGCATTGGCCCAGCTGGTGGCCGTGGCTGGATCGGTGTTGGAACCGTTTTCGCGTACGTAGATCGTAGTCGACTGAGCCAGTGTAGTTAGGCTGAGCAGGCTGCCGCAGATGAGCAGCAGGAATGAAGAAAGGTGTTTCATGATTGGGCTGTTTAGTTGGCCCAAAGGTGAAATCTCTACTTGGCAAGCACTATCAATTATGTTGCGCAGACTATCGCAAATGTTGCATAGGCCCGAAAAATTGATTTAAACCAGGCTTTAGTCGGGTTTGCTGTGCTGGGCGAGGTAGTCGGTGGGCGTAAGGCCGTAGAGCTTTCGGAAGCTTTGCGTAAAATAGGCCGGGGTTTCAAAACCAACCATATACCCCGTTTCGGCAACACCGTACCCTTGCTGGAGGTAGTACGTAGCACGTTTCAGCCGGTAGTTACGTTCCAACTCGCTGACGGACATACTAGTCAGGGCTTTTACCTTTCGGAACAAATAGCTTCGGCTGATGCCTAAGGCCTGCGCTAGTTGTTCGATGCCAAAATCAGACTGGTCGAGGTGGGCTTCGATAAGGGTGTAGAGTTGGCCCAGGAATGGATCAGGCACCGTTTCCAGTGCGTCGGGCGGGCGGGTGTCCAGGCTGGTCAGGCTGGCCTGCACCCGCTCCCGTAACCGACGACGCTGCTCCAGCAGATTGCCAACCCGTAGCTGAAGTTCGCGCACATGAAACGGTTTGGTGAGGTAGTCGTCGGCTCCGGCCGACAACCCTTCCAGTCGGCTATCGATCGACGCTTTCGCCGTTAGCAGAATGATAGGTACGTGGTTCGTACGGATGTCGGCTTTGAGCAATTGGCAAAGTCCGTATCCATCCAGCACGGGCATCAGCACATCGCTAATCACCAGGTCGGGCAGCAGACGTAGCGCCTGCTCAAAACCCTGCTGCCCGTTCATCGCCCGGTGAATCTGATACGTAGGTGGTAAGCTGTCGGCAATAAAATCACCTAGTTCAGCATTATCCTCGACCAGCAGAACAACCGGTTTCTCGTCCGGGAGATCTTCGGCCTCAACCGATGGCAGCACACGACTATTCGGCTGGACTTCCGAAAATAAAGCTGAATCATTCGCAGGATGATACGGTAACCGGACGATGAAGGTGCTGCCCATGCCGGGCTGGCTGTTTACCGCAACGGTGCCCTGTTGTAACGTAACGAGTTCCTTCACCAGCGCCAGCCCGATACCCGTTCCGCCGTAGGCGCGGGTACTAGACGAGTCGACCTGGTAAAACCGCTCAAAGATGTGCGGTAAGGCGACGGAGGAAATGCCGGGGCCAGTATCGGTTATCGTCAGTACCAGAACATGGGCGGGGGTGATGTGAACATCAACGCGTACCGTTCCACCCATAGGAGTAAACTTAAGGGCATTGCTCAACAGATTATGCCCGATAGCTTCGAGCTTGTCGTGGTCGAAGAGGTAGCTGCCGCCCGTTTCGGCCGCTTCTACCAACAGCTTGATTTGCTTGGTTTCGGCCAGCTCGCCGAATGACTCCACCAGCTGACTCACAAACGCAACCGGATCGCCGAGGCTGGGCTTAAGCGCCAGTTTACCCCCGTCCAGGCGGGCCATATCCAGCAACTGATTAATAAGCCGCAGGAGCTGGTCGGCGTTCCGTTCAATGGCCGATACGTGTTTATGGCCCTGATCGTCCAGCGGCTGACGGAGGAGCTGTGCATTGGCGTTGAGCAATAACGTAAGGGGAGTACGTAGCTCGTGGGTGACATTGGCAAAAAAACGGCCTTTCAGTTCATCCAGCTGGCGCAGGTTGGCGGCTTCATCTTCCCGGCGCGTCAGCTCACGCTGGAGCTTCTGCCGCCGAGCCAAAATTCGGAACAACCCCCAGATTCCGGAGCCCAGAACGAGAGCAACGACCACCATAAACCAGCCGCGTCGCCAGAAGGGTGGTTCTACGCTTAGTAGCAGCCGGGCCGTCTGCTCAGACCAGCCTCCACCCGGTCTGGCCTGGGCAAACAGAAAGACGTATTGTCCGGCGGGCAGCTGGTAACTCGCCTGCCCCATAACATCCCGATAGGCGGTCCACTGCTGGTCGTAGCCTTCGAGTTTATACCGGAACGAAGACACGCTGAGTTCGGCATTAGGTGCGAACCGGAGCTGAACAAAATCCGCTTCCTGTAACGTCAGGCTAGCCTGACCGGTTGAGTCGCGCCGGAATCGGTCGTCGGTATGGTGTTCGTTTTCGGCCAGTCGGGTACCGTTTACTTTTATGTCGAGGATGTTGAATGGTGGGATAGGCCGTACGCGGCTGAGGTCGTAGGCGGAGAGGCTACGGGTAATGGTGTTAACCCACAGGATCGGAGCCGTTCCCGTTCTTTTCCGAACGGAGAGGCTGATCACTTTTTCGGCAGGTCGCGGAAATTCGATACGTTGCAGCTCACCCCCGGCCGTCAGGCGGAACACCATACGGCCCACCGAAAAGTACTCATTTCCCTGTCCGTCAGGCTCGAACATTTCTGTCCACAGCGCAGATTCCGTGTCGGGCTTTGGCAGGTGAATCTGGCGTACGTTGCCAGTGCGGGGTGTAAGCAAACGAATTTCGTTTAGCAGACCGATGAGTATGTCGCCGTTGGCCCGTACTCGAACGGCTCCCGTTATCCGGTTCTTGTCGGTAAGCGCTGGTACGTACTGGCCCCGTTGTCTAGTACGTGGGTCAAACCAGTGTAGGGCGGCTGAGGTCGTAAACCAGATGCGCCCATCCGCAGCTTCCGTCAAATCCAGAATGTTCAGCGAGTCAATCAGTACGTGCTCCGTTGCCAGCGTTCGCGTATTGACACGTAACAGGCCCCGGTTACGTAGCGCAATCCAGAGTTGGTCCTGCCGACCCGCCAGTATGGCCCCAAAATCGTATCTAGCCAAAAACTCCCGGACGAGTCGGGTTGTATCGGCGACGCGGTGGATCTTCTTTCTGGCCGGATCGACATACGTTAAGTGCCCCCTCGGATTACCGACCCGGTGCTGCCGGAGCCAGATGCGCCCATCGGCCGTAAAAGCGGGCTGCGCGTATGCATCGTCCTGGGGCTGCCAGGCGGCATGCAGGACACGTATCGGCTGGAATTTCCCGGCATCAAACAGAACCAGTCCATTGTCCGTAGGAAGCCATACCTCCTGTCCCGGTCCATGCGCTATATAGTCAACCATCAGGTTCATCCCCGACGGCTGCGTGATCTGCCGTAGTGGGGGCGGGAGCATGAACTGCTGCGCCCGTAAAGAGCCGGTAGCCAGGCTCAGCAGCAGGAGTAAACCAGCCAGCAGACGATACGTATGGTACGTTGGTGAAGCCTGGTTGCGTCCCCCTACAACCCGATGGTTCAAGGCGTCGTTAACCCACTGGCAGACCAGCCGACTGCTGCATAAAGAAAAGGTGTTGGAGACGAACTGCATGCTTTCCGAATATCGGCAGAATGCGCTAATACAGACCAAGATACGTAGGACAGCCCAAGAAAATGACCACTCTCCGGAAATATTCAGGAACGATTACTGATCGGTAAGCCAAGCCATTCCGACGAAACCTACCTGTTCATCCGGTTCTACGCGATCAGTAGCGAAGGTGAATGCTAATGATTAATCGGTAAGAGTTAGACTAAGTATTGCGCAATTTAACTCAGCTTCATAGCTAAAGAAGGGTTGAGTATTCACCACTAGGCATAGTTAATGAGTCTAATTTTGTGTATCTTGAAATACATTAACTAGACTATACACCACCGCCAAGGGGCGCCTGGTATTCTAGATCTTTACTAGATACTTTGGTGCAGGAGATTGCCAAGCAGATCGGCATTTCGAAGATGACCTTGTACAAGTACCTGCGTGCACGTGAGGTTGAAATTGGAATCAGTAGCTTAACAAAATACATAAACTCATGCCTATTGCTATTGAAATAGAAAACCCTTTCAAGGAATTTGATAACCACCTCTCGATAAGTGGCAACAAACGAATACTTCTATTCGCTCCATTTGGCTACGGAAAAACCTACTTTCTTGATAAATATTTCCGTGACAAGAAAAGGTATAATGCCATCTGGCTCTCACCGATCAAATATGTAGTAGGTCAAAATGAAGACATATTTGAGTACATAAAAATGGATTTGGCGATGGAATTACTTTCTACTGACGATCTAGTTGATGTGTCAGTAAAGAATTTTACTACCGATTTATATTTGAATCAATATCTCAGAAATCATCCCGCTGAAGTCGGAAGGCTATTAATCGAATCGTTGAAGGACACAGAAGTACCTGTTGTAAAATCTGTTGCTTCTATAATCCATGGTAGCATTAAAGTTTATGACGCGTTCAAGAAATGGAAGGAAGATTTAACTGAAGGGGCTAAGACAGATTATGAGAAACTAATAAATTACAGTTTATCACAAACGGAAATAAAGGGATCTATCTACGAGGATGACCTTACTACCCAATCAATAAGATACTTATTACAAAAACGAAAGAAAATATCAAAAAAATAAAACGTATTAATTATTGATGACTTCGATAGGCTAGACCCGGATCACATTTTCAGAATACTAAATATTCTAAGCGTTCATAACAATTACTTAGATAATGAAAATAAATTTGGCTTTGATAAAATAGTTATAGTTTGTAGTGTAAGTAATATCAAAAATATTTATGAACATAAATACGGGAAGGATGTAGACTTTGACGGCTATTTAGAAAAATTTTATTCAACTAAAGTATTTCATTTTAGCAACCAATATGCAATAGCTCAATTCTGCTTAAAAAATTATAAAACCCAGCTTGATAAATCTGCACTTAGAGTACTAGGATTACTTCTACACATATTTGTATTAAATAAGAAGCTATCCATAAGGGGTTTAATCAAACATGAACGAACATCTCCTATTACACCTTTTCAGCTAGGTAGGTATGCATTTAGCAAAGAGGATATTGAAGATGTAGAACCAAGCTTGTCATTTGCCCTTGATGGTAGGCGCAAAAAGGCTTGGGCATCACAGTATACAACACCTATTAAACAAGACGTTAATTTCTTTAATTTCAGCAGTACTGGCTTCCCAATACTTTCAGTGGTACAAATACTGGCCACCGTTTTTGGCGACTATCAGACCTTTAAGAATGCACTAAATTCTATAAAACAGCATTCTATAACGTTCTCTGATGAAGATGTTTCAATGTTATTAAATGCACTGGTTCCTCTCTCTCATCTTGCGCATAACGCACATCTGCCAGATGGTCTATATGCAAGTAGGAAAAGTGATAGGCTCTCCCACGCTACTTATAGCTATCAGGTAGAGGCAACCGTTTACGACCTCCCAGTATATTCTCAAATTGGTCCAAGTATCATTTTAAATGTTAATTGGAATGCTAATAATCAGTATGAAGAATCAAAAAGCTTTTACGAGAAGGTGACTGTTGCTTTTGACCTAAAATCAAGAATCCCGCTACTATATCCTTACAACAATTGATTCAGCTTATGAATACAATCCTGGAATTTATTGAGTCGAAAGGATTTTTAAGCAACTTAGGTATTACTCACTAAAGTTTTACGCTTCTTTCTGCGGGCCACTCCGATCGGTAAACAGCTTATCAAATATCTGAATTTTCTCTTTCTCCGCTTTGAGATAGTAGGTTGCAAAACTCCTCAAAGGATAACAAACCGACCGTGGGAAATGGAATGTCGGGTAGATGCCGAAAGTGTCCATCGTTGGTAACAATATAATCAGCATTACCAACGATGGCAGCATCGGTAAATTTATTGTCGTCGGGATCATGGGCAATAAGCCTAAACCGAAATGATGGTTCTACCCGAACTACGGTTGGGAAGTTGTCGAGGGCCAATAAGGTACGTTCGGCAAACGCAGCCGAGTACTGCCGTTCGAGCAATTCGGCGTACTCGTCCAGAATCTCGGTCGAAACCACTAGTTCAAACTGTCCATTGCGTAGGGAATCATACACCCAGCGAAAAGGCGAGAAGTGCGGTGTAATAACTAACAGAATGTTAGTATCGAGCAGTACCCTCATTACTTTTTGTAGGGAGTACGTAAGTGCGTGTTCAATAAAACGTCCAGATCGACCTGAGTAGTTGGCTTTTGCTCTTGCAGCGTTGCCATCTCTTCATCGGCTTTGCTGACAAAATAATCGGCAAGCAAATTTTTGATGTCAGTCAGTTCGTGCTCGCTTAAGTCATGAGCGAACAGTTGCAACAGGTGCAGTTGTACCGGGTTGAGTTTGGTCGTTGTCATAATTAGTAGGATCGCGTTTACTAAAGCTACAGAAACCCCCACCGCTCGTTCTACAGGGCCAGACTATCGGCCTTTATCTACGCCAGTGAGCGCGGTGCTTTGTACTTGTAGAAATAAGTGATCTCCTCCTCAGCGAGTTCTGAGTTGGAATTTAAATTTATAAACAGAAAAAAGCCGATTAGATTTTAAAATCTAATCGGCTGGCTATTTCGTGCACTCGTAGGGATTCGAACCCCAAACCTCCTGATCCGTAGTCAGGTGCTCTATCCAATTGAGCTACGAATGCATTGCTCGTTGGCATTTCCCGTTGATTGGGAGTGCAAAAGTAGAGAGAAAAAAGGCGTCTGTCAACCTATTTGCCCGAAAAATTTGCGTTACGCTTCATCAGGAAGGCACCGATGCCTTCTGCCGCATCCGCCGAACGCCCCAAACTATCTTGATTTTCAGCTTCCTGCTCCAGCTGATGGTCGAGGTCGGAATACAGCGATTGATTCAAAACTTTTTTCATCGCGCCAATGGCGAGGGTAGGGGCAGTGGCGTAATAGCTCACTACATCGGCAACGGCCGTGTCTAATTCCGTAGCGGGAACCGATCGGTTAACCAGACCGATCTGCGCGGCTTCGGGACCATACACGCGTCGGCCGGTGCTGCTTAACTCGAACGCCCGCTGTGGCCCAACCAGCCGGGGCAGAAAGAACGTAGAACCCGCGTCGGGCATGAGGCCGATGTTAACGAAGATCTGGCTGAAGTACGCTTCGTCGGCGCAGATCACTACGTCGCAGGCCAGCGCCAGTGAGCAACCCGCTCCGGCCGCTACACCGTTGATACGTCCCACCACGGGCTTTGCCAGGTTACGGATCGCCCGAATCATGGGGTGATAGCCTGTACGTAACGATTCGCCCAGGTTGAGTGGGCCCCCCGTTGAGGCTGCGTTCGCGAAGCCTTCTTTCAGGTCGGCACCGGAACAAAAGGCTTTTTCGCCCGCACCAGTGAGCACAACAACGCGAATCGTGTTGTCGGTACCAGCCGTATACATAGCGTCCGTAATGTCACGAATCAGGCCGGGGCTGAGGGCGTTATAGACCTGAGGGCGATTCAACGTAATGCGACAAACGCCGTCTGTTACGTCATAAAGGAGGTTTTCATACATACGAGTAAAGGGGAATAGGTGGTAGCCGCTCGTGGTTTAGCACGAGCTAGTTGTCGCACGAAGCAAGTTAACGAAATGCGTCCCGATGCTACGTACTAATTGCGGTAAAAATCAGATCAGCCAGAATACCGTTGCTAAACTGACTACCAACCCCAGCACGACACCGGCTCCGATCTGGGCGGGCGTATGGGCGTTGAGCCTCAACCGGGCGCTGGCGACAAGACCCGTCAGGAGTACCAGAACGACCAGGGGAAGGAACAGATCATCGGTGCCAAATTTGAGCATCAGCCCGCCAATACTGCCCAGTACGCCACTCATGCCCACGCTATGGGCGCTGATCTGCCAATACAGACTGACCAGACCAACCAGCAGAATCGACGAAGAAATGCCGCCTAACAGAACCGCTACGCCCGGTGCCTGCGTCGACACCAGTTGCATCCGAAAGGCAAACAGATAGGTCATAAACGTGTAGACAAGGGCCGTCAGAAAGTAAGGCAGCCGCCGGTCGGCCAGATCGTTCAGGTGCAGACTGCTGACGTAACCGCTCCGGAACAGGTAATAAATCAGCAGCGACGGAACGGCGAACGTACCGATGAAGATCAGGACCAACAGGCTAAAGCGAAGCGAATCGGAGAATGCATCCAGTCCTAATACCCCCGGCGCTAAAAACAATAAAACGCCGAACAGAAGCGTCGGCATGAGCAAGGGGTGAAAGACAACAGAAAGAAACTGAGCAAGACGGGTATTCAACTTGAAGACGGTGACCGGATCGCCGGTGCGGTGATGGATGATGAATGGTACAATTACCGAGACAAATTTAAGTGCTGAGCGCTTGTATATCGTTCATCATCCATCATTCTAATTTAGTTACAACTGTTTTCTCAGTCGGGCCACAGGAATATTGAGCTGCTCACGGTATTTGGCGACCGTACGGCGGGCAATGTTGTAGCCGCGGTCGTTCAGGATTTTTTCGAGTTTGTCGTCCGAGAGCGGATTGAGTTTGGGCTCGTTGTCGATCAGATCTTTCAGAATATTTTTAACCTCCCGGCTGCTGACGTCTTCGCCCGTATCGGTCGAGATCCCTTCCGAGAAGAAGTATTTAAGCGGGTAGATGCCAAATTCGGTTTGTACGGCTTTGCTGTTGGCGACCCGCGACACCGTCGATACGTCCATGTCAATCAGGGTAGCGATGTCCTTCAGGATCATAGGCCGTAGTTTCGATTCGTCGCCGGTCAGGAAGAAATCATATTGAAAACGCACAATGGCGTTCATGGTTTTGAGCAAGGTCTGCTGGCGTTGTTTGATGGCGTCGATAAACCATTTGGCCGCGTCCAGCTTCTGCTTTACGAACGAGACCGTTTCTTTGAGCGCTTTGTTCTGCTTGCTGCTCTTGTCATACGTATCGAGCATGTCGGCGAACGACCGGCTGATTCGCAGTTCGGGCGCGTTTTTGGAGTTGAGCGTCAGCTCCAGTTTGCCGTTGTTGTTGGTCAGGATAAAATCCGGAATGAGGTACTGCGCGCTGCCTGATTCGCCCTCGACCGAACCCGGCTTGGGATTAAGCCGAATGATGATGTCGATAACTTTCTTGAGCGAATCGTCGCTGATATTCAGTCGACGCTGGATCTTGTCGTAGTGCTTTTTGGAAAACTCATCGAAGAAATCGTCGATGATGCGGATCGCCAGCACGTTATACGGATCAGACTGGTCTTTGCGGTACAGTTGTAGCAGCAGACACTCCTGAAGCGAGCGGGCGGCAATGCCGGGCGGGTCGAAGGACTGAATTTTTTTCAGCACTTCCTCTACCTCCTCGGTGTCGGTAAATACATTTTGAGAGAACGCCAGGTCGTTGACAATGGCCTGAAGTGACCGTCGAATGTAGCCGTCGGCTTCGATACTGCCAATGAGCTGCTCGCCAACCAGCCGCTGCTCTTCGGTTAAGTTCAGATATCCGAACTGCTGCAACAGGGAATCGGTCAGGCTTGAGCTGGTGGCTAGCGGCATCTCCCGCTCTTCCTCGTTGTAGTTGCCATCGCCCTGCATCTTGTAGCCTGCATAATCTTCGTCCTGAATGTAGCTGTCGATGTCAAGCTCCTCGTCGCGGTCTTTAAAGTCGTCGGTTTCGTCGAATGGGTCGTCTTCTTTCTGATCGTATTCTTCATCCATCCCCTCCTCAAGCGCCGGGTTAATTTCCAGTTCTTCCTCGATACGGGTGTCTAATTCAGCCGTCGGTATCTGCAGCAGTTTTATAAACTGAATCTGCTGCGGAGATAGCTTCTGCTGGAGCGATTGGGAAAGGCTTAACTTCTGCATGGTGGTACTGCGGAATTACAGATTAGGGGCCTACGTTGAGTGGTGAGCTTGGTAGCAAAACTGCCCCTCACAATTATCAGACCAAATTAGGTAATTAATTGTTTTTTGCCAGCAGAAATTTTCTGGGAACCCCCTGAGTACTACCTTCGCGCCATGACAAATAAGCTGTACGATACCTCGCTGAGCCTGCTCACGGACCTGTACCAGGTCACTATGGCCTATGGATACTGGAAATCAGGGACCGCCGAAAAAGAAGCGGTTTTCAACCTGTATTTCCGTAAAAACCCCTTTGCCGGTGGATTTACGGTGGCTTGTGGGCTGAGCAACGTAATTGGCTACGTCAATAACTTCGGGATGTCGAAGAAAGACCTGCGCTATCTGGAGATGCTGACGGGCAACGACGGTCAGCCGATGTTCGAAACCGGCTTTATCGAGTATCTGTCTACGCTCAAACTTACCTGCGACATCGACGCGATTCCGGAGGGGACGGTAGTGTTTCCGAACGAGCCGCTGGTACGGGTGCGCGGTCCCATTTTGCAGTGTCAACTACTTGAGACTCCACTGCTTAACCTGGTCAATTTCGAATCACTGATTGCCACCAAAGCGGCCCGGTTACGACTGGTAGCGGAGAACGATACGTTGCTGGAGTTCGGGCTGCGCCGGGCCCAGGGGGTCGACGGGGGCATGACGGCGAGTCGGGCCGCGTACATCGGCGGCTGCGACGCTACGTCGAATGTACTGGCCGGAAAGCTGTACGATATTCCGATTCGGGGTACGCATGCGCATAGCTGGGTGATGTCGTTCGAAAATGAGCAAACGGCCTTCAATACGTATGCCGACGTCTTGCCCAACAACGTAACGCTGCTGGTCGATACCTACGATACGTTACAGGGGGTTCGCCACGCCATCGAAACGGGTAAACGACTAAAACAACAGGGTCATAAACTTTCGGGCATCCGGCTCGACTCGGGTGATTTAGCCTACCTGAGTATCGAAGCGCGCAAACTGCTTGACGAAGCCGGATTTACGGATACCGCCATTGTGGCCAGTAATGACCTGGACGAAACAATCATCAACAGTCTGAAGCAGCAGGGGGCCAAGATCAACATCTGGGGTGTCGGTACGAAACTCGTTACGGCTTACGACCAGCCAGCGCTGGGGGGCGTGTATAAACTGGCCGCTTTCCGTAATGACAAAACGACCGGCTGGGACTATAAGATGAAGCTATCCGAACAGGCCGTTAAGACATCAACCCCCGGCATCCAGCAGGTTCGGCGGTACCGCGACGAGCGCGGGTATCTGGCTGATATGATTTACGATCAGAGCCGCAACCCCGGCGAAGAAGCTCTGGGCGCAACCGGCACCACTATGATCGACCCGCTGGATTTCACCCGACGCCGACGATTCACGGCGGAACAAGCCTACGAAGATCTGCTCGTTTCGGTATTTCAGAATGGAAAGTGCGTGTACGATAGTCCGGATATCCATACGGTGCGAGCTCGGGTGCAGACTCAGCTAAGCCAGTTGCACCCCGGCGTCAAGCGCTTTGTCAATCCGCACACCTATCCGGTTGGCCTGGAAAAAAATCTGCACGAGCTAAAAACAGAACTGATTCTGAAGCTACGGGAGGGTTGATGCAAACGCTATATCACATGAGGGCGGTTCAAAGTATGTGACGCTGCCTGTTCGATTCGCGGTCGCTGGCTCCGGTTGCTGTCTGGTATGAACGGGCATACGTCGTTTATTCTTAACTTCTTCTCGATTTCTTAATACAAGCTGCGCCGAGCGTGTCAAAACTTTCCGTTGCTTTACTCTCCCGGCAATTCGGCGTTCTTTAAACCCATTCATAATGCAACCGATTGAGTTAGTGGTTTTTGACATGGCGGGCACGACGGTGACTGACCACCACGAGGTAGAGCGGTGCTTCGCGCAGGCAGCCGCTGAAACCGGCCTGATTGTCACCGACGAGCGGATTCTGGCCATGCAGGGACTAGCCAAACGGTACGTGTTCGAAACGCTCTGGAAAGAGCAGTTGGGCGAGCTACATGCTGACATACCAGCGCAGGTAGACGCATCGTACGCGGCTTTTCGAAGAATCCTGGAAGAGCATTACCTCACAAACGGCGCGACGCCCACCGAAGGCTGTCTGGAGGTTTTTGCTTATCTGCGAAGCCGGGGTATTGCTATCGCACTCACCACCGGTTTCTACCGTATTGTAACCGATATCATCCTGGGCAAACTCGGTTGGCTGGACGGCCTTAACGAACAGCACGTGGGTGATTCAAACAGTATTATTCAAGTATCTATCGCCAGCGATGAGGTTGAGCGCGGCCGACCGTATCCGCTCATGATCGAGCGGGCAATGCAGCTGTTAGGGGTCATTAATCCTAAAGCAGTTGTCAATATCGGTGATACACCTTCGGATTTGCTGTCGGGGCGGGCCGCTGGCGTTGGCTTGAACCTGGGCGTTACGAACGGCACGCACACGCGTGAGCAACTGGAGGTTCATCCGCACGATTACTTACTCAGCTCTTTAGCCGATCTACCAGCACTGTTACGTTCGCGGGAGGTTCTGGCCGCTTAAGTGCTGGCATTCATTGTCAGTTCCTAATCCATTCAGTTGCCCATAGCGTAGTACTGACGCTCGTATCAGTAACCTGAACTATGTACGACCTGATTATTATTGGCGCGGGAGTGCTGGGTACCTTTCATGCCTATCATGCCGCGAAAGCCGGGCAGCGCGTATTGCTGCTCGAAAAAGATCGGTACCCAATTGGCGCTACGGTACGTAATTTCGGCCAGGTAGTACCTTCCGGACTTGCCGGGCGCTGGTTTGACTACGGTCGTCGGAGCCTGGCTATCTATCGGGAAATCCAAGGCAAAACCGATCTGACCGTACGGGCCAATGGGACCATCTACATCGCATCGGATGCTGATGAGTGGACACTCGCCCATGAGCTTCACGATCGATACAGACAGATTGGCTATACCAGTGAATTGCTCAGTAAAGCCCAGTGCCTGGCTAAATACCCGGCTTTGCAACCCGAGTACGTCGTCGGCGGTCTGTTCTTCCCGGATGAGTTAAGTGTGGAGCCGGAACAGATGATTCATCGGCTCATTGCTTATGTGCAGGAAGTGCATGGAGTAGATTATCGACCCGGTTCGGTCGTGATCGATTGCCAGTCGAATTATGGCGGAGCCATCGTGACACTCGCAAACCAGCAACGGTTTCAGGCCAGTCGCGTACTGATCTGTGGTGGGCACGAGGTGCGGTTACTGTTTCCGAGTATACTAGCCGAAGCTGGACTGGTTGTCAGTAAGCTTCAGATGCTGTTAGCCGAACCCATTGATGGGTTGCAGTTGCCCGGCAACATCTTAACGGGGTTGACGATACGTCGGTACGAAGCCTTTCAGGAATGCCCTTCTTACGCGAAGGTTAACCAGGATTTGCCCGAGCATTTGGCCGAACTGAAGCAGTGGGGCATCCATATTCTGTTCAAACAGGCGACCGATGGGTCGATTATCGTTGGCGATTCGCACGAATATGCCGATGCTACACAGGCTGAAGATCTTGGCTATCATACCCAGGATTTTATTAATAAACTGATGCTGACCGAGGCTCGACGTATCATGAACGTTCCCCTACAGATTCGAAAGACCTGGGCGGGATTTTACAGCCAGACCAAAGCCGAAATTTTTGAGTATAATGTCGATGAGCACATCCGGATTGTGACCGGCATTGGCGGAAAGGGCATGAGTTCGGGGGCGGGATACGCCGAAGAGGGCATCCGGCAGTGGCTTGGTACTATTAAAGAGTGAGATCGGACCGATTTCTATGATTTAAACAAAGGGGAAAGAAAAGTTTTCGTCATAATTGCGGTCTTCCCGAACACAGGCGAAAATGCGCAAGACAATCTTGTTGCG
>NZ_BAAGVY010000009.1:0-301561 GCF_054780635.1 Spirosoma knui | reverse complement strand
AGGGGGTTGTCGGACTCTCGTCCTTCGTAGGCGATGGGCTTCTCGACGAAGGGGAAGTAGACCTGGTCGCCAAGCGTGAGGTTAGTAGATGACATGCTACACGGGGTTAATTGAACCGCAAGTTAGTACGTATTACGCAATCGGTTGCAAAGAGCCTATTACCTTAATCGGTAGTTGTGCGTCCGATCAGTTCAGACGCGAAGATGAAGCTAATAAACATATATTTTCTTGAGCACGACAACGGTTAATTTGCGCCAACAAGTACGTATTCCTTGCCTGGTGCTGTCGGTAGGTCGTAGACCCTAACTCCGTTGCTGGCTTCTTCCGGCATTCGAGTGCGATACTGGTTTTCTGGTAGTTTGAAGAATGGGTTTGGGTTGAGGTCTTTGGCGGTCTGCAATCTCGCCAGACCAGTGCCGGTCAGGTTATTGGAAACGCGAATTCTACAGTTTCCACCGAGCGCAGACCGGATAACGACCCGGCTTACTTTTCCGTTTGCCCACTTCATATCTAGTTCATAGCCACCGCGCGCTTTCAAGCCTTTTACTTCCCCCGAACTCCAGGCATCGGGTCGGGCGGGTAAAAGGTTGAGCAGGCCATCGTGACTTTGCAGCAGCATCTCGCCAATGCCGGATGTACCCCCGAAGTTGCCGTCGATTTGAAAGGGCGGGTGTGCACAAAGCAGGTTTGAGTACGTCCCCCCGCCCTTTGCATACTCAGTGCCTTCTACCCCCGTAAGTCGCAGCAGTTCGCGCAGCAGTTTGTAAGCGTGATTGCCGTCGTGAAGCCGGGCCCAGAAATTAATTTTCCAGGATTTACTCCAGCCTGTACCGCCATCGCCCCGAATTTCAAGTGTTTTCCGGGCGGCATCCGCGAAGGATGGCGTTGTTAGCGGAGAAATCTGCCGACCGGGATGAAGTACGTAGAGGTGGGAAACATGCCGGTGTTGTGGGTCCTGATCGTCCCAATCTTTGTACCACTCCTGCAAATTACCTTTTTGGCCAATTTGTAAGGGGAATAGAAACTTTTTCTTTTCGAGCAGCATCTTCCGGAAGTCAGCGTCGGTATTCAACTGCTCAGACGCCTGAATTACGTTCGTAAACAGGTCCCAGATAAGGCCCATGTCCATCGTTGTCGCCACAGAAACCGACTCGTTCTCGCCTTTTTCAGTAATGAATACATTCTCGGGCGAGGTGGCTGGTGCCGTAACCAGGCGGCCTTGTTTATCTTCTACCAGCCAGTCTAGGCAAAACTGGGCGGCTTCGCGCATTAACGGATACGCGTACCGTTGCAAGTACTGGCGGTCGCCGGTAAAGGTGTAATGGTCCCACAAGTGCTGGCTAAGCCAGGCACCGCCCATTGCCCAGTTCGCCCATGACGGGCTGCCTTTGCCCCGGTCGCCGACTGGGTTGGACGTAGCCCAGATGTCGGAGTTGTGGTGTACCGTCCAGCCCTGGGCGTTATAGAAATTTTTTGTCGTTGCCCGGCCGGTGGTAGCCATGTAGCCGATCCAGTCGAGAAAGGGTGTGTGAAGTTCCGACAGGTTGGTCATCTCAGCGGGCCAGTAGTTCATCTCCGCATTGATGTTCGTGGTGAAATTACTGCTCCAGGGCGGTTGCACCATGGGGTTCCAGATACCTTGTAAATTAGCAGGCACTCCTGGCTCCCCTTCGCTTTTGGGACGCGAACTGGATATAAGCAGGTAGCGGCCAAACTGAAAGTAAAGGCTTTCCAGATCCGGGTCGACGGCCCCTTCGGCGTATCGTTTGAGCCGTTCGTCGGTTGGCAGGTCAGCGGCTGAACGGCTGCCAGGTGTGTTGGTTGTCAGGTTGAGACTGACCCGATTGAAGTAGCGGTGATAATCGGCGAGGTGGTTTCGGCGTAGAACTTCGTACGACTTGCTGCCTGCTTTCCGGAGATACGTATCGCACAGTTGCTTTTCGTTACGTCCCTCGCGGTCGGGGCATTTGTTGAAGCCATTGAAACTTGTGGCGGCCGAAACGAGCAGCACGGCTTCGGTTGCGTTCTGAATCTGTACACCCGCTGTATCCGTCGTTACGGTTCCATCCGTCGAGCGAACCGTAACGCGCCAGTCAAAGCGCATTCCGCGGCAGCCTTCCGGATCTTCGTAACCAATTGGCTTAGCGTTGTAATTCACGTAGTTTGGGTCGGCGTGAGCCGGGACTTTGCCCCGAATAGCCAGTCCGTTACGTCCAATAACTGTTTTAGTGACAGGATGCTGACTACGGGGAGCCGCCAATAGACGTAACGCGCCCTTCTTATTAGCGGTGAGCCGGATCACAATTACCTGATCAGGAGCCGAAACAAAAATCTGCCGGGTGAACGTGACGCCGTCCACCGTAAAGCGCGTTGTGGCAGTGGCGTCGCTGATGTTTAAATCCCGGTAATAGTTGGTTGGCTGGCCCGATAAGGTTTGCTTGAGTAGCAGATCGCCGAGGGGTTGGTAGGCTTCGGTGTACAGGCCCTGTACGTTCTGGGTTAGTTTAGCGGCTTGCTTATAATCCTCTTTAAACAGTGCTTCCCGAATTTGAGGCAGGTATTTAGCGACGCCGGGGTTGGGGTCTAGATTGGCTGGTCCGCCCGACCAAAGACTTTCTTCGTTCAGTTGAAGCAATTCTTCTGCGGGCTTGCCAAAGACCATGACACCGAGTCGCCCGTTGCCAACCGGTAAGGCTTCGTTCCAGTTGGCCGCCGGGCGATTGTACCACACCCGTTGTGATTGCGCCTGGGCGGAAAAGGACAGGATAATTAAACAAGCAATACGTAAGCTGGTTACATGTAGCAACAGGTGATTCATAGAGTACGGAGAGAGAAACTACCCAACAAATATTAAGTTTCTATTGAGATAACTATACCATAGCCGTTGGTTTACGTATAGATTCGCGTAAAATTAAGGTAAGTGTTATTCCGTCAAGCGTTTTCTGACCGAACGAACAGCCTGATCTGCCCGGTCCAAATCTAGTTTTGCTTACTTAACGTGGATTTGTTCCTTTGTATAATTTTAGCCAATAGCTTGATGTAGTTGGGTGTTTCGTCAATAATGCCAGCCTCCTTATCCCCAAATTCTGTTTTACCAGTAGCGGCTACGGCTGTTCTCGACAAACTACCCGATGGCGTAGTGTACTATGAGGCTGTCCGGAATGTTGCGGGGGAAATCACAGATTTTCGGTTAATGTACCACAACCCCTTATTCAGGCAATTGGCCTCAATTGCTCATCAGTTACGGATAGGGGAACAGATACTGCGCGATTTGCCACAGCAGAAAGACGTTTGGGAGCCTATTGTCAGGCGCTACGCTACAGTTGTTGAATCGGGACAGGCGATAGAATATCTGGATGCCGAAGCTTCTCAGGGACGTAGCGTTTCGATTCGCGTGGCTCCGTACGATCATGGTGTGATTGCCACCCTTCGCGACGTAACCAGTCAGCAGCGCTGGGTAAAAGAAGAGCATCAGCGCTTTGAGGATGTTCTGAATGCTTCGCTCAGTAATACGTTTGTATATGAGGCTATTCGTGACGCCGATGGTCAAATCCAGGATTTTCGCATCCGCTTTGCCAATCAAGCCGCCCGGCAGGCAGTTCTGGATAGTTGGGGACTTGAAGCGATTGGTAACACGATATTGACAGTGTACCCAGGCTCGCGGGAGTCGGGTCAGTTTCGGCATTGCGTTCAGGTGATTGAAACCGGTGAGCCTGTTCGACTGGAACTGTATTACCCGGCAGTACAGGTCTGGTATGATACGTCGATTACTAAACTTGGCGATGGATGCATCGTTACGGGTTTAGACATCACGGACCGGAAGCTGAACGAGTTGCGGGCCGAACAGCAAACGGCTGACCAGGAACGTATTGTGAACGAATTGAGGCAGAGTAACGAGAACCTGCGGCAGTTTGCGCAGGTCGCTAGCCATGATTTGCAGGAACCCTTACGGCGGATTCAGTCATTCAGTGATATTCTGCAAAGTCAGTTTGAAGATAACCTCTCGGATGGGGAGCGGGACATGACCCGGCGTATCCAGAAATCGGCGAAGCGGATGCAGATGTTGATCAAGGATTTGCTGATGTATTCGCAGCTGGCCACGGAGCGGGCACCTTTAAGGCCAGTTCCTCTTCGTAACGTATTGGAAGACGTAGTAAGCGACCTTGAAATTGCTATTGCGGAAAAGAAGGCTACCGTCACGGTAGGAGAACTGCCAACTATTTTAGGAAGCACATCCCGATTGCATCAGTTGTTTCAGAACCTGATTGCCAATGCTCTGAAGTTTCAGCAACCGGACCAGCGGGCGAGTGTCGACATCGGAGCCCGACTTGCGGAAGCTAATGAACTTCCGGCTGAGTTACAAGGACAGTCAGCCGCGTTCTGGCTGGTGACCGTTGCCGATAACGGACTTGGTTTCGACGAAAAGTACAAAGACCGGATTTTTCACCCTTTTCAGCGATTGCATGACGCCAGCTTATACAGCGGAACCGGAATTGGGCTGGCTATTTGTCAGCGCGTGGCCGAAAATCATGGCGGGGCCATTGACGTAAGCAGCCAACCCGGCAAAGGAACTACGTTCAAAGTGTTCCTGCCTGTCTATCAGGAGGGTTCTTAACCCTTTGTTAGTTCTGCCGCCCATTACTTTTGTGTCTGGCGAAACAACGATTGATACGTCAAAAACGCCTGTTGGGCTCCTCTCACTACGTCATCCGACGCATCGCCAGCCTGTTTGTTGACAAATGCAATAAACGTCTTCCATTTAAGGCCGGTTTCTGCACCGTAACCTCGGTAAAAACGAGCGTGTTCCAGCAGCGGGCGCACGGCCGGGCTGGTCTGTAAATAATGCCATACCGTTTTGCCGCCGAGCATTGAGCCCTCGCCGACGTAAGCCGCGCCGAGCAGCTCTGCCGGTGACCAGTTTGCAAATACGTTTGCCGACTGAGCTGGAATTGTCTGTTGAAGTTGAGCTAAATCCGCCTGTAACCAGGACGTTTTCCGTCGATCGTCGGGTGCATAATCGGCGAAGTAACCGGAATGTTGATCAATGGCAGTTTCCAGAGCACTATGGTAAGCGAAGTGAGTACGTAGAAGCTGGCTGTATTCGTTGGTGGAAAGGGTGCCGCCCCGCAGCGCATCGGCAAACAAAAGCTGCTCGGTTTGTTCATGCAGCGAGCGGGTTTCTGCGCGTAGGCGTTCCATCAGGTTTGTCATAGATTAATCAATCCGGGTGTTGTCTTCCAACCAGAACTGGCAAAGCCGTTGCAGTAGTACCTTTGTGTCCTGATAATTACCGGGTTTTACCAGATACGCATTTATTCCCGCGTCGTAGGCATGTTCAATGTCATTGGGGCTATCGGACGTACTGAAGGCCACCACCGGCAGCCTTCGGGTCCGCTTCGTCGAACGGGCGCATTTCAGCACATCAAGACCGCTCAGCCCAATCAGATTCAGGTCTAGTAACAATAGTTTGGGTAAAGGCGTTTGCTGACCCTGAGCAGTTAGGTAATCGATGGCTTCGGAGCCACTACGTACTATAGTGTAGGTGACAGGCCGATCCATCTTGTGAATCAATCGGCTGAAGATGTCAGCGTCATCTTCATTATCCTCTACGTATAAAATGTCAATCATGTTTAGTCAACCGCCACAACGGGGAACGAGACGAAGAACGTAGCCCCCCGGTTCGGTTCGCTATGGTACCATATTTTACCCTGGTGCCGACCAATAATTCGTTTTACAATGGCCAGGCCAACGCCCGTTCCCTTAAATTGCCGGGCGTTCTCCAGTCGTTTGAACAACTCAAACATTTTACCGGCTTCTTTCATGTCAAAGCCGATGCCGTTATCAGTCACCGAATAGATCACTTCCTGACCGAGCTGTTGACCACTTATTTTTATCCGTCCTTCGGGTTGTGATCGGGTGTATTTTGCTGCGTTGGTGATCAGATTAGAAAACAATTGATGAACCATAGTTGGGTCGGCGCTAAAACCCGGAGCTTCTTCAATATCAATTGTTAAGGCTCTGTCTTTTTCCGAAATCAGCACTTCCTCCCGGATCGTTTGCAGGAGTTGCTTCATATCAATATCCTGCGCGTTGAGTTCAGTACGGCCCATTCGGGAATAATACAGAATGTGGCGAATCAGCGCCCGCATCCGGTCGGTCGAATCCATAATCTTCTGGAACAATGCGCGGGCATCCGGATTGAAGTCCTGCCCGTATTCTTCCAACAAAATCTCTGAATAACAGCGGATCGACGACAAAGGGGTTCGGAGGTCGTGGGAGACCGTGTAGCTAAAGGCGTCTAGTTCCTCATAGGCAATCTGAAGTCGCTGATTAAGCATCCGAATCTCGTTCGCCTGGCGAGTCACTACCTGTAGTATGTCTTCGCGCAGCTTAATGGCCGCCGATACCTCAACTTCACTCCAGGCGTCGGAAGTGTTGTGAACCAACTCAGTCCAGGCCGCAAAGCTCTTGCGAGGGCTAAGCCGCGCTCGTCCGTTTTCGCCGACGGTGACGGCCTTGTCGGGATTACCAGCCCACGTTACTTGTCGAACACGTTCGGGTTTAAACCAGAGTAAGTATTCGTTCAGTTCGCGGGACAAAACAATGGCTAACATACCGGCGGCTTTATCCCGAAATGCTTCAGCGGGTGGGTACAGTACGGGCAAAGCCTGCGTTTCCAGAAAGGTTTCAGTGTCTGTCGTTTTTAACCACTCGACTAACTGCGTTATTTCGGCTTCGTCGGGCGTTTTCCCCAGCCGATACTGCTGATTATTGAACAACAGGACGGCTCCGGAAGCCGAGGTCAAGTTCAGCACGGTAGTCGGATGCCGGGTTAATGCCCGCGTAATGTCTTCATCGGCCAGCAATTGATCCTGCAGTTGTTGACCGTTATCCCGACTTTGCCGGAGCAACGTTTGGCTTTCTTCGTTTTTATGAAATTCCAGCGCAGCCGACAGCAACTGGCTGACGAACTTAGCCGACTGCCGCGAGGAGTAATCAACAAAACGGGGTGAGTAGTGGTGGCACGACATAAGCCCCCACAATTCACCTCGATACAGCAGCGAAATACTCATCGACGCCTGAACACCCATATTTTTAAGGTATTCAATATGAACTGGTGAAACCGCGCGCAGGGTTGAGTGAGTCAGGTCAACGGGTTGATTGGCGGGCCAGTCAGGCACCGACAGAATCGACGAGGGCTGACTGTTTGCATCGGCAATCAGCCTGACTAAGTTTATTTTGTATAGTTCGCGGGCCTGCCGGGGAATGTCAGACGCTGGGTAGTGCAGACCCAGAAATGGCTCCAGATGATCTTCTTTCACTTCAGCCACTACCTGCCCATGCCAGTCAGCGCCAAAGCGGTAAACCATAACCCGATCGAAGCCAATAATTTCTTTAACGCGTCGGGCTGTGTTTTGTAGCAGGTCGTTGAGGTGCCGACTCGATTGGACCTCGGTCAGCGCTTCAGCAATCAGGCGCTGGTTCAGCGAGACCTTTAGATTTTCTTCGGTCGGCTCCCATTCCAACAGAATAAGTCCCTGGTATTCATGAATAATTAAATTCCAGAACTGATTACCAAGCTGAACTCGGTGTGGGTTGATGTTTTCCCAGGAGTTGTTCCGTGTGCCTACGTTCAATAACTCAATGAGAGTCGTGGCAGGTAGGTTCGTTTTCGCCAGTAGGGTTTCGAGCGATTGCCCAAGAATTTCACTAATCGGCTGGCCAACCAGGTCCGTTACGTTCGCACTAGCATGAACAATGGTGTACGTATCGGGGAGAATAGCAACTAAATAGCCGTGTGCTTGAATGTGTCCTAAAATGTGAATCGGTTCGCGATCACAATTCGTGACGTCTACATCAAAGTCGATCATTCGTTGAGAAATGGGTCCTTTAAGCCAATGAAGGCCGGTGATGTCAGAAACAGGAAGAGATATGCCTTGTTATACAAATTAACGATCTGCAATATACGTTTTTTTGGGTATAAATAGAGCGTGTAAAAGTGACAAATGCAGCAGTTCGTTATCAGTTCAGCTAACATGCTCAGGTACGTTACGTCTTTGTTCAAATCGTATGGCGTATATCCCTATTATATTTGTCCGTTGGCAAAACGCTATTCAATGCGCTTCACGTAATTTTGAGCCTGAGGAAACTGATACGTTATCATTCAATGCCTGCGGTCTTCCGCTATTCATTAAAATTCACCAACGTCATATGCAACCTGAACTCTCGCCAGAAGCAGCTTTTGCCAAGTTAGGCTTATCGTTACCGCCCGCTCCACAACCCCTGGGTGTTTACAAACCCTTTTTAGTTGACCAGAAATACCTCTATGTATCGGGTCACGGGCCGGTACAAGATGATAAAAGCTTAATAATTGGCCGAATCGGTCAGGACATGGACATTGAGCAGGGAAAGCTAGCTGCGCGGCAGGTTGGCCTGACAATTTTATCGACCATCCGAACGAATCTGGGCAGCCTGGACCGGGTCAAGCGGGTCATTAAAGTGCTGGGTATGGTCAACTGTGTCTCTGATTTCGGCCGCCACCCATACGTTATCAATGGATGCAGTGAATTATTTGCCCAGATTTGGGGTGAAGACAATGGGATTGGGGTTCGTTCAGCCGTCGGGATGGGATCGTTACCCGACAACATTCCGGTAGAAATCGAAGCGCTGTTCGAATTGGTGTGATGATGGAGCAAGCGAACTGGTACCAAATCGACAATATCGACCAGATTGATTCACCTGCGCTTGTTGTGTACACCGAGCGCGTGAAGCAGAACATCAATCAACTACTAACTTATGTAAACGACGTAGACCGCCTGCGGCCGCACGTGAAAACGCATAAGTCGCCGGAAGCGACCCAGCTGCTGCTCCAAGCCGGTATCCGTAAGTTTAAATGCGCGACGATTTCCGAAGCCGAAATGCTGGCGCAATGCGGAGCACCGGACGTACTGCTGGCTTATCAGCCCGTTGGGGCCAAGATTGGCCGCTTTATTGCTTTAGTTAATCATTACCCAGCAACAGCTTTTTCTTGTCTGGTTGACAATATAGTAACCGCCCGTCAACTAGCTGAACAGGCGGTTGCCGCTGGGTTTACCATTCCGGTATACATTGACTTAAATGTTGGTATGAACCGAACCGGCACAACGCCTGATGTGTCGGTCCTTGCTCTATACGATGAATTGACACAGCTCGAGGGGCTACGGCCGGTGGGCCTGCACGCTTACGATGGCCACATTCGGAACAGGGATCTGGCCGCTCGGACAGTGGAATGTAACACTGCTTTTGAGGCTGTTTCTCAACTTCGTGATCAATTGCGGGAGAAAGGGTATGACCCTATTGTAGTTGCCGGAGGAAGCCCGACGTTTCCCATCCATGCCCAACGACCGGATGTTGAGTGTAGCCCCGGTACGTTCATTTACTGGGATAATGGCTACCAGACTGCTCTTCCTGAACAGCCGTTTCAGCCAGCGGCTTTGGTGGTAGGTCGGGTTATTTCGCGGCCCGATGCAACCAAACTCTGCATTGATATAGGTCATAAATCAATTGCGGCTGAGTCTGATTTGAACCACCGCATTACGTTCCTCAACGCACCTGAACTGCGACCAATCGGGCAGAGTGAAGAGCATCTGGTTGTTGAAGCTGACGAAGGACATACGTATCAGATTGGAGACGTAATGTACGGGCTACCGCACCATATCTGCCCGACCTGCGCCTTATACGAACGAGCTTATACCACCGAGCAGGGAAACGTATTTGGCGAGTGGCGGACAGTGGCCCGCGATCGAGTTATCATCTACTAACAACCTGACTTATGTTTACGATTGACGCTCACCTCGACCTGAGCATGAACGCCATGGAGTGGAACCGAGACCTGCGGCAGCCTGTAGCCCAAATCCGGGCGCGGGAACACGGCATGACGGATAAACCCGACCGCGAGAAAGCAACCGTTTCGTTGCCCGATCTCCGCCGGGGAAACGTAGGGCTGGTTGTGGCCACTCAGATTGCCCGTTACGTTGCGCCGGATAATCCACTACCCGGCTGGCAATCGCCCGAACAGGCCTGGGCACAGACGCAGGCGCAACGAATCTGGTATGAAACGATGGTCGAGGCTGGCGAGATGGTTCAAATTCGTGATCGGGCCAGTCTGGAAAAGCACCTGGCGGTTTGGAACAACGGTGAGCCCAATGATACAAAGCCGGTTGGCTATATTCTTAGCCTCGAAGGGGCTGATTCATTAGTAACGCTTCAACATGTTGAACGGGCTTACCACTACGGTCTGCGTGCTATCGGGCCTGCGCATTACGGTCCGGGCCGATATGCGCAGGGAACGGATGCGACCGGTTTTATGGGGGCGGCTGGTCAGGCGCTGCTCAAAGAAATGGAGCGGCTAAACATCATTCTGGACGCTACCCACCTGTGTGATGACAGTTTTTGGGAAGCCCTGGATTATTTCAATGGACCCGTATGGGCGAGCCATAATAACTGCCGGGCTTTAGTCAACCATAATCGTCAGTTCAGCGATGAGCAGCTTAAAGAACTCATTGCCCGCGACGCCGTGATTGGTGGAGCGCTTGATGCCTGGATGATGGTACCAGGCTGGGTACGTGGTCAGTCTACTCCGCAATCCACCAATTGCAGACTATCCATTCTCATTGACCACCTCGATCATATTTGTCAGCTGGCCGGTAACGCCCACCACATTGGCATTGGCTCTGACCTGGATGGAGCTTTTGGGAAAGAGCAATGTCCCTATGATCTGGAAACGATTGCTGATTTGCAGAAAATTCCAGAGCTTCTTAGCGGACGAGGGTACTCGGAAGAAGACATTCAGAACGTCATGCACGGTAATTGGTTACGCTTTTTACGTAGGATCTGGCAATAAACGATACAGGCTCTTTGCGAAGGGCTTTTGACTTGAGCGAATCAACCTGCTATTGCTATTCCAGCCTAAACATGGCTAAGATGCGTTGATGTAACTTATGACAATAATTTTATTCTAAATAGGAGTCAACAGTCTGGAATATTATTTGCTAAATGCATATTCTATTCACTAGATCATTAAAATAGTTTATAAAATTACTAATTATGGTAACTAGTAGTTTTATTTATTCGTAATAAATAGCTTTTAAGCCGTTAGCTACTTAATTTGTCAGCATATTTGTAAGGGCATATTTGTTTACCTTTACACTCTACTCTTGCCCCCAATTCTATATTTTATTCTATTTATGCGAAGACTACTTATACTCCCTATAATGTTGGTTCTACCGGTTCTTGAGTCAGTCGCTCAGACGAATTACGTGGCAACGTCGCCTGCATCCTCTGCACCTGGTTCAGACAATACGCTGGTTGGCGTAGGAGCTGGTAACCTAAACATGAGTGGCGCAGGCAACCTAATGATTGGCCGGGGGGCGGGCATAGCCAACATGGCAGGAACACAAAATGTGTTCGTTGGGGCTAGTGCCGGAAATCAGAACTCGTCAGGTCAGGGTAACGCATTTCTCGGCTTTTCGGCGGGCTTCTCCAACGTAACAGGAAACAACAACACATTTCTCGGATCAGGGGCTGGTTACACGAACTCGTCCGGATACAACAATTTATTTACAGGGCAGCGGGCTGGGTATTTCAATAAAGACGGGAATAACAATGCGTTTGTCGGTACCGGTGCCGGTTATGCGAACACGAACGGTTCAGACAATTCCTTTTTAGGCTCTGATGCGGGCTCGGCTAACAAAACAGGTAGCAATAACCTGTTTATGGGTTCACTGGCCGGTGCCAGTAATGAATCCGGAAACAGTAATACGTTCCTGGGCAGCAAAGCCGGGGCTGCTAACGTGGGTAGCTCACAAAATACATTTATCGGCTTTGAGTCTGGAAACAGCAATACCGGCGGGAACAATACATTTATCGGATATCAGGCGGGACGTAACAGCCAGACGGGTAGCGCTAACGTATTTATTGGGCTTACCTCAGGCTTCAATAATAATTATGGAACAGCTAACCTATTTATAGGCCAACGGGCAGGCTTTGGTAATACCGGAGGTAACTACAATACATTTATTGGTAGCTCATCGGGCGAAGGCAACACTGTAGGCGCTAACAACAACTTTATCGGAAACGGGGCTGGCCTTGCTAATACGGAAGGCAACTTCAATGTGTATATCGGTTCGGCAGCAGGTAGTAAAAACCAGCGTGGGGCCAATAATGTAAGCATTGGATCGTACGCCGGGATGGAAAACGTCGATGGTAGTAATAACACCTTTGTGGGCCATAATGCTGGTGTTCCAGCGGGCGCGGGTTTACAGAACGTTACGGTGCTGGGCTATAATGCACAGGCTACAGCTTCCAATGCGGTGATTCTGGGAAACAACGCGAACGTCGGTATTGGTAATACATCCCCGAACGCGAAGCTGGAGATTACCCAGGGAACGGCGGGCAACAGTGGACTCCGTTTCACAAATCTGACAGCGTCGTCAACGGCGTCGGCCTTAAATCAAACCAAGTTTTTAACGGTTAATGGACAGGGAGATGTTGTTTTAGGGAGCATTAACGGATCTGGCCGTCTGGCTGCCGAAACCGATGGCTTATGGAAAGCTGAAGGAAATAATGTGTATAATACCAATGCCGGAGGTGTTGTATTGGGTCCTGGCGTAACCAACACGCCAGACGGATACCGCCTGTATGTGGCGGATGGTATCTTAACGGAGAAAGTAAAAGTAGCCGTTAAAACTACGGATGATTGGTCAGATAAAGTGTTTGCCGATCAGTACCGCTTACGAACAATCAAGGAGGTTGAGCAGTATATTGCTCAGCACAAACACTTACCTGGCGTACCCTCGGCTGAAGAAGTCGTGAAAGAAGGGGTAGATGTTGGGCAGATGCAGGCGAAACTCCTTGAAAAAATAGAAGAGCTAACCCTGTACGTGATTGAGCTTAAAAAGCAGAATGACGCACTTAAGAAAAAAAGTAGTCAGCTCGAGCAACGTGTTAATAGACTAAAAGTTAAATCGGCTAACTAATATGCGAGTCCTGTTCACATTGATTGGATGCTGTATGGTCCTAACCTGTATGGCGCAAAAAGCGGAACGGTCGGTACGGCTTCATACTAATTATAACGACGCTACGTATCGTCTGGAACAGGCGGTTGAGACGATCGAAGCCGTTAATACAGTTGAGAAAATAGCCGCTGTCGATTATCGAGCAGGTCAGTCAGTAACTTTATTGCCAGGTTTCCAGGCGAAAGCGGGTAGCCGCTTTGTGGCTTCAATCAAACCAATGAACGCCACCGCCGAACTCTCGATGCGGCTGCTAGCTTATCCAAATCCATTTGAGCAGTTCACGACCATCGAATATTACCTACCTGCTGACAGTAAAGTGAACTTATGGATCGCTGATGCTCAGGGCAAAATTATCAAGCAGATCATAACCAATGTGGAGTTAAAGGCTGGAAAACACCAAGTCAATTGGCAGCCTGATGTAGCGGCTCCGGGTGTATACGTTCCTGTTATAGAAGCCAATGATCAGAAAGTTTCCGGTCGTATTGTGAGGAAATAATTAGACTACCAGCGATAGAGGGGCCCTTGCGTAAAGTGAGGGCCTTTTTGTTATTTGCTTATCTTTGGCTTTTCTGTCGATCAATAGCCGAATGCATCTATACCAACGAAGGTGGTTTTTAGCACTCATAGTCAGTACGTTTCTGCTTCAGGCCAGCGTCGCCCAGCCGATCCGGCAGCCTGACCAGTATTCTGTCGAACTTGGTGGTTACGTATCGTCTTCAGTGACTACTCCGTTCTGGTTAAGAGCAAATCAATACGGCATCGTACCCTATCAGTCGCCAGCATCAACCATCCGGGTCGGCATTTCCAGTGACTACGATACGACGTACACAACCAATAAACTACAGCCTCGTCGTAAGTTCGATATGGGCTACGGCATAAACGTAGTTGCGAATTTCGCAGCTAATCCACTTTCGTACGAAAAATCGGTTCTCTTGCCCGAAGCGTACGTAAAAGCACGGTATGGTATTTTTGAAGTGTATGCAGGGCGTCGGCGTGAACGGTTCGGTCTGGCAGACTCAAGCTTGTCATCCGGTTCATATGCCTGGTCAGGTAATGCCATGCCAATACCTAAAATTCAGGTGTCGATACCAACGTTCACGCCTATTGGCTTCACAAAGGGGTGGATCGCTATTCAGGGAACGTACGCACATGGGTTTTTGAGCGCGAATGGATTCATTCGTAACACAATGCTCCACCAGAAATCGCTTTACTTTCGATTAGGGCGCGAGAAAGATGTTTTACGCGTATACGGTGGCTTTAATCATCAGGTGATCTGGGGTGGACGTACTGACAAACTAAAGGGCACAGGTTTGGTGCCAGACGACGGTAAGTTACCGTCAAGCCTGTTAGACTACTATTACGTTGTGATCGGTGATCGGTTTAGCCGGGCTGATTCGAGTGTGTATACAAATTTTGAAATCACGAACCGGGTAGGTAATCACTTAGGTAGTATTGATGTTGGGGCTGAAATAGATTTAGTCAGGCACACCCTATTTATCTATCGACAAAATATATACGAAGACGGCTCTTTGTTTTCCTTAATTAACATAGCGGACGGTCTGAACGGCCTCCGAATACGCCGAAATAATCCGAACGCGATTGTTAGAGATATACTCATTGAATTTTTAAACACTACCAGTCAGGGAGGGCCAGAATTTATAATTGATGATCCTAAACGTAGAGGAAAAGATAACTACTTTAACCATCAACAATACAGAGATGGATGGGCGTATCGACAGCATACAATTGGCACACCATTTGTTCCGCCTGCACTTGGTCCTAACAATGAATATCCGTCTGGAACATTTACCCTTAATAACCGTGTACGTGTGCTTCATATTGGCATAGCAGGCAATTTACCTATATTGATGTCGCTGCTTGATAGTCCCATCACTTATCAGGCTAAATTATCATTCAGTCAAAATTTGGGGACGTATGATGTGCCCTATTCATCGACTCGTAATCAGTTTTCGGGCTATTTAGGGGTCATGGCACCGCTTCAACTGTTAGGGGGACTTGAGTTATCAGCTAGGGTCGCTGCCGACCAAGGGGCACTGTACAGGCAGAGTGTGGGGGCTTATTTTAGCATACGTAAAACGTGGAAATCCACTAAGGATGATTAGCTTTGCCACCCTAAGTGATTGATTATAAAATTTCTTAGTTACCGAACGCAGTTATCCTGCATGACTGTGTCTGGTAAGCCGTACAATAATATTCACGCCAACACATCAACCGAATACGCTACTTTAGCGTACTAAGTTTGGTATTGCGCTATCCAGCTTGGCGGGTAAAGTCACAAACATGAGGCATCGTTATTCGATATTATTTTTTCCGCTTCACATATTCGTTGATTTTCTAAGTCTGAATGCAGCGTTTGTTGGAGCTTACTGGATTAAATTTGGCACTTTAGATGATGTTTCTAAATCGCCATACGCGTCTTTATGGTGGCTTTTTAATTTTATATGGTTAATAGAAATTTTAGTACTAAAACCATATATCTATCCTCGTCAACTGTTCAAAGTTGATCACCTGATCAAGAAACTTTTAATTCTTTTAGTAATCCACGTAGCTGTTATCTCTGTTTTTTGGGTCGCTATAAAAGGATATTATTATTCCCGCGAGCATCTACTAATTAGTTACGTATTATTCACAAGTTTAGGCACAGCCTTTAGAATTGGCAGCTTACTCTTTTTACGGGAATACCGCGCTCGCGGTTACAACAACCGGAAATATGTGATTGTCGGTTACGGTAAATTAGCTGCTACAATTCAAAGTTTTTACGAGACACATCCCGAAATGGGATTTCGGTTTTATGGATATTTTGATGAACCTAACGTCTCTAATGCCAACTTGCTCAAAGGCAGTTACGATGAATTGTTAAGTTACATTAAAACCGAGGGGATTGATTGCGTCTACTGCTGTATGCCCTATATAGACAGCATAAGATTGAAGACCATTGTTGATCAGGCAGAGAATGTCGACTATCAGGTTAAGCTACTGGTTGATTTCAGAGGCTTTTTAACAAAAGGAGCCTCAATCGAGTACCATGATTTTTTGCCGGTACTAAATTTGTCTTCACAGATGCTGGCCGATTTTCGGGTAAATACCCTGAAACGTGCGTTTGACGTAATCTTCTCTTTAAGTGTCCTGATTGTGGGGATGCCAGTGTTTTTGCTACTGGCCATTATTACGTTGATAACCTCCAGAGGGCCTATATTTTATGCACAGGAGCGTGTAGGCAGACATGGTAAGCCATTTCATATCTACAAATTTCGCAGCATGTACGTCGATGCTGAGAAATCGGGGCCTGTTCTCTCAGCCGGTTTGTTAGACAGCCGTATTACGCCTTGGGGTCGGTTTATGCGCCAGACCCGCCTGGACGAAATTCCTCAATTCTTTAACGTGCTGAAAGGCGACATGTCGGTGGTTGGCCCGAGACCCGAACGCCAGTTCTTCATCGATCAGATTGTCGAAGTCGCGCCTGAGTACCGGTCCTTATTGAAAGTAAAGCCTGGCATTACTTCGATTGGCCAAATCAAGTTTGGGTACGCGGCTAGCATCGACGAAATGGTGCAGCGGTTGCGTTATGATCTGCTTTATCCCGAACGGCGCTCATTCTTATTCGATATGTGGATTATTGCCCAAACGCTCCGGGTGATGGCACAAGGGCGCGGCAAGTAATAAAGCCGCTTTACGACCTTATAGAATATAGTATCAGCCTCATATCCAACGTATCTTCTTCGTACCAGCCCTGTACATATAGAGTGATAACGCCTTTATTTGCTAAACTTGGTTAACGTACCGTATTGCACTCACTTCAGTGGGCATTTCTCCCTGCTCTTTCTATGCTAGTCAATTGTCGATTTTCACTATGCGTTATTGCCTTTTTAACTACTCTGGTATCTTATTCTCAACGCGTAACTGAATATCGGCTGGAAGTAGGAGGGTTAGCGGCTACGGATCAAACCCCATTTTGGCTACGGGCGAATCAGTATGGTACCGTTCCACTACGTGGTCCGTTTGTTCGGCTAAACGCACGCTTACATTCAGATTATCGAGGGGTTGACAGCACGAGTCGCAAGCGCCTAGTTGATTGGGGATACGGATTTGATGGCGTTATTAACGCCGGTACAACGACACAGGCTCTTTTAACCGAAGGATATGTAAAAGGTCGGCTAGGCGCTTTGGAGCTGTACGTTGGCCGTCGACGTGAAATAGTCGGTTTAGTCGATACCCTGCTGACGACTGGGGCCTACGCCTGGTCTGGTAATGCCCTACCGATACCGAAAGTGCAAATTGGCTTACCTACTTATACCGATATTCCGTTTACAAAAGGAGTCGTTTCTGTCATGGGTGCAGTCGCTCATGGCTGGTTTGAAAACACTGACCGCTTGGTAACGGGTTCTTACCTGCATCAAGCTTACTTGTATGGGCGGCTGGGAAAACCTTCGTGGCCTGTCCATTTGTATGCCGGGTTCAACCATGAAGTAATCTGGGCTGGCTATTCAGAATATTTGAGTCCGATCGTAGCAGTAAACGGCAATCTACCTTCCAGCATTCGTTATTTTCCTGCGGTTGTCTTGGGCACCCGAGGGCTATTCGATCCAAATGATCGGAACGTAACGTCGTTTGAGGATAACCGGATCGGTAACCATTTGGGTTCGGTTGACGTAGCTGCCAGCGTAGATTTACCGAACTGGAGCCTATATGCTTACCGGCAATTTCTTTACGATGACGGGTCGCTGTTTAATGCCACAAACTTGGTTGATGGACTTAACGGCCTGCGCATTAAGAACCTGAAGCAACCAACAGGGGGAGGTTTCTCTCTGCGGCAACTATTAATTGAATACCTGTTCACAGGTAGCCAGGGCGGTGACATATTTGTAATCGATGACCCGAAACGACGCGGTCGCGATGATTACTTTAACCACAGTCAGTTTATTGACGGATGGACTTATTACGGCCGTACGATTGGAACCCCGTTTATAACTGCGCCATCGGAGGCTCGTACTTCACTGCCATTTCGAACCGGTATCGTAAATAATCGGGTCAGCGTGTTCCATATTGGTGCCAGCGGGCTATTATTCAACAAAATTGAATTACTAACCAAGCTATCATACAGTCTTAATGCTGGCACATATGCTACGCCGTATGTAACGGTACCGACTCAATTTTCGGGCTTGTTAACGGCTTCCGTACCGTTAAACGTTTTGGGTGGAACTATGCTGAATGGGTCCTTTGCCGTAGATGCAGGGGGATTGCTGCCTAACAGTATCGGTGGCTACATAGGCATCCGAAAGACCGGATTGTTGGGCACAAGGTCTGGTTCTTCCAGTGCTCTTCGCTCACCAACGCGTTTTCGGTAAAAGCAATCTGTAGTTTTTAGCTTTTCCTCGATTTAATCCGTGGAAAAAATGGCCGCTAAGGGGGAATTACTATTTTTGTGAAGTTGGTCGGTATAATAAGTGTGAAATAGCGAGTGCGGATGGTGCGGATGAATAGTCTTTGGCATTGGTTTAGTTTTTTAGTTTTAGTTAGCGTAGGCGTATCATGCGGGCAAAACTCGCAGAAAGAGTTGAACCGCTCCACACGTGCGCTACGTACTTGTGCCGATGGGCAGTTGCTTACTGCTAACGAAGAACAGGTAATCCGTAGGCAAATAAACGCGGACGAGAAAACCCGGCAAATCGAAGAAATTATTCATCAGAAAGTCCGTCAGGGCTTTAACGGCAATGTGCTGGTTGCTCAGAAGGGGATTGTCTTATACAAGAACTGTTTCGGCTTAGAACACTTCGAACGGGGACAGCGAGACTCGCTGGTCGAAAATTCTAAATTCCAGCTAGCTTCCCTCTCTAAAACGTTTACGGCAGTTGCGACGCTGAAATTGATCGAAGCCGGTAAACTTAGCCTAGAAGATACAATCCAGAAGTTTTATCCCGATTTCCCATATCACGATATTACGATACGTGAGTTACTGTGTCACCGTAGTGGCTTGCCCAATTATGCATACGCGTTTGATGATAGCATGAAGGTGAACTTCTATAAGAAAGAAAAGCCATACCCAACCAACGCGGTCATCATGCACTGGTTTGCTACGGTTAAACCAACGCCAAAGCGGTACAATGTACCTGGTCGTGGCTTTAGTTACAGCAATACCAATTACATGGTCCTGGCGTCCATCATTGAAAAAGCGACTGGGCAGAGTTTCGAAACATTCATTCGAAAACACATTTTTGAGCCGCTGGGTATGCACCAGACTTTCGTGGCTACCACTAAGAACGATTCGATTAATCTGCATCGAACAGCAGGGTATCAATGGAATCGACGAATCCCTAAAGATTATTACGATGATGTCGTTGGCGACAAAGGAATTTACTCGACGACGGGTGATCTATTCCGGTGGTACCGCGCACTCAACAGCGACTGCCTGTTGAAGCGCCAGACGCTCGCCGAAGCGTTCGTTCCCAGGAGCTTCGAACGTAAGGGAGCGAAGAATTACGGGTATGGCTTCCGGATGATGCTAAACCAGGTAAACAATCAGCCAGAATACATTTATCACTCAGGCTGGTGGAAAGGATACAATACAATGTTCTGGTTTAGCCCGAAAGATGAATATGTCATCATTATGCTGGGCAACCGCTACAATAAAACTGTGTATCGAGTCAAAGAACTTGTCGATATTTTGAATGAGGGAGCCAAAGCCCAGTCAACGGATGAGGATACTGAAGTAGAAATATGAGTAGAGCCGACCACAAGGTCGGCTTTTTATGTTTTAACCCAACTTCTGTCTTTAAGCCATCTATGCGCTTTTCGCTCCTTATTTTTCTTTTCTCTACTGTGCTTACTCAAGTTGCCCTATCACAGGAAGTAATAAATCTCTGGACCGATGGAGCTGTTCCGAATGCTATCCCGGGTGTACAAATTCCGGAGAAGTCAGAAGCCGGAAATGACGGAATTCAGCGGATCAGTAACGTATCAGTGCCCACAATTACGGCTTACCTGCCTTCAAAAGACAAGGCAACTGGCGCGGCAATCATGGTTTGCCCTGGAGGAGGATACTCAATTCTGGCGTCGGGCCACGAAGGCGAAGACATCGCTCGCTGGTTCAATACCCTGGGTATAGCCGCTTTTGTTCTGAAATACCGTTTGCCTAATGAGAAAATCATGACCAATCAGCAGGAGGTGCCACTAATGGATGCCATGCAGGGCATAAAGCTGATCAGGCAGAATGCCAATCGGTATGGTATACAAGCCGATAAAATTGGGGTTATTGGATTTTCGGCGGGCGGGCACTTAGCTGCTACGCTTTCTACGCATTATCACCGGGGACCGCAGGCTAGTGAACAGGCAAAACCAAACTTCTCAATTCTAATGTATCCGGTTGTTACGTTCGGCGACAAAGCACACACGGGTTCGCGTGACAAACTACTGGGTAAGAACACATCACCCGAACTGGTTGCTTACTACTCTAACGAACTTCAGGTCAGTAGTCAGACTCCGCCTACATTTCTGGTTCATTCGGAAGATGATAAAACAGTGCCGGTAGAAAACAGCATTCTGTACTATCTGGCATGTTTGAAAAACGGCGTACCGGCGGAGATGCATTTGTACTCAAAGGGCGGACATGGGTATGGGCTACGTACCGCAAAGCACGGTTCACTTGCTAACTGGCCGGAGAGTTGCAAGGCCTGGCTAGCTTCGATAGGCGCCATTAAGTAGCACTCAACTAAGCGTGTACGTTGCATCAGAAATTTCTGGCCAAAACTGGATTGGCTTATCTACTGTTTACGCCTGACTTTTTGCCTGACCCGCTGTGTTCACAGCGGGTCTTTCTTTTTCAGCCCACTGAATAGTATAACCAAAAGATAAGTAACCAGCCTATACGTTTCTGGTTGATGTATAGAGCTGCTACTACGAGAGGAGGCTTGCGTTTACTGGATTGGTAGTAGCTACTTATTTGTTCAACGTTAATTATAACTAGACAGCTTATGAAACCTTTATCTGGAAAAGCCCATCTTTTGGGCATAGTCCTGGCAGGAACCTTACTCGCCTGCGATAAAGAGGACGAGGTATTTAATGCTCAGATTCCGGAGACAAACAATCAGCCGACAACAGCACAGGTACAAGGCAATGTGTTTGAGCCAGCTCTGGTACCGGCTACCAACGAACGCATCGCCCAGCTTAAAGTACCAGCGGGATTTACCATTTCTAAGTTTTCCGATCAGCTCGGAAAGCCAAGGATGTTAACCGTGAGCGAGTCTGGAAACGTTTACGTAACAAGCCGCGAAGCGGGCACTGTTACGTTGCTGCGCGATACAAACAACGATGGTCAGGCTGACCAGAAGCAGGTCGTTGCTACCATTAAAGGAGTTCATGGCCTTACAATTCACGGGGGCAAAATGTATCTCGTAGCGGTCAAAGAAGTGTATACCGCTGCTATAAATGCGGATGGTACTTTAGGAACGCCCCAGCAGTTGATTAATAATCTGCCTGACGCTGGTCAGCACCCTAACCGTACAATTGCTTTTGGACCTGACGGACTGATGTATATTACAGTAGGAAGTACCTGTAATGCCTGCGCCGAACCAAACGCTGAAAACGCTACGATTCTACGAGCGAATCCGGACGGTACAGGCCGAAAAATTTATGCGAGTGGTTTACGGAACACGATTGGCTTTGGCTGGCATCCGGAGACAAAAGAACTCTACGGCTTCGACCACGGCATCGACTGGTTAGGCGACGAACAGCAGCAGGAAGAACTCAACCTGATTAAAGAGGGGGCTTTTTATGGTTGGCCTTATATATACGCCGATGGGAAGTACAACCCGCATCCGCGGCCAATGGGCGACAGTACATATGCCCAATATCTATCAAAGACAACCCTGCCTTCCCTTTTGTACGAAGCACATGCCGCTCCGCTTGGGATGATCTTTTACACGGGTAATACGGCGGCTGCAAGCAGTTTCCCCGCGGAGTACCGGAACGACATATTCGTTACCATGCGGGGTTCCTGGAACCGTACGCAACCGTCGGGATATAAAGTAATTCGCGTGCATTTCGAAGGTGGTAAGCCGGTGCGGTCAGAGGACTTTGTGACTGGATTCTTAGTTGACAACAATCAGGCGCAGTTCGGCAGGCCGGTGGGAATCGCTATTCTCCCAGATGGCTCCGTGTTGTTCAGCGACGATAACAATGGCGTCATTTATCGAGTCAGCTATAAGAAGTAGGTGACTCGATATAGAATAGGGGTAAGCGAATCAAACCTTCGCTTACCCTTTCTTTTGTCAAAGCTACGTAGAGCCTCCACCGCTTCACGGACTTCTGACAGCTCAACCGTTATATTGTACACTTCACGCGACACACCATTGAACCTACAGGGGCAAATCAGGTATTTCGGGCTTCAAACCGTTGAAAGTTCCTAACTGGACCCCTTATCCATGCTAGTTCGTATAGTAGCTGTTTCTTTTCTCGCCGTATTCGTCGGCTTCGTTTTGACCATAACGTCCTGCCGCGGGCAAAGCGTATCGTTTGGACTGAAAGTTGGCGCTAACTTTTCTCAGCTCAATACACTCGAGTTTCGTACCCCTAGACTCATGGCCGATGGCATGCCAGTCTTGTCGGGCGGTCAGGTGGTGTATGATTTCTTTCAGCAAAATGACTCGCGTTCGATGGGTATAGTCGGTGGGGCTTATCTACGAGTTGGGAAGCGGGTATTTATTCAGCCTGAATTATTGCTATCGGTTAAAGGAGGTAAATTTGATTTAGTACGTCAGGGCATACTGACCCAACAGATCGATGTTCGGATTACTATGTTCGATATGCCGGTATTAGTTGGTTTTCGGGTAGGACCGCTACGTCTAAATGCAGGGCCGATGGCTTCGCTCACCATTTCAGAAACGAATAGCCTCAATGACGCCTTTCGCCAGTACACTTCACAGCCAATCAGTAAGACAGTAAAGCAGGCTATCTTTGGCTACCAGGCCGGTGCAGGTGTATCGTTAGTCGGTTTGCAGCTCGACTTACGTTACGAAGGGAACCTATCGGACTTCGTGGCAGCAGGCCTTAAAACGCCCGCTAATGACGAGCGCTTCTCGGCAAAAACAAATCTGTGGCAATTAACCGTTGGCTTTGGTTTCTGAATGAATGCAACGTATCAACCCATCTAAGCAATATTCACAGTATTTATAAGGGTATAGGGTCATTAACTAAAAAGTCACTCTGTAACTCCGCTTGACCATCGTAGATCACGGGTTCGTTGTTAGCAGTGCCTAGCACGCGTGGGGTAACAGTAACAGTACCTACTCCATTGGCAAACGTAATGGCAACAACGACTCCACTAATATCTAAATACGATGGATTCGTTACGTTCTTGTCCAGCGTAATAATTGTGATTGAAGGCGCATCGAATGCACCGTTCAAACGCTGGTTTACCAGAACCTGGGCCTGAAAAGACAAAGTAGCCGCAGCCCCCGAATAATAGCTACCAGCCCTAACGACGCCATCCAGCCAGACTCGGTAATAACCACCATTTGTGTTATTAATGGCTTGCTGGTTCGCTTGTAAAAATTGCAGGGCTGTAACTGTAGCTACAGCGTTGTTTGTTCCTGCTGACGTATTGTTGTTAAATAGCTGATGGATACGTCCACCGCGCTTCTCGAAAGGTTTAGACGTATTAAAAACGACATTAGTTGCCCGTTTGAGCATATTTCCTGTCGTGATGAACTGATTACTGGTAATATCAAAGCAGGTGATTTCGCTGTTCGATATAGTACCGCCCGCTGGTTGGTTACCTCCTCCAATAGGTGCATGGTAGAGAACGTAACGGTTTGAGCGTTCGGTGGGCAGCGGTAACGAAACGCGCGCTTTAAGGCCAGCGACTATAGAACCCGTCACATCGATCAGCTCCGTATTGGGTGCCGTTGCGTTGGCCGTTACAATGTCGATTTCACTGCTACCAAAACCCGTGTCGCGTGCCTGGAGCAGCCTGGAGTACGACTCTACAGTTGCGTGTACTTTCAAATTTGTTGTAAAGCTAATGCACTGAATAGCGGTTTCGTTATTGCCCGTATTGGCCACAATACGTCCTAGATAGCCTTGAAAGTTTACGCTGTTTGTGCCAATCAGCACCATGGCGGGTTGTCGCCTTTCCAACCCCTGTAATGACGTACCATTTATGCTGACCACACCCATAGAACCTGCGCCGGGCGTGAGCGTTTGAAAAGGGCTGACAGCCGTGTAATTAATTCCTGTTGCACTAAGACTAGGATTGTTGCTAAGAATAAGCGGGGTGTTGGCAATTAATCGGCATTCATGAATAAAGAATTCTTCACTGCGAATGTTAAGCAAGCCTACTGACCCAAAGCCGTTGTTAGCCGAAGGCGAATCAGGCATTTGTATATAGCACTTTCGAATCCCACAATTTAACCCACCTGCATTAGTCAAGGCAAACTGTACACCGAGAGTGGAAGGAGTAGGGCTGTTTGACGGTATAAAGGTGAAATTTTCGCAGCCAGAATGGGATGATCCGCTAAAATCAAATATGGGTCGACTTCCTGTATTTCCTATTATAATAGAATTGAAGTAAGAACCTCCATCTCCCACTAACCATATTCCGTTTTTCCCGGTTAGATTTATAGAATTAGAAATTAAATAATAACCTGCTGGAAAGTAGACAGTAGCTAAGTATCTGGCAGACGGATTAGCGCTTAGCGTACTTGCAAAATCTATTGCTCTTTGGATTGCAGCAGAGTCATCAACGGATCCATCACCACGAGCTCCAAACTGAGGATCTTTAACATTTACTGGCATAAGTGGTAGTGTAGGCCATTTTTAGATATTGTAAAGTTCTTTAACGTAAAAGGCAAATTATATGTTATGAATAACCCCCCATACGTTACTCAGGAAATTAAGCAGGTAAAAAAACATACCTAGCACACAAATCTATTTACTCACTTATCTATACTAGATTAATGTTAACTTATTGAAATATAGGTACTTAATATTAAAAAATAGGTTGGCTATGTTTATGGAAACTTCACTTGAAAGTAATAACCAGTAGCGATATGCTAAGGCTCAGTCTGACAAGTTATCATAAGGGCCCGCCCGGAAAGTAATCATCACAAGATAGATTTATTACTTTTGCGGATATTATAGGGTAGATAATGAAAATAGCTTTAGTTCAGGATGGTTTAATGTGTCAGGCGGGTGGAGAACAGGTAGCCAGATGCTTTCACCTCGCTTTTCCAGACGCTCCGATTTACACATTGTGTTATCAGCCCCACCTTACTTTCCCTGACTTCCAAAGCTGCGACGTTCGTCCCTCATGGCTACAGTATATAGCTAAGACGGATAATACCATGAAACGGCTTTTCTTCCCACTAGGCGTAATGGCTATGAAAACGCAGGACGTCACAGACTTCGATGTTGTGTTGATGTCAGGTACGCACTGCGCTAAATATGTAAAAGTTTCTGATAAAGCGTTAGTAATCAGCTATAGCTTCACTCCGTTTCGGTTAGCTTGGGACCCCATGTCCTACGCGCAGTACGCTCAGTCAAAAGGGTTGAAACGGGCCATTTTCGACAAGGTATTAAATATTTTAAGAGGTGTTGATTTCAAAGCGGCTCAGCGCCCTGACTATTACGTAGCAATGACTGAAGAAACAGCTGATAGGCTGCGGAATTCATACCAAATCAAAAATCCAATTCAGTTAATTAATCCTCCGGTTAAGGCTAATAACTTTTATATATCTCCTAAAAAGAAAGACTATTATCTGATTGTATCCCGTTTGGAAACATACAAGAAGGTAGACCTAGTTATCGAAGTCTTCAATGAGTTAAAGTATCCGCTGATTGTAGTCGGTAAAGGGTTACAGGCAGACGAAATAAAAGCCATGGCGGGACCGAACGTTACGTTTTATAATGGCCTGTCGGCCGAAGAACTCGCCGAGTTATACGCAAATTGTAAAGCGTTTCTCTTTCCGCAACATGAAGATTACGGGATTACACCTTTAGAGGCAAACGCGTCGGGCCGACCCGTAATTGCTTATGGCGTAGGAGGAGTATTGTCGACTCAAATTCCTGTTAAAGATAACCCCGCTGCAGCAACGGCTATCTACTTCAACCAACAAACTAAGAAGAGTATAATTGACGCTGTTCAGAAATTTGAAGATATAGAACACCAGTTTGATTCAAATTTCATACGACGACATGCTGAAAGTTTTGACGAGTCAAGATTCATTTCTCGCATCAGAGAATTTGTAGTGGAGAAATATAGTTTACATAAGCGTTCCACAAAATTGGTTCTCCGGAATGAGTAGCATGAAATCACTTACAGTTTAGCTAAGCTACTGATAGCCCATTCAGCGGAAGTTTTCGTAACGATTGCTTAGGCACTTTAGCGAAACGTCATTATAGAGTTAATATCCGTATCTTTTTTCTAGGCGTTCACCCATCGCTAAAGCATAATCTCGATCAAAGGGACTGCAGCAGGGCTATCTGCTTAATTAGCTGAATGAAAACCCGATACCAAAAAACGGCCTTATATGTCGAGGGTAAATTATCGTTTACAGCACTTAACTCTTTTATAGGTATCTGTCCTGGGCCTAACAGATCAAAGGCTTAATCTAACCATCTGTTAATCAATAGCAAAAATGAAATATTACGCTTTTTCGCCGACTCGTTTACGATCCAATTGATTCAAGGAACCTAAATTAATTCGTTCGAGGTTGCCATTCTGTTTCTGTGCTCATAATTGCAATAAACGACCTGTCACTTGAGCACTCCTATGCGATCCCGTCCAGAATGGGCACCCGTTCGTAGCGGCTATAAAATTATTCCATTACTTAGCGTAAATCGTGTTTGCACTTACGTTTGAGGTCGAAGAAGGGCGAACCGGTTCACCGGAGCGATTGCAACCTACCGAGAGTTGCACAGTGGTTTTCATTGTCTGTTCATGTCTTTGTAGTTTGATCAATACAAATATGCCAGGACTCTCTATCCTTCTTAATTTTCTAAAAATCTCCACAAGATACTAAAGCAAAAATGGGTTATAGTCCTTCAGGAAAAGAAATCCGTCTTTTTCAAGGTCAATTACATATCAATAAATTTGCTATTTTTGACTGTTTCGCAAAACCATATTAGAAATGCTTTTTAATTCTTTACAGTTTGCTCTATTTTTTATTATTATTACTAGTGCATACTATCTTATACCGCATAAGTATAGATGGATATTACTGCTGACAGGAAGCTGTTATTTTTATATGGCTTTTGTGCCAATATATATAGTTATATTAGGCTTTACTATTGTAATTGATTATTTCTCTGGTTTATATATAGAACGCTCAGAAGGTAAAACTAAAAAGATTTTCCTAATTTCCAGCTTGTTTGCTAATATTCTAGTATTAGCTGTATTCAAATATTTTAATTTTTTGAATTATAATTTGGATAGCCTATTGGCAAATGTTGGCCAACATACACCTTTTCCGTTCCTTACAATACTACTACCAATTGGCTTGTCTTTTCACACTTTTCAAGCAATGAGTTATACGATTGAAGTATATCGAGGTAATCAAAAAGCAGAAAAGCATTTTGGTATTTATGCGCTTTACGTAATGTTCTACCCGCAGTTAGTAGCGGGTCCAATAGAAAGACCTCAGAATGTATTGCATCAGTTTTATGAGAAACATTATTTTAAAGCTGTAAATATTTCAGAAGGATTAAAGTTGATTGCTTGGGGATTATTCAAGAAAGTAGTAGTTGCAGACCGACTCTCTATAATTGTTAATAATGTTTATGGAAATCCTACTCAATTTGAAGGATTTCCTTTGATATTTGCCACTATTTTATTCGCGTTTCAGATATATTGTGATTTTTCTGGGTATTCAGATATTGCACTCGGAACTGCTCGAACAATAGGATTCAGGTTGATGAAAAATTTCGATAGACCCTACTTCTCCAAATCAATCTCGGAGTTTTGGAAGAGATGGCATATATCATTATCTACCTGGTTTCGCGATTATCTATATATACCTTTAGGTGGAAACAGAGTGACCCGTTCGCGCTGGTACTTCAATTTATTTGTAACCTTTTTCATCAGCGGATTATGGCATGGTGCAAACTGGACTTACATAATATGGGGGAGTTTAAATGGTATATATCTAATAATAGAGAGCATAACTAAAAATTATAGGAGAAAAGCTTACAGTTTAATAAGAGTAAATGAAAGATCACTGTTTATCTCCACGATAGAATTAATTAGTACATTCTCATTAATATGTTTTGCATGGATTTTTTTTCGTGCCAAAAACGTTCAAGATGCTTTATATATAACCTCACACTTATTCTCAAATTTGGTAAGTAGTGTCAAGCAATTAAAACCAGGTTTACTAGGATCGACAACGTATGACTATATAATTAACTTTTTAATGCTATTTATTTTGTTCGCCATAGAGTATTTACAAGGTGCAAATTACATACAAAGCTACGTTAGTCGACAAAACGTAATAACGCGAGTATGCGTATACTCGTCTCTTATTCTGTTGATTTTAATGTTTGGTGTTTTTGATATCCAAGAGCAGTTTATTTATTTCCAATTCTGATGAGACAATTAATAAATTTATCGCAAAAAATATTTTTAATAGTAATCTTTTGCGCTTTATCAATTTATGTAGTCACAAGCCTTTTATCATCATTTTCTCGGAATGAATCGAGCTATCTAGCTGCTTCTTTAGATAAAGAGAAATTACTAGATAGTATTAATTATCCTAGAATTATATTTGTTGGTGGATCAAACTTAGCTCTTGGGTTAAATAGTAAATATTTAAGTGAAGAAACGGGTTATTCTGTGATCAATATGGGTTTACATGGAGGGTTAGGTTTGGATTTTCCACTAAATGAAGTTAAATCAAAAATTCGCCCAAAAGATATTGTCATCCTGTCGATCGAGCATTTTCTGGACAAGCCAGACAAGAAACTTTTAGCACAAATAATAGATATCAATCAAAATGCGCAGTCGTTGTTGGCCCTTTCATGGATAGATAAGGCGCAATTGATTATCTTCAATCTTCAGCGGTCTATAAGTAGCTCTTATTATAAGCTTATAAACAGACAAAAAGATCCCATTTATTACCGCGAAGCTTTCACTAGTCAAGGGGATTTAATTAGTCATTTTGGTAAGCCTAAACCAGCATTTGTAAGTGGAGGTGTTGTATTTTCCGATACAAATTACTCTAAGGGTATTGAAAAGATTAACATGTTTATTGAGCACTGTCAACGAAAAGGAGCTAAAGTTTATTTTATTTTTCCTGCGTATCAAAAGTCAGCATATAACCTTAATGAGATTGCGCTCAGAAAATTAGCTCATCAATATCAAGCTTATTTAAAATGCTCAATACTCGGTGATATAGAAACTTTCGTATTCGACGATAAATACTTTTTTGATACAGTTTATCATTTAGATAGCGCTGGTGTGCAAAAGCGTACAAAGATTGTCTTCGATTTATTACAACAGGCTCAACCTAAGATCACCTTTCCGAAGAAAAATTAATTCTATCGCTTTAGTTATCGACCCGTGAATTAGTCTGTAAAGTCGCTAGCCTATTGAAGTTGCTTATTCTTGATGAAAGCCACAACCGCGTGCTACACTCTTTACAGATGTACTCACGGATCAATAAATTTTTGAAGAAAATCTAAAGCTAGTGCAAGTCTTCTACCAAAAAAGAAGATAAGCTTTATTATTGGTCAATTCGCAGGTTTATATTTCTTAAAATATATTCGCTTTGTTAGTGTATACAATAAGATACATCTTGATTTGATTTTCGTTAAAAGACTATTCGGGCTTTTTTTTCTATCCTCTGTAGGACTAGCGTTACCCTCATGACGTCTAAAATAAGACAATGGTTCTTGTATAAATCTTACAGTATACAAAATGTCTGCTAAAAGGCCGATCCATATATCATGATATACATACATTTTTTCTAGCTTGAATAACTCTGGCGGAAAAGGTAAAGCAACTTTTAATAAGTGACTATGGAATGCCATGCAGTTGCCTAAGTATGTATTTTTAACTATATTTTTTATAAATCCTTTCCTTGAGTTAAATACTTCAAAAAACGACTCACGGTGTATGAGCGTGTCTTTACCCATAAATAAACAGTTTGTTACGACAAGGTCTACGTCTTCTAACTCCTTTATTACTTTTTCAACCTTGTTACGATGCCATACATCATCTTGGTCAGAAAGAAAGATTATATCACCTTGAGCACGCTTTAGAGCATTTTCGAAGTTTGCTATCACAGACCTTCTTTCATCGTTGTAATATAACCTTATTCGGGTATCATTTATTTTTCGGATAATCTCTACTGTCTTGTCAGTAGAATGGTCATCAGATATAATTATCTCATCATTTTTATCTAACTGAATCAATATAGAGGATAACTGTTCCTCTATGAACTTCTCTCCGTTATATGTGGCTAAACACACACTTATCATTATTCTTTAAGTTTGTGCAATTTGAAAAAATTGATTTTAATTTTCGTATCCAACTTGAAACGAGAGAGAGGATACATAAAAAATATGTACACAAATATTATACTAACATACACTAAGATTGCATATTCAACATCTGTTATCAACGTAAAGCAATTGTAAGACATAGCGTAGCTAAAAGCGTTACCAGCTTTACCTTTAATTAATGTAGAGCGTAATTTAGCTACTATGTATGCACAAAATAGTGTGTAAGGGACTATGTACCAATAGCCTAGAACAGCTATTTGTAATGGCATGATATAATTAGGACCTGCAGCTACGTCAATGTCTAAACCGCTATCTATTTCGTATAGTCGCCAACCTACACTTTTCGTACTTACTCCAAAAAGTTGACCTAAAAAAATGCCAAAAGCCGACTTCAAATAAGCAAGCAGTCCTGTGTCAAGATATCTTTCGGCATTATTAGTGAGGTATATATCTAGACCATCCCCAGCAGATATTATACGGTCGAATATAATTAGAATTCCATCAGTTAAATTAGAATCTCTACTATAAAATGAACTTACAATAATAGCTAGCACAAGGCTAAATGCAATCATAAATGCCCCATAAAAATTAACTTTTCTACTCAAGGTTTTGCTTTCAAATTGGCATTTAAGTATGAAAGCACCAATTCCAAATATAAATGTTAGTGTTGATGATCTACCGCCTGATAATATATCAGTTATTAAATTAATGATTAATGCTAACACTATCCATCTCTTCCATTTATGTTTCTTCGCTAAAAGAACGAAAGAGAAATAGAAAAAGAAGGGGGATGCGCCAATTTTAAATATGAATTGGAGTGGGTCACGACCTTCTAATGCGTAAAAGCGGTATAGAAACCACTCAATAGGTGTTTTATTGTAAGCAAAAATAATGAAATCTACTTTACTGTATATTGTTAGAACGAGTGCTAGTAAATACAAAGATTCGATCTTAGAAATTGATTCGTAATTCTTTATATCTATCTTTCTATTAGATGAATTTTTTAAAAAAAACCATAAAAATAAAATATATAAAACAAAAGAAAGAATGAAAATTATTACGCTGGAACTTATTCCATGTTTATATACATATCCGATAAGCAAAGCAGTACAACTTGCACACCAAATAAAGTGAAAAACGATTGGGTCTATAAGAGAGCTTATATTTTTTTTAAATATTAAAAATAAAATGCTAAGAACACCTATAAGTGCTATAAGCACTACGACTACATTATATTTTTCGTAATAGGTCATAATGAATCCAATATTTAAGCCGTAATACTGCAGATATTATGATATTCATAGCTCTGTTATAGTGCTTGCTACGAATACGATTTGTTTCATGTAAAGATTTTTTGTCAACCGAGCTGATACCACTCGAGCCACAAATGGCAATACAGGTATTAATTTGTTGGTATGCCCTTTTCTGTTTATATATAAATAAATTTAAATCATAATCAGACATTATTTTTTGCGCAGTGTCATATCTAAACGTATCAAATAATCGCCTGTTATAAAAAGCACTTTGATGATGTATTGTATTACTAAGTGCCATTTTTAAGTTTATCGACGATGAAAACTGTTTTCCAGTGTCTGTCCGTATAACGCCAAATACAACATCGTAGTTAGATATTAATTGCTTACTCACTTCATTGAACGCCCCATCGCACAACTCATCATCTGCACCAAGAAAGTAAAGCCATTGACCTTTTGATATATCGATTCCTTTATTCATTGCATCGTAGATTCCCTGGTCTGGTTCACTAATCCAATAACTTATAGAATCGTTGTATCTACGGAGGATATCTGTTGTACCATCTGTACTTCCACCGTCAATGATTATATATTCCAGATTTGTCTGTTGCTGTATAACACTAAGGATACTTTTTTCTAAGGTATTCGCTGCATTATAGGTAACAGTTATTACACTAATGAGAGGACTATTCTGCCGGTAACTTTCGCTGGTCATACGTGTTGGTACAGGCCGATGGTTTCCTCGACAGTACGTGTCCAGGAAAAATGTTTCAATCTCTCGTTGCCTTTCGCTATCAAACTCGCTCGGAGCGAAGAATCAGTCAAGATTTTTTCAATCGCATTGCTGATCGAGTCATTATCCGTTGAATCCATATATAATGCAGCATCACCGCCTACTTCTGGTAGTGAACTACTATCAGTCAATACGTTTGGGCATCCGCAGGCAAATGCTTCGAGTACCGGTATCCCAAAGCCTTCATATAAAGAAGGAAAGATAAAGGCGATAGCGTGTTTGTATAAACTGACTAATTTCCTATCATTGATAGGCTGCTGCTGTACCCTGGACGTAACGCCTAGATCAGTAATCAGTTCCAGCTCATTTTTTGTGAACGCTCCTCCGCCCGCACAGATTAGATTGATATCGTGGCGCTTAAGCAGTGGAGCGATTGCCGTTATTAATTGATTGAAGTTTTTATAAAACCCGCGATTACCTACAAAAAGCAAATAAGGGCATCCGGTATTAAGAGATGTATCATCTTGCTCGGCGTTATTTACAAGTAACGAGTTCGCTAAATGAATTACCTGTATTTTCTCTGGGCTTATGCCATAAATATCAATAATATCTCGCTTCGTGTTTTCTGAGATGGCGATTAGCTTAGTAGCGTTCACAATGACTGATTTCTTCCAGTGTACCATCTTTTTGTCATGAGCCAGCTCCTTATAAACGGTTGAGAATTTTTCATGAATCATATCCAGTACAGTTATTACGTAAGGCTTATGCTTTACGTAGTCTAGAAAGTACGGGTCATAATAGGTAGGGTGAAGAATATCGAATGTGCCTTTTCGCAGTTGATTAAGACTGCTTTGCTTATTTATTAAATAAAGTAGATTATTTTTTTTAGGAAATTCTATTCCGCTTAAAAAAGGCTTTGCCCATTCAGGAGACAAATAGGCGTTGTTAGAATATTTTATGGCTAATTTAGCTTCATGATTAAACGTACTCTCATTTATACCTACAATTAATTCTTTAAAGTATCGCGATATACCACCATAGTTTTGCAGCGAGAAAGTTTGATGATCAAATAATAGTACCATTGAACAAACTATGATTATACGAGGCTTTACTGGGCTATGTAATTCTTGATTTTTGCTTTAATAAAAGCATAATCTTTGTCCAGTAAAGTTTGATTTTTTTTGCCCATAGAGTTGTATATACGGGCAATTCGAGGATGAGAAACAACTTTAAATAGCGAATGGTTTATTTTTTTGCGACTAAACATGTGAATATGCTTGTCATTCCAGTAGTAATCAAGGTTAAACTTGTCCGCTAAGGCTTGTAAGGAAGCTCGGCTATAAAGAGAGATGTGCTGGCCAGTCTCTGGCGTAAAATACCACCAAGATTCAGGAGTGATATCTGGCTTCGGCTGAACAATTGTTGAAAACAAAATTGTGTCACTTAACGACAGCATCTTCGCCATTTCGGCAACCGGATCAACCAAATGTTCAAATACTTCAAAAGCAGTTAACAATTCAGCTTTAAAGGGGGGCTTATCTTCTACATCGAATGAGTCGGCGAATAAGTTGGCACAGTGTATATCGTAGCGATAAAAATCCAATCCTCGGTCGCGTAGCATACGAACCAGCATGCCATAACCACCGCCGTAGTCAATAAAGCTAGCCTCTGAATTATACCACGTATTAACCACGGCCTGCACTACAGGAGCCATCACTAGATTACGCTCTACTAACCCTATATCGAGTTGAGTGATTGCTGAGTTATACGCTTCATCCAGCCAGTACGGGGACTCCGTGAACATGTGCTGACATGTATTGCAGCGAAAGTACTGAACGTTATACTTAGCCAGCACTTTTATAATGCTATACTCACTGGCAGTCGATTCACAGATTGGACAAGTCATCGTATCTAGTATTACCGGTTCCAAATTCCTTTTGCTGTTCCAGCTATGAGCTTGTCAATTTGAACTTTGCCAAAGATTGAACAAGCTAGTAATGATACAGCCGTTGCTAAAATTACTCCGGCGCTACCCATGTTCAGGGTTTTACCGAAATAAATAGCCAGTGGAATATTTACAAAAGCAGAAAACAAAGCGTAGTACAGTTGCAGCTGTATCTTGCCGAGTCCATTGATAATCATGGCAATGATATTATTCCAGCAACTGACTACTATGAATAATCCCATGCAGATGTTCAACGACATGGGCACGATTACTCGCTGATCGACCCACACTTTATAGACGTAATCGGATGAAAGGACCATGGCTATAACTACACCGACTAGAATTAGCCATAACTTTTGCATGTGCCGGTGGCTTTGTTTCATCCACTCGACATCTCCTTTTACTGACGCTTCTGTAAAAGCAGACCAGTACGGAGTTATCGAAATCGCAAACATAGTATTCACTGCGTTAAAATAGCGGAAAGCTACATTATATGTTGTGACTTCTGACGGGCCAAATAATTGCGCTATCACAAAGTTGTCGGTATAAAACAGCACAATGACGGCCATCTGAATGACAAAGAACTTATAGCCTAAAGAGAGCAGGCCCTTAGCGTACTTAAAATCGGCGAAGTTCAGCGTAGGTCGTATCTCACGCAGTCGGCTTTTATATAGAAGAGTTCCGCAGATCAGCAAAACAAGTACTGGACTAAAAACTGTAACTGCGGCTAAGTAAACTAGATTACCGTTCGTAAATTGGGTTAGGCAGTACGTCCCTAGTAGTACAAACAGGTTGGAGAGGAGCGTTATAATGCCTACTAAACTAGAATCCTGAATGGCTAGCAATACGTAAGAAAGCACATCCAGCACTAATTTCATCGATACCGCCAATACTGTCATTAATACAACCGATTGGAGTTGGTTACTGTCGATAGTTGTATTAAAAACGAGTTGCCAGGGTACATATCTGAATATCAGCAGAAACAGGATGATTACGCCAAGCTGAATCAAGCCAAAGATGAGGTACGCTGTACTGACGTAAGCCCGAGCTAAATTAGTGTCCTGTCTAGACATAGCTTCGGCAAGTTTGTTACGTAGGCCGTTTCCAATGCCAATATCCATGAAAGCCAGCATGCTAACAATTGAACTAATTGTTAGCCAGGTTCCATACACATCTTTTGATAAATAGTCAATCGTTATAGGGACGATCAGCAACGAAACCAACATACCCATCCCTTTCGAAAATACACTTATGATTGTATTTATCTGGACTTTACGCGTACGGGGATGTACACGTTGGATATGTTCCATCAACTGAGCTCTCATTGCCACACTGTGCTAGTTAGGTATTTGCCAGCATAACCGCTGCCAATCGCGTCTGAACCATAAGCTTTGCAACATCTTGCATGCTATGCTTAGCCTTCCACTGTAAACGTTCATACGCTTTTGCAGGATTTGCGTGGCCTTCTGCAATATCGGTAGGCCTGAAAAAGGACTGGTCGATACGGACATGGTCTTCCCAATTCAGACCGGCTAGTTCAAACACTACGTTGATAAAGTCACTCAGTTTTGACGTGTGTCCGGTCGCAATCACGTAATCGTCTGCCCGTTCTTGCTGAAGCATCAGCCACATGGCCTCTACGTAATCAGGAGCCCAGCCCCAGTCACGGGCGATATCAATATTACCTAGGGTCAGTATTTCATTGCTGCCCTGAGCAATCCGGCACGCTGCTGCTACAATCTTCTGTGTAACAAACCGCTCTGGTCTCAGCGGAGATTCATGGTTAAACAAAATACCAGTGCTTGCCTGGAGTTGATAGGCCTCCCGGTAATTGGCGACCTGCCAGAAGGCAGCGGCTTTTGCAACGCCGTAAGGGCTACGTGGGCGAAAAGGTGTGGTTTCATCAGCCGCCAATGAACCCGTGTCACCAAAACATTCGCTGGAGCCAGCATTATAAAATTTTATTGGTAAATCGCTGAAACGGATTGCCTCAAGAAGATTAAGAGTGCCGACGCTGATACTTTCGAGGGTTTCTACAGGCTGCTCGAACGATAAGCTTACTGAACTTTGCCCGGCTAGATTGTATACTTCGTCGGGCCGAACCTTTTGCAGAGTCTGTAAGACACTTCGAAAGTCGTTAATGCTAATCGACACCAGGCGAACCTGCTGGTAGATGCCTAGACGAACTAAATTCTGGAAAGAACCCATTTGGGCATCGCGTGATGCTCCATATACTGTATAGCCTTTGTCCAACAGAAGTTTCGCCAGATAGGCTCCGTCCTGACCTGATACGCCACAAATCAACGCAGTCTTCATGTAATACAGTTAGGCTACCTTCTCAGAAGTTGAAAGACAAAACTAGCGATTAAGGCCAAAAGCGCACCAAAAATAGTGAAGCCCATGATGATAGCTACTCGCTTTGGCCCGCTCTTACGAAGTGGAACCTGAGGGGGTTCGAGGATCTGGAAGACAGGAGCTTCTTCCTGAACTTTAATCCGAGCCTGCTCTAATTGTTTCGAAAGGTCATTATAAACGGTCTGAGCCAATAAGAAATCAGCCTGAAGGCGCTGCTCTTCTATCTTCGCTGTGTTCAGAAATAAACTGCGGTTACGATCCCGGTAACTCGACAATTGATACTCCGCTGATTCGTACCGCTTGCGGGCTCTGTTAACCTGCTGAGTCAAAAAAGTGACTTGTTTGCGCGCTTTGCTAGTGCGGTAGTTGGTAACATAAGCCGTCAAATAATCTAGTGTGTAACGCGCCACCGTAGCCGCTACCGTGGCATCAGGCATTTGCGAAGTAATCGTTACGATACCCGACTTTTTGTCCATATAAACATTCACACGCTCATTAATGCTTTCACCCAGTTGTTCTTGCTGGCGCGTTAATCTTATTGTAGACCTTGCTGGGTCAGACGATACAGGGGTTGTTAAGCTTCCTGCGGGATCTTCTGATGTTGTAATCTGGCTCAGCCATCCAGATTCTACCTGATCCTTAAGGTACGTGTGCAGAGAGGTTGCCTTCTTGGACGTAGCCGACAGAACCGGCTGACCAAGAATATGCAAGGTAAACGGAACGCTCTTCACTATATCCGGGTACAAATCTGGCCGGATCGCTTCTGATGTACTATTAAAATTATCAAGACTAACACCCGCTAAACCGGCCAGCGATTTAAGATCGCTCAATCCGCCCGCTCCAGTTGGTGATTTCAGTTCGGGCATCACCTTCACGGTCGACGTATATTCATCAGGCTGAGAGAACGCGTAGACCGCACCCAAAATGAGAAAGATAATTGTAGAACGTAGTAAGATACGCTGGTTTCGTTTGAAAAAATAAACGATGTCCCCCAGCCTGATTTCAACCTCTCCCTCGTCAGGCTGCTTGGTAATTTGTTCTTCTACAACGGACATGATAAACGATGATTGTAGTTAATTACGCAGTACGTTGAGAAGCGTAATTGCTAATGTTGTCACTAAGGATAAGATACCTATGCGCTCCGCAGGGCTTAATCGATTATTATCTAGAGGCTTAAATGGAGCCACGATTGTAGAGCCAGGCTCAACTCGGGGCCGCGATGTGAAAAACAGAAATTGATGCGTTCGGTCTTTTCGACCATTTGGATAAATAATATACGATTTACTCTTACGGGCGTTATCTGTGAAACCACCTGCTTCGCTTATATAATCATCAAATTTATACCCCAACTTAAAGCTGACGGACGCTGGATTCAACACGGCACCCTGAACGGATACGATCTCTGACCGTCTGGGAATGAATAATGTATCACCATCATCAAGCAATAAATTCTCTTCAGATTTAGGATTATCCAGAATGCCTCGTAGATCACTACCAACGATCTGGCCTAAACGCTTGTATTGAGCCCCAGGCATATAAGCGCCTGGTTTAAGACCGCCTGCTCGTTGAATAGCATCACTAATACGCTCCTGTCGGTTCGCAATGGCATAATTACCGGGATGCAGCACTTCTCCAAACACATACACTTGACGCTGGGATTCGTAATTAGGTGATGTGCGAACATACACAATATCGAAGGGTTGAAGCCTGAACCTCTGCCCTTCCTCAGATGAGGGGCCTGAGGTTGTTTCTAACGGACTCATCTGAAGGTTCCGGTCTAAAGCAAACCGATAAATTTCAAGGGTAGTGGTTCGAACGCCCGCGGAGTCCTGACGGATACGGCGAGCAACTTCAACCAGATTCGGTTTTGCTCCTTCCTGAAACCCGCCCGCTAGCGCAATCAGATCAGCTACGCTCATGTTGTTAACAAACTCAATTGTATCGGGCTTATTAACCGCTCCCTCAATCGTTACGTAGTATTCTTCCCGCAAATCACGGATTGACAAAACCGTCAGGCTATCTTGTTGCATGAGTGGAATATCCTGAATTTCGCCCCGCATCAGTTTACCCAGATCGAACGATACGTTCTCCCGGTCCATATCGGGCCGTTCCCGAATGATAGTGGCACGGTTTACAAACGCGTCTTTACGTAAGCCTTCTGCCCGGTTGATTAGCTGTTTAACAGTTTCCAAACCGGGTTCAAGGGCGTAATCGCCCGGTCGCATAACTGCACCAGCTACTTGCACCCGATTTTCATACCGTTCCAGAATCTTTCCGACTTCATATTTGTCTCCACGCTGGGGAACAAAATTATTTATCTGCTCTTCCGTAATGGTCACAATGCGCCGTTCGCGGGCGGTGTTGCGCCGAAGTGTTATAGACGCCCGATAAGCATCATCCGCAAACCCTCCGGCAAAACTTAGCAGTGTCTTCAGTGATTCGCCCGGCAGTACTTCAAAAATAGCGGGCCGACGGACCTGACCGGTAAGTTCAACCCGAGTTTCGTAATCAGCGACCCGAATGACGTCCTGATCCAGCAACCGAATATTATCCCGCTGGTCGGCTTTGAGAATGAAATCGTAGAGATCGATAGTGCGCACGACCCGATTGCCACGAATGATTTGAATTTTACGAAATGAACCCGTTTCCGGATTAGGACCACCGGCTAGATACAAGGCATTAAAAGCAGAGCCCAACGAGGAAATGGTATAAGTGCCCGGCCGAACGACTTCACCTACCAAGGTCACCCGGATACTTCGAATATTACTGAGTGCTATGTTAGCGCTGGTGCCGCTACCCGGAACGCCCAAGCCTTGGTAGCCACCTTTGCGCAGCCGGTCAATGATGCGTTGTTCTGCCTGCTCAATGGTTAATCCCGCAACGAAGATAGCCGGGATATTGGGTACTTTGACGGTGCCTTCCGGTGATACTTTTAAGCGGAAATTATCAGAGGATGCCCCCGAAATATCAATACTGATTTCGTCGTCAGGACCAACAATGTAATTTCTTGGGGTTGCAATCCGCAAATTTGGCTCGAACGATAAATTGGCATTCTCAAACAGAGAAGCTCCAAATACCTTCAACTTCTTAACCGTGTCCTGACGAAAGTCGTCGGGCAAAGAATCGATAAAGCGACGCGACAGATCGCCGGGAAACCGACGACCGCTCGCTGTGTCGACCGTTGTACGCCCTGAAGATTTTGGATTCTGCGATCGAATTTCCGTGATCCGTTTCCGCATCTTGGCAATATCAGTAAGGGTATATCCTTGTGACATAGCCGCCTGCTCAATCTGAGCTTCACTAAGGCCGCTCGCCTGCGCCCGTCTGTAGAACTCAAGTACCTGATCATCGCTTAGCTGGTCTACGCGTGAACCAGCCTTCTGAGCTACCACACTGAACGATACGGTTAGCAATAGCAGAGATACGATAATAAAGAACGGACGGATACGGTAGGTATAACGTGACAATTTGTCGGTAGTACGCATGAACAGTGGCTGTTGGGCCAAAATTTGATCCTGCAAAAGTAATAGAATAGTTTCAAAACGTTGTTCCCATAAAGTAAGGTACATCCATCAATGTCTAACCGACCTTGTAGTACCACTGTAATGCACTAAATTTGTAGAAAAAACCGTCAATAAGTTCGTAGGTCTGTGAGTAAACAGGTAACTGATACGTATTAACACTTACGAACTTATCCATGAGCTTACCGACTTACACACTGAAAAATGATTAATCTCATAGCCAAATTTTTCGGCACTAAATCACAGCGGGATATTAAGGAGCTCCTGCCGTATGTTGAGAAGGTGAATGCCGAATTTGCTCGCTTAAAAGACCTTTCCAATGACCAGCTTCGTCAACTATCGGCTGAACTCAAAGCGCATATTGCAGATGAGCTAGCCGCTATTGACAATCAACTGGCCGAGCTCAATGAGCAGGTAAGTCACCCTGAGGTTGATGTTAACGAGAAGGAACGGGTGTTCAATCAGATTGATAAGCTGGAAGCCGACCGCAATACGGAGCTTGAGCGCGTTCTGATGGATATTTTACCGCAGGCGTTTGCCGTGGTTAAGGAAACAGCCCGCCGGTTCACTAATAACGAACAGCTTCAGGTTACGGCCACCGATTTTGATCGGGAACTGGCTACTCGGAAAGGTAATGTCGTTATTGAAGGCGATCAGGCATTCTGGGCCAACCGCTGGGATGCTGCCGGGACCCCCATCAAATGGGATATGGTTCACTATGACGTGCAGATCATTGGGGGCGTTGTGCTCCACCAGGGGAAGATTGCTGAAATGGCCACCGGGGAAGGTAAAACACTTGTGGCCACATTGCCTGCCTTCCTGAACGGGCTCGCCGGGCGTGGGGTGCACGTAGTAACGGTTAACGACTACCTGGCGAAACGTGACTCGGAGTGGATGGCTCCACTTTTTGAGTTTCATGGTCTGCGCATTGATTGTATTGATAAGCACCAGCCAAACTCCGAAGCCCGGAAGCGGGCCTATATGGCTGACATTACGTACGGAACAAACAACGAATTCGGCTTCGACTACCTGCGCGACAACATGGCCCGTGAACCGGCTGAGCTGGTACAGCGTAAGCACCACTATGCCATGGTCGATGAAGTTGACTCGGTCTTGATTGATGACGCCCGGACGCCCTTAATCATCAGCGGTCCTGTTCCTCGGGGCGATGAACAGGATTACATTGAACTCAAACCACGCGTTTCCCGTGTGGTAGAAGCCCAGCGTAAACTCGTATACGATTATCTGAACGACGCTAAGAAAAAGATTGCGGCAGGTGATGAGAAAGAAGGAGGGTTATCGCTGTTCCGGGCTCACCGGGGTTTACCTAAGCATAAGCCACTTATCAAGTTCCTTTCTGAAACCGGCAATAAGGCGCTTCTTCAAAAAACAGAAGCTATTTATCTGGCGGAGAACCAGAAGTTAATGCCGGAAGCCGATGCGCCCTTGTATTTTACAATCGACGAGCGGCACAATAGCATCGACCTCACCGAAAAAGGTATTGACTATATCACCGGTTCGGGTGAAGATCCTAACTTCTTTATCCTGCCCGATTTGTCAATAGATCTGAATGCCATTGACAAAAGTTCTGACTTTTCGGAGCCAGAGAAAATTTTACGTAAAGAAGCGGTTATCCGGGACTACGCCGTTAAAACGCAACGTATCAACACGGTCAACCAGTTACTAAAGGCTTACACCCTGTTCGAGAAGGACACCGAGTACGTTATTATGGACGGTAAGGTGAAAATCGTTGATGAGCAGACGGGACGTATTATGGAAGGCCGACGCTGGTCGGATGGGTTGCACCAGGCTGTTGAAGCGAAAGAGAACGTAAAAGTTGAGGACGCTACACAAACCTACGCAACTGTAACACTCCAGAATTATTTCCGGATGTACCACAAACGGGCGGGTATGACCGGTACAGCCGAAACGGAAGCCTCTGAATTCTGGCAAATCTATAAGATGGACGTAGTGGTAATTCCAACGAACCGCTCCATCAGCCGAAAAGATGAGGAAGACAAAGTTTACCGGTCTGTCCGTGAAAAGTACAACGCGGTCGTCGATGAAATTGCCAGTCTTGTCGAGAAGGGCCGTCCCGTACTAGTGGGTACTACGTCGGTTGAAAACTCTGAATTACTCAGCCGGTTCCTGACCATTCGCAAAATTCAACACCAGGTTCTGAACGCCAAATATCACCAGCGCGAAGCCGAAATTGTAGCCTCGGCCGGGCAGCCCGGTACTGTAACCATTGCAACCAACATGGCCGGTCGCGGTACGGACATTAAGCTAACGCCTGAGTCGAAAGCAGCCGGTGGGCTGGCCATTATCGGTACCGAACGGCACGAATCGCGTCGGGTCGACCGGCAGTTACGGGGTCGGGCCGGGCGTCAGGGTGATCCAGGTACGTCGCAGTTCTTTGTTTCGCTCGAAGACAGCCTGATGCGCTTGTTTGGCTCTGAACGAATTGCAAAAGTGATGGACCGCATGGGGCTGGAGGAAGGTGAGGTTATTCAGCACTCAATGATCACAAAGTCCATTGAGCGGGCTCAGAAAAAAGTAGAAGAAAACAACTTCGGTATTCGGAAGCGGCTGCTTGAGTATGACGATGTCATGAACTATCAGCGCGAAGCCATTTACAAACGTCGTCGGAATGCGCTCTTCGGTGACCGGCTACCGCTCGATATTGCCAATACCATGTACGACGTAGTGGAAGAGACCATTACAAACGCGGAAGGTAATTACGAAGAGATTAAGCTGCAACTGCTGACCACGCTTGGTTTTGAGCCGTCGTTGACTGCGGAAGAGTTTGCCAAGATGAAGAAAGCCGATCAGGTTCGGCATCTTTACGAGGAAGTAGAAGCGAAATACGAGGCTAAGAACCATGCCATTGCCGAAAAGGCCCTTCCTGTGCTGACCCAGGTGCTTCACGAACAGGGCGATCGGGTGAAGAACATTGTAGTTCCTTTCACGGATGGTCTGCACGAACTGACGGTTGTTACGGACCTGCAGAAGGCGGTAGAGTCGGGTGGTCGTGATCTGGTGACGGAAATGGAAAAAGCGGTGACGCTATCCGTTATCGATCAGGAATGGAAAGAACACCTGCGCGAGATGGACGACCTGAAACAGTCGGTGCAGAACGCGGTATTTGAGCAGAAAGACCCCTTGCTGGTGTACAAGTTTGAGTCGGTAGAGCTATTCCGCCGATTCCTTAATAAAGTTAACTTCGATACGATTAGCTTCCTGTCGAAGGCCGACATTCCAGCCCAGGATGTTGAAGAAGTGCAGCAGGAAATTCGGCAGGCACCCACGCAGCACCGGCCGCAGCCACAGCCTGAGTTGCACACCAACATGGAGGACTTTGACGACGATCACCTGGCTACGGGACCAGAAGAGTATGCACGGCGCATGGCGGAAAACAACGCGATGGGGGCCGGTGCGCCACCGATGCCTCCTCGCCAAGCTCCGGCACGGGTAGCTAAGCTCGACCGGAACGCCCGTGTAAATGTGCAGTATGCAGATGGTTCGGTGAAGCGCGACGTAAAATTCAAAACCGTTGAAAACGACGTTGTCAGCGGGAAAGCGATGCTGATTGAATAAGTTAGTTGATTAATAGTTGCCAAAATGCCCTCCGAATACTCCGTTCAGAGGGCATTTTTATTGAGTCAGTCTTTACTGATGCGGTTGGGCCTAAATTACGTTTGTAGGTGAAGAAAATCTGATTAAAGGCCGATTGCCGTATCGTAGGCCTTCACTGATTCAGGGAGGCAACTGGTTCGGCAGGTCAGTCGCTTCAAGCGCGTTTGAAGAGTGAGATAATTGCACTTAAGACTCTATAAGGAGGCTTTTCGGACTAAATGTAATCGTTGATCCAGGCAATCAAAGTAGACCCACACCCGACGGCTGGGCACCAAGAGGCCGTAATCTACCTAACTACTTCTATTTGGCTTGCTCTAACAGATTTAGCAGATGGGGAAATGTTTACTGAGTAGGGCGTCCGAAAAGCAAGGCAATGATCTCTTCTGTTACCAAATTCTTAACCCATCGTAGCCAACACTGTTGCTTTTTTACTGCCCACGTACAACCAACCCACAACGTTACTGCAACTCATCGGGAATGATCGGTATTTTCCGGATCCGCTTACCGGTAGCCGCATAAATGGCATTCAATACAGCAGGGACAGCCAACGGGCTGGATATTTCTCCTATGCCCCAGGGTCGTTCGTCATCGGTTTCAGCAAAATGAACCGCTATTTCCGGACATTCATCCATTCTCATTAATTTGTTCTGATGAAAGTTGGTATGAACGGCACGGCCATTTTTTATGGGCAGACCTCCGTATAGCAATGCCGTGAGCCCCCAGACAATACCACCTGCAATTTGATTATTTGCTCCGGACGGATTGATTACTTTACCACAGTCAACACCAACGGTAATTTTTACGATGGAAATTTTTTTATTCTGAACCTTCACTTCGGCCACTATCGCACAATAACTATTTCCATACGGGCATACAGCCAGTCCCATACCTTTGTTTGGCTCCAGCGATTTCCCCCAGCCCGCTTTGCCTGCGGCCAATTTCAACACACTCAATAACCGCGAACTGGAGATTGGATATAGATCGCCAACAAAAACATCGCGGCCCTCTTTCAATAAGTCTAAACGAAATTGGTAAGGGTCTTTTTTTAATGCTGTTGCGATCTCATCGATAAAACACTCACTGTAAAAGCGGCCATGCCCTACCACTCCTCTCCAGGCCGAGGAGTGAACAAGCTCTTCCTCAATGAGGTCTTCAAAATCGAACCGTATGTTAGGAATATCGTAAGCCATAAAGGGCAGTTGGGTATCGGCATATTTGGCACCCCACATATACGTTCGAATCTCTTTTTCGTACCATGCGTATAAACGATCATTGTTGTCGAGAGCGACTTGATATTCCATGTGTTGAAAAAGGTGGGCAAGGTTGCATTGATGATCATCTTCACGTGTCCAAATCATTTTGACGGGAATGTTACCGGCCTGGCGGGAAATAAATACGGCTTCCACAGCCATATCAGGATAATACCGTCTGCCAAAGCCGCCACCGGATGGGAACGAGTGCACTTTAATAGTGTCCTGAGAAATATTAAAAACACGCATCAATTCTGTTACAATCAGATTAGGCGCTTGTGACCCCATCCAGATCTCGCAACGATCATTCATTGCATAAGCTGTGCAGTTGAGCGGCTCCAGGCAAGAGTGTAACTGGTGTGGATAAACATAAGATGCTCGCAATGTCCTTCGAACATGTCCTAAATCTGATACGGCATTTTCATCACCAATGTAGCCAGTTGGGTCTGTTCGGTGGAGCGCTCGCCGGGCCGCCAACTTTTCAAAATCTTCAGAGCTTCGTTGCGCATTAGGCCCATCATCCCAGTTAATGATCAATGCATCTCTTCCTTTCTTAGCGGCCCAAAAGGAATCCGCTACAACAACTACGCCTTCGCGAATATCATGAGGCATGTATGGTGTCTGCGTTTGCAGACCAGCGATTGGCTTCGTGTCAAAAACTTTTTTGACCCCTTTTACCTGCAGTGTTTTCGACGCATCGAAGCTTTTTAATTTACCTTTAAATACAGGACAACGAGCAATAACCGCGTAGTGCATACCCGGTAGGTTTACATCCAGTCCGTACTTAAGCTTTCCTGTGACAATGGAAGTAATCAGTTTGGCTTTTCTGGGTTTACCAATGAGTTTAAAGTCTTTCTGATCTTTTAACACGATTGTCGGTGGTGCCTGATGGGTTGCAGCATCGCTGGCCAGTTCTCCAAATCCAAGTTTTTGAGCGGTAACGTGATTGTTGATAAAGTGATTTTCGGCATAACAATTCTCAACGGAAGTGTTCCAGCGCTTGGCTGCGGCTAGGATCAGCATTTGACGAGCTGTTGCGCCTGCGTTGCGAAGAACATCGTACTGATAAGTAATGGTACAACTGCCACCCGTGTCATGCCCCCCATTTTTATCATTCTGAAACTTTTTTAAATCAGTATCCGGAAATTCAATTTTTACCTGCTGCCAGTCTGCCCCTAATTCTTCAGCGACAATCATCGCCATGGCTGTGGATACGCCTTGGCCCATTTCGTGTTTGATGAATTGAAAAAGCACTTGGCCATCAGGAGTAATTTTAAGTAGGTCTCCTAATTCATTTGTACTATTTGCGACCTCATTTTTGATGAATTGATCTTTAGCAATAGAATGAAACGAGAGCATGAAACCTCCTCCTGCTAATGTCGCCACTTTAGTGAAATTTCGTCTGTCCATGTTTGTAAGAATTATTCTTTAATTAATGAAGCCCGCTTCACCGCTTTATGAATGCGTAGATATGTACCGCACCGGCATAAATTTCCCGTCATGGCAGCTGTGATCTGCTCGTCGGTAGGATTGGGGTTTTGTTTAAGGAAAGCTGCCGCCGTCATGATCTGACCAGCCTGGCAATAGCCACACTGCGGTACATCTTCTTCTTCCCAGGCTGTTTGAAGAGGATGCTGGCCAGTTAACGATAATCCTTCAATGGTGACAATCGCTTTATTCAGACCTGCAGAAGCGGGTAAGGAGCATGACCTTACTGCTTTGCCATCAAGGTGAATTGTGCATGCACCACATTGGGCAATACCACATCCGTATTTTGTGCCTGTCAATCCGATAAAGTCACGGATCACCCAAAGCAGGGGCATTTGAGGATCGACGTCTACAGAATGGCTAGCACCGTTTACAGTGAGTTGTATTTTTGTCATGACGATATCTTTTTAAGACTGCGAAGTTTTAAAAAACATTGTCATGTCCAGAATTATTAGATGAGTGTCGCTTATAGCCGACAGACAACGTTTTCTATTGATTGAACGGCGTTGGGCGTGTGTCAGGCTTTTTTTGATTTTGCCCGCGGCTCCAGCCACAAGTGAATCGGTCGTTTGTCTGCTCTTGTGGTTGTTTGTCTAAAAAAGAGCGCTCAGTTATAATAAATTTCGTTCTTGTTTCATGCGAACGATTGCACAAATGCATACCCAGACACCAAATCTGCTAGTTTCCCGCTATCGCTTCGTATTACATAGTTTATTCTGGGTAGGAATTGTATTTTACGATGTCCTGATCTGGGGACTAGTAGATGGGAAGTATGGTGAAAAACTGATTTCTACCCTAGTTGAGCTGCCCATAAAAATCAGTGCCGCCTACTTCACGTTGTATATTCTGATTGACAGATTTCTGGTACTGAAGAAGTACTTAATCTTTCTAATGCTCCTGATTGGCTCAATGGCCATTTGCGGATTCATTCTTCGGGTTATTTCCTACTATATTCTTTATCCTGTATATTATCCGGGGGGATTAAGTATACCCTTATTCTTCCTGCCCAAGATCCTGATCGCTATTTTTTACACCTACTCATGGGTGGCTATTGCGTCAACCTTTCATCTAATCAAATACTATTATCAGCACCAACAGGCAACTCAATTGCTTGAGCAGGCTGCCCAGCAGCTGGAAAAGGAAAAACTGGCGGCTGAACTTAAGCTCTTGAAATCACAGATCAATCCGCACTTTTTATTTAATACGTTGAATAATCTGTACGTGCTTACTCTGAGTCATTCGGAGAAAGCCCCGCAAATGGTTCACAAATTATCTGAATTGATGAGTTATATGCTCTGCGATAGCAACCAGGCGGAAGTATCGCTTGCTAAAGAGATTCAGTATATCCAGAACTACATTGACCTTGAACGACTTCGCTATGGTGACCGGCTTGAAGTCCATTTTGTCAATTATGCTAATGAGGCTACGCACCTGATCGCTCCGCTGCTACTGCTGCCATTCGTTGAAAATAGTTTTAAACATGGGGCGCGGAACCAATTGCAGGGCAGTTGGATACACATTGATCTGGAAGTTGTCAATGATATGTTGATTTTAAAGGTCGAAAACAATAAACCCCCACATCAGCCGAAAAAAACAGAGTCGCCAAGGCTTGGCCTGGAAAATGTAGTTAAGCGATTGAGCTATTTATACCCTGATCGTCATTCCCTACAACTATTCGACGAAGCGGATACATATATGGCTGTACTGAAATTGTCATTAAACACAAATTTAAGCTAGCAAACGGTTAGCAACTAACTAGTTAAAATCTGAAATAGTCTATGCGTTGCCTTATTGTTGATGATGAGCCCTTAGCCCGGCAACTAATGGAGTCTTATGTGAAACGGATAGAAGAGCTTGTCGCGGTGAAAAGTTGTTCAAATGCCCTTGATGTAATGACAACCCTTCAACTGGATACGATTGATATTATTTTTCTTGATATAGAAATGCCGAATGTTACCGGTATTGACCTTCTCCATTCCTTACCTAACAAACCCCATGTCATCCTGACAACTGCTTATCGCGATTATGCTTTTGAAGCCTATAATCTTGATGTAGTCGATTATTTATTAAAACCCGTCAGCTTTGATCGTTTTCTTCGCAGTATTGCCAAAATCAAGCAATTGAAACGGTATGCACCTTCCGAAAAAGACAAAAAGAATAACGTAATAAATGAAGAGGCTTATTTATACCTGAAAGCAGATCGTGAAATGATTAAAGTGTTCTTGAAAGACATTATTTACATCGAAAGTCTCCGTGACTACGTACGTGTAAGAACAACCAAACAGGAGGTAATCAGCTACCAAAAAATTAGCTATCTTGAACAAAAGCTTCCGCAGAACAAATTTGTCAGGGTTCACCGCTCATTTATCGTTGCCGTTGATAAAGTAACATCGTTTGCCCACAATATTATAAAGCTAGATTACTTACAAATACCAGTTGGGCGGAATTATAAACGTACAGCGTTAACGTTACTAATGAGCCAAGGGGTACTGTCAGACTCAAGGTCGACGTAATGCAAGCTTTGTGAGCTATAAGGTGCTCCCTCGGTGGTTATGGTGAATGGAAGATGTCGCTACTGGTGAGGTAGTCGCTTTCATCTTTGGCCGCCGGACTCATGCGCTTGCTAGCGCTGTAATAAAGCGTTCAAACTCATGTTAGTGGCTGAAACTCTCGATGCCTGGTGCTGGCTCACTATGATTGTCTGAATCAATTGGTTCGGGTCGAAGCTAAGGCTTTGTTGCAAACGCTAGAGCGTAAGCATCTGACGCTTTGCACCCACTTGAAACGGCTCAACCGGCGCACAATTCGTTTTTCTAAATAAGTAGTAATGTATGGCACGGTGATCGACCTATTTATCAATAACTGTTTATTTTCGTTCTTCAACATAGTTAAGTCACCTCCCGTTTTTCTTCACCGATAAATACAATCCAGCCATTACCTTGGTACAGGCACTTTTGTCCTTAACAATCAGTTTTTGATACGATGGATAAGGTAATATGGTTTGTGTTTTTGTCTGTGTTATCCGGGGTGTCGCCCAAAAATGATCCCATTCAGCTACAGCCCGAAAAGCTAGCGTTTACGCCGAAAGAGTTTTTTATCGCAGCGGTTACGGATCAGCGCCAGGAGCGCGGGGCCGTTGCCCGTTTAGCCGTAGCTCTTAACCAGCCTGTTCAACCGGTTGACCTTGAAGGGGGAGCCGCTGAAGGGGTTCGCGCGTTTATCAACCGATCGCTGACTCAAACCAAAAAACTGCGTCCGATCGCCATGCGGATCATACAGCTCCGCCTGACCGAAACAGCGGCTGGTAATCGGGTAACGGGTCGGTTTTCTTTCGAAGCCGCTTTTGATTTACTGGGGAAAGAAGATGGCCGCGAGACAAGTACCCGCCTGACGACGTATCGGGGTAGTGCTAACTATGTCCGTCCGCTTCAGCAAACGACCGTAATCGAGCCAACCATTCGTCAGGCGCTGGTTGCGTCGTTGCGCAGTTTGAACGACTATATGAACCGGGAGGCCAGTCAGAACGAAAAGCTGGCAACGCGCCTAGTGGTGAATTTCAGCGAAGACTCGCGTATTACGGATGATGATACCGTGCATTACAATCCGGCTCGTAAGCTCGTATGGGCCGATTTTCGAGCGGAACCACGTAAGGGAAGCCATTACGCAGCCGAAGTGTTTACCAGCTTTGCTTATGAAGGCAAGAGTGCGGTTAAGAATGGGGTGATCAACGTAAACCTAACGGTAAAAAGTTATATGCTCAAAAATTCATCCTGGGGGCGGCCCGATGCTAAAAACGCGTACGCGCTTAACCACGAACAACGACATTTTGACATTGCCAAGATTACTGCCGAACGGTTTAAACGAAAAATTCAGCCGGATAGCTTGACCCTGGAGGACTACAACAGCATTATCCAGTATCAATTTATAGAGTCTTTTCGGGAAATGAACCAGATGCAGCAGCGGTATGATCTGGAAACCAACCACAGTACGAACCAGGCGGCTCAGGAGCGCTGGAATCAGCAGATCGATGCCGAACTGCGCTCATTCGGTGTCTTGAAATAATCGGCCGTGCCCGCAGATGGGTTTTATGAAGAAATTACGCATTTTGCATATCAGCACGGCCCATCCGCCACAAGACCCCCGTATCGTTTTCAAACAATGCCAGACGCTGGCGGCTGAGTACGAAGTTTTTTGTGCCTTACCGCGTGCCGATTCAGCGATTGCGCCTGATATTCGGTTTATTCGATTGCCTTATTTCCGGCTGGTGATCTGGCGAATACTGATCACCTGTCCACTGGTGTTGCTGCGAGGGCTGTGGTTGCGGCCAAAACTTATCCATGTCTACGTACCAGAGTTCATTCCGTTCGCGTTTGTCTTCCACCTGTTCGGCATACCGGTTATTTACGAGGTTCAGGAAAACCTCTATAAAAAGTTGCATGTTCGGACCCAAAACCGTGGCTACTGGCTGGAAAAGGCGTTTCGTTGGTTTGACCGGGCCGCGCAGCAGCACTTCTTTCTGATCTTCACCGAACATGGCTACCTGGATACGTACTGCGATTTGGAAAAGCCGTATTCGATCATCTATAACTACCCGCTCTTATCGTTTATTGAACCGTTTCGAAAGCCGTATAAACCGGACCCGCATCACCCTTCGTTTTTCTATATCGGCTGGCTTACGTTCGAGCGCGCTTTTGATACGCTGGTGAGCGCTTTAGTATTGCTGAGACTCGTTCATCCTCAGTTTATCGTCCATTTATTCGGGCGGAGGAACTTCAGTGATAAAGACTTGGAAGGCGTTGCCCAGTATGATACGTTACGTTCTCAGTTACAGTTTCATGGCTATGCTGACCAGCGCGATGCGTTTCCGTACGCGGCCGGGGCCACGGCGGGTTTGGCGTTGCTCAAACCCGTTGGCGATTATCCTGATTCGTATACCACGAAACTGTTTGAGTATATGGCCCTGGGTCTGCCAGTCATTACGTCTGATTTTCCGCTGTACAAGGATGTGATTGAGCGCCACAACTGCGGGTTTTGCGTGTCGCCCGAAAACCCGTCGCAGATTGCCGATGCGTTATCGTACCTGATCGATTATCCCGAAGAGGCTTATGCAATGGGGCAGCGGGGGCGTCAGGCCGTTGAGCGGGAGTATAATTGGACGAGTGAAGCCCGGAAGCTACAGAATTTTTATGCCCTAGCGTTAACGGATTCAGCTAAGACATTAAAATGCGATTAAATAAAAGGAATCTAATACATATTGGTATTGTTCTAATGTTTAATGCTACACTTTCCCGGAAGGATTTAACTTTCGGCAATAATTCGGGTTATTTCTTATAGTAGCCTTATTTTTGGCCTGATGTACATCCATGAAGTAAGCCATTATCTTCCAACTGAGGTAATTGGCAATGAACATTTTACCCAGCTCAACGGCCTTTCTAGCGACTGGATTATTGAACGTACTGGAATCGTAGAACGGCGTAAAGCTGGACCTGGTGAGAATACAAATACCATGACGCTTGAGGTGGTTCAGCGACTCATGTCTAAAGTAGATGTATCGACTGTTGATCTGATTGTTGGCGCTACCTATACGCCTTACGATACCATTGTTTCACTGGCGCACGAAGCGCAGCACGCCCTGGGCATTGCGGATATTCCGGTTGTGTCGATATCAACGGCCTGCTCGTCGCTGCTGAACGCTATTGAAGTTGTCGAGGGCTATTTTGCCTTAAATAAGGCCAGCCGCGCTTTGGTCATTGTATCGGAGCATAACACGGCTTACAATAACGAGCAGGACAAAATATCGGGGCACCTCTGGGGCGATGGGGCAGCCGCTTTATTGATCACCAAAGAGCGCCAGAGCGATAACGACTTTGTCATCCGGACACTACTCACCGGTGGAGCCGCGCATACGGCAAAAGCTACCACGGCAGTTATGTTGAAACCAATGGAGGGCGGTGTTACCATGCCGCACGGTCGCGACGTGTTTATCAATGCCTGTCAGTATATGCCGAAAGCGAGTTTGCAGGTGCTGGAAAAATGCGGGCTGACGCTGGCTGATGTGGATTACGTACTGCCGCACCAGGCCAATCTGCGGATCTCCAAGAATGTCATGAACACGCTGGGCCTGCCCGAAGAAAAGCTGATCTCGAACATCGACCGGCTTGGTAATACCGGCTGTGCCGGCTGTGCTATTGCGCTTTCTGAACAATGGGACACGTTCAAGAAAGGGCAACGTATCGTAATCACCGTTTTCGGCGGAGGCTATTCGTACGGAGCCATGCTGATCGAAAAGTAGAGTAACTAAAAAGGGCTAAAGCAATCAAACGATTCCTTTAGCCCTTTGCTGTTAGCTTTTTCTATTGAGCGTCGGCGCGCCAAACGTTATTTTTCTCGTTCACATCCGGCAGTTTCTCATCAGGATCGACTACAACCGTTTTTAGCGGAGACGTTGAATTATATCTGAACGTCCAGATTCCCCCACGCTGCCATACCTCAACAGGTAAGTTCACGCGACCTTTTTTGCCGTTCGTTTCGGTAACTTCAATCGTAACGGGCATCGCCATTTTTTCCAGGTTCTCGATGGAGATCAACGAGCCTTTGTCGGCCGCACCATCAACGTATTTAACCTCCCGTACGCCTTGGTCTAAGCGCCAGGTTTCGTAGAAATAACCGCGCCAGAACCAGCCAAGATCTTCGCCGGCCGCATCTTCCATTGTACGGAAAAAATCATAGGGAGTTGGGTGTTTGAAGGCCCAGCGATTCATGTATACCTTAAACGCATAATCAAAGCGATCGGGGCCTAATACTGATTCCCGCAGCATTTTCAGGCCCATACCCGGCTTGTAGTAAGCCAGGAGACCCAACACGCGAGGCTGCTGCACGTCCGGAATTGTCATGATTGGCTCGGCGGGCGAGAACAGCGCTGGAGCGAGGTCGTGCATAGTACCCCGTTCGCGGTCGTATTCGCCTTTGTTGAAATTAGCCGTCGATAACGTATTTATGAACGTATTGAACCCTTCGTCCATCCAGGGGAACTTACGCTCGTTGTTGCCTACGATCATCGGGAACCAATTGTGGCCAAATTCGTGGTCCGTTACGCCCCAGAGCGCGTCTTTTTTGTCTTTATGATCGCAGAAGACGATACCGGGATATTCCATACCGCCTACAATACCGGCTACGTTCGTAGCGACAGGATACGTGTATTCGTAGAGGTATTTTGAGTAAAACTCAATACAGCCTTTTACGTATTCCGTCGAACGGCCCCACGAATCGTTGGTTGCGCTTTCAGCGGGGTAAACCGACTGGGCCAGCGACGGCTTGCCACTTGGCAAATTCATTTTGGCGGCATCCCACACAAAAGCACGCGACGAGGCCCAGGCGACATCACGGGTGTTCTGGCACCGGAACTTCCAGGTTAGCGTACCCGATTTTTTGGGACGAGTATTGGGGTTCGTCACTTCATCTTTGCCGCGGATGATTACCGTTTGATCGCTCTGGCGAGCCTGCGCCAGCCGCTTGATCTGTTCGGCGGTCAGCACTTCGGTCGGGTTCAGCAACTCGCCCGATCCAACTACAATGTGGTCCCAGGGAACGGTTACGTTGTAGTCGATATCACCGTATTCCAGGTAAAACTCGCCCGCGCCTAAGTAAGGGAGAACGTTCCAACCTTCGATGTCGTCATACACGCACATACGTGGATACCACTGCGCAATCTCATAGATGATACCGTCTTTGCGACGTAGCTGTCCCATACGGTCGGAGCCATATTCCGGGATTTTAAAGGAATAAGCCACTTTGACCTTTACGTCGCCACCCGACTTCAAGACTTCGGCCAGGCGAATCTGCATCCGGGTATCCGTAATGGTGTAGGGACTTGCCGCAAATTTTCCTTTTCCCTGGTCAATTGTCACGCTGGTAATCGTAACACCGCCCGAAAAGCCCAGGTTGCCAAATCGACCACCCGTGGTGGGGGTTGTCCGGGCCGCGCGGGACGTATCACTGAACGCATTCTGGTCTAACTGCAGCCACAAAAATGGCAGTGTCTCCGGCGAGTTATTTTTGTACGTGATCGTGACTTCACCCGCGACCGTATTTTGCTGATCATCGAGCGTTACGTTGATCTGGTAATCGGCGCGGTTTTGCCAGTAACGTGGCCCGGGGGCTCCGCTACCCGTACGATAATCATTACCCGGTTGCATATTAAACAACGGGTGAAACAAAGCGAGCGGATCATATTTTGACCCTGGGGACGTAGTGCTTATGCCTGTTTGTGCGAACGCAGCTACGCTAACCCAACATAGGCTCGCCCATAGAGCTATTTTCTTCATGAAAAGAGAAATGAAACAGTTTTTATACAAATAACGATAGAAAGCGACAGAATAAGGTACTGGCGCTGCTCCATCACGGCGCAAATGAGCAGACGGCTGCTCTCTACAGCGTAAGCGTCAAATTAACACCGTGGTGAATGAGCAGGAAAACGAACAACGCCAGCCAGAGTATATCGACAAAGTGCCAGTATAACGTAAGCAGCTTGAGTTTAAGCCGGTTCGGCGGATTGACACTGTATACAAACGAGTCGATGTACAGCCGACGGCGCATGGCTTCGATCAGCGCGATAACGATAAAAATAAGACCGATCAGAATATGCAGCAGGTGAACGCCAGAGATGATGTAAATAAAGCCACCGGCCGGATTACCTTCCAGTCCAACCCCTGCCCGGATCAGTTGCCGCCAGCCCCAGCCTTGCAGCAGTATGAATAGCGTACCGAGCACGAGCGTCGTCGCCATATTGGTGCGATAACTGGGGAAACGTTCGTGTTGAAAGGCTTGATTGGCGTTGTTCAGGGTAAGACTGCTCAGCACAATAACGACGGTGCTCAACAGAAACACATTCGGCAATTTAATGTCGGCCCAGCCCGGTCCGGTTTGCCGGATGATATAGGCCACTAGCAGGATGGTGAACAGCATGACGCTGCTGCCGATGCCTAACCAAACCATAAATCGAAACGGCTCACGCCGTTTCGTTACAAAATTGCTCACGCTTACGTCTTTACCTAGAGTCTACCTTGCCAAACGCTGTAATCCTTAAATTGGTTTGGGGTTGTAACGGGCGCATTGAAAATCCCATACACGGTTGAGCCGGAGCCACTCATGCTGGCATACACCGCGCCCAGCTCGTACAGTTGCTGTTTGATGGCGCTCAACACCGGATACTTCAGGAACAAACTATCTTCGAAGTCATTGTGAATAGTTTCGCGCCAGGTCTCGATAGAACTGTTTAACTGCTGATTGAGAGGAATTTCGGGTTGATGAGGCCGAACGTTTGCGTAAGCTTCGGCGGTTGAGATCGCCAGGTTTGGATACACCAGCATAATGTGGTAGCCACTCAGACCAATATTAACTTCGTCGAATACGTCTCCTTTCTCAATACAGTACTGCGGACGATTCTGGACAAAGAACGCGCAGTCGCTACCTAACTGGCGGGCATAGGCTTCGAGCTCAGCCACCCCTAAGCCCAGCGCGAAACGATCATTCAGGAGCTTCAGGGCAAATGCTGCATCGGCAGAGCCTCCGCCTAAACCAGCTCCAATCGGCACAATTTTAAGGAGATGCATCTGCACGGGCGGTAGGTCGTGATCGGCTTTCAGTAGCTCATAAGCTCGTACGCAAAGATTTTTGGCGGGATCGCCGGGGATAGACAGACCACTGCTGCTAAAGGCAAACGTTTCGGCCGTGGCGACTTCCAGAACATCGCTCCAGCCTACGGGGTAAAAGCAGGATTGTAAGTTATGGAAGCCGTCGGGACGTTTCTCAGTAATTCGTAAGCCAAGATTAATTTTACAATTTGGGAAAACCAGCATGGTTGTGATAAAATCAGAGACGCAAAGCTAAAACTTCCTCAATCATTACGTCCCGGACTATATCCTAAGCCTGACCTATTTAATTTCAATTACCTTGAATTCGGTCCGGCGGTTGCGCTGGTGTTCGGCTTCGGTGCAGATAACGCCATCGGTGCAGTTGTTCACTAACTGCGATTCGCCCATACCGGTCGTACTCATGCGTTTGCGGCTGATGCCTTTTGAGGCCAGATAGCTGGCGACGGCCTGCGCCCGTTGTTCCGACAACGCTTTGTTTCGGGTCGCGTCGCCCCGACTGTCGGTATGTGACCGAATTTCGATAATCAGCGACGGGTATTTGCGCATCGTAGCCACCAGTTTCTCGAGTTCGCGGGAAGCATCCGGGCGCAGATTATAACCGCCCAGATCATAATAAATATTATCGATCATGACTACATCGCCTACGCTGAGCATTCGCAGATCAGCCGATAATTCCTTAGGCTTCGCTTTTTTGGGTAGCCGCTTAATTTTGTTGGTATTGGTACCGAATAGCGCTTTTGACGCGATCAGGGTATAATCGCAGCCTTCGTTCAGGTCAAAGGCGTAGCGGCCATCGGCTTTGGTTACGTATTCCAGTTGCGTTCCGTCGCACTCGTTCTGAAGCCGGACAACGACACCTTCCAGCGGCCGCTGATCACGCTCACTCATGACCACACCGCGGATGCGCGACTGCGTGAGCGCCCCACCAGAAAGGCCAGGTGTATTAGCAACCGTATCAATAACGATGATAGGTTTAATCAGGCCGATTTCCAAACGGCTCGGCTGATCGTCGGTGAGAGAGCGAGTTGTAAATCCAACGGTGCTGTTGATAAACCCATCCCGACTGGCCTGAAAGGTGTAGTCGTTGTCTGCGTCCAGACATAGCCGCACAAAGCCGTTGGCATCGGACGTAATGGTCTGGTTCATCCGCCCTTCGGTTCGCGATTTGACGACCACCGTTACGCTGTCGAGCGGTTGATCCGTGTCGGTATTATACAGACGTATCGTAAGGTCACGGCAGCCATAGAGCGAACTCAGCCGAGCGAACCGGTAAATGTCATCATTGCCCGTGCGGCGGTTGCTGCTGAAATACCCGCCACTGCGGTTAATGTCCGTGATGAACCCAAAGTCATCCTGGGGCGAATTGATGGGCGCGTCAAGGCGCTCCACCGACTGCGCTGTGGTAGGGCTCGTCATGGTCGCCATAAAAATGTCTAACCCGCCCAAACCCTTCCGTCCGTCGGTCGCGAAGTACAGATTACCAGCGTCATCGACAAACGGGAAAAGTTCGTTCCCCTTCGTGTTTATGGTTTCGCCTAGGTTTACCGGCTTCGTCCACTGTCCGTTCTGGTAGCGACTCAGGTAAATATCCGTACCGCCGTATCCGCCGGGTACGTCGGATACAAAATAAAGCGACTGCCCATCGCGGCTCACCGTTGGGTGACCCACCGAATACTCATCGCTGTTGAAAGGCAGTTCTTCGATGTCGACCCACGAACCGTTTTGCTGACGGGCCGTATAAAGCTTCAACTTGTTGACCCCTTCGGCGCTTTTGCCCGACTGGCCATTGTTATAGTTATTGCGGGTAAAAATAATGCGTGAGCCATCCCGAAAGAACGCGGCTGGTCCTTCGTGGTATTTTGAGTTCAGGGATTGACTAAAGCGTTGTGTCGGGTTTACTGCGCGTGGTTCATAGCCTAACCCTTCCGTAATAGCGACACTCGCATTGTAGTTCGGCACCGTTCGGGAGTCGTTTGGAGTGGGGCGGCTGTAACTGTCGCTGCCGATCTGCCGTTGGGCTTTTGGCCGTTCCGTTGCTACTTTGGTCAGGCTGCCGTCGGCGTTAACAATACCAGCTGCCAGGATGTCGTTCCGGTTGGGAATATAGAACAGATCAAGGTAGCCAGCGCCACCTCCCTTGCCGGTGGTTTCGATGTTGGCGGCTCCTTTCTTGCCTGCTACGTACACCAGCCCTTCCTGATAAAAAGCGGGACTAAACTCTTCTCCCGAGGTGTTCAGATCTAAATATTCGAGCCGGTACCGGATAGGCTCTTTGCGTGCGTTGGCGGCCTGACCAGTTGGTACTGGCCTGGGTGCCGACGCTTTTTCTTTGAGTTGAAGATAGCGTTCGTATTGCTGCTGGGCTTCCGGAAATTTTCCGTTGGCGGCCAAAACTTTCGCGTATTGCAGCATGTGCTGCAGATTGGGTTCTGTAGTATTCGTTAACGCTTCCCGGTAAAAACGCTCTGCTTTAGGCCCATCACCCACCTGCTGGTAGGCAAAGGCTAACTGACCCTGGGCTGTAACTTTCTGAGCGGGTGTAAGTTGGGCGCCCTGTTCATTTAATAGTTGTGTATACGCATCAATTGCTCGTCCATATGCCTTGTAATTGAGCAGGCGGTCGGCCTGTCTCAATAGAGAATCGGTCTGTGCCCAAGCCGTTGTAAAGCTTAGCCACAGCAATCCCCCCACTAGTTGCGTCACCCATTTCTTACTCATCCGTGTTGTACTTATGTAACTTGTGGACCATTGTCCTCCGCCCATTCGGCAAACGAAATTGCCGACAAATCATTGCTGAAAAACTTACCGCGCCAACGTCATAAACCGGACGAACTCGCGGCCATCACTGAGCCGTATCTGGTAATAATACGTTCCGTCGGGCAGGCCCTGCTTCGCATTAGAAACCACATTGCCCACGTTCGATGTACCATCCCAATCATTTTTATAATTCATATTCTGGTAAACCAGATGCCCCATTCGGTTAAAAACTTGAACCTGAACGGATGTTCCGGCGGGTACACCCTGAATAACAAAGACATCGTTGAGGCCGTCGCCGTTGGGTGAGAATCCTTCCGGAATAAATACGTTTTCGGCGACTTCGGGCCTCGTTGAATGCAGGGTTATCAGCGTAGGTTCGTCGTTGTCGCTGGGATTGCCATTTTTATCGGGGTCCGCGTCGACACCATTAGTAGAGCGGTCGCGGCAGATAGCTCCGTTTATATCAACGGCCTGAGCCAGCGCCCGGTTTGCGAAGGTCAGGGTCGTGGCCTGACTCACATCCAGCCGTACGGTTAGCCATACACGACTCTGTTGGCCCGCTGGCAGATTTCCGGCCAGTAAAAGCGTTGTATCGGCTCCCCGGCCGGTGTAGGCGGCATTAACGAAGAGGTTACTATCGGCCCGAACCTGTACCGATCGGATTGTAACCCCATATGCCGAAAAAGCCGCGTCTAAGTCATCCGAGATTTGTACGTTCGTTAAGCGGTGTTTGCCCAAGTTCTCGGCCGTAAACTGATACGTTACGTCAACGACCTGAGCGTTATTATCGACTAGCCAGCTTGGCGAACTGACTTCCTTGCTTAGTCCAACAAGTTCGGGCGATAGGCTCGGGCCAGCCGCTGTTACCTTCGCCGATGCCCCGGAACAGGGTCCATTCCCGTCCGGATCAGGAACTGTTAGCGTAAATGTGGCCGTATTTCGCTGACGGTCGGCTTCGGACAGTATATACCGGGTGCTCAGGTCAGAACTGGTAAACAAGCCTCCGCCTTCACTTTGCCAGTCCGCCTGCGTGGCCGAACCGCCCAACTGACCGCGTAACTGCACAAAACCTTTCGCCCAGTCGAGTGTGTCGAGTTGAGCCGTAACCGTTGCGGGGTTACTCAGGCAGGGGGCAATGGCGTTCTGACAAGGTGTAATTGTTACAGCAACGGCCACCGGTTCGGTATAACAGCCATCAGAAGTGCGGCTGAATACGTAATACGTGCCGCCAGTTACCGCCCAGGGCGATTGCACACTGGGCGCATCAAGCGACGGTCCTGTCCTGAATACGTAATAGCCAGCGGAGCTATTCCCCGTATTCTGTACGGATTTAGTGAGGTCAGCGGTTTGAAATGGACAGCCGTTTGTTGCAGTAGGCGTTACGTTTGCAGTAGCTACCGTCGGCCGAACAACAACAGTGACGGGTTGGGAACTATCGCTGTGGCACGAGCCGATCTGGCAGATGGCCCGGTAGGTGATTGTCCGGCTAGGCGTTACGGTGCGGGATAGTCCAGATCCGCCATCAGACCATAAGATTTGACCTAGGCAGTGCGAAGCCAGTAGCTGAACGGGTTGCCCGGCGCATATTTCGTCTTTATCAACGGACGGTTTGGGAATTGTTGGTGCTGATACCTGAACCGCTACGGGTGCAGATACCGTACTGACGCAGCCATTCTGTTCGCAGGTTGCCCGAAATGTTGTTGTCTGCTGAAGTTGACCCGTCCAGGTTAAACCCGTCGTCTGATCGGGCCAATGAATTATACCTGAGCAGCCTGTAGCCGTTAACGTAACGGGATCATTAGGGCAAACCAGAGATGATGAAGAGGTGACAATCGGTGCCTTCGGTGTGTTTACCGTAACTTTCCAGGGCTCGGCAAAGCAACTAATACAACCGGGCTGTGAACGGCAAATGGCGGTATACGTAGTGGTTTGCTGGGGCTGGACGTTGAGGGTAGGACCTGTCTCTCCTGTCGACCAGACAATCGTCCCCGAACAACCGGTAGCCGTCAAAGTAACCGTCTCGCTTTGGCAGATAGCGGTAGCAGTACCAGTGAGCGCAGGCGGATTCGGATGCTGGCATGTATCGGCATTTGGATATGATCCGGCCACAGCACAAGGCATTGCAAGTAGCCATACCATTGCCCATCCATAAGTACCCATAAATTTATCCAGTAATCGTTTTATCATACGTCCAGCTTGTCACAGCCAACTAGGACGAATATCATGCCAAGCCCATTTTTCGGCTTTTTTGAGCCCAAAGCGTTGTGTGAACGGTGCCATAAAGGGTGGCATACCTGGGCAAACGACCTGATCATAACAGAAAAAAAAAGAGGCCTTAATTCATCACAAACTGTGCCAACATTACGTTCGTTGCGGTCGCTGATTGCTTTATCGATTGTTTCGTTTTAACGAAGGCATAGCGTTTATCCACCAAGCTAGCTTCAGTCATGGGGTAAACTAGTGGCCCGATTGGGCTTGAGTTGATATAGCCGATTGACAGAGTCGGGTAATTCGCCCTGATCGTGCGTGATAAACAAAATGGTTTTTGAGGGGAGACTATCAATGAGGATTCTGGCCAACTCAACGCTACGAACATCCAGCGCCTGAAAGGGCTCATCTAAAAGTAACACAGGTGGGTTTTTCAGAATCGCCCGGATCAATAAAACCAGTCGTTGCTCACCGGTCGATAACGTCCCAAATGGCCGATCTATGGTTTCTGCTAATCCAAAGTAAGAAAGTAGCTGGGTTAGGTCAGCATCCGCATCGGATGAGACACGGTTCGGTACGGTAAGTGTATCCGTCAAACCGGTTAGTATGACCTGCCTGACGGATAGGTGTTGGGGAAAGTACAAGTGCAATTCGGGCGATACGAAGCCAATACGTCGTTTCACGTCCCAGATACTCTCGCCCGCTTTACCCCGTCGGTAGCCAAACACGTTGATTTGATTCGCATACGCCTGGGGGTGGTCACCATAAAGCAGACTTAACAGCACCGATTTGCCAGCACCATTTGGCCCCAGCAGACACCAGCGCTCACCGGCCCGAACGGTCCAGTTGATGTCAGCCAGCACGACTGTATCGCCATAACGTACCGTTACGTCTGACAGGATGAACGCTTCCGAAAAGTCGACCGGTTTTGGTGGGGTTTGCAATACCGGAACGTTTGGGTGAGCACCTACCGGAGGCTGGAACGTATACGCTTCTTTCGGTCCCGTCCATTGAATGCGGCCCTGATCGAGTTCAACGATGTGCGTAACAAAGTCAGGTATGTTGTTCTGATCAGTTACCAGCATAAGCGTCATCCCGTGGCGGACCAACTCGCTCAGCCAATCCGTCAACTGCGCTCGAAATCCGTGATCAAGACCGACAAAAGGGTTGTCGAGCAGTAGTACATCGGGGTGACGTAAGAGTGCTTTGCCAATTCGGGCTTTGCGCGTCTGGCCGTTCGAAAGTGTCAGAAAAGGCATAGGCAACAGCGTGTCCAGGCCAAGCCGCTGGATTAGCGCTTCGTTCTCGGGCGAGTCGCCGTAACGCAGATAATCACGTAACGTCGGCATTTTATCTCCATTCCGATCTTCGGTCATGGTCGCCTGGTAACGCTGCTGATAAAACAGGCCACTGTACGAAAACTGGTGTGATTCCTCTTTGAAGGCGACAAACTCGGGGCGGGTCCGACGGGTCAGTGTGTCTGGATGTACCGGGAACTGGCCCGCCAGCGTTTGCAATAACAAGGTTTTGCCACTGCCCGTTGCGCCAACCACGGCCCAGCACTCGTGGGGCCGCAACTGAAACGTTATGTCTGTTAATCGTGTCGACCCATTTCGGTGAAGCGTTAAGTTGATAAGTGAAATTAGTGGTGTTGTATCAGCCATAAAAAAACCAGGGCAGTATCCTTAGCAAAGGTACTGCCCTGGTCAACTTTATGAACAACTCCTAATTACTTATTTGGGGGAGTAGTTGTGGTCGTAGACGACGAAGACGAACGAGATGATTTGCTTTTGTTCCGTCGGCTATTATTACCCGTCGAACCGCCGTTTACCCGATCTGTCGTGTTTGACTGATCCTGGGTGCCCATCGTCGTGCCACTGTTCATCGAGCCTGTTCCGGTTGAATATGAGCCAGAGTTCGTTGAACCACTACCTGTTGTGCCCGTACCGTAGGTTGAGCTACCACCGTTCGTCACCGAACCTGTACCGCTGGTTGAGTTGCCCGTTCCGGCATTGTTGTACTGGCTGCCCGAACCTGATGTGGTACCGGTTTGGGGTTGATTTTGGTACGTTCCCGTACCCGTTGTGGTACCAGTTCCGGTGGTCGTTCCTGAATTATATGTACCTGTTGTTCCCATCGTACCTGTCGTACCTGAGTTGGTCGTTGGGGGCTGGGTAGTACCCATTGTACCAGTACCGGTCGTTCCTGTGCCCATCGTACCCGTTGAATTAGTCGTTGGGGGCTGAGTCTGATACGTACCTGAGTTTGTACCCGTATTCGAGCCGTTTGAATACGTACCAGTGGTCGTACCTGTTGTACCCGTACCGGTTGAATTAGTTGTCTGTGCGTTCGCGTTGAGGGTGATGCCGGCTGCCAGCATACATCCCATTACAATTAATTTTTTCATAGTTGAGTTTATTCGTTTATCAAATTTCTTTGACATTCAAGTATATAACACTATTCCGATAGAGTTGTTCGATTTCAAGTTTAAAAAAATGGTAAAACCCCGCTGACAGCTTGTATGGGCGTAAAAAAAGCGGCAGACTTTTTAGGCCTGCCGCTTTGCTGTAATGTATGTATAGGCTTACAGGTTTCCTTTCTTCATTTCCTTAACCGCAAAGTCAGCTGCACGGGCCGTTAAGGCCATGTAGGTGAGCGATGGGTTCACGCAGGAAGCCGAGGTCATGCAGGCTCCGTCGGTATTGAAGACGTTTTTAACGGCATGAAGCTGGTTGTGCGCGTTCAGAACGGACGTCTTGGGATCACGGCCCATGCGCGCCGTACCCATTTCGTGGATACCGATACCGGGGTGTTTCGATTCGTCGTTATACGGCGTTACGTTTTTCAACCCGGCGGCTTCGAGCATTTCGGCCGCATCGTTCATCATGTCGATCCGCATTTTCCGTTCGTTTTCGCCGTAAGCGGCATCAAACACGATCAGCGGTAGACCCCACTTGTCTTTCTGGTCAGGCGACAGCGTCATGCGGTTGTTTGGATCGGCAATCATTTCGCCAAATCCACCCAGACTCATTGTCCACGGCCCGGGTTTTGTCAGGCTTTCTTTGAAATCAGCCCCGAATCCTTCCATGCCGTTCCCCCGGTTCCAGCCGCCACGACCGGCACCGCCCTGGTAGCCAAAGCCACGAACGTAGTCCCGTTTGTCGCCAGCCCAGTTCCGATAGCGTGGTACGTAGACCCCGTTAGCCCGCCGACCATAGTAATACTGGTCTTCCATGCCTTCGAAGGTACCCGCAGCACCAACCGCCAGGTGGTGGTCCATGATGTTCCGGCCGAGTTGGTCCGACTCATTGCCCATTCCATTCGGGAACCGACTGGACTTGGAATTCATCAGGATAAAGGTACTAGCAAACGCCGATGCATTCAGGAAGATAATCCGGGCAAAATATTCCCGTACTTCTTTCGTATTCTGATCGATGACCCGAACGCCGGTTGCTTTGCCTTTTTTCTCATCATACAGGACTTCTGACACGATGGAGTCGGGGCGCAGGGTCAAGCGCCCCGTTTTTACAGCTGCTGGCAACGTTGCCGCCTGCGTGCTGAAGTAAGCACCGTATGGGCAACCACGCATGCACTGATTCCGATACTGACAGGCGGCCCGGCCTAAATCGTAATGCTGTTGCTTCGGGTCAGTTAAGTGAGCGGTACGGCCGATCGTAACGGTACGTTTTGGAAACGCTTTCTCGATTCGCTTTTTCGCTTCTTTCTCCACGCAGTTGAGCTGCATAGGGGGCAGGAAGTTGCCATCGGGCAAAACGTCGATTCCGTCTTTATTGCCCGATACCCCGACGAATCCTTCTACGTATGTATACCAGGGATTCAGGTCTTCGTAGCGAATGGGCCAGTCGACACCAATACCTTCTTTGGCATTGGCCATGAAATCTTCTTTGTTCCAGCGGTAGCTTTGCCGTCCCCACATGAGCGACCGGCCACCGACGTGGTAACCCCGAATCCAGTCGACCTGACGGCCTGGCTTTTCAAGGTAAGGATTTTCTTTGTCGTTCTCGAAGTGGTGACGCCACTCTTCATTGGCTGTATAACCGGTGCGCATGTTCGCCCAGTATTCTTCAGCGGCCTGCGTCGTAATCCGGCCGCGGTGGGGGAAATCCCACGGATTGTTCGTTGCCGTTACGTAGCCTTCGATGTGTTTAATATCGCGGCCGCGTTCGAGCATCAATACTTTCAGGCCTTTCTGGGTTAACTCTTTGGCCGCCCAGCCACCTGATATACCTGATCCTACAACGATGGCGTCGTAGGTCATATCTTTTTTAGCGTCAATATTTAGATTCATCGTTTAGTTAGTTATAGAGTTGTAGAGTCCAAAAGTTGCAGAGTAAAGACTGGTTCAGAAGCAACCTGATAACTCTGTCACTTTGTGACTATATAACTTCTGTTAGATTGCCCACGCTTTCTGACCGGGTTTCAGCGGCACACAGCCGTCGTAGCGTCCAGGAACGGCTACGTATTCAAGTGCCTGGGTTGCACCGATCTCCGAGGTGAAGTAACCCGTCAGGGTTAGGTCTTTCAGAATGGTAAAGAAAGGCGTGTATGTTTTTTTGGCTTCAGGCATCTGCAAGTCGGCCTGGGAGTTTTCCACTTTGGCCGCAGCCCGCTGAGCTGCCATCTTCGCGCGTTGCTGTTTGGCATCTGCTTCGAGCTGCTTCACAATGGCGATGCGTTGCGTTGGATCAAGCTGTACAAAGGCTTTGCCATAGGCGTCCTGGCTCAGCTTGTTGGTTTGGGCCAATCCTTCAATAAAACGCTTCTGGTCGTCTTGTTTGTAGCAGTCTTTCAGGATTATATCGATCACCTCATTCACTTTGGCGGCCTTGGCACCGGGTGTGCTTGTCGTCGGGATAATGGTGTCGGCTAATTCAGCAACGGTCGCATCCTGATCGGCCGTAAAGAAAAGCGGCTTACCGGTTAAGGCACGCCGGGCAGCCGAAGCTTCGAGCGTGTCGGCCAACGCGGGCAACGACATCGTTGCGCCAGCCAGCGCGGCTACTCGCATGAGGGCGTCTCTTCTGTTCATGTGCGTAAAGCAGTTATACTTTCAAAATAGAACGATGTAACGAAGCACAAATGTATAAAAATCAAGGACTGAATAGGAGATTTTACAGATATGTTTACGCAAAATATTCATGCTTTCGAGGAAATAATTTTACACTCGACAGTCGATTTTACGATTAACGTAACCCGCTGATCCATACCGAAAAAAAAGGATGCACTGACAACCGGGCAGTATAGTAAACATAACGGATTCCCGACAGCCGGAGACGCTCCAATACAAGTAAATCGATACGTCAGCGATCTGAAAAATACGATGCGGTTAGCGTTCGCAGTCCGGTCTGTTACGTGGTTGGTGGCCTGTTACGAACTGCAACTAACTTTTAGGGAAGAGATAAGTTTAATGGGGCAAATCGTTACGTATATGCCTAAAGCCTCTACATCAAGTCAGGAAGTTAGCAGCCAGGTTGTATCGCAATGGACGCTGGGCGTTGAGGAAGAACTAAAACAGTCTAAAAAGCGACACCCGGCACCCCTGTCGACTTCCATCGGGAAACTGGAAACCTGCCTGGACGCTACGTCGTTCTGGGTGATTTTCAGCTTTCCGAAAGGCGGGAAACTAGCGTTACGTACCTGCTTCGACCCTGGTCAGCTTATGTCCTGTGCGGCTCACCCGGAAAATGATACGTGCATCCAGTACGAGATCGAGGGCGCACTGGGAATGTTCACGGTGCAGGTTGAGTGGCCCAACCCCGATCAGCCCATTCTGCATTATACAACGTCCCTTCGTCCGCATCAGAATTTTACGCTGGAATCGTTGCCCCGCGATGTGTATGTGCTGGACGCACACTACCAATCAGACGAAACCGCGGGTCGGGTTTATACGTCCCAGAACGGGCCTACGTCGGGTACGGTCTTCTTTTCCATCGACCAGCCACGTACTGGTACAGTGCTGTATTTTCAGAATCTGACCGCCCTGAACGCGTACTGTCAGCAAACGCAAACTGACCCCAGTGGCACCGTCGGCACGCAATGGCCAGAACTTGGTTTTGCGCTGCCTACATCAGAGAAACCATTAATCGGTGGTAAAGAGTTGGTTATTTCTGATGCGTACCTGTTCTTGACCGAAACAATTCCGGCTGATGAATACGAAGCGGCCGATCACTTTCTGGAAGCGATTGCTCAGATCTACCGGTATATCCCTAAGCCGCAAACCGAGTACTACGACTGGCCATTGGCCGCTACGCAGACCCTGCGGACGCTGACGTCGTCGGATGCCTGCGGTCGACGAATCAACGGCAAATTTTACCTGAACGCCTATGTCGGTTCGGATTACAAGCCGCCTGAAAGTATGGTGCAACTAGCGATTTTATTGCCAGCGCTGGAATACCAGCGCTGGGTGGGTAGCCCCGTGAAAATCGCTGATCAGCTTCAACAAAGCGTTCACTCCTTTTTCGATGAAAAGCTGGGTACGATTGTCCGCTGGTTGCCGGGTACTGACTTTACGAAAGCAGATGCCGACCTGAGCGAGGAAGAAGATCAGGTCCGGATGGATTCTTGGTACCTTCTGTACAGTCTGCTGAATCTGGGGCGGCTCGCCAAACTGGGTGATAAAGAGGCTCTGAAGATGTTTCTAAGCTCATTGACATTCGTTATTAAAGCTGCGCATCACTTTGACTATGAGTGGCCGGTTTTTTACAATATACACAGCCTGAAAGTATACAAGGACAAACCCAAGCCCGGCACTACGGGTGAGCACGACGTGCCGGGTCTGTTTACCCACGTAATGATTCAGGCCTATGAGCTTACGCAGGATGAAAATTACCTGAAGGAGGCTGAAACATCGGCCCGAATGCTAATGGGTAAAGGCTTCGAGCTGCTTTACCAAACTAACAACACCATTATGAGTGCGGTAACGATGGCTAAACTCTGGCGGATTACCAGCAACCGGCTCTATTTCGACCTGAGCAAAGTATGCATGGCCAGCGTCGTTGCTAAGATGTGGATGTGGGATTGTCAGTTCGGGTACGCCAAGCACTACACTACGTTCATGGGAGTATCCTGCCTTCAGGATGCGGAATACGTAGCGTCTTATGAAGAGGAAGAAGCGTTCTCTGCGGCCCTAGAATATCTGAAATTGGTGGAACTGGACGTATCGCCTGCGCTGGGTATGCTGCTGGCCGAATATATGAAATACCTGCTCCACCGTGGGCGGTATTACCTGCCAGCCGAGTTACCCGATGATGCCGTTGCTGATGAACCCCGCGAGGGCCATATTGAACCCAAGTTGCCGATTCCACTCGAAGATTTACGAACCGGCTGGCAGCAGGCGGGTCAGGTTGGCCAGGAAGTATATGGCAGCGCCAGTGCTCTGGTTTTAGCAACCAGTGCTTACGTTCGTATACCCAGCGTTCCGGTCATTATCTTCACTGAGTACCCCATCCTCAGGGCTGATTTTCGGAACCGAACGGCTAAGAACGGGGAGGTTACGTTCACAATTGCCGGCACTGAAGACTTCACCTGTCGCCTTCGCGTACTTGCCAATCAGAAACGTTTGCCCCTGGTTCGCCTGGTTCAGTTAGGAACCGGTACGGAGCGTGAATGTAAAGCTGAGGCCCACACCGATGACTTCTACGAGTTTCGGGTGCCGGGCGGGTCCCGATTCCGAATCGACTGGGAACGAAAACCAACAAGCCGGGCGAAAAAAAGTTGACTATAACCAAAACACAACGCTATGGAAAATCGCAAAGGACACACGCAGGTAGAACCCCTAGAGGGAAAACGAATTCTGATTACGGGTGGTACAACCGGTATTGGTCAGGCCATTGCCATTTTGCTGGGCTCCTACGGGGCTCATGTGTTTACGCTGGGTCGCCACCAGGAGCAGCTCGACGAGGCCCTAGGCCGGATTCGGGAGGCCGGTGGTCAGGCCGATGGGATGATTGCCGACCTATCAAAGCAGGAAGAGGTTGAACGCGTGTTTCAACAGGCTGACCAGACATTAGGTGGACTCGATATTTTTATCAGCAACGCAGCTCTGGCTGCCGAATCAATCGCTGAAATGGACGGTGCCGAGTGGCGGAACGTAGTTGAAACGAATCTTTTAGGCTACATGGCCTGCACGAAAGAAGCCGTTTCACGAATGCAGCAACGCAAAAAAGGCCATATTGTGTTTATTGGCTCTATGAGCGCTGACGTTCGGGAAAGTGGCAGTTCGGTATACGTAGCCACGAAAGCCGGTATCCAGGGGTTTGCCGAAGCGCTCCGCAAAGAAGTCAACGAGCAGGGTATAAAAGTGAGCCTGATTGAACCAGGTAAAGTGAAATCCGACATTCATGGCACAACCGCCGAAGAGCAAAAATCCGAAATCGAGAAGGAGGAAATGCTCCTGGCCGAAGATATTGCTGTAGCCGCTCATTACGTTCTGACGCAGCCCCACCGCTGCGATGTGGTATCGATGCAGATTCGGCCACACATGCAGCTAATCTAAGTTTTTTATAGCATATCGTCCTGCTGGCTTAGCCGTCTGCTACGTCAGCAGGACGATTTTTAATGACTTTTCCTCCTTCAATACGTAGCGTTTAAACGTATGACTTTTCCAACTGACCTGATTGTCTTCGGCCCGAACGATATTGACCTTAACTTTTCTCCGTTGCGAAATACGATCCAGGCTGAAACGTATGTGTTAGGAGCGTTTAATCCGGGGCTAGCGCGCTTACCCAACGGCAACCTGCTCATCATGATTCGGGTGGCCGAGGCATTACGCCAACCCATTGTTGGCGCGTACATTCATACCATTCGGTGGGATGCGCAGGCTGGATACGTCCTGGATGAATACCTGTTAGATCAGGTCAATGCGGCTGATCCCAGGAAGTTTCAGGTACTTAATTATCCGGTTCGGGTGATGGCGCTGACGTCGTTATCTTGGTTGCTGCCCGTTGAATTAAACGAAGATGGGACCGAAGTGCGGCAAATTCATTACGACAAGATTATCGCCCCGCAGAGGACGTATCAAGAATATGGTGTCGAAGATGCCCGTATTACGAAGGTCGACGATACGTACTACATGACGACCTGTTCGGTCAGCGCCGAACGGCATAGCACAACGCTTTACACCTCAACCGACGGGCTGAATTATGCATTGCAGGGTATTATTCTGGACCACCAGAATAAAGACATGGTCTTGTTTGAAGGCAAGATCAATGACAAATTTTTCGCGCTGACCCGACCGCTTGGCGACTTGTATTTTGCGTATGCACCGGGCAGTCCGTATTTGCCGGGACCAGCCATTAACCTGTCTCAATCGCCGGATGCACTTCACTGGAAACCCACCGATGAGCCCTTTATCCGGCCCAGACGGGCGTCTACATCGACCTCGAAAATTGGTGGGGGAACCCAGCCCATTCTGACTGATAAAGGTTGGCTGCTGCTGTATCACGGAGTGGAGCGACAGGGTATAGTTGGTATTTACCGGACATTCTGGGCCTTACTCGATGCGAACGACCCCACCACCATTCTCCGGCTCGAAGACCAAACGCCCATTCTGGAATCGCGCCCTGATTTACTTGAGGAGTTAAAAGAACAGATGTATGTCTCCGACGTCGTGTTTACGACCGGCATCCTCGACGCCGGAGATCATTACATCGTCGCATCTGGCGAGGTCGATCTAGCCTGCCGGATAACGCACATTCCGAAGGACGTGTTCAACTGACAGCGAGCGACTTAAGTCGCCCGCTATTGGAGTACAACAATATTATTAGCGTACGCTCATGCTGCTTTATACGGTGTTCAACTCCTGAACGGCCAGCCAGCTCATTAGTCCGGCGCCGGTTTCCAGAGCGGCTTCGTCGATGTCGAAGGTCGGGGTGTGAACGCCCGAGGTGATGCCGCGCGCTTCGTTGCGGGTACCGAGCCGGTAAAAGCAGGAATCAACGACCTGCGAGTAGAACGCAAAATCTTCGCCCGCCATCCAGAGGTCCAGATCAACCACGTTTTGGGCACCCATGTAGTCGACAGCCTGCGCACGCAATCGCCGGGTAAGTTCGGGATGGTTCTGGAGATAAGGGTACCCGTGCACAATCTCAAACTCGCACGAGCCGCCCATTGCTTCGGCTATGCCTTCGGCCAGCTTAACCATACGGCGTTTTCCTTCGGCGCGCCATTCTTCATTCATGCACCGGAATGTCCCCTGAATGGTCACCTCATTCGGAATTACGTTGGTTACACCGTCGGCGATGAATCGCCCGAATGACAGTACCGAGGGGCTAGCTGGGGGCCGGTTACGGCTAATGATCTGCTGCAAGGCTACGATGATATGCGAGGCAATCAGGACCGGATCAACCAGATTGTCGGGCATGGCCGCATGACCACCTTTACCCCGAACGGTCAAATACAACTCATCGGTACTCGCCATGTACATACCTTCCCGAAACCCAATTTTACCCACCGGAATGTTCGGAGCTACGTGCTGACCAATCATGCTGACTGGAGCCGGATTTTGCAGAACGCCTTCCTTAATCATCAGCGATGCGCCACCGGGCGCTTTCTCTTCGCCCGGTTGAAACACCAGCTTCACGGTGCCCTCAAACTGATCGCGCAGGACGTGCAGAATACGGGCTACCCCGAGCAGACTAGCCGTATGCGCATCGTGGCCACAGGCGTGCATAACACCCTCGACCGTTGACTTATACGGTACGTCGTTCGCTTCGTGGATGGGCAGCGCGTCCATATCGGCACGTAGTCCGACCACCTTACTGCCCGCGTTACGTCCTTCGATGATGGCGACCAGTCCCGTGTCAGCTACGCCTTCCTGGGGTGTTATGCCAATGGCTTTTAACTGATCGGCCACAAAGCGGGCGGTGTTTCGTTCGTGAAATGAGAGTTCGGGATGCGCATGCAGGTGTCGACGCGTCCGCACAATATCAGCCGCGTATTGGCGGGCAAGGGATTTGATTGATTCGAGCATACATAACGCGGATGAAAGCCGCTGATTAAGTTCGCGGGAGCAAGCCCGCGTTACTGTGTTGTTATAAACTGATAATCGGTGATGACCGTTTCCAGAAACGCCCGACTTTGCAGGCTGCTCGCTATTCCGGTTACTTCCCGAATCTTATCGGCAGTGCGCATCAGTACGCCCTCATCACCCCTACGTAACACTTCCCGCACTACGCTGATGTCCCGGTCAGTTAGCAGGCGCACATCGGGAAACTGCACAACGTAGTTATCGGGTAAGGGACTGGCCAGCACATCATCTAAGGTAGTTGCCGGTTTCAACCGAACAACGGTTGTTCCGGCGGCAATATCGCCCAGGCGCTGGCCTTTTCCGTTGGCCGCCACCGTAATGATGGGGATAAGTCCGCCCAGGAACGCCACTGACTCGACAATACGTAACACCCACCGAATCAGATACGCACCTAAATTCGGTGGAGAGCCGTCTAATTTAACAACCCGGATGCCCATCGCCAGTTTGCCGACACTACGTCCGTTCAGTAACCATTCGCACAGCAGGTCGTAAAAAACGATAGGAAGCAGGAATAATGCGCTGTAGAACCTGCCGACCTGAACGTTTAATCCGGCCGTAACGGCCGCCAGCAGCAGAAACCAGCCAAAAAATACCAGATAGTCAATCAACGTCGCCAGAATCCGTTCGCCAATGCTGGCGGGTTCATATTCGAGCAGAACATTTTGAGACGTGCGGATAGCAACGGACATGAATAAAGCGATCAGTTAAGAAGCCGGGCGACATACGGGTTCCGACTAGTTTTCAAAAATAGTATTCAGAGGCTTTGTCGTTCGCACATTATTTGCCAAATTTTCGCTTTCGGCTATTCCGAACGCTTATAACAACGGATCTACAGAGCAACTGGCTATGCGTGAAGCCCTTTTTGTTAAACGTAACACCGAAAAGTGGAAAGACATTGAGGCTAAGCTGACCGCAAAAACGGCTCAGGCGAACCCCGACGAATTAACCGACCAATTCATTGAACTGACCGACGACCTGTCGTATGCCCGCACGTTTTATCCCGACTCGAACGTAACGCGCTACCTGAACGGCCTGGCGGCTCAGGTGCACCGGGGGCTTATGCAGAACCGGCATGAAGAGCGGGGACGGCTCATTACGTTCTGGAAGTATGAACTACCACTTCTGTTTCGGCAGTCGCACCGGCTGCTGGCGGTTTCAGCCTTGATTTTTGTGCTGGCCGGGGTGCTGGGCTGGGTGTCGGCGGCTCACGATGATACGTTCGTACGGCTGATTCTGGGCGATCAGTACGTGAACATGACGCTCGAAAACATTAAAAAGGGAGATCCTTTGGGCGTGTATAACAGCAGCGATCAGGCCACCATGTTTATCCAGATCACCCTCAACAATATTTTTGTTGCCTTCCGGACGTTCATATTTGGGCTGTTTGCGTCGTTCGGCACGATTGCTATGCTGTTCTACAACGGCGTGATGCTGGGCTCGTTTCAGTATTTCTTCTATGAACGGGGCTTATTACTGGACTCGATCCTGAAAATCTGGATTCATGGAACGCTCGAAATATCGGCGATCGTGATTGCGGGATGCGCCGGACTGACAGTCGGGAATAGTTTGTTGTTTCCCGGTACGTATTCCCGTCTGGAATCGTTTAAACGGGGCATCAAACAAGGCTTGAAGATTGCGGTCGGGCTGGTTCCTATTTTTATTACGGCTGGCTTTCTGGAGAGTTTTATTACGCGGTTGACGCTACCACCGCTTGTTAGCGGAAGTATCATTCTGGTGTCGGCGGCATTCATCATCTGGTATTTTATTCTGTACCCTATCCGGCTGAATCGTCGTCTGGTTCATGAAAAAAACGCTTGAGCTCTATAGCCAACGCAACTTCGCGCAGATCATGAACAGCGCCTTCTGGTATGTTCGGGTGCATTTTCATACGCTAGTCATTGCTTTAGCCTGCTCTGTAGCTCCTCTGAAGCTACTACAAACGGTGGCCCTGAAACTGTATTCGAAACAGGCGAGCCTGGCAACCTACCGGTGGCTACGCGATCATCCTACATCTCCCTTCACCGAATGGACCTTGTTTACCCAAACGCTGTCTCCGTCTTTCTTTGTTATTATCTTCTTTACGCTGTTCATCAATCTGACTATTGCCTTCATCGTTTTCAGCCACATCATCGAGTACGAAGAGGCTCCTCAAAAGCCAATTACGTTCGTGAATCTTTGGGAGCGTATCGAGATTGACTTATTCAGTGGCTTGGGTTTATGGTTCACGATGGCTTTTCTGCTGCTGATTGCCTCGGCTTTTTTCCTGATTCCAGGAATCTATCTGGCTGTTCCCTTCTTGATTGCCTTACTCATCCACATGCGAGAGGGTGCGTCGATTCCTGATACGCTCCAACGAAGCATAGCCTTGTATAAAGGCCAGTGGTGGACTGGGTTTGGATTAGTGGTAGTGTTTATTCTGATGCAGCTAGCCTTTGCGTTTGGCTTGGGATTGTTGGTGACTTTGCTATACCGTTTCTTACCGCCAGTGATCGTTAGCTCGTTTAAGAGTGTGCTCAATGCGCTTGTCACCGTTGTCGATGCCATAGCTACTGCGGTTATGTACGTGGCAATGGCGCTTCAGTACTATAGTTTGTTAGAGAAGAAAGAGGGTATTGGCTTATTAAACCGTGTGGAAGCGATCGGCCAAATTTCTACCAGTGAGCAATTTTCTGTCGATAATGAATAAACCCTTAACTCGTTATTACCCATGATTAACCTGTTTCAGCAACGCGACTTTGGCGATAAAATCAACGTCACGTTTCAATACGTATCCCAGAATTTTCGCAGCCTGGGTCTGGCGTTGCTTTACATTGTGGGGCCGGTTGCCCTGATCGCCGGTATTGCCTCGGGGATTCTTCAGTCGAATGTGCTGAACTTATCCAGACGTAGTGCTGACTTTGATCCGGAGAATAACCCAACGGCGGTCTTTGGCCTGATGAGCAGCGTCTTTTCGCCCGCGTTCTGGGTGACGATCTTCTTCAGTATCCTGGCGATTCTGGTGGTGAGTCTGACCACTTACGCCCACATGAAGGTGTATGCCCGAAAAAATGGCGAGTTTGTTACCGTTGCCGAAGTTTGGGAGGAAATGCAGCCGGTTATCGGGCGCGGTTTAGTTATTAGTCTGCTGGGCTCCATCATTACGGGGGTTGGCTTCTTATTCTTTGTCATTCCTGGCGTTTACGTAGCCATAGTGCTTGTGCTGGCGCTGGCGGTTACCACATTCGAGGGGACCGACTTTGGTCCAACCTGGGATCGTTGCTTTAAACTTATTCGCGATAAATGGTGGTCAACCTTCGGGCTCGTGCTGGTCATGGGCATTATTTCGGGTATTGTCGGCTTAATTTTCACGCTACCGGCGGGCATCATCAACTTTCTGGTTGCGGCCAAACTCCTACCCAACGTATCGGGCTTCTGGATTGTGCTGGGTAACGTAATTGGTACGGTAGGCGGTACGCTACTACGCAGTTTGATTTATGTCGCGATTGGGTTTCAGTACACAAATTTAGTGGAGCGTCAGGAGGGGCGGGGGCTGCTCTCGGCGATTGACTCCATCGGCACAACGCCGACCCAGCCCCGAGCTACGGATGAAGGGGATTATTAATGGATAAGATGCGGTTTGATTGGCAAAATGGCTTTCTGCGCCAGATTAGCTATTTCCTGGTTTTGCTGATGGGTCTGGCCAGGCCAATTAGTGCCGAAGCGCAGCAGAAACCAGCGTCGGTAACCACAGTTCAGGCACCTGATGACCGTACTCCAGTGCGGGTACGCTACCCGATGCCCGACCGGCTGAAGGAGTATCAGACGGACCGGGAGTATCAGTACGGCCGCGACGTGGCCCCGCCCGATAATCCCTTTGCCCGGTTTATTGATTACCTGTACCGTCGACTCCTGAATTTTTTGAGCAGCGAAGCCTACCAGAATTTCTGGCAGTACGTCATATTGGCCTGTATTGCCGGGCTGGTGATCTACCTGCTTCTGAAAGCCGAGGTGTTAACGTATCTATTTCCGAAGAAAGCAATGACCGGTTCGCTGGATTACGAAGACATTGCCGAAAATATTCATGAGATTAATTTCGATCAGGCCATTGAAGAAGCTGTTAACCAACGAAGTTTTCGACTCGCGGTCCGCTTGCTTTATCTGCAATCGCTCAAGCGGTTGACCGACGCCGGATTGATCCAGTATAAACCCGATAAAACGAATCGGCAGTATGTGTCTGAACTGGCAGGTTCACCGCTTCGGGCCGATTTCGAGCGGTTGACGCAGCAGTTTGAATTCGTCTGGTACGGCGATTTTCCGGTTGACGAAGCTCGTTTTCTGGCCATCCGGGATCAGTTCAAACGTTTCAACTCATCGCGGCTAAACTCCGTTAACGCTTAATCCCAAAATTCCTTTGCTGAAGGCCAACAAATACCTGCTCATACTTCTGGTGACGATCGTCTCTTACATGCTCTTTGAGTATTACCGGCCGAAGCCGATTGACTGGCAGCCTACATACGAGAACGACGACAAAATTCCGTTTGGCACCCAGGCGTTGTATGAACTCTTACCGGGTCTGATGCAGCAGCCCGCAGTGAAGACGGTGCGGTTGCCGGTCTATAATTTTTTCTCTGAAACGAAGCTGCCAAAACCAAGCAACTACGTAGTGATCTGCCGTGACTTCAACGCCGACCGAAACGACCAGCGGCTGCTGTTGCGTTACGTTAGCCAGGGCAATAACGCGCTGATTTCGGCGTATGACTTCCCGGATTCCCTTGGCGTAGCGCTTGGGTTCAAAGCCGAGGTTCAGGAGCCTACCAAAGCCGATACGACCTTACGCCAGAACTTTGTTAATTCCCAGTTGCGCACGGCTAAAGGCTACAATTTTTTTCATGACGACGGCCGGAATTACCTGATCATTCGGAAGGCCAAGAACATTACTGTATTGGGACGTAACGCCCGAAAAGAACCTGTTTTTATCAGAGTTCAGTACGGCAAAGGACAGTTCTTTATCCATAATCTGCCTCTGGCGTTTACTAATTATTACGTACTCGACCAGAAAACGTCGGACTACGCGTTTAAGGCCTTATCGTACTTGCCAGCCTTGCCAACATACTGGGATGAATACCAGAAACAAGGCCGATTTGATGAAGAACAGCAGTCCATTCTGCGTTACGTTCGGTCGCAGCCCGCGCTGAACTGGGCGTATTACCTGATCGTATTCGGCCTCATTTTCTACGCTATTTTCGCCGGCAAGCGAACACAACGTATTATTCCGGTAGTCGAGCCCATTCAAAACACATCGTTGGATTTCGTTAAAACCGTTGGGCAGTTGTATTTTCAACAGGGCGATCACGACAACCTGGCTCGTCAGAAGGTTCAGTATTTTCTGGCGGAACTGCGCGACCGCTATGGATTGAATACAAACAACCTCGACAACGAGTTTACGCAGACACTGGCCCGTAAGAGTGGGGCTTCGCTGGAAGAAACCAACGAACTGGTCAGGCAACTACGTAACGTTCAGAAACGTATTGATCTTTCCGAACATGATTTACTTGCGCTCAACGACGCTATCGAAAAATTCAATAAACTTATAACTGTGTAATTTCGGTCATCCCGCCAATCCGGATGATAAACCTATTAGCATGACTCCATTCGAATCTCGTATAGATCTTACCCCGCTCACAGCCGCCATCGACGCGATCCGCGCCGAAGTTGGTAAAGTCATTGTTGGGCAGCAGCAAACGATTGATCTGCTGCTAACCGCGCTTCTAGCCGATGGGCACGTGTTGATCGAAGGCGTTCCGGGCGTAGCCAAAACGCTCACCGCGAAGTTGTTGGCCCGGACAATGTCAGTCGATTTTAGCCGCATTCAGTTTACGCCTGATCTGATGCCGTCGGATGTGCTGGGCACGTCCGTATTTATGCCGAAAACCGGTGACTTTCAGTTCAGGCAAGGGCCTATCTTTTCGAATATCGTCTTGATCGATGAGATCAACCGGGCTCCCGCCAAAACGCAGGCGGCTTTGTTTGAAGTGATGGAGGAGCGCCAGGTTACCAACGACGGCACGACCTATCACCTTAGTGAGCCGTTTATGGTGCTGGCGACACAGAATCCGATCGAGCAGGAGGGAACGTATCGGCTACCCGAAGCACAACTCGACCGGTTTCTTTTCAAAATTGTGGTAGGTTACCCAGCACCTGCCGAAGAAGTCGACATTCTGCGGGGGCATCATCAGCGCCGGAGCGCGGGCAGTCAGAACCTCTCCGATGCTGTGGCTGCGGTAAGTGCGGTACTAACTGCCGACCAAATAGCAACGCTCCGGGCGCAGGTGCATCAGGTGCACGTTGAAGACAAACTGTTCGATTACATTGCGCAAATTGTGCAGGCCACCCGGGCCAACAAATCGCTGTACCTGGGCGCGTCACCCCGCGCTTCGGTGGCTATACTCAACGGCGCAAAAGCCCTCGCAACGCTCCGGGGACGCGACTTCATTACGCCCGAAGACGTGCAGGAACTCGCAGTCCCGGTGCTTCGGCATCGCATTCTGCTTACGCCCGAGCGGGAGATGGAAGGTGGGACGGCCGATGAGGTTGTAGCGCAGCTCGTTCAAAAAATTGAAGTTCCGAGATGAGGAGGGCTGGCTGGCTGTTCGTTTGTTTGTGTGTTTGCCAGCTTGTAGCTGCGCAGACGCCAATGCATGAACAAATGGTCGGTACCTGGATTGGTATTCATACCGAGGTTGACCTGGAAACGTTCTGCCCGCTGCCCATCTACTTGCAACTGGATGCCGACAGTACGTATCACCTGGGTATGGTCGATGGCTCGGCAACTGAGCGATTGTCAACCTGGGGTATTACAAACCAGGCGTTTCGGTTAGATACGATCCGATACGCTCCGCGGCTTGTTCACCTGCACAACGACCTGCTTCAACTGGGGGCTTATTATCCAATGCGCTTTCGGCGGTTCCAAGACGTGCCCATCGATTCGGCTAATGCGTATAAGCAACTCGTGGGGCGGACCTGGCAGTCCGACAGCCTGATCGTGAATTTGTACGCCAGTGGCCAGGTAAGTCTGGAAAATGCCTGCACGAACCAGCGCACGGTGCATTACTGGCGGTTAGCCAGATTCGGCACGTCGGTGTTTCTCGTCGTCAGCGGTACGTTGTATAAGCGTGATGGGGGCTACAAACTCCTTTGGCAGCTTACCGACGTAACAACTAGTCAGTTTCGGGTGATTAGCTGGAATGGTCAAAGCGTAGCGACTGAAAGCTTCCGGTTTGTTAAGCAGATACCGCCCGGCGACTCTTGTAGGCCAAACGGTTTCCAGACCTGCGTTACCTGTTTTTCCCGCATGGAGAACGGTTTCTTCGGTAGTCGAAATGAAAAATACAACGTAGCCCAACTTGTCAGGACTTATTACCAACCCGTTTATCAGCCGGGGCAGTCGGGTCTCGTGCGCGTACGGTTTGCGATCAACTGCCAGGGCGAACGGGGTCTGTTCGACGTAGCCGGTTTTGATGAAGATTATTGTCCCAGATCGTTTGCGGCACAAATCACCGGTCAGTTGCTGAAAATCTGCCGGGAGCACATACCCGCCGACCTGGCGGTGAACGCGGCTGACCCGGCCGCTTATCGACCGCAGGATTCGGCAATATCACTCACGTTTCGGCTAAAAGATGGCCGTTTGACTGATATTTTACCATGAAATGGCTCTGCTTTGTTTGCTGGCTACATCCTCTCTCGGTGCTTGCTCAAACGGGTGAGGAAAGGTTGGATGCATACGCGTCTGCGCTGGCCGTTAACCTTACCGTACCACCTGCGTACGTCCGGGCGGGCTTCAAACGAGCGTCGGCGGGCCCCGATACTGCATCGGCCTCCGGCATGAACTACCGCTTCAGGGCGCTGGGATATGTCTGGCAGCGCGAATACGAACAGGCCGCCTACTGGCTCGAAAACACGGCTGATCTCTTCCCGAAAGAGCACGGAACCGTTGGCGAAGTTTATCTATCAATGCTACACGATTACCCGCGGGCCTTGCAACACCTCAACGCTTTCGATGCCCTGACGCCGACTTTTGATGATATGATTAACAACAATCCCGTGAGTTACCTACGTGGCCTGACGTATCGTAGCTTAGGCGATCATCCGAAAGCGATCGAACAGTTTTCAATCAGCATTGAGCCGCTCGAAGCGAAGCACGGTGCCGAATGGGTTAACTACCGGCATTACGTTAGCCGCGCCGTCAGTTATCTGGCCACGCAGCAGCCCGCAAAAGCGCTGGCGGATCTGGATAAAGCAATTAAGAATTTTAAACGTAGTGCACTGGTCCATTATTACCGGGGACAAGCTTTTGTGCAGCTTAACCGCCTAACCGATGCCCGAACGGCTTTTCAGGATGCGTCTTTCTTTTGCAAAGCCTTACGGTACGAACGGGCGGGTAACTATCAGGAGGATAATTTTAACCCGGTTTTTGAGTCGGAGATTGAGGAGGCACTGGCCAACCTAAAAAACGCAAACCATTGAAATTTTTACGACCTGTTTTCGTCGCCACGCGGTTATGGCTTGCGCTGATCGCCTTTGTGTTGGGGTTCGTTGCAGCCTACGCTTTTCCTGTTTTGCTGCCTATAGTACAGCTAGGCTTTATCTTGTTTCTGGTTGCTATCGGTATAGATGGTTGGCTGTTATTTCGTCAGAAATCAGGCTTTTTCGCCCGGCGCGAAGTACCTGAGCGCTTGTCGAACGGCGACGAGAACCCACTCACTATTTACCTCGAAAACCGGTATGCCTTCCGCGCTGACGCAGAGGTGATTGACGAAATTCCGGTTCAATTCCAACGACGTGATATTCTGTTTCGGAGTCAGCTTGTGCCCCGCGAAACGAAAGCTATTCGCTACGAGTTACGGCCTATCCGTCGGGGAGAATACAATTTCGGAGCCGTTAACGTATTTGTCCTAACGCCCCTGGGTTTGTTGAAACGCCGGTATCAGTTCGAGCAGGGGAAAACGGTGGCGGTCTATCCGTCATTTCTGCAAATGCGGCAGTACGAACTATTAGCGGCCACCAATCGTCTGAACGAAGTCGGCGTTAAACGGATTCGACGTATCGGGCATAGTATGGAGTTTGAGCAGGTACGTCCGTATACGACCGGCGACGACGTGCGCACGGTAAACTGGAAAGCCACCGCCCGACGTACCGATCCGCGGGGGGCGTCGCTGATGATTAACGCCTACCAAGACGAACGGTCGCAGCCCATCTACTGCCTGATTGATAAAGGCCGCGTGATGCGATCACCCTTCAACGGGCTGACGTTGCTCGACTATGCCATCAACGCTAGTCTGGTGCTGAGCAATATCGCGCTGATGAAGCAGGACCGGGCGGGTATCCTGACTTTCTCGGATCACGTTGGTCAACTAGTTTTGGCCGACCGGCGCTCGGGGCACATGCTCAAGATTCTCGAAGTGCTTTATCGTCAGAAAACGCGCTTTATGGAAACGGATTACGAGAGCTTATACGCTAGTGTTCGTACGCACGTTCGCCAGCGAAGCTTGTTGCTGCTGTTCACCAACTTCGAAACCGTGAGTGCGCTGCACCGGCAGCTTCCTTATCTCCGCCGACTGGCTAAAGATCACCTGCTCTTGATCGTTTTCTTCGAGAATACGGAACTCCGCGCCCTGCTTGATCAGCCTGCTGCGGATACTGAGCAGATTTATTTGAAAACAATTGGGGAGAAGTTTACCTTCGAGAAAAAGCAGATTGTGAAAGAGCTGGCCCAATATGGCATTCAAACCATTCTGACTGCTCCGGAAAACCTGACTGCCAATACGGTCAACAAATACCTTGAGCTGAAAGCGCGGGGCATGATTTAATTGTTGCCTAACCCGCCTTTTACTGACTCATAATCTGACTTGATACGTCCCATCTCTTTCGCCAAAAAAGCCTGAAGCTGGCGGTTGAATTCTTGCTTTTCGTCGTCGGATAGCCCCGCGTAAAGGTCTTTCAACTCCTGATTGATTTCGGCTCGTTCCGCGTCGGTAGCTGCGTTAATGGAGCGGTAGTGGTATTTTCTGAAATCGTATTGCATTGTCAGTTGTCTTCTTCGGGCAGATTGGCGAACACATCGCCTAACCGAACCTGATACTCGTCTATAATTACCCGATCTTCCGGGTTAGAATACGTTGTTTCCAGCCAGGCATTCGCCTGGTCGGTACGGCGGCACACAACAACTTCACGGTCGAATGGATTAACGAAAATCAATTCATTCACCGTATCCATTTTCTCGTATTGTTGACGCTTGGCGCCCAGGTCGTAGTTCAGCGTAGACCTGGAAAGAATCTCGACGATTAAATACGGGTTTGTAATAATGGACCTAGACTTTCCCTGATAAACAGGCTGGCCTTTTACAACCAGTACGTCACCATTATAATGGCCTTTTTTTCCGTCTTTACGGATACCGGTATTGCTGCCCAGTACGTAAAACGGTTTTTCAAGATAAAAGCCTTTGAGCAAATAGATTAACTGCGTTACTAATAACTCGTGGATAATTGTAGCTAAACCTATAAAAACGATGTGGCCGTCGCGGTACTCTACGCGATGGTTTGTTTCGGTCAGGAACTCTTCAAATTCTTCCCACGATGCTGGAATAAGAATCAGTTCACCTTCTTCCAGCATAGCCTCCTGTGCGTCGCTGAGCTGTATCTTCTCTAAAGCCTGCATACACGTATTCGTTTACAGTAAATATACCACAACCATCCAGAAACGAAAAGAGCCCTCCTGCGCAGGAGGGCTCTTTTCGTTTTTAAGCATTCTTATTGTTTTTCCAGAGCCTGCTGTTCTCTGAGTCGGGCTCGCTGAACGCGCCCAGAAACGAGGATACTAACCTCATACAGCAAGGTTAACGGAAGGGCTACCAGAATCTGGCTATAAATATCAGGAGATGGGGTAATGATACCCGCTACGATCAGAATAACAATCCAGGCGTGTTTGCGGTATTCCCGCATGAAAGCCGGGGTCAGAACTCCTACTTTCGAGAGCACAAACGCGATCATGGGCATCTGGAAAATCAGCGCACAACCCAAGGAAAGCGTTACCAGCGTAGAGATATACGATGTAATATCGTACTGGTTCTTGATTTCCGGTGAAATCGTAAAATTAGCTAAGAAGTTGATGGCCAGGGGTGACACGATGAAATACCCGAACAACAAACCCAGCATGAACAGAAAGGACACGTAGAAAACGGCTCCACGGGCGGCTTTCTTTTCGGTTGGCATCAGACCCGGCTTAATGAAGCGCCACACTTCCCAGAACGCGTAGGGAAAAGCGAACGATAATCCGATGATCAGCGACGACGTCATGGCCATCGTGAAGTTGTCGGCCATACCCAGCGCCTGCAACTCAAAATTCAGCTTCTTCACGCACAGGTCGGCATAGCCAGTCATATCTGCCAGCTTACACATCATGCGATACGTCCAGAAGTCCGGGCGCTTAGGGGCAAGAATTACTTTATCAAAGATCTCTTCGATGAAAACGAAGGCAATGATGGCAAATACAAAAATGGAGCCTACAGCACGAATGATATGCCAACGAAGTTCTTCAAGATGATCCAGAAAGGACATCTCCTTGCCTTCAGCGTCAATCTCCTCGTCGGTCAGTTGGTCGAGTGGCATGTGTACTAAAAGAGTGAAAGAGTGAAAGCGTGAAAGAGCGAAGATGAATGGGCATCAGCATAATAAGTCACTCATTCCCTCTTCCGCCCTTTCACGCTTTAATGCTTAACTTTTGTAGAGTGGAAACGCTTTCATCCACTCATTAATTTCTTCTTTAACGGTTGCAAGCGTGGCTTCGTCGTCGTGATTCATCAGCACGCGGTCAATATATACGACAATCTGCTCCATGTCCGATTCCTTCAACCCGCGGGTGGTCATGGCCGCAGTACCAACGCGCATACCCGACGTAACCATGGGCGACTTGTCGTCGAACGGTACCATGTTTTTGTTAATGGTAATGTCGGCTTTGATTAAGGTGTTTTCGGCCAGCTTGCCCGTCAACCCTTTCGAGCGCAGATCAATCAACATCAGGTGGTTATCTGTACCGCCCGAAATGATCGCATACCCACGATCCGTAAAGGCTTTGGCCATCGCTTGCGCATTAGCCTTCACCTGAACGGCATAATCATAAAAATCGTCGGTCAAGGCTTCGCCAAACGCTACGGCTTTGGCGGCAATGATGTGCTCCAGTGGACCACCCTGTGTACCCGGGAAAACGCCTGAATCGAGCAGCGACGACATCAGCCGTGTTTCGCCTTTTATTGTTTTGATACCGAATGGATTCTCAAAATCATTCCGCATCATGATCATGCCGCCCCGCGTACCACGTAGTGTTTTGTGGGTAGTGGTGGTTACAATGTGGGCATGGGCCAATGGGTCATTCAAAAGACCTTTTGCAATCAGACCCGCCGGATGCGATACGTCGGCAAGAAGCAACGCGCCAACTTCATCGGCAATAGCCCGTAAGCGAGCATAATCCCAGTCGCGGCTGTAAGCCGACGCGCCACAGATCAGCATCTTTGGCCGTTCGCGTTTTGCCGTTTCTTCCACAACATCGTAGTTGATGACGCCTGTTTCCCGCTCTACGCCGTAAAAAGTAGGCCGGAAGTATTTACCCGAAATGTTCACGGGCGAACCGTGGGTAAGGTGCCCGCCATGCGACAGATCGAAACCCAGAATGGTATCGCCGGGTTGCAGACACGCCAGAAACACCGCCGTGTTGGCCTGTGCGCCCGAGTGCGGCTGAACGTTAACCCAGCTAGCGCCGAACAATTCTTTGGCGCGGTCGATCGCAATCTGCTCAACCTGATCAACTACTTCGCAGCCGCCGTAATAACGTTTTCCGGGAAGACCTTCTGCATATTTATTGGTCAGAACGCTTCCGGCCGCTTCCATCACCTGGGGAGACACGAAGTTTTCAGAAGCAATCAGTTCAATACCTGATTCCTGCCGGTGTTGTTCTTTGGCAATCAGGTCAAACACCTGCGTATCGCGGGCGGTGGTGGTCGCGGTCGTCATGCTGCGCGTAGGTTTGTGTTTGGTTGTATAAAGCGCTGATTGTCGGCTTCAATTCTACTACGTAGGAGTTCCTCAGACAATTAGCTTAGTATAGACAAATGTACGGCAGAAAATGGTAGAATCAGGAAGATTTTACGCGGTCGCTCTGCTTTAACTTTAGGGGCTCAGGTACCTCCGCGAACTACAGCTTGGTAGCGCAGGGGCGTCAGACCGGTTTGGCGTTTAAAGTGCCGGTGAAAGTGGGAGATTGTTGTAAAGCCTGATTCAAGTCCAACCTGACTAATACTCAAGTCGCCTTGGGCCAACAGATTGCGGGCATAGCTGATGCGCAGTTCCGTTACGTATGCAACGAATGTTTTGCGGGTGCGTTTCCGAAAATAGCGGCAGAAAGCGGCCGGCGTCATACCGGCAATGGACGCCACCTGCTCAAGTTGAAGTTCGTCTCTGAAGTGGGTGAGTATACAGTCAAGAATACGTTTCATACGTTCTGTCTCAGCCGCGCCCGGTGCCAGCTGATAGCCCTCGCTGGCCAGTAGGTACGCATCCCGGTCGGTAGCTAAGGTATTTAGAATGGTAAGCAGGCTTACAACCTGTGTTAAACCCGTATGGGTCGGCAGGGCATCAAGCTCAGCCGCCACCCGCTGGCGTATTGCCGGGCTGAAGCATAATCCGTAGCGGGCACGCTCGAACAGCATCCGAACGGGCTCGGCTTCCGGTACCGCTGCCAGAACCTGCTCATCCAACGTAACGGGAAACTGAATGACTACCGATTCGACCTGTTTATCAGTATGGGCCTGGTAAAACGAATCGTCACTACGCCAGAAATGAGGCAGGTTCGGACCCAGCAACACCAGATCTCCGTCCTGAAAGAATTCAAGATGATCGCCCACAAACCGACGGCCATGCCCACGTATAATATAGGTTAGCTCATATTCGGGATGATAGTGCCAGGGCGCATCGAAATACGCCAGCTGAAACCGGCGTACCAGGAGCGAGCTACGATCACTGATTGTCACTTTTTCAAATAAAGCTTTCATACGTGCGCTTTCTTACCATAGAAAACGTAAAAATTGGCTAAAAATGGTCAATAATGACTATAAATTGGTGAACGATGCTTTATTTCGATAGGCCCGGCGGAGCTATTTTTGTTATACTCAATTATTCCTAAATCTAATTCTGCACGATCCAAACCCTATGGAAGCCACCATCGACAAAGCTGTTCTGTCCGAAGAGTTAAATACGCCGTACGCGTTAAGCCCGGAGGCAATCGCCTTTTACCGTCAGAATGGGTACGTTAAGCTGAAGCAGGTGCTGAGTCCAGCCGTGCTCAGCTATTATGGAGACATCATCACAGAACTGGTGTTTCGGCTCAATACGTTAACCAAACCCATGGAAGAGCGCACTACGTATGAACGCGCGTTTCTTCAGATCATGAACCTCTGGCAGGAAGATGAGCAGGCAAAAGCGTTCGTTTTCTCGAAACGGCTGGCCAAAATCGCGGCCGATCTAATGGGTGTCAAATCGGTGCGGCTTTACCACGATCAGGCCCTGTACAAAGAACCCTCCGGTGGCATTACGCCCTGGCACGCGGATCAGTTTTACTGGCCTTTAGCGTCGCCCAATACCGCAACGGTTTGGATTCCGCTGCAGGAAACGCCCATGGAAATGGGGCCGCTGGCGTTTGCGGAAGGCAGTCAGCACGTGGAGATTGGCCGTGATATTGAGATCAGCGACGAGAGCGAAGCGATTCTGGCCGATACGTTGCAAAAACAGAATTTTCCGCTCAACGATACGCCGTTTGAACTCGGTGAGGTAAGCTATCATGCGGGCTGGACCTTCCACCGGGCTGGGCCGAACCTGTCGAGTAAACCCCGTAAGGTAATGACCATGATTTATATGGATAGGGATCAGGTAATCATGCAGCCTCGCAATTCCTATCAGGTAGCCGACCATGCCAAGTGGCTGGCGAACGCACCCATCGGCGGTACGCCACAGGATGCGCTTAACCCTGTTTTGTTTAGTTACTAAGCTGTAGTAAACAGCGTTCGTTACGTAGTTCATTCGCAAACCCTGGCCGTGGTCAGGGTTTTGTTTGTTGGTTCAGGTAGGAAATGGAAATATTTTTGTGGTATTTCTGTTCATCAAGAAACCATCACTTACCCAAAGCGGTATGAAATCAATTTTCGCGCTGGTGATTGGGCTGTTAATCAGCTTTGTAACTGTAGCGCAAATCCGTAAAGATCCGACTTCCTGGTCGGCAAAAGTAGTGAAACAGCCTGCTCAGGTCGGTGACGTAATCAGCGTTCGTATCGAGACTACCATCGGCAGTGGCTGGCACATGTATTCCAATGACTTGGATCCCAATATTGGTCCGATTCCGACAACGTTCAAGTTTAACAGCTCCGACGCCTATTCGCTGGTTGGAAAGCCGACACCGATAGGTGTAGAGGAAGTCTTCGAGGAAGTATGGGCCGCAAAGGTTCGGCAATTCAAAAATAAAGCCGTTTTTGAGCAGAAGATAAAGGTTCTTAAGCCTGTCGGTACGTTTTCGGGCACCGCCGAGTACCAGGTCTGCTCCGACAAAGACGGTGTTTGTCTGCCACCGGCCGAAGTTGAGTTCTCCGCCGACCTTAAAGCCAGTGCGGTAGCGGCAACAGCGCCAGTGTCAACTTCGGCTGCTTCGGTCGCGACGGCTCCCGCAGCGAATTCGGTTACGACAGCTCCGACTTCTGAAACGGCCGTTGTGGCTGCTGCCCCAATCGATACGGCTACGCCTGAAGTAAGCGTATCCGACGCAGGGGTGAAAGAGGCTCTCAAAGCACCGGAGGAAATCGTAGGAACAGCCGCGTCGGATACATCTGCCGATACGTCGATGATGGGCTTTATTGTCGCGGCTTTTTTATCAGGCCTGTTAGCGTTGCTGACACCCTGCGTGTTCCCCATTATTCCGATGACGGTAAGTTTCTTTACTAATCAGGCGGGAGGTCGCTGGAAAGCCTTGCTCTTCGGCGCGTCGATCATCGGTATTTACGTTCTGGTGGGCACCGTCGTTTCGCGCATAAACGGCCCGGCTTTTGCCAATTTTGTCAGTACGCACTGGTTACCCAACGTGCTTTTCTTCGCCATTTTCTTTGTCTTTGGCCTGTCTTTTCTGGGTTTATTCGAGATTGTGCTGCCTACCTCCCTAGTGAACAGCGCCGATGCCCGTGCTGAACGGGGTGGTCTGGGTGGCGTTTTCTTTATGGCGTTTACCCTGGTTCTGGTGTCGTTTTCCTGCACCGGTCCGATTGTGGGCAGTCTGCTCGTTGCGTCGGCGGGTGGAGAGGTTATCAAGCCGATCATTGGTATGACGGCTTTCTCGTCCGCTTTCGCCGTGCCGTTTACGTTGTTTGCAGCTTTTCCGCAGTGGCTAAAGAGTATGCCTAAGTCTGGCGGCTGGCTCAACTCAGTTAAGGTGATATTAGGTTTTCTGGAGTTGGCATTAGCTTTGAAATTCCTGAGCATTGCCGATCAGGTTTACCACTGGGGCCTGCTCGACCGAGAAGTATTCTTGTCGTTCTGGATTGTGATCTTTGCTCTGATCGGCTTTTACTTCCTAGGAAAAGTGCGGATGCCTCACGATAGCGAAACGAAAACGGTAAGTGTACCGCGTCTGTTGCTGGCTATTGTTACGTTTGCCTTTGTCGTGTACATGATTCCAGGTTTGTGGGGTGCCCCGTTAAAAGCGTTGTCAGGCTACTTACCACCGGCTACCTCACAGGACTTTAGCCTGGCAGCCGGTTCATCATCTTCCAGAGACACGGAGACGAATACGTTGGGCGAAACGCCTAAATACGCGAACCTATTCAAGCTGCCGCAGGGGTTGCAGGGTTTCTTCGACTATAAGCAGGCGCTGGCTTACGCCAAGAAGGTGAACAAACCCGTGTTCATTGACTTTACGGGTCATGGTTGCGTGAACTGCCGGGAAATGGAAGCGCGCGTTTGGTCAGATCCGTCCGTTTTATCCCGGCTTCAGAATGATTACGTAGTGGTTGCACTCTACGTAGACGATAAAACTGAATTGCCCGAAACGGATTGGTATACCTCTACCTATGACGGGAAGGTAAAAAAGACAATTGGAGCCCAAAATGCCGACCTGCAAATCACGCAGTACAACAACAATGCGCAGCCGCACTACTGCCTGGTGAATAGCGAAGGTAAGCTCTTGGTAGCGCCTAAGAACTACGACCGCAGCATTGCTAATTTTGTTACGTTCCTGGACTCTGGAAAAGCAAAGTTTTAATCGATAAGGTTACCAACAAAAAAGCCGAAGCAATCAATTGCTTCGGCTTTTTTGTTGATGTGTGCTTGTGTCAGCGTAACTTATTACACTGCACTTTCGGCTGGAATAGCGTGCGATTGAACCAGCTCAATGTCGGGTTTTGACTGGTCGGCAATGGTTACACGACCCCGTTCTTTACGGACAATGCGCGAGTACAGCGAAATCTCCTGGTCGAACAGGAAGCGGAAGAACAAGCGAACGTAAGACGTATGGTATTTTAACGTATCGTAGTATTCCGGAGCTGATTTCTTGATTTCTGGAAGTCTGTTCCAGGGAATAGACGGGAAATCGTGGTGCTCGTTATGAAACCCTACGTTCAGATTAACGCCATTCAACTGACCATAGTAGCTATAAGTTTCCTGTTCTGGGTCGAGCGTCAGGTAGTGCTCCTGAATCCAGCGGGCACCCAGTGGGTGAAGACCAACCGAGAAAAACAGGCACAACAGCATGAAGATAAGCGCCTTCCAGCCAAACAAAGTCACCACCAGCACGTCGAAGGCAAGCTGGACGATGATGTTAGCGGCTACCCATTTGTCGATGACCGCCAGTTCTTTCATACGAATCGTACGGATAGCCTGGAAAATAGGGAACAGCAGCAACCAGAGCGCCTTTCCGATCGAATAGTTATTGATGAGCTTTGCTTCGTACCAGTCCGGCAGGTCGGCGTCCAGTTCGTGAACACCCTGAAACGCGTGGTGCTTGATATGGAAATTTTTGAATGATAAAGCCGTTGGAAATACGGTCGGCAGGTTGGCAAAAATGGCTGCCCAGGCGTTGGCCGCTGGCTTGCGGAAGATCAGGTTATGTGCGGCTTCGTGAATGCACACGAACAGCGTATGCGCCGGAAAGGCGCCAATGAACCAGGCTGCTGCCACCACCAGCCACCACGATTGATCCCTGAGCAGATATGCCATGCCAGTCATAAGCGAAACACAACCCAGAATGACCCAGAACGTCGTAGGGTTCTTCTGACCAATTAATTTCTTAATTTCTGGGTGCGCTTTCAGGATTTGCCGGGTACGAATACGGTGCGGTTCGGTACTGCTTGAGCGAACAAAATCGGTTAATCTTGCCATAGTTGGGTGACGCCAGAACAAATTCGGTGAATAACGAAAGGTAAAAATAATACCTTTTCAGTTGATGCAATCATGTGTTTACCGAAAACTCTACAATTTTAACCGTCTATTCATCAAAAAGAAAAGCGAAGCCGACTGGCTTCGCTTTTACTGATTCAGGTTGATTCAACAAAATAAATAGGAATGGTGGTTGATTCAGTGAAGTAAGGATAGTGAATGTAGCGAGTGAATGGGGGGAACGGACTATATGCTACACCACTACCCTAACCTCACTTAATAACCTATGGGGAAGGAGTAACCCAGCGAGACGCCTACTCCGCGGTTCCGTACGTTCACGTTGACAACGGGCACCTGCACCTGGCGCGTGAAGCCATGAGTATACCGACCTTCGATGAAGAATTTGCCAGGGCCAGCATCCATCGCTACCCCTAAACCACCTACGGCACTCACATCCCAGCGATTCAAGGCACCGCCGTAATTTACGTCTACATCAATAGGCTGAGAGGTAACGAGCAGGGCCGTGGCCCGGCTGCGAACGCGTCCGTCAAGTGCATAGCCGACGGCTGGACCGGCAATTAGATACGGTTGAACTGGCCCATCCGAAAAATTCACTTTAAACAGAAGGGGCACTTCGAGGTTCTGCGACTGGTAGGCAATTCGAGCCCCAATCGGCAGTGAAACGCCACCTAGATTCAGGTCAACACCTTCTTTAACCATAAACCCTTTTTGTATGTATGAAATCTCGGGCCGAAACGATACGTAGTCGCTCAGCGGAATGTCTAAGAAAATGGCACCTGTAGGGCCGGGCGATGGGTGGAAGTCGGGCGTTAGGCTACCCAGGAACTCGGGTTTAGAGGCAAAGGCCCAGTTGGCTCCGCCCCGGATGCCTACCTGCACCTGAGCAACTGCTGTTTGAGCGAATGACAAACCAAGGGCAACGATACCAGCGAGCACAATTCGTTTCATGACTTTGAAGGGAAAACAGATTGGTAAAGAAGTAAACTAAACGTAATTGTGTAGATCGTCAGCAATAGGCAGGTTGTGTTTTTGTGTGATATGTCGGTTTGACAACGTAGCGATTCAAAGGATTAATTAACTTTCAAATAATTTATAATCAATTAGAAGTGAGTTAGTTGACTAGGCGTTTGCTCATGATGTGTTTACAGCGTAGTAGGTTAAGCGCCATGAGCAGACACTATATCTGCCGTTGTTGGGCAAGCGTTACGTCTTTATCCAGTGGCGCCAATGTTCAGGCAAAGTATATGTGCAGAGTATCCAGGTGTTTGGGATTGGAATTACATCTGGAATGGCGCTCGCTAGGAAATACATCAAATGCAAAGGCAAACGGGCTAAATTTCGGGTTGGTTTGCTTTCGTAAACCCAGGCTTGTATATGGCTCTTGCGGGCTTTTTATTTGCGATTTAGTCGTTTGCACTATTTCTTGAAAACATTGTAACGGCCTTGTAACTTTACTAGCTACGTGCCATCTTAACCTCCGATGAACTACATCAAGCCAACTAAATTCAGCTACCTGCCTAAGTTTTTGATGCCACTAGATGTGCTCGGCATTTTCGAGCGTGACCCGTTTGGCAACTCACTCTTGGTAAGGCGAATGCTAATTGCCATTGTGGGCTGGCTTACGTATGCACGCTACACAGTTGTCAATCGAATTCAGATCGAAGGCACGGAGAATCTGGAAAACCTGCCCATCAACAACGTCTTATTCCTGTCGAACCACCAGACGTATTTTGCCGACGTAATTGCCTTCTTCCATATTTTTTGCGCCGTCAAATGGGGGTTTCAAAATACTATGTTGCCTCCCGTTTATCTGTTAGGACCGCGTGCCAGACAGTATTACGTAGCCGCTTCCGAAACGATGAATAAAGGCTTTGTGCCGCGCATATTCGCGGCTGGAGGGGCACTGACGATTGAGCGCTCCTGGCGAGCCGAGGGCCGTGAAGTTCAGCGCTCCGTCGATACGTCAGCCAACGACAAAATAGCCAAAGCGCTGGCGCACGGTTGGGTCGTCAGCTTCCCGCAGGGAACCACTAGTCCCTATGCGCCCGTGCGAAAGGGAACTGGCCACCTGATCAAAAACAACGAACCGATTGTAGTGCCGGTGGTGATTAATGGCTTCCGGAGAGCGTTTGACAAAAAAGGACTGCGGTTCAAAAAGCGCAACACGTTGCTTACGGTTCGCTTCAAAGAGCCGCTGCAATTCGGTCCAGACGAGTCCATTGACGACATTGTTGCCAAAGTCAGACACGCCATCGAGCAGGATGCGCCCGAGTGGGTAAAGTAAATTGGCTATGACCAACTCCTTAGAGGACCCAGCGGAAGAAAATATACAGGGTAAACGACAGGAGCATGGAGACGGGTAAGGTCAGCACCCACGCCAGCGCAATATTTCGAACGGTTCCGGCCTGTAAATTCTTAATGCCTTTGTTAGCGACCATACTACCGGCAATCCCGGAAGACAGGACGTGCGTAGTACTGACGGGCAATTTCATCCACGACGCTAGCCCGATCATGGTGGCCGCGGTTAATTCGGCCGATGCACCTTGTGCGTAGGTCAAATGCTGCTTACCGATCTTTTCGCCGACAGTGACGACGATCCGGCGCCAGCCAATCATGGTTCCCAGCCCTAAAGAGAGCGCAATCATTAAAATTACCCACAAAGGAGCGTAGTCTGTATACCGGCGTAATCCGCTTTCTTCGCTTAGGTTAGTTTTGAGAACGGCGAGTTGGTTCGAACTCAAATTAGCCCCTTCATCTTCCACAATCTTGTTCATGTTGCTATTGATCAGCAACAGATCCCGGCGTACGTCCAGGCGTTTTTCCTGGGGGATGCGATTGTCGACCAGGGGGCCGTTAATCAACGCTTTCAATTCCGACAGTTCGGTCTGGGTGCGGGCCAGACGAGCCTGATTGGTAGGAGAAAGCTGTTTAGCGTTGATGGCCGCAGCGGTCTGCTCAATACCCGCAATATTGGGCTGAAGCAGACGAGGGTCTAGATCGGTCTTGATTGCGAAGTGAAAGGGGACAACTCCGATCAGGATAAGCATAATCAGGCCCACGCCTTTCTGACCGTCATTGCTGCCGTGAAAGAAACTAACTAGCGAACAGGTAGCAATCAGGATGCCGCGAATCCAGGCCGGTGGGGGCGCGTTTTTCTTAGGCTCCTTAAACAACTGATCTTTGGTCTCCTGAGGTACTGTCCGGCGGATAAAAAACATGATGATAATAACCAGACTAAAGCCCAGCAATGGCGACAGCAACAGGGCCTGCCCCGTCTCAATGGCTTTTTCCCAGTTTACGGCCGACCCGGTTTTATTATCGGGTAACGTAGCGAAGGCAAGGCCAACGCCAAGAATGGAGCCAATGAGCGTGTGCGAACTAGAGCTGGGCAGCCCAAAGTACCACGTACCGAGGTTCCAGATAATAGCGCTGATCAGTAAAGCCAGCACCATGGCTATGCTATGGTAAACGTTCTGATCGACTAGTAACTCAACCGGCAGCAGGTTCACAATGCCCATGGCCACCCCGATTCCGCCCAGCAAGACACCCGTAAAATTGCAGATGCCCGACCAGACAACAGCGATGGTTGGTTTTAGCGAATTGGTGTAAATAACGGTGGCAACTGCGTTGGCGGTATCGTGGAAACCGTTGACAAATTCAAACGCACAAGCAGCAAATAAGCTGATAAACAGGAGGATAAAAACATCCGTTTCTAATCCAAACATGAGAGGTTTGTCTTCTATGATCAGGCAAACAGCGGATCTGTATGCCAAGTATGCACACAAAAGTACGGCAAACTAACTAGAGCCATATTACCAAATTGTTAAGCAACAAAAATGGGGCTCGTAAGCCCCATCATTTTTTACCTGCCAATTGACCGCAGGCCGCATCAATATCTTTACCCCGACTTCGCCGGACATTTACCGTAACGCCTTTATTCTCCAGAAAATAGGCAAATCGGTCGAGGGTTTGCGGATCGGTGTTTTTGAAGTTCGCTTCCGCAATCGGATTGTACTCGATGATGTTTACTTTGGCCGGTACGCGCTTGGTGAACTTCCAAAGCTCCTGAGCGTCCTGAATCGTATCATTGAAATTGTAAAACAGGATATATTCAAACGTAATCCGGGTGCCTGTTTTCTTATAAAAGTAACCCAACGAATCGCCTAGAGCCTGTAGCGTATTGCTTTCGTTGATGGGCATAATCTGGTCGCGCTTCAAATCATTGGCCGCGTGCAACGACAGCGCCAGATTGAATTTTACGTCGTCGTCACCCAGTTGCTTAATCATCTTGGCAATACCCGCCGTTGATACCGTAATTCGCTTCGGCGACATGCCTAGCCCATCTGGCGACGTAATGCGATCTACTGATTCCAGTACGTTCTTATAATTCAGCAGCGGCTCGCCCATGCCCATATAGACAATGTTCGAAAGTGGTACGTTATAATTCTCTTTCGCCTGCCGGTCGATGGCTACAACCTGGTCATAGATTTCGGAAGCTTCCAGATTCCGCTTCCGGTCCATATAACCCGTCGCGCAGAACTTACACGTAAGCGAGCAGCCAACCTGACTCGATACACAGGCGGTCATCCGGTTGTTGTCGTCATTCCGTAAGGCCGGAATCAGGACTCCTTCGACCAGGTTTCCGTCGAATAAGCGAAACGAAGACTTAATGGTACCGTCGTTGCTACGTTGCTGCTGATCGACAGTGAGGGGACGAATCTCAAAATGCGTATCCAGCAAATTTCTCGTTGGCACCGACAGGTTAGTCATCTGCTCAAACGATAACGCCGATTTCTTCCAGAGCCATTCGTGAATCTGCTTCGCCCGGAATCCCTGTTCCCCCTGTTCCGTCAGCCAGTCTTTAAGCTGAGCGGCCGTTAGCTTACGTATGTCTTTTTTCTGTATCTCCATTTCTAATGAGCGATTTAGTGAATGAGCGATTGAGTGGCAAAGTGAAATGCACTCAATCGCTCATTCACTAAATCACTAATTGGTTTGAGCCCGCCACTTTTTTCCGGCTTCTAATCCTTTCGGCACCCAAACGGCGGCTTTGTCCATTACGTTCGGCGCAATAGGCAGAATGTAAGGATATAAGAACGCGCCGTCCGTATGGCGGGGGGGCATTTTGACCCCCATATAGCTGAACAACCAAAGGATTACACTAATTCCAAAAACCCACGTAAAAAGACCTACCGCAGCACCGGCTACGCTGTCGAACGTACCCAGTAGGGTATATTTGAGCGATCGGCGAAGGGCAAACCCCATTTGGTTGATCATGAACACAGTAGGAAAGAAGATCACCGAAAAACCCAGCCAGGGCAACAGTTTACGAGCCAGTTCCCGGCTGATGTACGGACTCAGCAGGTCGATGCCGAACGCCAGAAACTTAAATCCGACGATCATAGCGATGACAAACGCAATAACCGCAACAATCTCGACTAGGAGGCCTTTGCGGTATCCGTTAAATGCGCCCCACGCCAGGGGGATAATCATAAAAATGTCGAGGGTATTCAATGAGTGAGAGAATGAATGAGTGAGAGAGTGACTCAGCCTTACGCTCATTCACTCTCTCACTCTTTGGCTCATTGCAAAAGCTGCTTCACCATCGTTGAAATCGCTTTTCCATCAGCTTGCCCGGCAAGCTCTTTAGTCGCCACGCCCATTACCTTACCCATATCCGAAGGAGCCGACGCGCCTACCTGCGCGATAATCGCCTGTAGCTTTTCTCTTAATTCGTCTTCCGAAAGCTGTTTGGGCAGGTAATTCTCAATGATCGAAATTTCCACTTCTTCGGTTTTCAGCAGGTCTTCGCGGCCCTGCTGGCGATAGATGTCAGCCGAGTCTTTACGCTGCTTGACAGCCTTTGTCAAGATTTTGGTTTCGTCTTCCGGCTTCAGTTCACCATGCGCACCTTCTTTTGTTTCTTCCAGCAGAATCATGGATTTGATAGCGCGTAGTGCCCGCAGACGGTCCTGGTCTTTAGCCAGCATCGCTTGTTTAATATCGGCGTCGATTTGTTGTTTTAAGGCCATAATAGTTAACAGATGAATAGCCAAAATTAGGTAATCTTCCCCAAACTATGCGCTTCGCCGACCTGAGCTACGTTGTTGGCCGGCGAGTGCGGCAGACAGACTCACCGCCCCATCTACACACGCAGGAATACATTCTTTTTGTACAGAAAGTAAAGAAACGCCCACTTTACGGCCAGAAACCCAAGTACGGCACCTAGGGCCTGAACGGGTTTGGCGAAGAACTGAAGCACGCCATTGAACAGATAGCGCGATGTGTGCTCAAAGTCAATGATATCGCCAACAAGATAAATCAGTATGGAATTCATGCCGATAACGACAAAGAAAAACGCCCACCGACGACTATTCCGTACGTCGATGATCCAGTAAAACAAACTGAGCAGCAGCAAGCTCCAGCCGCCTGCTACCAGCACAAATGAACTGGTCCACAGATTTTTGTTGACTGGAAACACCAGATGCCATAGCCAGCCGATAGCCAGACAGACAACGCCCGCCAAGGCTAGACGCTGAAGTTTGCGCCCTTCGCCAATGTCCCGGCGTCGCAGCTGCGTTCCGGCGAAAATGCCCAGCAAACCGGTGCCGATAGCGGGCAAAATACCGAGCAATCCCTCGGGGTCATGCACCACTTTATACAGTCGACCTGGTATAAGCAGTCGATCTACGTAGCCGACCAGACTGCCTTCCATCGTCAGATTACCCGCACCGTAACCCGGTACTGGCACGAGCATCAGCAACGCCCAATACCCCAGGAGCAATCCAGCAAAAATTCCGTAGCGCGCTCGTTCATTGCGGACATATACGTAAATCAACTGCGCAAACATACCTGCCAGGCCAATTCGGCCCAGTACGCTCGGGAAGCGCATTTCGTCGAATGAGTTTTCGAATAAGCCGTTGTTATGGATAATACCGAGCACTACCAGCAGAAGCCCGCGTGTGATGATCTTCCGGGACAGTTTTGCTTTAGAGTCTCCTTTTGCCAGTCGGCTGCCAACGGAGTACGGAGTTGATACGCCCGCGAGGAATAGAAATAACGGAAAAATATTGTCGTACGGCCGGTACCCGTTCCAGTCGACATGTGTAAACTGATCGGCCATGAGAATAGCCCAGGCCCAACCGGTTGTTTTAGCCAGGACGTGAAAAATGTCTTCACCGCCCATAATCCAGAACATATCGAAGCCCCGTAACGCGTCGAGCGAAAGTAAACGCCTGACGGGGGCTGGCTGAGCAACGGCGGTTTCCTGAGCAGTATTAGTAGCAGTTTGCATGCAAAGCAGGGTTTAGGAAGTAGGCGGTAAATTACAAAAAGAAAGGACAGCCGAGTGGCTGTCGGTTAAACGAGGAGATAAGGTCTGGAAAGGACGTAAAAAAAGGCATTCGGTACACTACCAAATGCCTTTCTTAACCACACTATTAACCCTTCAGCGTGTTAGCGTGAAGTTTTTGTGCCTTTTTTCTTAGCAGGGGCCGATGTGGCTGGAGCTGCAGCCGTTTCAGCCTGTTTTTGCGAAACGACTTCGCCTTTCAGATACAAAACCGTTTGTCCAGCTTCCGCGTTGCTCGTTACCGTCACCGTCTTGGTGAACTGGCCACCCGCTGCCGCGTTGAACGTAGCGGATACAGTACCTGTCTTACCGGGCAAGACCGGCTCACGAGTCCAGCTTGGCTTGGTGCAGCCACAAGATGCCTGCGCATCATTGATAATAACTGGATCAGTACCTGTATTCTTAAATGTGAATACGTGCGTAACTGGCTTGCCTTGCTCGATTTTACCAAAATCGTGCGTTTCCTCAGAGAATTTCATTACTCCCTTCTGAGCGTAGCCAACTGCGACGAACACAAATAAAGCTACGAAAAGTGAAAAAAACTTTTTCATTGGACTAAACGGAATTATGGTTTGGTTGTTAAGATAATGTACTTCAAAAAACGTTGTTAAAGCAAACAGTTTGCCAAATTCTTGTTGGTCGCTGTCCGGTCAACAAAGAAACGCAGAAAATCGTTTTTTTGAAAGCTGTGATGTTTTACCTTATTTTTACTTTCACTTGATAGCCGACTTGTTGGCTGCCAAACACTTCATCAATAAATTGATTGTTGTACGCTTTCAACCCGTAGCTCTGTTGTGATAGCAAACGAACAACTTCGCTCGACTGATATTCTGGTCCCCGAAAAAATCCTATCTGACTACCGGCTGGCTTGCGAAAGCCGACAGGTAAGTTTGTTGGGACGGCGCGACGTAATGGGCGGTCGGGCCAAATTCGGCATCTTCGGCGACGGTAAAGAATTGGCTCAGCTGGCTGCCGCTCATGCTTTTGAGCGGGGAGATTTCCGATCGGGCTATTATCGGGATCAGACGTTTGTAGCGGCCCTCGGCGAATTGCGGTGGACCGAATTTTTCGCTCAGCTCTACGCGGATACCGACGTAACGCGTGACCCGAATACGGCTGGTCGGTCGATGAACGGCCACTATGCCACACGATGGCTGGACGAACAGGGGCTATGGCGGAACCAGACCGAGATGTTTAACTCGGTTTGTGACATTGCACCAACAGCGGGACAGATTCCGCGGTCGCTTGGATTGGCTTACGCATCCAAGCTCTATCGAACCAACCCGGCATTAAGTGACCTAACTCAGTTTTCGCATAACGGCAACGAAGTTGTGTTCGCTACCATTGGCGATGCTTCTACGTCGCAGGGCATGTTCTGGGAGACCATGAATGCCGCCGGTGTATTGCAGGTGCCTTTGCTGATGTCAGTTTGGGACGACGGTTACGGGATTTCCGTGCCAGTTGAGTACCAGACCACAAAAGGAAGTATTTCGAAAGCGCTTGCTGGTTTCCAGCGCGACGCCGAGGACCGGGGCATCGAAATTTTTACCGTAAAAGGCTGGGACTACGTGGCTCTGCTGGAAACGTATCAACGGGCCGCCCGCATCTGCCGCAAAGAACATGTACCGGTACTTGTTCACGTACAGGAGCTTACCCAGCCGCAGGGACATTCAACCTCAGGTTCGCATGAACGGTATAAATCGAAAGAGCGCCTGGCCTGGGAAACCGCGCACGACTGCAACGTAACGTTCCGGCAATGGATTCTGGAAAATGGATATGCTACGAACGACGAGCTGGAAGCGATTGAAAACGATGCCAAGCAGTCTACCAAGAAAGCTCGTCTGGACGCCTGGAATGCCTTTCAGGCATCGATGAAAAGCGACTTTGACGAAGCACTTGATTTGTTGCAGCAGGCGGCTCGTCATCATGCAAAATCGGCCGATTTGATGGCCGTTCGCGAAGAACTGCGTAAAGCGTTTTCACCCCTGCGCCGTGATGCGACAGCCGCTGTGCGTAAGGCCCTGCGGGTATTGCGCAATGATCAGAGTGCAGGCCGTCAAAAATTACACGCCTGGCTGGAACGAACTAATGCTGAGAATGCCGAACGGTTTAGCTCGCATCTGTACAGCCAATCGCCCGACTCTCCATTATTAATCGAAGGCGTACCGGCGCAGTATACCGATGAAAGTCCAACTGTTGACGGGTACTTACTGATGCAGCGTTACTTCGATAGTTTGTTCGGCCGTGACGCTCGTGTAGTCGCACTGGGCGAAGATGTTGGCTTCATTGGCGATGTAAATCAGGGATTTGCTGGCTTGCAGGAGAAATACGGTGAAGTTCGTATAACCGACACCGGAATCCGCGAGACAACGATTATCGGACAAGGCATCGGACTCGCCATGCGGGGCCTGCGACCCATCGTTGAGATTCAGTATTTCGATTATATTTTTTACGCCCTTGCTACGTTGACGGACGACCTAGCCACGCTTCTTTACCGAACGAAAGGTGGTCAGAAATCGCCGGTAATCATCCGGACGCGGGGGCACCGGCTGGAAGGTATCTGGCATTCGGGCTCGCCCATGGGGGCCATGCTCAGCAGTTTACGAGGGTTACACGTATTGGTACCCCGGAACATGACCCAAGCCGTCGGGTTTTATAACACCTTGATTCAAGGCGATGATCCGGCCTTGCTCATCGAATCGCTGAACGGATACCGGTTAAAAGAACGGGTTCCTGACAATCTAGCCGAGTTTTGTGTTCCGTTGGGCGTCCCGGAAATATTACGGGCCGGTTCGGACGTAACTGTGGTGACCTATGGTTCTATGTGCCGGATTGTCCTGGAAGCAGCCGGGCAACTGGCTCAGTTGGGCATAAACGTAGAGGTGATTGACGTACAGACGCTGCTGCCGTTCGATGTGCATGAGTCCGTTGTGCAGTCGATTCAAAAAACCAGTCGGGTCGTTTTTGCCGACGAAGATGTGCCCGGTGGCGCTTCCGCTTATATGATGCAGAAAGTGCTTGAAGAACAGAACGCGTATCGCTACCTGGATTCAGCTCCGCGAACGTTAGCGGCTAAAGCGCACCGTCCGCCCTACGGGTCTGACGGGGATTATTTCTCGAAACCGAACGTTGACGACGTCATTGAGGTCGTGTATTCGCTGATGAGCGAAGCCGAACCCAATCGGTTTCCAACTATTTAATGAGTGAGTTAGCGGATGAGTGATTGAGTGAATGTTTTATTACTGGTTATTCACTCAATCACTCATCCGCTAACTCACTCATTCATTTAAACATGACTTACTTTGACGATATAAAGTCCGGTATTCGGACGACACTTAAGGGATTAAGTCTGACGTTACGTCACCTGCGTGATGCCACGCAGCGTCGAACGCCGATGGGCATTGCGAGCGACAATTACTTTGATCAGCAGAACGGTCTCGTTACGCTTCAGTATCCGCATGAGCAGCTGCCCATTCCTGATAATGGCCGGTATCGACTACGTAACGAAATCGAAGATTGTATCGTCTGTGACAAATGCGCGAAAGTTTGCCCGGTCGACTGCATCACGATTGACGCCATTAAAGCAACCGAAGAGGTAGGTCGCGCGTCGGATGGGTCGCCCATTCGATTGTATGCCGCTACGTTTGACATTGACATGGCTAAGTGCTGCTACTGCGGACTGTGTACGGTTGTATGCCCGACGGAGTGCCTGACGATGGACAAAAAGTTCGATTACAGCGAATTTGAGTTGGGTAAGCTTACGTATAGTTTCGCTGAGTTAACACCTGAACAGGCCGACGAAAAGCGGGCGCTCTACGAACAGTTCGTTCGGGAGAAAGAAGAAGCGAAAGCCGCTCAGGCTGCGGCCAAAGCGGCTCAGGCCAAAGCTACGCAGGCGAGTGAGACCGCAGCCGCGCCCAAACGTCCCGTGTTTCGGCCGACCGCCAAACCCGCTGCCCCCCCCGACCCAACGGAAAATTCGACCCATGGCGCCATTGAACATCCACTGACCGATGCTACACCGGAGGAGATGCAGCAGATCGCGCAGGGTGGTTTAGAAGCTAAAAAACGTCCCGTATTTAAGCCGACGCAGAAGCCCGCTGCCCAGCCTCCGGTGACTGAGGAAGCACAACCGCCACTTGCGGAAAACAAGGCCGAAGTCGGTAAGGAAGATAAGCCAGCCGTGGCGAAGCCTGCGTTCCGGCCGACCATGAAGCCGCCGACGTCGAAGACGTCTCCGGAAGAACCTAGTGCCGAAGCTCCGGCTGAACCGCCCAAGCCAAAACCGGCCTTCCGCCCGACGATGAAACCGACTGCGGCCGAAGAGGCTCAATCAGCTAAACAATCGGATGCGGAAACACCTAAACCCAAGCCGGCCTTTCGTCCGACGATGAAGCCAGCCGTACCAACTGATACGTCCGAAGCGGTTAATTCGGAACCAACGGCTGAACCGGCGAAAGCAAAGCCTGCGTTCCGACCAACGATGAAACCAGCGGCTCCGGCAGAAGCAACGACTGATTCGTCGGATGCCGAAGTTGCGAAACCAAAACCCGCCTTCCGGCCAACCATGAAGCCCAGCGCCGAAGCGGCCAAGGAGGAAGGTAAGGCTGAAACGGACGTAACACCGCCAGTTGAAGCGCCTAAGCCAAAACCCGCGTTCCGGCCGACGATGAAACCGGCTGCGAAGGCACCGGACGTAGTAGAACCTGACGTGGCTGCAACGTCGGAACCAGCAAAGCCGAAGCCAGCCTTCCGGCCGACGATGAAGCCCGCGAGACCGGCCGCCACAGAGTCGGCGAACGAAACCTCGGTTGAGCAGGAGCAACCCGACTTGACGTCCGAACAGCCGCTTAAAGCTAAGCCCGCGTTCCGACCGACCATGCGACCTAAACCCGATGCTGACCAGTCTAAGCCGGAAAACGACGGGGAAGCTGTGTAGCCTGAATAAATCGTATCTAAGTTTACCTAACTAACGAATCCGTGGTTCAGCTTGCCTTCTACGCTTTTGCCGCACTTACGCTGATCAGCGCGCTGGCCATTCTGCTCACCCGAAATGTGCTTTATGCGGCTTTTTTTCTTCTATTGACCTTATTAGGTGTTGCCGGATTGTTCGTGCTGGCGAGTGCTGACTTTCTGGCGGTGGCCCAGATCATGATTTACGTTGGGGGTGTTTTGGTATTGGTTATTTTTGGCGTCATGCTGACGCATAAGCCTGACTTACCTACGGATACGAACAGTCAGGCTCCTAACCGCGTTCTGACGGCCAACCGAAGCTGGATCGCGGCTTTGTTACTAACGGCCACTCTGTTTGCTGCTTTGTATACCCTGCTGATTCGAGCCGATTTCGCGTTGCTTCGCGAGCCGGTTGGCTGGAAAAGTACCATACATACGATAGGCAAGCAACTGATGACCGAGTACGTAGTCCCGTTCGAAATAGCTGGTATTCTGCTGCTGGCGGCTCTAGTTGGTGCAACTTATCTGGCCGCTCCATCGCTTAAAACCCTGAAAAATGGAACCCGTTCATAGTCATTTGTTTTTGCTGATTGGGGCCGCGTTATTCAGCATCGGTCTGGCCGTAGTGGTGCTGAAACGACACGCCATTGTCGTCTTGATGGGCATCGAACTAATGCTGAATGCAGTGAACATCAACCTGGTTGCCTTTAGTCAATACGACCCGGATCGGTTACAGGGGCAGATGTTCAGCTTATTCGTGATGGTTGTGGCGGCTGCTGAGTCAGCGGTTGCGCTGGCCATTGTTCTTCAGGTGTATCGTCATTTCCGTACGGCGCAACTGGACGAACTCAATGAGTTGAAACATTAACTGCTATTTGTCCAAACGGGTATGGAAACGCTTTTCGAGCCGATCATTGACAGTATTGCGACCAATGGCTACGGCATTCACGATAATTTTCTGACGGCCGAAGAAGTCACCGCACTGGCTATGCGACTGCGCGAACGCCGACAGGCCGGGCAATTTAAGGCTGCGGCCATCGGCAATCAGCAGGTAACGGTTGAAAGCCAGATACGGGGCGATGAAATCCTGTGGCTCGATGCCGCTACGGCTACTCCCGAAGAAAGTGCTTTTCTGCAACGGATTCGCGAGTTCGTCGACTACGTAAACCAGACCTGTTATTTAGGGCTTCGGGATTATGAGTTTCACTATGCCCTGTATCCACCCGGCACGTTTTACAAACGCCACCTCGATCAGTTTCGCAGCGACTCGCGCCGGAAACTCTCGGTGATCTGCTACCTGAACACCGACTGGCAGGAAAGCGATGGGGGACAACTGGCGCTGTACGTACCCGAGCCGGACGGCACCGAAAAAACCTTGACGATTGCGCCCCTGGGCGGCCGGTTAGTGTGTTTCGAAAGCGGTCGGTTGGAGCACGAAGTGTTGCCCGCCACCCGCGAACGGCTCAGCGTGACAGGCTGGTTAAAAACAGCGGCTCTGTTCTAACGCCTGAGCATATTGATCAGAAAACGAGGTACAAACCGGCCTAACCGCCGTACCGGAGCCGGAATCGTATACCGTTTGGCATACCCCTCACTATCGTAAGCCAGTTGCTGATTAAAATACTTGTTCGGTACGGGCTGGCCGGTGGCAATGTTCGTAATCTTGCGAACATAGAGCTTATCTAACGTAGCGTCGGACCGTAGGGGCGTGTAATACACGCAGTTTTCGAAGAAGTAATGCGTAACCTGACTATGCCGTGATGCGCCGGGTGTCAGGATTTTTTCGCCCCCGTGCAGCAGATTCGCCGACCAGATAATGGCCTTGCCCTTCGGCATGTTCAGAACGGCTTTTTTCAGACCATGCGCCTGAACAATTTCCGCCAGCCGCTCCTCGTATCGTGCGTATGTTCCGCCGTAAATCTCTTCCACCGTCTGCGCTTCCGAGCCTTTCAGCCCCATGTCGATCAAATCATAGAACGGAAGTTTATGACTGCCGGGATAGTAATGAAGCGGCCCGTTGTCGGCGCGGACATCTTCTAAGGCTACCCAAACCCCACACATAAACCGTTGGGGGATGGAGTTGAAGTGGATCGAATCCGAGTGCGTGCGCTGCTGCGTGCCGACCGGGAAGTTTAGGGTTTGAAACGGAATCGGCTCTCGGCGGTACAGTAACCGAAGCGTTTCCAGAATTTTGGGCGCTGTAGCAATGTGCCGCACGGCCTGAACTGTTTGCCAGGCATCCTGCTTCCTGAGGTCATTACCATACAGCGGCTGTACCTCTTCAATAGCCCGGTCGAGTACCGATTCGTCGATTTCGGGATCGAAAATCAAGTAGCCATCTTCGGCATACCGGCGTACCTGCTCGGCGGTGGCTGGGTCCAGATTCGCAGCCTGAAGTTCCTGATTGAAAAATGGCGATTCGACCCAGGGTAGATTAATCGTTGCCGCGGTTGTCATGTGACTGAGAATAAGAGGTGTAGAGAGCGATTAAAAGCAAATCTATCAAAAAGACGTACTAATTTCACGCCCCACACCATTAACTTATTCGAAGTCGCAATCTATTGTGTGTAAGCGGTTAATGGCTCTTCGGGTGGGTGTTCGACTTGCTGCGTGGCTGCCTGATTCCTAGCGGTTCCTGAGCCGTATCGTAAGGCCCTGTACCAGGTTTTGGCGATGTACGGCCAGCTAACTGTCAACGCGTCTTTCCAATAAGCAGTCTGCATGCTGTTTTTCGGAAACGTTGACAATACCGGCATCCGGGCTTTGGCATAACCCTGGCAATGCAGGGACTGAAACCGGAGAAACTTACCTTCGAAATAACCGTACGGAACACCCCTGCGCCAGACTAGTTGTTTACCTAATCCCGACGAACTGGTGTTGAACCGACTGCCGGTATTCAGGTTGTCATCATGAACGGCGTCAGTGAATTCCCGGCGTTTGAACAGGTTCGATGTGCGTTCGTCGTATTGTTTCTGGTAAAGTTCAAGCAGCGTCATATCGGATACCCCTATGAATCCGGGGTCCTGACCATCTGTGTACTGCTGATACAGCGCCTGAAGCACCTGTAGCCTTGCCGAGTCTTCGTACGACTGGGTGACATAGCTACACCACTGTTCCAAAGCGTATAAGCTGTTGATGTACATGACGTGCGGAATCCAGTGGATATACTGGAGAATATCATGGCCTAGCCAGTCCCCAGTTCGGTGCAGATTATCATACAACAATACGTCGGAGTCGAGGTGAACGCATCGCTCCAACTGATGAGCCCGCATAAAATCGAGTAAGACAAACCATCGCTGAATACAGAACAGCTCGTACTCGTAGCCGCGGGACGATAAATGGACGTAGGCGTCTGTGAATTCAGCTGCACTGGTCCAGTACGTGCTCGTCAGGTGATGATGAATGCCTTTATAATGACCGTTCGATTCGTCACCGATCAGGTAAATGGTTGAATCGGGGTTTGTGTGGCGTGCCTGATAGAGGCAATATTTCAGGTAATACGGGTCTCCCCGATGCAGAATTACAAGAGCAGGCGCGGTCATGAAGAAGAGGAACAGCCTTACTGATCGTTTCCGATTGGCTATAAAGTTGTACGATAACGAATCAACGTAGCAAATTCATAAACAAGTGTGTTTCGCTGCTGAATTCTGCTTGTCTACGGGTGGTCAGTAACCGGGTTTGTTTAAAGACGCTGGATTGGGGATATTTGCGCGAGGATTAATCAGCACCGATGCCCGACGACGCACTACTACGCCCTTTGATTGCTATTTTGCTGGGATTACCGTTTAGCGGAGCGCTGGTGTTAGCGGCTAGTAAACGGCGTATGGTAGGCGGGTTGGCAGTTACCCTGACGACCGTTGGATTTGTTGCTTCGGTGGTGTTAGCCATTCAGTTGCCAAATCAGCCAGTAACGTATCAGGCGCAGTGGGCCACGTTTGCCAGCCAGTTATTCTCGATCAGTTTTCGGCTCGATGCGCTTACGGCTTTGATGCTGATCCTGGTTCATTTTGTGGCACTCCTCGTTCAACTGTTCTCGGTCTCGTACATGCGGGAGGAGTTTGCGGATAACCCGAACCAGGCCGCTCGTTATTTTGCTTACCTGCAGCTGTTTGTTGGCTCCATGCTGGGTATCGTCCTGGCCGGTAACCTGCTGGTTCTGTACGGCTTCTGGGAGTTAGTCGGTTTAGCGTCGTATCTGCTCATTGGCTTCTATGCTGAGCGTCCCAGCGCGAGTCAGGCCGCCAAGAAAGCGTTCCTGATGAATCGGGTAGGGGATATGGGGTTCCTGATCGGTATTTTTCTAACGTACCATTACTACGGTACGTTAGAGTTGTCGGCGTTACTGACCGATGATGCCTTTGCGGTTCCGCCGACCGCCATAGGTCTGTGCCTGTTTATGGGATGTGTGGGCAAATCAGCCCAGTTTCCGCTATTGACTTGGCTTCCCGACGCTATGGAAGGCCCTACACCCGTATCGGCTCTGCTGCACGCGGCCACGATGGTGGCCGCCGGAATCTTTCTGCTGGCTCGTATTCACCCACTATTGTCGCCCGATGCGTTGGTGGTGATTACCCTGATCGGTACAATAACTACTATCTGGGGCGGGTATTCGGCCTTATTCCAGACGGATATTAAAAAGGTTCTGGCTTTCTCAACGGTATCACAGCTCGGATTGATGGTGGCTGGCATGGGCACCGGTAACGTAAGTGGCGCTCTGTTTCATTTGCTCACCCACGCTTTTTTCAAAGCCGGGCTTTTCCTGAGTGCTGGAGCTATTATACACGCGGTGCATACGCAGGACATGAGACAGATGGGTGGGCTGCGTAAAGTCTTACCCACAACCTTTCTGGTTTATTCAGTCTGTGCAGCCGCTTTGGCCGGACTTCCATTTTTTTCAGGATTCCTGTCGAAGGAAGCGATTCTGGGTGGGGCCTTTGCCTGGGCGGATGCGCAGAATGATGGTTTATCGTACCTCATCCCTGTATCCCTGCTGATCTCGTCTGGCTTAACGGCGCTGTACATGGTCCGGCAATGGCGCCTGATTTTTTTCGACGATTACAGAAATCAGTCCCTTCCACTAGCGCAGGCACACGAGCCCGACTGGCTTATGCGCGGTCCAATGGTCGTGCTGGCCGTACTATCGATCGCGTTCTGGTTTGCGTTGAATCCGTTTTCGGCGCACGGAAGCTGGTTCTTTTCGGTGATGCCGATGGCCGAGGAACACAGCAGTTGGTGGTTAGCACCCGCGTCGATTAGCCTAGTCTTGTTGGGTGGCTGGATTGGATTCCAGATGAAAGAACCAAACCATACGCGCAGTTACGTCCGATTGTCCGTTGAGTACGGCTTTCTGGATACCATCTATCAATACTTCATCATCAACCCAGCGATGAAATTAGCAGTTCTTTTAACTCGTACAGACCAACGGGTAGTTGATGGGGCCGTGAACGGGGCTGGCGTTTCGACGGTAGTGCTGGCGTATCTCACCAGCGGAGTAGACCGGTACGGCGTCGATGGGCTCGTGAACGGGGCCGCCTGGCTGGCTGGCCGACTAGGGCGAATTGTCCGGTCGGTGCAAAACGGTCGGGTACAATCGTACATTACAGCGGCTGTTGTTGGATTATTGATTGTGCTTTGGTGGTTGCTTTAACTGTCGTCGGCAGCGCTGAGCTGTCATTGTCCTAAAGACTGGTAGCGGGTGCTGCCGGAGACATGTATGATTCTTTCGTTACTGATTTTTATTCCACTGCTTGGGTCGTTGCTGGTAGCCTTATTGCCGGAAGGTCAAACCGCGCAGTTTCGCAAAATTGCCTTAGGCGTTACGTTGGCAGACCTGGTGCTGGCAGTCATGGTTTACGTTGCTTTTGACAAGAGCCTGGCCGGTTATCAGTTGCTCGAACAAACCGACTGGATCACCTTGCCGCTTGGTAATCTGGGTATTGTCTCCATCGACTATCTGGTCGGTGTCGATGGCATGAGCCTGCCGCTGGTTGTTTTATCGGCGGTTGTGATGGTCGTTGGCGTAATTTCTTCGTGGACGACGATTACGGAGAAAACCAAAGCCTATTACGCGCTTTACCTGCTCCTGACGGGCACGATTATGGGCTGCTTTCTGACGCTCGATTTCTTCCTGTTCTTTCTTTTCTTCGAGTTTATGCTCCTGCCGATGTACTTCCTGATCGGCTTATGGGGCGGCCCGCGCCGGGAGTACGCGTCGATCAAGTTTTTCCTGTATACGTTGCTGGGATCACTCCTGATTTTGCTGGTTATGATTGGTCTCTACCTATCGGTTATGGACCCAGTGAGTACGGCGGTTCTGGCTGGATACGTTGACGATCCGTCACTGGTATCCGACGAGATTTATCAACTTGTTCAAACGAACTTACAGAATGGGCAGCTTAATCCGGCGCAGATCGTTCATACCTTCGATATGCGTTACCTGGCCGATGGTGGAAACTACCTGCCTGACGCATTTTTGAATCCGGCCGCCGAGCCAATGGTGTTAGGCGTACCCGCCCGGATGCTGGCTTTCTGGGCGGTATTTATCGGCTTCGCCATCAAGCTGCCTATTGTTCCGGTGCATACGTGGCTGCCGGATGCACACGTTGAAGCCCCAACGCCCGTATCAGTCGTGCTGGCGGGCGTACTCCTGAAAATTGGTGGATACGGATTTTTGAGGATCGCCTGGAATTTCTTCCCCGACGGTGGTGCCGAATACGCCAGAACGCTGGCCATATTAGGAACGCTGTCTATTGTGTACGGCGGTTTAAACGCGCTGGCGCAGAACGATGTCAAAAAGATGATTGCCTACTCGTCCGTCTCCCACATGGGTTTCGTGCTGTTGGGCGTAGCTTCGTTGACTGCCGAAGGTATCAATGGCGCTGTCTACCAAATGGTCAGCCATGGCGTTCTGTCGGCCATGTTGTTCCTTATTGCCGGGGTTGTGTACGACCGTACCCACGACCGACGTATCGACTCCTACCGGGGCCTGATGCAACCGATGCCGCAGTACGCATCGTTGACCGCCATTGCCTTTTTCGGATCGCTGGGGCTACCTGGCTTTTCGGGTTTCGTTGGCGAGTTGTTCACGTTGATGGGCAGTTTCCAGTCGGCCTGGTTGCCGGGCTGGCTGACGGCCGTTGCCACAACGGGTATTCTGTTGGCTGCGGGTTATTTTCTGTGGACTTTACAACGGATGTTCTTCGGTCCCTACTGGAGTCGGCACGAAGCGGGAGCGGTACTAACAGATTTGACCCCCCGCGAAAAACTCCTGTTGATACCGCTTGGAGCTATGGCATTAGCGCTGGGCTTGTTTCCGAACCTTGTTTTTAACGTAACAAGTGCGACGGTGGGACAATGGCTTTTGAAGTTTGCGGTTGAATAAGGTATCGTGAGATATGACGTTTTTCTACGTAAAAGCCCTGCACATCATCTTCGTGGTCACCTGGTTTGCGGGCCTTTTTTACGTACCACGCCTGTTTATTTATTTCACCGAAGCAGCCGAGCAGCCAGAACCTACCCGTACAGTTCTGCAAACGCAACTGGCCCTTATGCAGCGACGGTTGTGGTACGGCATTACGTGGCCATCGGCCTTTCTTACGCTCATCCTGGGTTTAAACACCTGGTATAACTACGGGTCTACACCTTCCTGGCTGATCTACAAGCTTACGTTCGTCGCGGGCCTTTATGCCTATCATATCGCCTGTCACGTCCTGTTTCGGCAGCAGGAGCGCGGTGAACTACACTATACATCAACCCAGCTACGTATCTGGAACGAAGTCGCTACGTTGTTTTTATTCAGCATTGTGTTTCTGGTCGTCCTCAAGGATGCACTCGGCATGCTGTGGGGCCTGCTGGGGCTGGCCGCGTTTGCCGCCTTACTAATGGCGGGTATCTGGATCTACAAGCGAGTTAGGGAAAGTTAGTCATATTGGTCATTAGCCATGAATTGTCATTGGTGGTCATGTTGCTGACGCTAACTATTGTTCCCCATTTCACAATAGCTATTGATAACACATGATAGTCACACCTGGGTTAACATGAATAACCAATGACTATGAATGGCGAATGACAGCAAATGACCAATGACTTAAGGACGCTATTTCGCGTACTTCTGTCGGCGGGCTACCTGCCAGATAACACCCACTAGTCCAACCAGGGCGAGTGGCCCAAGTAGGTTAAGCAGCTGCCAAATCGTACGGCTCTCGTTGACTTTGATCTTGTCCAGCGGCCGAAGCGTTACGGTCCGGGCCCGCGCGGCAATGACGCCATTGGGATCTACTAGGTAGTCGATGGCATTCAAGGCAAAATCTTTGTTGGCGAACGTAGTACGGGTGAAGCGGTCGAAGCCGAGCGGATACGGAGTGTTTCGCTTATAATCGACATCGTTCACAATCAGATCACCGTCGGAGCAGACGAGGATTCGGGATGGCTCACCTTCGGCTCGAAAGCCATTGGCGCGTGGATCACCCGGCAAAATACGATTCGCAAACAACGATTGAAACTGCCCTTCTAGCAAACAGCCGACAATCTTGACACCCTCGTTGTAGGTTTTCGGGTCTGGCTGCTGCCGCGCTTCGTTGTACGAGATCAGCGCCGGTGCCTTTAAGACTTTGGTGTAGGGCGACGTTAACAGCACCGGTGTTTTCTGAATGCCAGGAGCCCGTACGGTGTCGAGTGTACTCACGAAGCGACTTAACAGCGCATCCAGATTGCGGACAATCGGGTTGCCACTCGTTCCGAAATTGTTGATTAACGGATAAAAGCGCCAGGGAACTAACTGAATATTCGGCTTATCGCCAAGATTACCGACATTAAGCGGAATAGGGGCGCAGTAAAAGTCCTTGATTACGTCGCGGTTCAGGCGAATGCCCCAGCGGAAAAACAGATCGTCGAGGTTCAGATCAAGTGGTTGTGCATAGGTGCCTTCGTTGCTGACCGAATCGACGCGCTGCCCATCCACAAAAAATAGAGCCCGCCCACCCTTAACAACAAACTGATCGATCTTAAAAATTTCGTCTTGGGAAAACGGCTTGTCGGGTTTTGGCACTACGACCGCATCGAGGCCCTCAATTGGCCCCGGTTTGCTCATGTCGATGAAGAACAGATCGTAATTCTCCTGGACAGACGCCAGTAGGTCGGCAAATCGGGAGGGGGGAACCTGCGTATGTCCGTACAGCAGGCCGATACGTCGCCGATTGCCTTCGGTTTGGGTTAGTTTCCGAATGGCCGACGCCAATTGAAATTCAATGCCTTCATACGATTGGTTGAGCTGTTCCTGCGGAGACGCGGTTTTGTTGCCTTTCAGAAGCTGAACGGCCGCTTCTTTGCCTTTGTAGGATACGACGGCACCCGGAAAAATAAGCTTTTCGATCCGCTTACCGCCTTCGTTAGCGAACAGATTAGTGGGTAGCAAACCGCGCTGTTGCAGCTTGTCAATCAGTTTCGCTTTTTCATCGGCCTTGGTAATCGCGTCCGGATCGGTGAAACGATACGTAACGGTTTGACCTGCGTTAGCCTGAAATTCGTCTAACGTCTCCCGAACGGCGGTTTCGAGTCGTTTGAAGCCCGGTGGCAAGTCGCCGGTTAAGTAGACCTCGACGTGGACATCATCCGGTAGGTTGCTCAACAGGGTTTGCGTAGCTTCGGAGAGCGTGTACCGTTTCTCTTCGGTCAAGTCGAGCCGAAAGAAAACAAAGGCCGACAGCATATTGACGGCCAGAATAGCCGCAAGAATAAGAATCGTACGCAGCGATGCGATTTTCATAGGTTACTATAACGAATACCCAAACCCGTACTGTCTATGCGACCAGCTAGTTTTTACGATAAGGGCGTCTCGCCCGTTGCGGTATGTTATCGGCCGTAAAAACCGCCGTTGTCGTAGAAACTCCGGCGACGGCTGAGTTTTAGCTCCTGAAGGATTGACGACCGGGCCCGCAGATCGAACGAGTAGTTACCCGACCGGATATTACTACCCGAGTAGGGAGTCCAGTTGAAGGCCATTTCCCAGCAGTGCAGATCGCGGTTGATACCGATGGTCGTCAGCGTTGGACTCTTGAACGTAAAATCGTAACCCGTATTGACCGTTATTTTCCACTTCGGCGTCAGGCTCAAATCGCCCGTCAGTGTTAATGCTTGGATGATTTGTGGATCTTTAGGAGTGATCTTCGATAAACCAAAGGTGTAGCTGACATTCATCGACCAGGGGATGTTGAAGTCAACGTATAGCTCCGGGTTGTTGTTTATAGCCTTCAACGTAGCATCGGTTGCATTGGCGCTTGTTTTCGGCTTATTCGCTTGTTTAGGTGCAAATCGTGCGCTGGCGTAGGCCTGTATATTTGTCAGGCGTAATAGTCCCTGCCCCGCTTGAATAGCGTATAGCTTAGGCACTCGTATATACTGCTGATTTTCATAACTAGTGGCTCTGAGCAATATTGGCGAGTAGCTTAACGGCGTTATTGGGGTTCCACCAATTGGGTACGTTTGCAAATCATAAACTGGTGTTCCACCATACGCTCGGTACGCATACGGATCGAATGTCGACGAAAAGTTAAAGCTGATATTCTTAAATATCTGCGTGTTCGCGCTGACAGCAATGGGCGATAAGTTAAAGTCTGGAGCCAGCAGGTTATAGCTGCCCGTCAGACTAAGGTTATCAAAAATAGGTATCTTCTTAAAATCCTGTCCAGTCGAATCACTACGCGTGCGAACTTTCATTTCGAGCTGGTTCACAATCCCAAACGAAATAAAGGCTGCCTGTGTGCTGCCGCTACCCCCACTGCCACCCAACCCTCGAAAGACCGACAGCGTTCGGCGGTAGAGGGGTAAGTCGGCCAGCGCTGTTCCTGGTGTGTTCGGTAAGATCTGGAACTGCCCAAAAGATGGATTGGTGAAATCAGGAACGTAGCTGAATGAAATAGACGGCGCTACGGTATGACGTATCGCTTCGATCCGTTTACCGCGTATGAAATACGTACCGTAGAAGCGCGTATTCATACTGGCGTTGACCGAGAAATTGTAGGAAGGGAAAAACCCACGGGCGGTATCAATCCGAACTTTGTTGCTATCGGGCACGAATACGTAATTCAGCTTCTTCGTGTAAATATCTCCTTGCAGCGAGAAGCCCGGCGTCAGGTTAATATAACGTAACAGCTTAATATTCGGTAGGGAAATTGGGATACTATACCGAGCCTGAACAACACGATTCTGCCAGATTCGATTGGCATTATCTACGCTGAACGGAATCAGGTTCGGATCAGGGTCGACAATACCTAAGCGCAGGTTATTGGCCCGCCGGGTACTGTCCAGAAGCCGTTGAACGGTGTTGATCGTTGGAATATCCGTTAGCACCGGAAAGCCTAAACCCGTGGTATCGACCTGCCGCCGGATGGTGTTGCTAACGCCGATTGAGCCGCTGATATCCAGGCCAACCCGAAAGCTCTCGTACCACCGCCCGGTGCCACCCCTCAGTGCAAAAGGTGAAATCTGATTGATACCAATGTTGAAGTCCGACGAAATATCCGTTTTACCGTTTTGCCGAACATTTGTATTCGGGTTTACCTGTCCGAACTGCTGGTTCACCCGAACGTTGGCCCCGGCCCGCACGTACTGACCAAAGGTGCGGCTATACTGCACCGAAGACCCCGCTACGTTCGAAATATACTGCTGGGTGCTGAACGAATTGAACTGATTGTAACTATTGCTGCTGACGTTCACGTTTGCCGAGAAGCTACCCCGGCCGCGTGGTACGGGCGAGTGCGACCACGTAAAAGAGAAGTCGCTACGTGGCGTTTGGGTGGTATCGACCCGGTCGCCGGAGCGGTTCCGGTTGAACTGGAAGTTAACTCCGCCACTGTAGCGGTAGCGTTTGTTGTAAGCCGTTGATATGCCCGCGCCCCAACTGCCGCGTGAGTAGATCTGGCCGGTAAACTGCATTCCCAGGTTTTCGCTCACCGCCCAGTAGTAGCCGCCATTACGTAGATAAAATCCCCGTCCGTTGGGTTCTTCACCGTATTGCGGAACCAGAATGCCCGAAACGCCAATTTCTTTTCGCTTCGGAAACGGAAAGAAGCCAAACGGAAGCCCGATGGGCAACGGAATCTGATTAATGACCAGATTAAACGGCCCCGCTACGACCTGTTTGTTGTGAATAACCTTGAGTTTACTGGCGTTGATGTGGAAGTGCGGAGTGGCCAGATTACAGGTCGTGTAAATGGCCTTCCCAATGTACAGGTTATCCTCGGCATCTTTCTTCACCGTTACGCCCCGAATATTGCCTTCGCCCTGTTGGGTGATCACGCCCTGAATCCGCCCTTTTTTCGACTTGAAGTTGTAGCGGATTTCCTTCGCATCGTACTTGCCTTCTCCATCCTGAAAGACGGGCTGGCCAATTTGTTTCTTAGCCGTTGAGTCGTACCGGCCTTTGGCGTATACCTCGTTGGTTAGATAATTTAAACGGATATAATCCGCTTTTAGGGATATATCGCCGTATATTACGCTGGCGTCGCCGAATAATTCAACCGTCTGACCATCAGCGGCATAAATGGTTGAATCTTTGGCTTGGTATTTGACAGTGGTTTGAAACGAATCCGCAGTTTGGGCCGTATCCCGTTTCACCGAATCATTTGCGGCTATTCGGGAGGTGTCAGCCCCAATGCGGGATTGTGGCCGAACTACGTTAGGTGATACAATGCCCGGTGTCGTAGGGCTGGCAGCAGTGGTTTGGGAGCCAGGGGTTGTTGTACCCGCAGCGGGATTGTTGGTCGACGTACGCGAAGCAGGCGTGTTGCCAGACGGTGTACCCGAAGGCGCATCAGGCACCCGCTGAGCAGGTACCGTAGCCGGAGGGAGACCTCCTTTGCCAGGTTGTCGGGGCGTCGGGTTACTTTGTCCCATTGCCGTAACAACCCATAGTAATCCGGTAATGCAGGCCAAAATCCGCACCCAAATCTGTCGTATCCGCTGAGGCCGCAAAATAAGGTATCCTTTTTTCAGATTTATAAGAAAAATTATATTTGCCAAAAGACCGTTAAGTCTATGGCTTACAAAGGTATTCACGAACAGTTATCCCACTATTGCTTTGGAACGTTTTCCGTTGTTAAAAATTATTAATTCAACCGGCCTTCGCCGTCTTCGTCCGGTACCCGGAATAGTAACAACGGTACTGCTGACGCTACCCCTGCTGGCGCTGACGGTACTACCCGCGCCCGGCCTATATCAGGACACGATCCGTCGGGCCGAAGCCAGTCAGGATACTGAGTCGGCTCCCAACCGGCTCCGCACCGTCGTGCTCGATGCGGGACACGGCGGCAAAGACCCTGGCTGTATTGGTCGCCGGACGCGCGAATCTCGGGTGGTACTTAAACTTGTGCTGCAACTTGGTCGTAAAATTAAGGAAGAGATGCCGAATATACGGGTAATATACACCCGTGCTTCGGATCATTTTGTTGAACTGGCCGAACGGTCGGCTATTGCGAATCGAAACAAGGCCGATCTCTTTATTTCAATCCACTGCAATGCCAGCCCATCGTCGAGCCGGGTCTATGGAACGGAAACTTATACCATGGGGCTGCACAAAACGAATGGCAATCTGGACGTAGCCAAGCGCGAGAACGCCGTTATTCTGAAGGAAGAAAACTATCAGCAAACCTATAAAGGGTTTAACCCCAATTCGCCCTTAGCCCATATTATGCTGGCCAACTACCAGCACGCGTTTATGGGCAGTAGTATCAATTTCGCCGAGAAAGTAGAACGGAGCTTCCGGCACAATGCCGACCGCAAAAGCAACGGCGTCAAGCAGGCCGGATTTCTGGTGCTGTGGCGCACGACCATGCCGAGTGTACTCATCGAAACCGGGTATCTGACCAACCCTACTGAAGAGCTTTACCTGATGTCGGAGGAAGGGCAGGATGAGATTTCAGACGCCATCTACAAGGCATTTGCGCAGTACAAGCAAGAGATCGAAGCGGCAAACTAGCTGGCCGTTTATCCAGTTCTTCGGAGAACCGTTTACCATTTTCGCCAACTTTACGGGACAAACACGCGCCAAACTTGGTTATACGGGAAGCCAAATCGGTTGGCGTGACCTTAAACGGTCGTTCTTCTTCTTACACGCATGAAAGTTTCACAGGAAGTAAAAGTTGGCTTACTGGCAGTAATAACGTTGTTGATGTTTTATTTCGGATTCAACTTTCTAAAAGGATCTGATTTTTTTTCATCGTCAACGAAGTATCAGGTAGTATACGACAATATTGATGGATTGACAGCCTCAAACCCAGTCCGGATTAATGGCTTGGCGGTTGGTCGGGTTAAAACGATTGAAATCCTTCAAAATCAAGGCAATAAACTGCTGGTTACGTTAGATCTCGACAAGAAAATTATCGTAACCCGCGGCTCCCGCGCGGTACTAGCCGATGATGGCTTACTCGGTGGCAAAGTCATTTTGCTGACTATTAAGCCGGGTGCTCCGCAACTCGAAGATGGCGGAATGCTGGTAGCTGCGAAAGAATCAGGTTTATCCGCTTTGATTAGGGAGAAAACCCTGCCTGTTCTAAATAACGTCGATTCGCTGACGTATCAACTCAACCGTGTTGTTGCCCAGTTTGATCAAACCGGGGTCATGCTGAATCAAACGTTACGTAGTGCCAACCAGGGAGTCAGAACGCTTGACCTTACCATTGAAGAAAACCGCGCGGGCTTAAAGGCCACACTGGCGAACGTAAGCCGCTTGTCGGCTTCTCTCGTGGAAACGGAACAGCAGCTCAAGCCGATCCTCGCTAAGGCTGATACGTTTGCCGATTCGCTTCAGGGGTTGCAGTTGAAGCAGACACTCGCCACCGTTAACAAAACGGTTGATAATCTCCAACGGATTTTGGCTGACGTGAACAGTGGTAAGGGTTCGCTTGGTAAACTAACCTCCGACGAGCAACTGTATAGTAACGTCAATGCGACTACAGCCAGCCTCGAAAAACTATTGACGGATCTGCGTGAGAACCCGAAACGTTACGTTCATTTTTCGTTGTTCGGCAAGAAAGATAAGACCGCCCCCGCCAAACCCGGCAGCGCAACCGTCACTACAACTACGATTACGAACACCAAAGTTGATTCGACCCGGCTCCAGTAGACATTTACTATAGGTCGGTTAAGGACACCAGACGAAGTCAATTGCGTTTAATTTGTCAGTACCGTATCTTCATACGAGTAAATTTCCTGAGCTATGATAGCGGTCGAAAAGCGGGTAATGAGCCCTGAGGAGTATTTAACGGCGGAGCGGCAGGCCCTTGACAAAAGTGAGTTTTTCAATGGCGAACTAATCCCTATGGCAGGCGCGACCCGCAACCACAACCGCGTTAAAGAAAATTTATCAATCTGGGTTGGCGCATCGCTCGACAATAGTATGTGCCAGTCATTCTCTTCGGATATGCGTGTACATTTGCCTGAAACAGGGTTGTATGCGTATCCTGATATCGTCATCGTCTGCGGAGAGCCGCAGTTTTTACCGGACGAATTTGACAACCTACTGAATCCAACGGTGCTCATCGAAGTGCTTTCCGAAGGAACTGATGACTACGACCGTGGCCGAAAATTCCTGAGGTATCGAGCTATCCCCTCTTTTCAGGAATACGTCCTGATCGACTCGCAGCGGGTAGCGGTTGAGGTTTGGCGTAAGAACGATCTCGGTCAATGGACCTTAATGGAACAAACGAACGATCCAGTGGGCCAATTCAGGATTCAAAGCATTGAACTGAGCGTTACGTTACAAAAGGTGTATGACCGGGCTGTGGACATAGCTTCTTAAAAATGCCTATAGTCTTCGGCTAACATACTGAAGAAAATTACGTTTTATTAGCGGGCGACTCAGCAGGTCGCCCGTTTGTGTTTACTCGAATTCATCAACTCACCCATGACCACAGAAAATCTCCATTCGCTAGTCCCTTTCCTTGACGAATTGAACCGCCGGTCGGCCCAAACAAAACTAGGCGGTGGCACGAAACGTATCGACGATCAGCATAAGAAAGGAAAACTTACCGCCCGCGAACGTATTGATTACCTCATTGACGAAGGCCTTCCATTTACCGAAATCGGGCTCTTTACTGGCGATGGCATGTACGCCGAACACGGCGGCTGTCCATCGGGTGGTGTTGTGGTTGGTATTGGCTACGTATCGGGGCGGCAGTGTGTGATTGTCGCTAATGATGCCACCGTAAAAGCGGGGGCGTGGTTTCCGATTACGGCCAAGAAAAACCTCCGGGCGCAGGAAATTGCCATGGAGAATCGCCTGCCCATTATCTATCTGGTTGACAGCGCCGGTGTGTATCTGCCGTTGCAGGACGAGGTGTTCGCAGATAAAGAACACTTTGGCCGTACGTTCCGGAACAATGCGCAGATGTCGGCGATGGGAATTTTGCAGGTAGCCGCTATCATGGGTAGTTGCGTGGCCGGTGGTGCTTATCTGCCGATTATGTCCGACGAAGCGCTGATTGTTGAAGGCACCGGTTCTATTTTCCTCGCGGGTCCCTATCTAGTTAAAGCGTCCATTGGTGAAGATGTCGATGCCGAAACTCTCGGTGGCGCTTCGACGCACACGGATATATCCGGCGTAGTCGATAATAAATACCCAGACGACAAAAGCTGTCTAGATGCCATCAAGCGCATTTTCGACAAACTGGGCCATACCGAAACAGCCGGTTTTGATCGCGTTACGCCAGCGCTTCCAACCAAAAATTCCGAAGAAATCTATCAGATTCTACCGGCCGACCGTGTCAAGCCGTACGACATGCAGGAAATTGTGGATAGACTTGTGGATAACTCGGAGTTTGATGCGTATAAACCTGGTTATGGCCAGTCGCTGCTGTGTGGCTATGCCCGTATCGACGGTTGGGCGGTAGGCATCGTAGCCAATCAGCGGAAGGTAGTGAAGGCGAAAGGACGTACCGGTCAGCCGACCGAAATGCAGATGGGCGGGGTTATCTATGGCGATGCTGCTGACAAAGCCGCTCGGTTTATTATGAACTGTAATCAAAAGCGTATTCCGCTTGTGTTCCTGCAGGACGTTTCTGGATTTATGGTCGGTAGCCGAGCTGAGCAGGGCGGCATCATCAAAGACGGAGCGAAGATGGTCAACGCCATGGCCAACTCAGTTGTACCGAAGTTCACGGTCGTTATTGGCAACTCGTACGGAGCCGGAAACTACGCGATGTGTGGGAAAGCATACGACCCGCGACTAATGCTTGCCTGGCCAACGGCGCAAATGGCCGTGATGAGTGGCGCTTCGGCAGCTAAAACCCTGCTTCAAATTCAGGTGGCATCGCTCAAAGCAAAAGGAGAGATCATTACGCCCGAAGCCGAGCAAGCCTTACTGCAAAAAATAACGGATCAGTATAATACACAGCTTTCGCCCTATTACGCGGCTGCGCGGTTGTGGGTTGATGCCGTGATCGATCCCCTCCAAACCCGGCAAATTCTTTCCGAAGGTATAGCCGCTGCTAATCACGCGCCAATTACCAAGCCATTTTCCGTTGGGGTGATACAGACGTAGTATATGTGAGTTATGAATAAATAGCTGACGCTAAGCCCCGTTACTTTCTGAGTCAACTTACCGGTTGCATTCGCCGGGCGTGTAGTTTATAATACCTACACATTCGGCCAGGCAGGGGTTGCTGTACGTTTTGCCATTACAGCCGCAAACGGGTTGAAGAATATACCCACATGCACAACCGGATGTTGGAACGGCTTCAACGCAACTTGGATCAACCTTTGGCTTGCAACCGGCTCCAATACTTAACCCGAAAAGGAGAATAAAGAAGGCCCTCATCATCGTCGATTTCTAACAGGATTCAAGTTGAAAATCAACGGTTCGAATCCTGTCAGAAATTGGTTTCCTACTTCGTAGCTCGTACGGCTTTGACTTCGTCGGCGGTAACAGCTGATGCTTTATTGCCGAAGTTGCTGCGGATGTACGTCAATACGTCGGCAATCTGCTGATCACCAAGAAAGTCGTGGGCGGGCATGGCATTGTCGTATGGTTCACCTTCGATGTCCTGGCCTTGCAGGCCTTTTAGCAGCACATTGATCAGCCGGGTTTTATCGCCTACTACCCAATCTGTACCACGTAGCGGAGGGTTCAAGTTGGGAACGCCCGAACCGTTAACCTGGTGACAGGTAAGGCAATTTTGTTCGTAGATAATCTGGCCAGGCGTTTTAGCAGGGGCAGCGGGTTTAGGAACTGGCTTTTGCGTTTGCGCAACGGCGACTGATAATGACAAACAGGCAACAAGGGTAAGTAAAGCTTTCATAAGATGATTACCAGGCGAATGATGCCGTTATTTTCTCCATTTGAGTGTATTCAACATGTGTAGCATGTCTTTCCGAATGTAGTCAATAACGGGTTGTAATGAATCGTTTTGGGTGGCCGTGTTAAAATACAGAGCCCCTCGCAGAAAATGGGTAGTCGAGTCCGTCGTGACAAACTGCACCTGACTGGGTACTTCGCCAGTCAGATCAATGACACTAGCCTCCAGGCCCGATTTCATCCTTATTTTTCGCTGCTCAATTGAATAGGCTTTGATATTATGACGAGCAGCCAGCTTATAAGAATCTTCGAGTATAGCCCGCAGTCGATTGATGTCGTTATTAATGGGCTTGTACGTTAGTTGAACGCTGGCATGATAGGCTGGATAGTTGATAAAAATCCAGTGCGGCTCCGAGCGGGCGAACGTATCGGGTAAAATTCGGGCGATGCCATTGTACTCGAACTGGTAGGGATGCGTCGGCTCAAGTAAGGTGTACTTCGGCGTTGGTAAGTCGATACGTGGGTACCCCTTCGGTTTGGGCGTGTAGTTCTCGGATGAGCTGGTTCCGCAGGCCGCTGATAAGAGCGCAATCAGAAGGACAAATAAGTGCTTTATCATTAATTTCTTTCGATAGCCCGGTCAGGCTACAAAACAACGAAAAAGCCCGGCAGTTTGGTGCCAGGCTTGCTTTCGGAGTACAATGGATTTACACATTTACGTCAGCCAGCTCTTCCTGCCGGACAGGCTGGCCGAGTAAGGTGGCAAACCGGTTAATGTTAAATGTTGGTTCAAACCAGACCTCACCCATCACGGGATGCTTTACGGGCACCTCTGGGTTCTGAATTTCGTTCAGCAGCACACCCGTTTCGCCGGTTGTATGGCGCTTAACCTGACGAATCGTGTACAGTTGATCGCGCTTGGGCGTCTGAACGCCGAACTCGGCGTAGAAAGCCAGTACTGGCGCGGGAAAATTATCGTTGGTGCAAATGACTTCCATAATTCGTTCTCTCCAAATCCTGACAAAGATAACAGCTATTCGGCAGAACAGATTCCCGGTTACTCTTCGAACAGGTTACCTAACTTCCCTATTACTGAGCCGCCTTCCTTGTGCGATTGGGCACCGTAGGGGGCTAGGCGCTGTACGAGTTTAGAAATTGGCATCGACTGAATCCAGACCTTGCCCGAACCACGTAACGTAGCGACGAACAGGCCTTCACCTCCGAAAATCATGCTCTTAAGGCCACCTGACCGCTGAATATCGAAGTTGATACTTGGCTCGAAACCAACCACACAACCTGTATCGACACGTAGCATTTCGTTGTTTAACGTGCGCTCAATCACCACACCCCCCGCGTGAATAAACGCCATGCCATCGCCCTGTAGTTTCTCCAAGATGAAACCTTCTCCTCCGAAAAAACCTGAACCAAGGCGCTGATTGAACTGAATGCTCAGCTTGGTTCCGAGAGCTGCGCACAAAAACGCGTCTTTTTGCACAATCAACGTATTGCCATACGTATTGGCCAGGTTAATCGGCATCACTGTGCCCGGATAAGGCGCGGCAAAGGCTACTTTCTTTTTGCCCGCGCCCCGGTTGGTGAAGTGCGTCATAAACAGCGATTCACCAGTAAGCATACGTGTGCCAGCCTGGAGCAGTTTACCCATAAAGCCCTGATTTGGCTGCGAACCATCGCCCATTTTCGTTTCAAACTCAATGCCATCTTCCATAAACAGCATTGAGCCCGCTTCGGCGATGACCGTCTCGTGCGGGTCAAGTTCAATCTCTACAATCTGGATGTCTTCACCAATGATTTTGTAGTCGATTTCGTGGGAGTACATACGTAGTTTTAGCTAGGAAATAAATTGTGTTCGATGTTCGAAACTACGTATTTCGGGCGATTTGGTTAGCTGTTTTTCGTACAAACGGCACAAAAAAAGCCCGACCGGGCGATTTGGCAGGTCGGGTAAAAAGGCTTGAAACTAACTAAGGGTTCAATAATATTGAGCGGTTTTAAATTCTTTGCCAATTCCCAATTTAGTAGTAGCTCCTCTTGGTGCATTATAGCCCATTCAATGACCATGCCTAAGGCTCTGGACGGCAGCTCACCTTCAAGCAGACTTAAGTCATTAATGCTTATGAGGCATTCACTGTCACCATATTTGGCGTGAAAGTGGGGTGGATTATGATCATCATAATACATCGCGATAATAATTCCGAAGAATCGGCTAATCTGAGGCATGTAAAAGCTTGTTTTGCTTCCATTCGTCAAACGTCATTCTTTTCAACATTAAGTAGGCATTGTTGGAATCAATATCGAGCCACTCGTTCCAAGCTATGGCCCCCGTTACGCTAATGAATGGATGCAGGAAAAGATTGTCGTCATCCCATGCTGAAAACACGCCTTTCCCGGCTAGTGCTGACAGATCGATGACTCCCTGAGTACCGTCATCAAAACGCAATCTTAGCTTATATTTTTCGGGAGCTTCTACGTGAGTCAAATAGGGAAACATGCATTTCTTGCTTAGCGTGAATTAATATCGTCGGGCAGATCATTGTCTGATTCATCAAACAGCCGTTCCTCATCCGTCGACTCTTCATCGGTTTCGTCCGGATTGGGCTCACCTTTGAGGTTCAGATCCGTTCGATGGCGCAATTTCTTATCGTCAACCGTCTTATTCAGAAACTGATTGATCTTGTCTATATCGAAACTCGTGGTAATCTCACCAAAGGAGTTTATCTGAATATCGAAGCCTTCGAGTTCTTTATGAACACGGGGCTTTTCGTTTTCGTCGGGATTCGTCTTTTTCTTAGCCATGATTAAGCGGTTTATGCGATAAGCAAACGTAATTTCTGAAATGGATAGTCGCCATTTTAACAACGTCGGCCGGTAACATGTTTCGCGACAATCAGAGCGTATTAACGATTTGGAAGTGCTACCACACCCGATTGGCAATTACGTTGATGACTGAGTTTACAACGAACGCGACCCCGAACGATACGCCAACCGAAAACAGCGGTAACAGAAAGGCTTGCAGAAACAGGAACGTAGTGAAGCCGAGTAAACCGATCACGAGTCCGCGCAGGGTCGTAATGGTGGCATTACTCCCCTGAAGCGTATGCGAAAAAATAGCCAGAACCGAAGTTAGAATAGGAAAGGGCGTTAAAATGCCGCTCCAACCCGGCCCTAATACGCTGGCAAGGCCGGTAATGACCAGGACAAATAACGTAGCAACAGCCATACGTATCGGAATATCAAATGGTAAATGCCGAGCCTTTATGGGTTGATCAGACGGCTTAGGGAAGAGCCACAAAGTCAGCAAGACATACGCAATCACAAGTGCGTAACTCAAATATAAACTGAGTTGTAGATAATTGAAGGTTACCGCTGTGGCGGTGTACAAGCTGTATGACAATAAAAGCGTCGGTAACCAGGTAAACTTTCGGGCAAAAACGGAGTAGCTGAAACAAAAGCTGATTAAGGCCAGGATGCCTGTCATTGTGCCTTGAATCGAATGGATACCAAAGGCTTTACCCTGTTCGAGAATGAAGAACAGCAGAATGGCTCCGGCTACCCAGGGCATACTGCCAATTAATCCTCCAATTTTGTTTCCCCACTTCCGAATCGCTAGCGTAACCAAGGCGATTATGGTAGGCATGAGCGTCATTTTGAGAAGGAGAATATTCGTCATTCTGGATGGTTACGCTAAGCAATAGGCGATTTTTGGCACAACAGTTCACCGAGTGCACGAAGCCCATTTCGTGACTCAGGAAAACTAATCGCAAAATTGGAGTCTATTTTAGTGAGTTACGCTATTTCTCCGCCCAAATAGTTGGTGGCTATCTCCCTTAGTAGTTAGGGCAAAGGTCAAACCAGCCAGTCAGTCAACTGGTACGCGTCGTTCCAGAAATACCACTCTAGGCGGCTTGACTGGACGAAGGCTACCTGCATCTTCTCGCGTTCGGTCGGACTCGCTTCATTGGCCAGTCGTTCGGTAAGGTCGAGCATTTGGCCGACGACCTGATCGAATTCGTCACCGGCGTAGGTATCAATCCAGGCCTGATAGGGATTCTGTTCACGAGCCTGGGTATAGATATGTTTGCCTACTTCACGATAAATCCAGAAACAAGGAAGTACGGCAGCTGCCCCCACCGCCAGCGACTGAGTGGCTGTTGTAGCCAACAAAAAGTTCGTATAGGCAAAACAGGACGGCTTTTTCTCAGTTTCAGGTTGAATCTCATAGAGGGCAAAGTACGTCTCATGCAAGATTCGCTCCACCCGGATCGCATTGGCGGCAAACTCGGTGAAGGCTAAAATATCGCCGGGTGCCGATGCTTTAACGGCCAACTGCGCCAGCGCCCGGCTAAAATCAGTCAGATAAAGAGCATCCTGCTGAATGTAATACTGAAACTTATTTGCGGGTAAGGTGCCAACCGCCAGTTCCTGCACAAAGCCATGTGATACGATGGTTTCGTACAAGGGTGTAATCTGCTGCCAGAGTTGATCAGTGAAGCGCATCGGTAATTGTTTAGCGTAAGTATTGGTTAGGTCTTTAAGTCCAAATGAGCGATTTTCTGTCATCCCGACGCCAGGAGGGATCTTCTGTAACCAGTCATAATCGTTAGTTTGAGAAGATCCCTCCTGGCGTCGGGATGACAGAAAATTTCAATAGTTTATGTTTACTTACTGCCAGTTAGAAAAGAAATGATGAACAGGACCGTGACCGTGCCCAAGTGTATATACAGCCCCAGCCTGTAAAGCACCCGTCAAATACGTTTTCGCGTGGTAGACGGCTTCATGCAAAGGTAAACTCTTGGCCAGGTATGCCGCGATGGCTGAGGAGAGTGTACAGCCCGTACCATGCGAATTAGGTGTATCGATACGTTTTGTTGGAAATAGAATCTGCTCGTCGGAAGAGATGTATAGCAAATCTGTGCTGTCCGTGTCGTGTAAATGCCCACCCTTCAATAAGATCGCACCAGGATATTGACCGCCAAGGTCTGCGGCTGCCTGCTGTAAATCGGCGAACGTATTGAGCGGGCGGTTCAGCAAGACACCCGCTTCTGGTAGATTTGGGGTAATCACCGTGGCTAGGGGTAGCAGATGCGTTTTTAAGGCGTCGATGGCTTCGTCTTGTAAAAGCTTGTCGCCACTGGTTGCCACCATAACCGGATCGACGACAATCGTCCGCACACCAAACTCTGTTAGCGAATCGGCGATAACCCGAATAATGTCGGGCGAGTGGAGCATGCCGATTTTAACGGCGTTGACGCCAATATCGCTCAGTACTGCTTTAAGCTGCTCGGCCACAAAAGCGGGTGGTATCGAATGAATGCCGCTCACGCCTAACGTATTTTGCGCCGTAAGCGCCGTGATGACCGAAAGCCCATAGCAGCCCAGCGCCGAAAAGGTTTTTAGATCAGCCTGAATACCGGCGCCACCACCGCTGTCAGAACCGGCAATTGTTAGAACCCGGGTATATGTTTTCATTGAGTTAGTTGAATGAGTTCACGGGCGGCTTCATACGGCGATGCCTGGCCGCAAATGGCGGACACGACAGCTACGCCCGCTACGCCGGTCTGCATTACGGACTGAACATTCGTGGCATTGATACCGCCAATCGCAAACGTCGGTAGTTGAGTTTGCTTACAGAGGTCCTGCAAGCCGGGAAGTCCCAACAAACTAACTGTGTCGAGCTTGGTACCGGTAGCGAAGATGGTTGCGATACCTAAGTAGTCGATATCGTCGTGACCCTGCGCGGCTACCAGTTCAGTCAGGCTGTTGACGGATAAACCAATAATCTTACCCGGCCCAAGCAGTGAACGAACCAGCGGATACGGCATATCATCCTGACCGATGTGTACACCATCCGCATCAACCGCCAGCGCGACGTCGACGCGGTCGTTGATAATCAATCTGGCCCCGTAACGCTGCGTAATCGTTTTAAGCGTAGTGCCTAGCTCCACAAAGGAGCGGGTCGTCATAGCTTTCTCCCGCAACTGAACCCAGCGAACGCCCGCCCGACACGCTTCTTCCACCACAAACGGCAAGGTATGCCCTGCCTGCTGACAGATGGCGCTATCAGTTACCAAATACACGGCGTCGCTCATAGCTGACCTAATTTGAGATTCGCAGATACGTCCTGCTGCGTCAATTGATAGAGCGTATCCAGAAAATTCAATTGTAAACTACCGGGACCGGGTGAACGCTGTGCGGCCAGCTCGCCCGCAATGCCCATAACCGCCATACTATGCACAGCCGCCTGGAAATAATCGGTGTTCACCGCAGCAAAGGCAGCGGTCAACGCCGTTGCGGTACAGCCCATGCCCGTTACTTTAGTCATCATGGCGTGACCATTCGCTACGGTTGCTACCTGATCGGCTCCGACGATATAGTCCTCTGCTCCGCTAACGACCACAATGCTACCCAGCTCCGCGTTGAGTTGCCGGGCGCTATCAAGTGCCGCCGAAGAACCGTGTACACTATCAACGCCTTTCGTTTGTGCGTTTAATCCAGCCAGCGCCATAATCTCCGACGCATTTCCCCGAATAATGGTCGGAGCAGCCAGGGTCAGAAGTTCGCGGCTCACCTCATTCCGGTACCTGGTGGCACCAACGCCAACGGGGTCAAACACAATAGGCTTACCTAGTTCGTGAGCTTTGCGTATCGCTCGTTTCATGCCCGCTACAAAGTTTTGATCGAGCGTGCCGATGTTTATGACCAGCGCACTGGCAATGGTGACGAAGTCGTCAACTTCGTCTTCGGCATGCACCATAGCGGGTGAAGCACCCAAGGCTAACAGGGCATTGGCCGTGTTGTTCATGACAACGAAGTTGGTAATACTTTGAACGAGGGGAGACTGGAGACGAATCTGTTCTATGTCGTTCCAGATGGATTGGGCTGTTGCGGTCATAATCGGCTGCGTTAAGGAAGTACGACAACCTCAGGGGAGAAAAGACCGCAATCTGGCAGGCCAGTAAGCGAGGCTAACTTTTCCCTACGGCAGTATGAACTGCATCAGGTGATAAGGGTATTGTCTCAGTCAGCCCAACTCTCGAACTGACACCCCTAAAGTTGTACGCCAAAGGTAACGGATTTTTCGGCAACAGGGCAAGTGGAATAGTACCTTCGGGGATAGCCCGCCGGTCTCATAAAGAGGTCGACTGTTTACTGCATTCGATAAACTTGTCGGCTAACATGCAATGCGCTCGAGCCAGTTTTAATCTGGCTAATGTACTGCTAACGATTTAAAAGGGTTAGCCTGGAAAGAAGACAGCTTCAAGTAATAAGGTTTTTCAAGGACGAATGGCTTCGACTAAGAACTAGCCTTACTTATTAATAATTTTCTGTTTAACCTCTTTCACAAACTCAGCAGAAACGCCTGCAACCTTAGCTATTCTCTCTACAGAGAAGTCGCTGTCAATCAATAGATTCGTTACAAACTTAATTTGTTCTTTCTCTTGAGCTATCATGTAAGCCGCATCCTTTTCTAAGCTTACAAACTTAGCGATACTATCCATAGCAAGATCTCTGAGTGTTTGTCCTAAGTTACGCAATTGCGCTAACACACGCAACTGGCTAAAATACCTTTTTAACGCTAAATCACCTTTGGTCGTTTCTTCAACTCGACGAATAATTTGATGTAGAACAACTTCGGGGCTCTCGCCTTGAAAGTTGGCCAGAACGCCTAAAACGACTTCCTCAGGTTGGTTGGATTTAAGGAATATATGGTAATCAAGGTTCGAGAAAGTAATAAGTGGGAAATCATAGCTCATTAACTCGCTTTCGTAGCTAGTTTCCATTTTAGGTACGCCTGACCCAAGAAATAGCACGTATTGCCGAATGGGTAAACGATATTTTCGAGCCAGCATGATGTGATAGTCAGCCATACGATACACCATCTCTGGTTCGTCGACTAATTGAAATTCGAGGTGCAATACAAACGTGCTTCCTTGTGTATCCGTGACTTTCTTTAACACGTCAGGCTTTCGCTCCTTGGTATGCTGAATGTCGTCGGGAAGTTCCTCAGATGAAACAGCCGTGATACCGAGTATAGTTTGCATTAGACTCGGTATCACGGCTTCTATATTTTCCTTAAATATTTTGTCGTACTGACTAACTTGTTTACTCATGCGGTGAAATTACCAGAAAGGGTTACGTGTACTAAAGAAGGCTAGTATATCACCTGATGTTGCTTTGTAAGATGGTGTAAAAAATATCAATAACAATTTAAATCAATTATTACGAGTACTTCCTTCGCAAAAAAACGTGAATTTAATTCACGAAAGACATAACAAAACGAGCGATCAAATTTGACCACTCGCTTTAGTTTTAGTAGTCGTACAATATAAGTTACCCGTTTACTTTTAACGTTGCTAGTGCTTTCGACAGTCGGCTGATGGTTTCGTCTCTGCCGATGATTTCCATCGTGAGCATGAGATCTGGTCCAGCACCCGAGCCGGTAAGGGCTAAGCGCATGGCCTGCATGATTTTTCCCTGCTTGATACCCGCCTGCTGCATGGCGTCAGATAGGGTATGCTTGATTGAATCGGCAACAAATTCGCCTTCAAAACCTTGTAGGGCGTCGTGGAAGGCGGTTACGGCACGTACGGCATCGTCGTTCCATTTGGCGGCTACAATGGTTTCGTCGTAGGTGGTCGGGGCGTTAAAGATGGTACCTGCTTCGTCGAAAATCTCACGAGCAAAATTGACGCGGCCTTTCAACAAGGCGACAATCTTCTCGGCCTTGTCAATTGGGCAGGCAAAGCCAGCGGCTTCAGCTTGTTGTTGCACGGTTGGGGTCAGTTCAGCATCGGGCCGCTGACGAATGTACTGGTGGTTGAACCACTGCGCCTTCTGAATGTCGAACCGGGCACCTGCCTTGTGAACCTGCGCAATGTCGAAGCTGGCAATCAGTTCGTCCATCGTGAACAGCTCCTGTTCGGTGCCGGGGTTCCAGCCTAGCAAAGCCAGGAAGTTAACGGTCGCTTCGGGCAGATAACCGTCTTCACGGAACCCCTTGGCTACTTGTCCCGTAACGGGGTCGGTCCACTGCAATGGGAAGATCGGGAAACCACCGAGGTCAGCGTCGCGCTTGCTGAGCTTACCGTTGCCTTCGGGCTTCAGCAGCAGGGGCAGGTGGGCAAACTGTGGCATGGTATCTTCCCAGCCCAAATATCGATACAGTAACACGTGCAACGGAGCCGATGGAAGCCATTCTTCACCCCGAATCACGTGGGTAATCCCCATCAGGTGATCATCGACGATATTGGCTAAATGATACGTTGGTAAGCCGTCCGATTTTAACAAGACCTTATCATCAATGGCTGACGAGTGTACATTCACCCAGCCCCGAATCAAGTCGTTCAGCCGAACTTCTTCCTTACGGGGTGTTTTTAGTCGGATCACGTGTGGTTCACCCGCATCCATGCGAGCCTTCACATCGTCGGGCTTCATGGTGAGCGAGTTGCGCATCTGCATCCGCGTGATGGAGTTGTATTGGGCGGCTGGCGCATTGGCTTCTTCGAGCCGTTTGCGCATGGCGTCCAGCTCCTCAGCCGTATCGAAGGCATAATACGCTTTACCTTCGGCAACCAGACGCTCGGCTTCTTGCTGGTAGATTTCTCTGCGTTCCGACTGGCGGTATGGCGCGTGCGGTCCACCAACGCCCTGACCTTCGTCGATCTGAATACCGACCCAGTTCAGGGCTTCCAGAATGTATTCTTCAGCACCGGGTACGAAGCGGTTTTGATCCGTGTCTTCGATCCGAAGCAGCATCTGACCGCCCATTTTCCGGGCGAACAGGTAATTATATAAGGCGGTTCGTACGCCACCAATATGAAGCGGGCCAGTCGGGCTGGGCGCAAAACGAACGCGTACAGGAGTTGACATATATGAATGAGTGAATTAGCGAATGAGTGATTGAGTGAACAGTCTATGAATAATTCACTCAATCACTCATTCGCTCAATCGCTAACTAACTGCTATAACTGAAATTTCAACGTTAACATCTTTGGGTAGGCGGGCGACTTCTACGGTTTCGCGGGCGGGTGGTTTGGTTGTGAAGAACCGGCCGTAGACTTCATTAATAGCCGCAAAATTGTTCATGTCTTTGACGAAAATGCTGCTTTTGACGATGTTCGAGTAGTCTAACCCGGCCGCTTGCAGTATAGCCCCGATGTTTTCCATAACCTTCTGGGTCTCGGCCTGAATGTCGCCCTGTGGAGCGAGTTCAATGGCTACTTGTCCAGAGACAAAAAGCATCCCATTGACCATAACGGCCTGGCTGTATGGCCCGATCGGCGCGGGGGCTTGGTCTGTATAAACAATTTGCTTGCTCATAGTTTTACTAGTGATTTGTCAGCGTTGATCGAGTGATTAACCACTAACTTTAAATTTGGCCGCAAGTTACCACCGCTTCGGCGCTCCACAAACTTATAGCTGGCTGAACGTAACGGAACCGCTTTAGGCAAATCTTGATTTCTGTCCGAACAAAATGTATGCATCCCTCGCCTAGACTAACTTTTGGGTGACGTAAGGAGTTGTCGATTGTGAACAGTTTACTACGTAATGGCTACCTGGAAAGAATTTTTGATAAATGCATCCGCGGATGCTGAGGTTCAGTTTGATCGACTTAAGAATCGGCTTTTTGGTCGGCTTGACGCAGCAAAGCCCTACAAAATCGTTTATTACCGCGGGTTTGGCAGTCCAACGGCCGTGTGGCTAAAGGGCCGGGTGTTACGTGAGAAAGACCTGAGTACACCCTCCGACAATGATACGTTCTGGCAGAATCTGCTGGCTACCTACCAGCGCTTCGAGAGCGATGAAGTGGCGGGCGTAACGGTACGTATAGAGACGTTCGGTCAGACACATACGGCTGTTACGGACGAAGAAGGGTATTTTGAAGTGACCGTTAATCCTCCCAATGACTTACCGCCCGGCCGGGTGTGGTTTCCAGTCCGTTATTCGCTGGATGGTATCGTTCAGCCCACTACGCAGGAGCCGGTTATCAAAGACGGGTATTTGATGGTATCGCCCCCGTTCAGCCAGTTTGGGGTTATATCGGATATCGACGATACGGTGCTGGTTACGGGCGCAACGAGTCTGCTGCAAACGGCCCGGCTTACGTTCCTTGGTAATGCGTATACCCGCTTACCGTTTGCGGGCGTAGCGGCTTTTTACCGGGCGTTGCAAAGTGGTCCGGTCACTACGTTGTTTAACCCAATCTACTTCGTATCGAGCAGCCCCTGGAATTTGTATGATCTATTAGTCGACTTTTTCCGGATTCAGGGTATTCCTAAAGGCCCGATTCTTTTGCGCGATCTGGGGCTGGATGTAAAGCTATTAAGTTCGCAATCGCACCACACGCACAAGCTGGCGATGATCCGAAAGGTGCTGGATGTAAACCCTCAACTGCCGTTTGTACTTATCGGCGACAGCGGCCAGCAGGACCCCGAAATCTACTCGCAGGTGGTTCGCGAGAATCCGGGACGTATACGTGCTATTTACATTCGGGACGTATCACCCGAAACCCGCGATGAGTCGGTACGTGAACTGATTCGCACAACGGAAGCGGCCAATGTTCCGATGTTGCTGGTGACGGATACGGTGGCTGCGGCCGAACACGCGGCCAGCCTAGGGTTAATTGACTCCGATACGATTCCAGAAATCCGGGCCGACCGACGGGCGGACAACGAATAAAAAATAAATTTTTCGGCTACGCAACCCTTCCGGACAAGCGTCCGTATTGCTGAATGAACCGGTTCAACTGTTCAGTTTCTAACCTCTAATACAGTTGATACAATGAATTCATTCGCTGCAAAAAGTCGCCTGTTGCTCGCGTCAGCCATGCTGACCGTGGTTACGTTGGCTTGTAAGGAAGACAACCCAGCCCTACCTACCGACGACATCGGTTTGGCTACTACGTCGGTGGGTAAAGTGCTTACCGGAGAGAACGGGAAAACGCTTTATTTCTTTGCGAGTGATGTTGCCGGTCAGGCTACCTGCACCGGGGGCTGCAAAGATGTATGGCCAATATTCTATAAGGAAACACCAAGCCTTGGTGCTGGATTGAAAGCCAGTGATTTTGCTACGATTACCCGGGCTGATGGAAGCAAACAGACAACGTTTAAAGGGTGGCCGCTGTATTACTACGTAAACGATGCCAAAGCCGGTGACGTAAGCGGTGACAAAGTCAATAACGTCTGGATGGTCGCGAAGCCAAATTACACGTTGATGATGGCATCGCGGCAACTGGTCGGAAATGACGGAAAAAATTACCTGTTCGATACAAAAGAAGGTACAGGCAACTCGTTATTTTTAACCGATAGCCTGGGCCGAACCCTGTACGCGTTCGCTCCTGATAAAAAGGATAAGAACACGTACACGAAAGCCGACAACTCAAATAATGGTACCTGGCCGATATTTGAATTGTCGGTGGCAAATCTGGGCGAAATCCCATCCGTGCTTAACCGGGCTGACTTTACTACGGCTACGAACGCCGTTGGCAAAGCGCAGCTTAGTTACAAAGGATGGCCGCTCTATTATTTCGGAAACGATACCGAGCGGGGGAATACGAAAGGTGTAAGTTTTCCGCGGCCGGGTGTTTGGCCAGTGGTCAACACTACATCGCCCGCAGCGCTGAATTGAGCCTGGCGTCTCGTCTAGTAAGGTTATGAGGTTGTACAAAGTGAATGCGTGCCGTTTTGATTGAAGAGCCGACGCTTCGGCTTTATCGCAGATAATTATCCAACTTTAAGAATGGCTAACGCTCCGAACATACAGGCCTTGCCCGACCTATTGGCTGGTTGTTTGCGCAACCATCGACAGAGTCAGGAGCTACTTTACCGGCAATTTTACAGTTATGCAATGAGCGTTTGTCTGCGTTACGCACCGACCCGAGAAGGTGCGCTGGAGGTGTTGAATGATGGTTTTTTGAAGGTGTTTACCCGGCTAGATCAGTACGATCCAGCCCAACCTTTCAAAGGCTGGCTTCGACGCATCCTGATCAACGCAGCTGTGGATCATTATCGGCAGGAAGTAAAACATCACAACCACGAAGACGTTGCCCAGGCCGAACATACCGTAGTTTCGGAGTCGGCCGATGCGTATAGTCAGTTGGCGCACGAAGATCTGCTGCTACTCATTCAGCGGCTGTCGCCTGCCTACCGGCTAGTTTTTAACTTATATGTCATGGATGGATTCACGCACGAAGAAATTGCCGGGCAACTTGGAATTTCGGTGGGCGCGTCGAAGTCGAACCTGGCCCGGGCGCGGGAGAATCTACGCTTGTTATTGAAGCAGATAAACTACGATGAGTATGCAAGAGCTAACCGATGACCAATTGGACGGCCTCTTCAGAAAGTCGGCTGAAGAGTTCGATACCCCGTTTGACCCGGCCGCCTGGCAGGCCATGGAAGGTCGATTAGACGCCCATGATGCCACCAAACCGCGGCAATCACCGATTTCGAAGTACCTACTTCGCTTAGGATTACCTGTTTTAGTACTGCTGTTGACCGGTATAACCTGGCTGGCGTATAACCAACGTCAGCCAGTGGCATCGCCCGCTGTAACTAAACAGGAGGGTAAGGGTGGTAACAGGGCCGCGGTTGCAACACCGAATGAGCAAGTGCTTACGCGCAGGCAGGAGCGCGTTGCTGACGTAACGTTAGAGAAGACGGGCGATGGGTCGGCGCGGATGACGCCCGAGCAAACCGAAGCCGGGGACGAGCAGCGCATTAACGGAAAGATGTTGCCGATTGCCGATGACGCTGCTCCGCTGCCAACGTCGACTATTGGTAAACCAGCTGAGGTCTCTGCAACAAAAGGCGCAACGCCGACGTATGGGGCAGTAAAAGCCAACCGAATCAGCCGTTCTCGCTTAACTGCTGTATCAGGTTCGGGAGCAACCGGATCGCAACGTAACAGCCGTCGTTTTTCGCTCCAGAAAGTCAATCGCCGGGATAAGCGAGCGATGACGTCGACGACTTACACGGGTAGTTCCCTTTTTTCGGGTACTCGTTACGCAGCCAATGAAGGTTCGTCGGTTAAGAAACGTTGGAAATCTGGTAAGACGGAGGTCGTAGTGATCAGTTCAGAAACGGGAGACAATCAGTTACCGCCCGTTTCTGATCAGGCGAATCCGGTTGAGTTGCCCGCGCTGACGGAACTTCGGGCTAAACCCGGCTTTTGGTCCAAACCGGAACTGGCAGTCGACCGGGACGTAACGGTTCAGCCCGATACGGTACGTCGCGTTAGTCGTCAAGAGCTGCCGTTCCAGACAGGGCTCAGTGTTCGATTTGTGGTATCGCCGGATTTAAGCACGATTGGTTTGCATGACTTCACCCGGCCGGGTACCAACGTTGGTATGATGCTGGAATACCGGCTGGCATCCCGCTGGAGCGTTCAGGTCGGGGTACTACGCAGTACGAAAGTGTATAGAGCGTCGACGGATTATTACGATCTGCCTGCCTACACCGCAAACTGGCAGGTGCAGCCAGAGGGCGTTAGCGGTCGATGCAACATGGTTGATATTCCCATTAATCTGCGGTATGACGTACTGTTACGTCCCTCCATAAACGGCCAGGGCACGAACCGGTGGTTTGTAAGCGGGGGCGCAACGAGTTACATCATGCGGCAGGAAGATTATGACTATGAATATGCTGATCCGGATAACCCCCATATATATCCGGATAGGAGGGGATGGCATGGCAACACTGGAGGCTATAAGTTTAGTCAGTTAAACCTCTCGGCGGGCTACGAACGAACGTTCAGCCGACGCTTGTCCTGGCAGATTGAGCCGTTTCTAAAAATGCCTTTAAAGAAAATTGGCTATTATAAACTCAATCTGCTGAGTACGGGAGCCTTCTTCTCCATTCGTTATAAACTCTAAAAATTTCTTTCTAGGCACCCAGATGCCTGCTTCGAATCTTAATCAATGTAACTACACGAAATACAACGATGAAAACTAACCTAACTACCGACCCGATGAAACGGGGTGAATTTCTTCGCAGCCTGGGCTTAAGCAGTGCCGCATTAATGTCATTCTATTGCATGGGTACGCTGACGTCCTGCTCCAGCAGTAATGACCCGGCTCCCGGCGGATCAACCAACGGCACAACTACTCCCGTAACGTCTACGGGTTTAACGGGAAATGCCGATACGTCGAAAGGTGCCGTAAACTTCACGCTTGACTTGACGAATGCTGATTTCAGCACCTTAAAATCTGAAGGGAAGTTCGTCAAAGTGGGCAGTGTGCTGGTCGCCAATACGAAGGGAAATAAGTACGTAGCCATTCAGCGGCTTTGCACGCATGAAGGTTTCGACACGATCTCTTACCAGTTAAGCGACGATAATTTTAATTGCAGTACACACGGATCCGTTTTCAAGACAGACGGAAGCGTTCAGACCGGGCCCGCAGCCAGAGCCATGAAACTATATAAAGCGACCCTCAGCACCGACGGGAATAAGCTGCAGATCACGGAGTAAGAATTGAAAAGCCATCCCTCATTTGTCATACGTTATTTGTCAGCACATCACATGGGAAGAAAATTAAGTTGGCTCTTAGGACTGCTGGTCATGAGCGTAAGTACCTACGGCTACAATGGTCTTGCTGACACGACGCTTAGCTCACTCTCGGACCAGACCATTGTTTTGGCAGATACAACACCGGTTGGAACCGATACAACCGGGGCTGATCTGCTGGCGGGTTTATCTGATCCCGCTGAAGCTCAGCCGTTGCTGCCTCACAAAATGATTTTTACGCAGCGTGCTTTCTGGGGACCCAAAGGATTGTTACGTACCATGAACATTGCTCCGCTGTCGGCAGAAGGTCGCGCGAAAGAGCTGAAAATTCGTCGGACCATGCTGGTTGCCCATCAGATCGGTGGGTTCATTACGCTGGCTGGCTTTATCACCCAGGGTTTGCTGGGAGCAAAGCTTTACAAGGCGCAGGGGCAGGAGTATGTGGATACTAAACGCTGGCACGAACGGACCGCTACGTTCATCAACATCTCGTACGGAACAACGCTGGCGTTGTCGTTAACGGCTCCGCCCCCGGTAGTCGGTGGCCGGCGCGGGTTTACGTCGATCAAGCTGCATAAGTACCTAGCTATTGTTCACCTGACCGGAATGGTAGCTACCAATGTGCTGGCTCACCTGATTGAAAAGGATTTTACTTTAAAGCCGTATCACCGGGCAGCCGCCTATACTACGTTCGGGGCCTACGCAGCTTCCATTGTTGCCTTAACGTTCTAACCTTATGAAAAATACAACTTTTTATGGCTGCTTAGTAGCCATTGCGATTCTTTGTGCCTTTGGTAAGCCATTGGCTAAGCGAAAACTAATGGCCGATAAGGGCTTGTCGACCGTTTCGTATGCGGCTAAGCACCCCTTACATAGCTGGGAGGGCGTGAGCCGCGATGTGAACTGCGCCCTGATTTATAACGACGAAACGAAGCAGCCCGAAACGGTGGCAGTCTCCATAAAAGTTGCCTCGTTTGATAGTCAGAACAACAACCGCGATTCACACGCGATTGAGGTATTGGAGGGACTAAAATACCCGAATGTAACCTTCGTCAGCTCCGATGTGAAAGCTGGCGACAATGGTACGCTGACCGCTAAAGGAACCCTAACGTTTCATGGCGTTGCCAAACCGGTTACGTTGCAGGCTACCCGTAAAGAGGCCGGTGGGAAAATGACGCTAACCGGCGAGTTCCCGGTTAAAATGTCGGAGCATAGCATCGAACGACCCTCGTTAATGGGACTTAGAACGGAAGATGATATGGTGCTTAAATTTAATATCGTGTTTTCGCTTCAGGCTTCGCCCGCCGGAACCTGATTGGCAGGTGGAGACGCAACAAACCGGGGCTTACGAAATCCCCGACGAGCCAGAATAGCGCTGATAATAGTCAAGACAGATGCGAGGAAGTACGGCGCACCAGGTAAATAAACTGGTGCGCTGGCTCCCGTAAAATACGAGAACAGGTTCGTCATAATCAGCGGCCCGAAGATGGACGTCGTGCTGGTCAGGCTCGTTAAAGCACCCTGTAGTTCGCCCTGTTCGTTAGACGGTACCTGATTGGAAATGATGCCCTGAACAGACGGCCCGGCAATACCGCCTAAGGCGTAAACACCCATAAAGGCGAACATCATCCAGCTCTGGTTCGCCAGGGCGAATAAGGCAAATCCTAAGGCACTGAACAGCAAGCCTACGTAAACGGATCGTTGCTGGCCAAGTTTTGGAATAATCAGCCTACTCAGACCGCCCTGCACAATCGCGAATGACAATCCAATGGCGGCTAACGATAAACCAACCGTCTTCTCGTCCCACTTAAACTTCTCCATTGTGTAGAACGTCCAGGTACCTTGCACCGCAAATCCGGCGATGTAGATAAGCACCAGTGAGGCTACTAAACCCAGGATCACCGGATATTTGCCCAGCCGCATCAGCGAGCCGACGGGATTGGCGCGTCGCCAGTTAAACGGCCGACGATTTTCGGGTGCTAACGACTCCGGCAGAATGAACAATCCATACAGGAAGTTGAGCATGGTTAGCCCGGCTGCTACGAAAAACGGCATGCGCGGGCTGTATTGACCAAGGAATCCGCCCACGGCTGGCCCTAGAATAAAGCCTACGCCAAACGCGGCACCTACTAGTCCAAAGTTCTGCGCCCGCTTCTCTGGTGTGCTGATGTCGGCGATATAAGCGGTGGCGGTTGTGAAGCTCGCGCCCGTTACACCCGCCAGCATACGTCCTACGAATAACCAGCCGATGCTCGGTGCAAACCCCTGGAGGATATAATCGAGTCCAAACCCGAATAAGGAAAACAACAGTACAGGTCTCCGCCCAAATCGGTCGCTTAATCCGCCCAGAATCGGCGAGAAAATGAACTGCATGGCTGCGTACGAAAACGTCAGCCAACCACCGTAACTGGCCGCCTGGCTAATGTTGCCATCAATGAGCTGCTCAATCAGTTTTGGAAAGACCGGAATGATAATTCCCAGACCCGTTACGTCAATCAGAAGCGTAATGAAGATGAAGACCAGGGCCGGGGCAGTACGTTGTTTCATTTGTATAAAGAAGTTAGGAGCGAGGAGGTAGAAGTGAGAATCCATCCGGTGCCACTATAAGACGCGCCAGCATTCTCACTTCTACCTCCTCGCTCCTAAATACTAGAAAAGATTTACGCGTATGTATTCAGCATGACCGGCATGACCAGCATGAGGATATCTTCGTTTTCCTCTTTGTCAGCCGGAATAAGCAGCCCTGCACGGTTCGGAGCCGATAGTTCGAGCGTTATCATTTTAGCGCTCAGGTTGCTCAACACTTCGGACATCAGCTTGGCGTTGAAGCCAATTTCCATGGCGTCCCCGTCGTAGTCGCATAGCAGTTTCTCGTTCGCTTCGTTCGAATAATCCAGGTCTTCGGCCGAGATCGTGAGCGAATTAGCTTTCAGTGACAGACGAATCTGGTGTGTGGTCCGGTTGGCATAGATCATGATCCGCTTGAGTGAGTTAAGCAGATCCGTCCGGCCGATGGTCATTACGTTCGGGTTGTTCGTAGGGATGGCGTTTTCGTAGTCGGGAAAGCGCTCGTCGATCAGCCGGCAGATCAACTGCGTAGGTCCGAACGAGAACGAAGCATTCGCCTGGCTGAACTCCGCCGTTACGGGCGTGTTTTCGGGCAGAGACGCCTTTAGCAGTTGCAGCGCCTTACGCGGAATGATGATCGACGTACTGGCCGACGAACCCAGATCCGTCCGGCGGTAGCGAATAAGCCGGTGCCCATCCGTTGCCACGAACGTAGCATTGTCACCGGTTAGTTGCAGGTATACGCCCGTCATGGCCGGACGCAGATCGTCGGTGCTGGTAGCAAATACGGTGTTGTTAATGGCTCCGAGCAAAACGTCGGACGACATTTCGACCGATATGTTTTTGTTAACCGTCGGCAGTTTCGGAAAGTCGATGGGGTTCTCGCCCGAGAGCTTATACCGGCCGTTATCGGTCAGAATTTCAGTACCAAACGTATCGGTATCGATGTTAACCGTTACGGGTTGTTCGGGCAGACTACGTAGCGTGTCCAGCAGCAGCTTGGCAGGAATCGCAATGGCCCCATTTTCGCTCGCTTCGACCGGAATCTCCGTGGTCATGGTCGTTTGCAGGTCCGACGCGGTTACGGTAAGTGTTCCATCTTCAATGCGGAAGAGGAAGTTTTCGAGAATCGGCACAATCGGGTTGGTCGCCACGACGCCGTTAATATTCTGTAGGTTCTTGAGTAGTACGGACGAGGAAACGATAAATTTCATTGGCCAATCGTTTAGTGCGGTTCGTTATTAGATATAAGAACAAAAGTAACAAAAATTACCGACCTGCCTGTTGCCTTTTTAAGCGAACTATAGGCGAATTGTTAATGTATTATGAATAACAGATAAGGACGGACTATCAGCCTTTATCTGCTGAGTATATGGAAGCCGAAATCGTTAACCGGGTGGCCAACAGCGGCCTCATTACGCTTGATCTGGAAGAGTATTATCACCCCGGCGAACGGGTTGTGTACGACCTGAAAGACAACCTGTTCATGGGGTTGATTCTAAAGGAAAAAGACTTCCGTGCGTTCCTGAAAGAACACGACTGGAGCCAGTACGCCGGCAAGAACGTAGCGCTAACCTGTTCGGAAGATGCGATCGTTCCAACCTGGGCGTATATGCTGCTCACCATTCAGCTGGAGCCTTACGCAAATATGATCGTTTTTGGCGCCCTGGCGGATTTGGAAGAGAAGCTTTATTTCGATGCCATCGCCCGCATCAATCCCGCTGACTATAAAGACGCTCGGGTGGTGGTGAAGGGATGCTCCAAAGTCCCCGTTCCCACGGCGGCCTACGTAGAACTGACGCGGGTGTTACGTCCGGTTGTGCAAAGTCTCCTATTCGGCGAGCCTTGCAGCACCGTGCCATTATATAAGCGCCCGAAAGAGCGGTAGGCGCTTCGGTAAGGGGGTATACGTTTAATGCGTTTATTTGCACGTAACCCCATTCATTTATGCTTGACTTTCGCCTGAACGTTTTTTACACGGTTGCCAAGCGGCTTAGTTTTACCAAAGCGGCTGCCGAACTGTTCGTAACGCAGCCTGCGGTGACAAAGCACATTCAGGAGCTTGAACATCATTTCGGTACGGCTCTGTTCGATCGTCGTGGTAATCAGATCAGCCTGACTATGGCGGGCAGCGTACTGCTGCGTCATGCCGAGACAATCATGGCGACGTATCGACAGTTGGAATTCGACATGAACGCGCTCAAAGGCCAGCCCGGCGGTACCCTGCGACTTGGAGCCAGTTCGACAATCGCGCAATACGTAATTCCGCCCGTGCTGGCGCGTTTTCATGAGCAGTCGGCCGACGTGGCTATATCTTTAGTCAGCGGCAATACGGAACAGATTGAGCAGCGACTCCTCAACGATGATATCGACCTAGGCCTTGTAGAAGGACGAACGCATCACAGCGACATTCGGTATACGCCGTTTGTAAAGGACGAACTGGTGCTGGTTTGCCGCGCTGATCACCCATTGGCCGATCGGGATGAGATTACGCTCGATGAACTACGGGTAGTGCCAATCGTATTACGTGAACGCGGATCGGGTTCTCTTGAAGTCGTAGAACACGCCCTCCGTGGTGTCGGGCTTCGCCTAACCGATCTGACGGTAGAAATGCACTTAGGCAGCACCGAAGGCATCAAGTCGTACCTGAGTAATTCGCGCTGTATGGCGTTTATATCGGTGTTTGCCGTGCAGGATGAACTGCGGTTAGGAGCGCTGAAGGTCGTCGATGTTCAGGCACTCACCATTCAGCGCGACTTTTACTCGATTCAACTGCAGGGGGTTGGCGGGGGGCTAGCCGATACGTTTATGCGGTTCGCTCGGCAACATTACAAGAAAGGGTAAAGGCCTGGCGTTTTGGTACCTATTTCATGACCTCGTAAAGCCAGATGCGCCAATAGCTGGCCGGATCATCGAACTCTTTCCGTAATCGAAGTCTGTTTTTGATGGCATTGCGAATAGGAACGGCCGATAAGACGTATCGACCGCCAAGCGATTGAAGCGCTACTGCATCAAGTGCCAATTTAGTAAGGCTCCTTCGTTTGTGTTTTCCGCAAAGAGCACTTTCTGCCGACATCCCTAATTCAGCGGAGTACGTGTAACACCGGCAACCGTAAGCATCGTAATACGTTGCAATCGCGGGCGCTTTGGCGAGTTCATGGGCGATCACCCGGCGGAACGAATGCTTGTAGGAAACTAGATAATTGTTTTGGTAGCTGTCCAGCGTATAGAAACCGTTGTATAACGCAACAGCCGGATGCATACCCACGCTTACTACCCGATACGCAGCCTGCGGTCGGCCGATGTAATTTCGTACTTTGCTGAATAGATCCGGTGCATAGAAGGCTCGGTAAGATGGGTAATCTACATCACTTACCTGGCCTGTCATTTTTTCGATATTGATTGTCCATTTGTGGTTAGCCATAAGCATGACCATGAACTGCCCGATTAGAAATAGCCGATTCAAAAAACTGTTGGACTTATACGCCCGCAGCGACAGGCTGAACAGATAAAACCACAGCAGCGGCAACAGAAAATAAAATCGGTCGAACTGGAAAACTTGCAGCGGACTGCCCTTACCCAACCACACAGCAGGAAATCGATAAAAACCGCTGAAGAGGCAGATTAGCATCGCTACCCCCACACCTGTAGCTAACCCGCGCCTGGGCGTATAGCAACCTGATCGATTACATCGCAGCGCCGTAAATCCGACAATGGCCAGTATCCAAAGCGTTGAGAAGGAACCGCTATGGTAATACGTTCGGGTAAACAAGTCGAATCCTTTGTGGAAGCTGTCCTCGATGGTAAGCGGTAGGAGCCGGGCGTAATCGTACTCAGTACGTTGGGAACTATACGTCTTAGCCAGGAATGAGTAGATCATCTGCCATTCGCTGGCCAGATACAGCAGCGAAAGCAGCACAAGCCCACCGACGTAAGACCAGCTAATCTGTTTCCGCCTAAGCATAGGCACAAAACCAAGTATGGCAAGCGCAATACAGATGAACAGACCCGACCAGACAAAAAACGAATAGAAGGGAAACAACGCAATGATTAGCCAGTCCGTCCAGTTGGGTTGTTTTCGAGTGAGCAGGTTCAGAAATGCATAAAGCAGGAGTGGCTGACCAGTAACCGATACGCCATGAACGATGTAGGTAGGAACAAGAGCAAACAGAAACGCAACGGCCACCCGCGTCAGGCTCCAGGTCCGCTCCGGCAAGACATGCCGCTTCAGCAGGAGATACATGCCCACGAAGCCAATGCTATGTACAGCCACCAGGTTACTAACATAAGCTACGTACGGCGGCAGCCAATAAAATGAGAGAACTTCCAGGTTTAAGCCGGAACGTAGCGCCGACCGGGGAACGCCGTTCATGATGTTGGGTAAGACGGTGTTCAGGTCGAAATCAAAGGCGGTGCCGGTAATTTTCAGTAAATACAGGTACAAAAAATCACTGTCCAGGTTATCGTGAATAGTTACGTACGCGTCTTCGCCAAGCCAGAGGTACGGAAACACATACAGCGCCAGCAGTCCGGAGGCAATAAACAGGTAGGTGCGCTCGGACTTAGCGGTAAACGTAATAGAGATATCGGTAGATAATCCAGTGAATGGGAACGGCATAACCAGACCAAAAGCAACGCAAAATTAATTGAATTTAGGCCGGAGGCCAAGGCGTATCGATACGCCCGTTTGCAGGAGACTGACCGAAGCGTTGAGGACGTAGCTTCAGATGACGTAAAGCCGCCGGTCTTTTTCGTATTTTTACAGTCTTAATTGCTTCCAACATGCAAACGACTCCGTTCGTAACCCTACTTGTCGGACTTACCTTAACCGTTACGTCTATACAGGCGCAGAAACGATCTGCAAAACCAGTTGCTTCACGCACCCAAACGGCTACTGCCAAACTGCCGGAGTTCAACATCTCGCGAGCCGAGGTGGAAGAGCATACTCGCTATATAGCGTCCGATGCCCTGCAGGGACGGCGGACGGGTGAGCCCGGCAATCAGAAGGCTGCTGAATACATTGCCCAGCAGTATCAGAAATTTGGACTCAAACCCGCACCAGGCCAACCCGATTTTTTTCAACGGATCAACCTGAACAAGGTCAAAGCGGCTAGCTCGGCGGTTATGGTCATTGGGAAAGACAGCCTGAAACTCGGTAAAGAACTGGTCGTGATGGCCGGTGGGCCAACGGCTATTTCCGGCGAGGTCATTTATGTCGGCTATGGGCTGACCGATGGTGAAGATGGCTACAAAGGACGCGATGTAAAAGGCCGGATTGTGGTCGCGCAGGGCGGTTCTCCTGATGCAAAAGGACCCCGTGAAATTTTTAGTGCGGCCAGTCGTAAACGGCAGATCGCAGCCGAAAAGGGAGCCGCGGCTTTGCTGGAACTATACAGCGAATCCATTCCGTGGGGGTTTGTGAACCAGTATTTTACTAGAGAGCAGGTTACCGTAGCCGAGCCAGTCGGCAATACAGACCTAGCGCATTTGTGGGTGAACAACGCGAACAACCAATACCGGCAGTTGAAAGAAGCCGGTACAACCGTTCAGCTCCAAACTTCCGGGCGGCCTCAAACCTCGGTGTCGTCGGCCAACGTAGCGGGCGTTATTGAAGGATCTGACCCGAAGCTCAAAGAAGAGTACGTGATTTTATCAGGCCATTTTGACCACGTTGGCGTTGGCAAGCAGGGTGGTAGTGCGTATCAGCCATCCGATAGTATTTTCAACGGGGCCCGCGATAATGCTATGGGCGTTACAGCCTTATTAACGGCGGCTAAAGCCCTGGCGCTGCAACATCCAAAGCGGTCGGTGCTCGTGCTGGCCCTAACCGGGGAAGAAGTGGGCCTGCTGGGTAGCCGCTATTATGCGGAACATCCGCTGGTGCCCTTAAAGCAAACGGTTTTCGACTTAAATACAGACGGAGCCGGGTACAATGATACCACCATCGTGTCGGTTATAGGGCTGGAACGTACGGGGGCTAAAGCCGAGATAGAAGCCGGTGCAAAAGCCGTTGGTCTGGGTGTTTTTGCCGAGCCATCCCCCGAGCAAGGTCTTTTCGATCGGTCAGATAACGTAAGCTTCGCGGCAAAGGGCATTCCAGCTCCTACGTTCTCGGCAGGTTTTAAGTCGTTTGATGAGGCCATTGGCAAGTACTACCACCAGGCGATCGACAATCCGGAATCGCTGGATTTTAACTACGTTCACCGCTTTTGCCAGGCCTTTGCGCACACCGCCCGCCTGATTGCCGATCGGGCCACTCGTCCACAATGGTCGCCGGGCGATAAGTATGAAGCGGCCGGAAAAGCGTTATATGGACAGTAAGTAGTTAACGGCTAGTCCTTCTAGGTACTGGAAGGACTAGCAAACTAATCTGTTCCGGCGAGCGTTTAATTTACATCAACGATATCAATATGCTCTTTAAATATCTGTTTATCCTGACCCTGATTATTTTGTTCGTGCCTCCCGTGCGCCGGTTTGTGTTCTATCTGCTGGTAGGGCGGCAGCTGGTTAAGGAGCAGAAGCGCCAGGGGGATTTATACGGTAAACGTCGGGAAGGCGAAGTACGGGTCGATAAACGTCAGGCCAAACAAGACGACTCCAGCTTTAAAGGCGGAGAGTACGTTGATTACGAAGAGGTTAAATAGTTAGTATTCTTTTCTGTACTTCACCGCTAACCCGGTCATTAGGTAGCCGTTGGTGGTCATTGAGGTGTAATATTTGTAGCGTACGCCCACCAACGCGTCGGCTCCTAATTTTTTAGCTTCCATTGTCAGCCGGGCGAGCAGCAGTTCCTTTTGCTGCATGTCGTTGCCGCGACTAAGCATTCGTTTGTTGGCCGTCTGTCGCTGGTCCAGCGGCACTTCTCCTTTGGTTTCCAGATCTTGTATGGGTTCGAATGGGCGTTCGGGGCGCTGGTTCTCGTAGAACACATCGACCGGATAGTTCGGGCTGTTTTGCAGGTACACAATCGGTTTGAAACAGCTGGCCGAAACACCGGAAACGACCAGTATGCAAAGTAGCTGCCGGATTGCCTTCATAATACGTCTTTCATGGATTGTAAGACCTCCTCGACAACTCTTGGGTAATGCGCATGCTCTAAAACCTGCACCTTTCGCGCGACCTCTTCGGGCGAGTCCGTTGGCAAAACAGGACAGCTGGCCTGAAAAATAGGCTGTCCTTCGTCGTAGCGCTCGTTTACGTAATGAATTGTAATACCCGATTCGGTTTCTCCCGCGGCTACCACGGCCTCGTGCACGAAGTGGCCGTACATACCCTTGCCCCCAAATTTAGGCAGCAGCGCCGGGTGAATGTTCATAATCCGGTCGGGAAACGCCTGCACTAATCCAGACGGCATCAACCACATAAAACCGGCCAGGACAATCAGATCAATTTGCTGGGATTGAAGAATCCGCGTGATTCGGTCGGTATTGTAAAAAGTCGTCCGGTCAAACAATAGCACAGGTACGTGTAACCCGTTGCCAAAGCCCCGCCGGGCCCGATCGATCACACCGGCTTTCGCATTGTTGGAGAGCAGTAAGGTAACCTCAACGTTAGGGTTACCCGTGAAATAGTCCGCAATTTTTTCGGCGTTAGAACCGGAGCCGGAAGCAAATAAGGCGATACGTTTCAACGGTACAAGGGTTAACGGTTCGCAAACAGAACAAGACGGCTAGCGCATAGTGCTTTGTTTCCGACCATTATATGGATTGGTTTCCGGCGAAATTACAACTTTTACCTATTTTTGCCGGTAGTCGTTATAATTCGATGCTGGCAACCCATCAACTCACCTTTGAATACGGCCCGACCAAACAATTTACGTTTCCGGACGTGCATTGCGCCGATCGAGAGGCCCTGCTGATCTTAGGGCGCTCAGGAACGGGCAAAACAACCCTGCTCCACCTGCTGGCTTTGTTGCTTCGTCCGAAAAGTGGCTCGGTGACAATCGGCCAGACGGACCTCACGCAGCTTAGCGTAGCGCAAACGGCCGCTTTTCGGGCCCAGCACGTAGGCATCGTTTATCAGAAACCTCATTTCGTTAGTTCATTATCGGTGCTGGATAACCTGCTGATGGCAAATTATCTGGCGAATAAGCCGCAGGATAAGGAACGTGCCCGTCAATTGGCGCAGCAACTCGGCTTTGGTGATCAGCTAACCAAAAAAACAAACCAGCTTAGCCAGGGCGAACAGCAGCGGGTTAGCATTGCCCGGGCTGTCATGAATCAACCGACGGTTATCCTGGCCGATGAGCCGACCTCTAACCTCGACGATGAAAATACGGAGCGCGTTGTGCGGTTGCTCCGCGAACAATCCGAGCAGATCGGGGCTAGTCTGATCGTGGTTACACATGACCAGCGGTTGAAAGATGTTTTCCAAAATCAGGTTCTCCTATAGCTATTCGGTGGCCTTCTCCATGAAAAAAACGCTCTTATTGCTTCTGTTGATGCCGGTCCTCGCGCTGGGGCAAAACAAAAAAAAGAAAGATTATCTCGTTACGTTGACTACAAACTACGGGCCCATGCGCCTTGTGTTGTTTGATCAGACGCCTAAGCACAAAGAGAATTTTATAAAACTGGTTAACCAGCAATTTTACGACAGCCTACTTTTTCACCGCATCATTCAGGGATTCATGATTCAGGGCGGTGATCCAAATTCACGAAAGGCAGAGGCCGATCAGCCGCTGGGTAACGGCGATGTTGGTTATAAAGTACCGGCCGAGATTATGCCGAACCTGTTTCACCAGAAAGGCGCGTTGGCCGCTGCGCGCGACAACAACCCGGAAAAAGCCTCCAGCGGTTGTCAGTTTTACGTAGTACAGGGCCGCGTCTGGACCGAAGATGAACTACAGAAACAGATCGAACGGGGCCGTAGCCGCGCTCCCGAACGTACCGTTACGAAAGAGCAGAAGCAGATTTATAAAACGCTGGGCGGTAGTCCCCATCTGGATGGAAATTATACAGTTTTCGGGCAGGTGATCGATGGACTGGCTGTTGTAGACAGTATTGCTAAGCAACCGCGCGATCCGCAGGATCGTCCACTCAAAGACATCCGCATGACCATGAGCGGTGAATGGGTTAAGAAAAAGAAAATAACGAAGCAATACGGATACTCGTATCAGCCTGTCGCTTCGAAGCGCTAACGATCGTTCCTCGCGATACTACAATCGACTTTATGAAGAAAATTCTGCTTACCGGCGCAAACGGATTACTGGGTCAAAAGCTGGTTGACTTGCTCACCCAACAGCCTAATGTTGAATTAATCGCTACCGCGCGGGGCGCTAACCGCCTGCCTTATTCGGACGGATATAGCTATCAGTCGATGGATATTACTGACCGGGAGCAGGTGCTGGCGGTGATCGGCGAAACCCGTCCTGATGTAGTTATTCACACGGCGGCTATGACCGATGTAGATAAATGCGAGCTTCAGAAAGATGCCTGCTGGGCGCAGAACGTAATGGCCGTAGAGTATCTGGTCGAAGCCTGCCGCGCCGTTGATGCCTTTCTGTTGCACGTTTCTACCGATTTCATTTTCGACGGAGCCGCCGGACCGTATGATGAAACGGCCGAAGGCAATCCCATTAGTTTCTACGGATGGAGCAAGTACGCAGCCGAAAAGGTGGTGCGCTGTGCTGGTCAGACCGGTACGTCCATTCGCTGGGCCATTGCCCGAACGGTACTTGTGTACGGCATCGCACACGATATGAGCCGGAGCAACATTATTCTTTGGGTCAAGAAGTCGCTGGAAGATGGTAAGAACATTAAAGTCGTTACGGATCAATGGCGTAGCCCGACATTGGCTGAAGATCTGGCGATGGGCTGCTACCTGATTGCCGATAAAGAAGCCGAAGGCATTTTCAACATATCGGGCAAAGAGGTGCTGACTCCGTATGATATGGCTATTAAAACCGCGGATTATTTTGGGCTGGATAAATCGCTGATTGCGCAGGCCGATGCCTCTACGTTTACGCAGGTTGCCCGGCGCCCTCCCCGCACCGGCTTTACACTCGACAAAGCCCGTACCGTATTGGGTTACGATCCGCACTCGTTTGAAGAAGGAATTGCCGTGCTGGCCGAGCAACTGAAGCGCGAAGTGGTATGAGCCAGGTAAAAATCTACGGAGTTCGGGAACACCTGCTGCCCATCCGGAATCGCCTGTCCGACGTCATTCACAGCTGCGTGGTTGACGCGCTACAATTCCCGCCAAACAAGCGGGCACATCGGTTCTTTTACCTCGACCGGGACGATTTCTTCATGCCTGCCACCGCATCGGAGCGCTACGTTATCCTGGAGTTTATGATGATGACTGGTCGGACTGTTGAGACGAAGAAAAAACTGATTCATATGCTGTACGAGCGAGTAGGTGATCAGATTGGTTTATCCGTTACGGACCTCGAAATCTGTATCTTGGAGAGCCCTCCGTCTAATTGGGGATTTCGAGGCATGACCGGCGATGAAATCAGTTTGAATTACAACATCAATGTTTAGTTGCCGTGACTCTTCACCTGAAAGTTAAGCCGGGCAGTAAAGTTGATCAACTGTTCTACGATGCCGCCGGACAACTGAACGCCAAGATCAAAGCGCCCGCGCAGGACGGAAAGGCCAACGCCTACTTGGTTGAATTTCTGGCCAGGCAATTTTCTATCGCCAAATCGAACGTAACGATTCTTGCCGGGTTCACGAATCCGCACAAACGCATTGACATTGATGCCGGGGAGGACGAGATCCAGGAAAGGCTTAAAAAACTAGTGTAGCAAAAAGCCCTCCCGGTTACCGGGAGGGCTTTTTGCTATAAGATGTATCTGTTAAACAGCGTCGACTGGCTCTTCGGCTTTGGTCGCTTCCCGCCGAGGAATATAATGCCGGAAAAAGCTGCTGATCTTCATCTGCAAGACACCAAATACGGCTTCCTTAAAAATCTTGGACGACATTTTCGACACGCCCTTCGTACGATCGGTGAAAATGATCGGTACTTCTGTTATGCGGAATCCATACTTCCAGCACGTAAACTTCATCTCGATCTGGAACGCGTAGCCGACAAACTTGATCGGATTGTGCAGAATCACTTCCAGCACCTCGCGTCGGTAGCAAATGAAACCCGCTGTTGGGTCCATGATGGACATGCCGGTAATAAACCGCACGTAAACCCCCGCAAAATAAGACATCAGCACCCGACCCATGGGCCAGTTCACTACGTTAACGCCCCGGATGTAACGCGAACCCACGGCCACATCGGCCCGGTTTGGGCCTTCGTCGGCGCAGGCATGATACAGGCGAACCAGGTCTTCAGGATTATGCGAAAAATCAGCGTCCATCTCGAACAGGTACTGGTACCCGCGCGATAGAGCCCACTTAAATCCGTCAATATAAGCGGTACCCAGTCCTAATTTACCCCGCCGTTCGAGCAAATGAAGCCGTGGTCCGGCATCCCGGTGCGACGAGCCCGTGGGCGGAAACTCTTCCTGCAGGTCGCGAACGCGCTGGGCGGTTCCATCGGGTGAACCGTCGTCCACGATGAGCACATCAAATGGTTCGGGCAGGCTGAAAACCTTACGAACAATCGCTTCGATGTTCTCAATTTCATTATATGTCGGAATAACGACCAGACGTTCTTTCACGGATTGTCAAGTGAGTTAATGAGATGGTATGTATAGAACAGCAAAGAACCCGTTTTTTGTCTCTATAAATCATTAAAAATTCTTAATCAGGCGTTTGCCGATAACGTAATGGCCTGGCTCTGGGCCTTACGAATGCAATCGGACAGCGAAACGCCCCCGTACCAGTTTGCGCAAACGTGCAGGTGATCGTTCGCGAGCGCTTCGATCTGCTGTTTAACGGCCACAATACCGGCGTCGTACTGCGGAATAGCCCGTTCCCAGCGATAAATAGCCTGAAAGGTCGGTTTCCCAGTCCGAATGCCGAAGCTTTCGGCTAATTCCCGCTGTATAGTCTGGGCAATGAGGTCATCGGGCTGACGAGCGTTTTCGGGAGCTGACTGGCCGCCCACAAAGGTCGTAAATAATACTTCATCATCGGGGCAGCGGCCATCAAAGATTGAACTGCTCCAGATATGACCAGCCGCAAAACGCCCTTCAATCTTGGGGTTTAAACCTCCAAAGCCGTTCAGCGGGTGCTGAACATCCGCCCGTTTGTAAGCCGTGTGAACCGCCGTCATCGGTGGGTACGTAACCCGACGTAATGCATCTGCTACGTTCGCGTAATGAGGAGCTACTAATTGAGCAGCCGCATCCGTGCCCACGGCGAGCACCAGTTGGTCAACGAACGTTGTGCCATCGGCACTCGTTACGTGCCAGCCCTCATTACCGCGTTCAATTCGGGTAACCGGGGTATTTAGGGACAGATTAGTAAGCGCAGCCGCCAGCGCGTTCGGGAGCATCTGCATCCCGTCGCGAAAGCTAAACGACTGCCGACGGCCCGTTGCCGATTGGTTTTTAATTAGGCCGCGCAGTACGGAGCCGTATTCCCGTTCGTACTGAAGAAGGATGGGAAACGTCTCCGACACGAGCAAATTTTCGGGGTCACCGGCATAAATGCCCGCGACAAACGGCCCGAGCGCATAATCCACAATCTCATCGGAGAAGCGACGTCGGAAAAAAGCCGCCAAGGTTTCGCCGGGGGGCGAGACGGTTTTATTGGTTCGCTCGCGAAAAATAGCCAGCTTGGTTTTCCAGCTGAAAAAATTGCCGAACAGCAGCGACGGTGGCCCTGAGGGCAACTGCCGATACTGGCCGTTCCGGAAGATGTAACGTGCTTTGCTGACGGGCTTACTGAACACAAGTTCAGGGGTTAAGCCTAGCTGGTCGAGCCACAGTAACAGGTCGGCGTCGCCCAGGAGCGAGTTCGGGCCGAGTTCGCGCAGATACGTAGCTCCGGTTTCGCCCGACTCCCGGCGGGAGCGAATGTATCCGCCTGCTTCGGCCGACGCTTCCCAGAGCTGATACGATACGCCACGCTGCTGCAGTTCATACGCCAGCGTTAAGCCCGAAATACCCGCACCAATAATACCTACTGTCATGATTGAGTGCGCTTTCCGGCGTTCATCTTTTTTTGCAGTTTTCCGGTCACCTGTTTATAAATAACCTCCATGTCGCTGGGGTGCGACGAGTAATAGATATAACTCTTTCGATAGGCGGCTGTATCGACTTTAAACTTTTGAAATATCTGATTTTCGAGGTGCTTGTACACGATATTCGATGAATCGACTGAGCGCAGGCCAAGCCGGCTCACACGGGCTTCGGCAATGTGAACTTCGGTTAGAATATCAGCCATCCGATCGGGCGGAACCAGGTTGTCGGGGCGGTCGTCAGCCGGGGCTGAACAAGCGGCCAGCAGGCATCCGCTCAGCAGCAGGCTCCACAAAAGAGGGTAATAACGATTCCAGCGCATACGTTTAAAATGATAGCTTTGTAAGCTAATCCCGGTTGGCAAAGTTCGGGAATGCTTGTTAAAAAAATATAACGCCCGTTGCCTATGGACGAGTTCTTGGCTAAGCTGCGCAATTTCGATATCCGCATTCGGAAGGCGGTGAATTCGCAGATGCGCGGCAGTTTTCGGTCGGTGTTTAAAGGGACCGGGCTGGAGTTTAGCGATTTGAGAACGTATCAGTACGGCGATGACGTGCGGGCCATTGACTGGAACGTATCGTCGAAGGGGCACGGTACGTTCGTTAAAGTGTTTCGGGAGGAAAAAGACCAGACTGTTTTTTTTGTCGTAGACGTGAGTGCATCGCAGCACGTGGGCCCTCGTCACCGCGACAAACTCGATACCACCAAAGAAGTGTGCGGAGTACTGGCCCTGTCGGCCATTCGAGAGGCCAGTCACGTCGGTATGTACTGTTTTTCGGATCAGAAAGAGCGGTACATTAAACCGGCAAATGGCATGAAAATCGGTTACCAGCTCATTATGAGTTTGTTCAAGCTGCAACCGGAATCGGGCCGGACAAGCATTGCCGATGCCCTGCTGTTTACGCTCAACGCCCTCAAGCGACGTAGCGTGGTGATTCTGCTGTCCGATTTTATTGACCAGAGCTACGAGCACAACCTGAAAGCGCTGGCCAAGAAACACGATCTGGTGGTTATTCACCTGTACGACCAGCGCGAGGTGAATCTGCCCAGGCTGGGTATTATTCCCGTGCATGATACGGAGTCGGGTCGAACGGTTTGGGTAAACACGTCTTCACCTTCGTTTCGGAGCGGCTTACGCAATACGTTCCGGCAGAGCCAGACTCGTCTGGAGCGGCTCTGTAAACAGTTTAATGCCAATTACCTCGCGCTTGATTCGCAGGAGGACTTTGTTCCTAAACTCGTCGAATTATTTCGGGTGCGTAAGTACCAATGATTAACTGCCGATGCACGAGATACGGTCTATACATGGAATGATGCAACCACCGGCTCAGCCATTGCCCGTCGGTCAATTTCTGACCGACAGCATTGAAATTGGTCGTCCGTTCCGGTATTCGCTTACGTATCGGCATCCGTCGGCGGTCGACGTCCTGTTTCCTGATACAGCCAAGCATTTCTCGCCTTATCGAGTGCAGCACGTGGCCGTATTTGCCACGCAGACAACGGGCTCGGGGCTCGATGCCATTAGCCGGGATAGTGCCGTGTACACGCTGGTATCGTTCGAAACCGATTCGATGCAGTTGTTACAGGTGCCGGTGCGGCTCATTAATGCGGCCGATTGTACGGCGTTGATGAGCCAGACCGACACCATTTTTTTACGATCCAAGTTGACCGACAATCGCATAGGCGACCCACAATCGTTGACGCTGGCAACCGAAACCCAGCTGGCACCCTTACAGCAGCAGTTCAATTATCCCGCCTTGGGCGTTGGCCTGTTTACGACCGGCTTGCTGTTCGCCATAATCTATGGGGTGTTCGGGCGAGCCATTCGGCGGCAATGGCGGCTGTATCAGATGAACCGGCGGCATGTTCGCTTCCTGCGGGAGTACAATCGGCTGAGCAGCAGTATTAGCCCGCAAACGGCGTCTGAAACTGCGAATCAGGTGGTGATTATGTGGAAATCGTATCTGGAGAAACTCGACCGGCAACCGTATGCTTCGCTAACCACGTCGGAAATAGCCGACCGCATGAACGACGATCGGGTAACGAATGCACTCCGGGAGGCTGACCGGATGATTTACGGGGGCGCTTTTTCGAGTCAGTCTCAATCCGCGTTGCGCGTTCTGAGCGACGTAGCCACGCAGACGTATCACCGTCGGCAGGGGCAGCTACAAACGCCGACCAGCCAACAGGCCGACATGGAGGAGGAACTTGGCCAGTCTGAATCACCATCCTCTTTTTCCTGATTACATGGCACCCTGGTATTCGCTTCATTGGTTTAGCCCCGCGCAGTGGAAGCAGTTTCATTTCGCCTATCCGCTGGCCTTATCCCTGATTCCCACGGTGTTGCTGTTGTTCGCCCTGCGCTACTACCTGCACCGGAATGCTCAGCAGCGACTGAATATGTCGTTAGATCCGTTTAGGACGAATGAGAATCAGCGTGATCGGATGACTCCCGATCGGGCAAAAGCGGCAAACTCGCTGCTCAGTTCATTGCGCTACCTCTTGCCCCTGACCGTGTTTATGGGCGTCAGTCTGGCGTTGGTTGCTCTAGCCCGCCCACAAATCGTGCGGGAACTGCGCGAGGAACAATCCGAAGGCATCGATATTATGATTGCCCTCGACGTATCGGAGTCCATGAGCGAAACCGACCTGTCGCCTAATCGGCTGGCTGCGGCCCAGCGCGTGGCCCAGGCCTTTGTGAATGGGCGGCAAAACGATCGGATTGGCTTGGTAGTTTTTGCGGGCGAAGCGTTTTCGGTCTGTCCGCTTACGACCGACTATGCGCTGGTCAAGCAATACCTGCGTGACATTAACGGTCAGATGATCCGAACCTCCGGCACGGCCATCGGCGATGCCCTGGCGCGGTGCATAAACCGGATGCGTGATCGATCCGTCTCGGTCACGGATACCAGCCGGAACGCGAGTGAACAAACGGAGCGGAAACGCAGCAAAGTGGTGATTCTGTTGAGTGATGGCGACAATACGGCCGGGAACATCGACCCCGTTACGGCAGCCCGGCTGGCAAAAGCGTTTTCGATCAAAGTATACACCATTGCCGTAGGACGTACCGGCGGAACCGCCGATCAGGCCGCCACTGTCGACGAAGGAATTTTAAGAACCATTGCCACCATCGGTAACGGAAGTTTTTTTCGGGCTACGGATGCAGAGCGTTTACGGGCTGTATTCGCCCAGATCAGCCGGTTAGAAAAGGCGCCGGTTCGCGTTCGGGTGTACGAAGACATCCGGGATTATTACCGCATCTATCTGTCCTGGTCAATCGTCTTTCTGCTGGGAGCGCTCCTGCTCAAAAACACCATCTTTGGCAATGTGCTGGAAGATTAGAACGTAACGGCTAATTCTCCAGTGGCAAAGCCGTCTCCACCGATGCGTTGATCGTATACACCGGCGTTTCCTTGTAGCGCGATGCAATCACGACCTTCGTGTGAGTCGTGTGTGGCGCAAACAAGTCGCTAAGGACCTGGGGTGAGTTGTTTTCTTTCGATAAGTGCGACAGCAGTACGTGACTCATGTGCTGAGGCCGGTGGGTCTTGAACAAATCCAGCGCCTGCTGATTGGAGAGGTGACCTAACCCTCCGCGAATCCGGTGTTTCAGGAAATACGGATACCGCCCCCGATCCAGCATGTCTTCATCGTAGTTCGCTTCCAGAAAAGCCGCGTGGCACTGGCTGAAATGCTGAATAAGGTGATCGCAGGGAGCGCCAATGTCGGTAAAGACGCCTACTTTGGTGTTTTGATACGTAACGACAAAGCTGTGCGGATCGGCGGCATCGTGTAGTTTGGGGAACGCCGTAATGCACAGGTCGCCAATCCAGACGGGCTCGTAGCCCTGCAAGGCCCGCATCGGGAAGTCCGATTGCGATAGGCGCGACCGACGTAACGTAGTAGGAGTAATATACACAGGCAGTTGGTACTTTTTAGACAACTGCGGGATGCCGGTGATGTGATCGGTATGCTCGTGAGAAACGAAGATCGCCTTTACGGTCCGCATCGACAAGCCGAGCCGATCCATGCGCCGTTCGGTTTCCCGGCACGAAATTCCGGCGTCGATCAGAACGGCCTCCTGCTCATTGCCAACGTAATAACAGTTACCGTTGCTGCCCGAATTTAAAGAAGTGATGAACAATTGCATATTTATATACAAAGAAACGGCTTTTTGCCGTCCTATGCATACAAAATATCATCACAAAACCGGCCATTACTCGTCATGGACCATTACGCTGCGCTGTCCTTATTTTGTCATCCAGTCTCGGCAAAAATGACAATCTATAACAGCGCAGCGTAATGATCAATGACTAGTTATGAATGGGTGGTGCACAAAGGGAAAGACGTTAACTGGGGCCGCAGACGCTTAGTTTGCCGACGCGAAATCGCTAAGGTTCTATCCTGAGAAAGCTGTACGAACGGCGTATCAACAAACCGGAGCCGATACGAGACAATATGAGCCGGATTTACCAGCGTACGTTTGTGAATGCGCAGGAACGTGGGAAGCCGTTCGGCGAATCGTTTTAACGTAATGGCAACCAGCATTGGCTTTTGACCAATCAAATGTACGGTTGTGTAGTTGCCCATCGCTTCCAGGTATTCAATCGAAGCAACCGGAACTGAACGTCTGTTTGTGAAATCAGGTAAGAGTAGTGTTTCCATAGTATTTGATTGCGTTTGCAGCGGAATAGGTGTTGTCTACTGCAAGCAAATGTATAGAAGCACATCAGCACGGTAACCGTTAAATAGGATGAAGTGCAAGAAAGACACCATGAGCTGCTCATAGAGCAGGATAAACCGAAATAGGTATAAATCAAAAAAGCCACATAACAGCAGGCTTTGGTAATGAAATGAGGTCAGAAACTGGACCTGACGTAGCCGTCTGCTGATTCTTGAAGGCTGCTTTGCGCGCTAAATCGACTAGTTTTGCCGGTGCTTATTATTCGTCAATAATTCGTTGTTACGCTCTTTCTATAACGCCAATGTCCTCGAAGCAGGACTTGATGAAGTTGGGCGCGGCTGTCTGGCTGGGCCTGTCGTCGCTGCAGCTGTTATCTTGCCGGGTGACTATACGCATCCCATTCTGAACGACTCGAAGCAGCTTACCCGGACTCAGCGCGAAACGTTACGTGTCGATATTGAACGTGATGCCTTAGCGTGGGCCGTGGCCGAAGTATCGCACGAAGACATCGACCGTATCAATATTTTAAAAGCGAGTTTCCTGGCGATGCACCGCGCGGTAGACGCCCTTGCCGTTCGTCCGGAACATTTACTGGTCGATGGAAACCGGTTTGTTCCCTATCCCATGATTCCGCATACCTGTATTGTGAAAGGGGATGCCTATTTTCTGTCGATCGCGGCTGCGTCGGTACTGGCTAAAGTTCATCGCGATACGTTAATGGAGCAGCTCGACAAGGAGTTCCCGGGCTACGGTTGGGCGCAAAACGTCGGCTATCCGACACCCGCTCACCGCAAAGCCATCCGTGAGTTGGGGACGACGCCCTACCATCGGATGAGTTTCCGGTTGGTATAACGAGTGAAGTAGAGAGGTACGTGTAGTAGGAGTGATAAGGGACTTAGCTAATAGCCAACAAGCGCTTACCATCCCACTACACGTATGCCACTCACTGCACGGTTATACTAATTCCCGTTGCCCGGCTCGCTCGCGTAGTTTCTCGGTCGGGCGGAAGCGTTCGCCGTATTGATCAGCTAAGCGATCGAGGGTTTTGACGAACGTATCAATACCGACGAAATCTACGAATGAGAGCGCTCCGCCCGTGTAAGCCGGGAAGCCCCAGGCCAGAATTGATCCTAAATCAGCGTCTAGTTTTGTTCGGACAACACCTTCTTCAAAACACCGGACTGCTTCAAGCGCTTGCCGGTATAGTAGTCGTGTTTTTACTTCGTCGAGGGATGGCTGCTGATCGGATACAGGAAATAGTTTGCCCAACCCTCTCCAGAGCTGTTTGTTGCCTTCTGCCGGGTAGTCGTAAAAACCGGCTTTTGCTTTTTTGCCTAAGCGGCCCAGTTCAACAAACGTTTTGGCAACCTGGTAGCTCGTGTCGTCTTCGCGTAAAGCCCCATCGTTGACACCCTGTCCCGAAATTTTATAAACCAGGTCTAAAGCCACCTCGTCCGTTACAGCTAACGGGCCAACGGGCATGCCCGCGTCTTTTCCTCCATTCTCAATGAGCACCGGATTAACGCCATCTTTGAGCAGTTCCATACCTTCGGCCGTATACGTACCAAAACAGCGTGACGTATAAAAACCGCGCGAATCATTAACGACAATCGGCGTTTTGCGAATCTTGCGTACGAAGTCAATGGCTACGGCCAGGGCATAGTCGGATGTCTGCTTACCCATGATGATCTCAACGAGCATCATTTTGTCGACGGGTGAGAAGAAGTGGATACCGATAAAGTTCTCAGGCTTCGCTGAAGCTTCGGCTAGTCCGCTGATGGGTAGGGTGGATGTATTCGAGCTAAAGACTCCGCCTTCAGCCAGCATGGGCTCGGCTTCTTTGGTTACCTGCGCTTTCAGCTCGCTATTCTCGAATACGGCCTCGATGATCAGATCGCAGCCCTGCATATCGGCATAATCGGCGGTAGGCGTGATCAGGTTCAGGATTCCATCAACCTTTAACGGGTCAACCTTACCCCGCTCGACGCCTTTTTTTAGCAAACTGCGTGAATAGTCTTTACCCTTCTCGGCAGCTTCAACAGACACGTCTTTTAGAATGACTTCAATACCTGCTTGTGCCGAAACATAAGCGATACCGGCTCCCATCATACCCGCGCCCAGAATACCCAATTTTTTGACCTCCGTTTTCGGCTGATCCTTCGGTCGGCTAGCTCCCTTGTTGGCTTCGTTCATCCCCAAAAACATGGTCTGTATGAGGTTCTTGGCCACTTTCGACGTAGCAACCTTAACGAAGTGGCGCCCTTCGATCACCAACGCCCGGTCAATGTTTACTTGCAGACCTTCGTATACGCAGGCCATGATTTCGAGCGGGGCAGGGTAGTTCCCTTTCGTCTTATCCATCAGCATGGCCGTGCCAGCCGCGAAGGTCTGGGCACCAACCGGGCTTTGGATGTTGCCCCCCGGTACTTTAAAGTTATCCCTGCCAACGATCTTTCCGGTTTTTCGGTCAACTTCATCCCAGGGCTTAATGGGTTTTGGATTGGCGGCAATCCACGCATGGGCTTTCTCTACCATTTCCGCTGGCGTTTCGGCGATGTCGTCGATCATGCCCAGATTTTTGGCTTCCTGAACCCCTACCTTTTTCCCTTCTACAAGGAGAGGCAGGGCAGCTTGTATACCGAGCATGCGAGGTAAGCGTTGTGTGCCTCCGGCACCGGGTAGCAAACCGATCGTTACCTCCACCAGTCCAATCAGCGTTTGTGGCCGGGCGGACGTTCCGTTGTTTAATGCAATGCGGTGATGACAGGCTAAACAAATTTCGTAGCCACCACCCAACGCAGTACCGTTGATTGCGGCTACAGCAGGTTTGCCAGACGTTTCAATGCTCCGGAACACCCGATTCAACTCCGACGAAACCTTGAGCATTTCGGCCGGATCTTTGTCGTTGTTACGTAATATCATTTTCAGGTCGGCTCCCGCCACAAACTCGGGCTTTGCCGACGTAATGATGATCCCTTTTACAGATTCATCAGCGTAAGCACGTTGCAAGGCGGCTTCAAACTGAGGAATCGATTCGTCGTTGAGGACGTTCATGGGGGCCGAAGTCATTTCCCATGAAATGACCGCCACATTTTGGTCAATGGTGTAGTTTATCATTGTTGATATATCTGTGAAGGAGGTGAGATAAGTGAAATAAGTTTTGCTGTAAAGCAATCCGGTTTCACTTCCCCTATCTAGTAACTTAATTCACTCGTTCGAAGATGGTGGCGATACCCATGCCGCCCCCGATGCAGAGGGTAGATAAGCCTATCGCTTTGCCCGAACGCTCCAGTTCATCAATCAACGTCGCCGAAATAATAGCTCCCGTAGCGCCTAGCGGGTGACCGAGCGCGATCGCTCCGCCGTTGACATTTAGCTTACCGTGGTCGACGCCGAATTCCTCCATAAACAACATCGGGATAGCGGCAAACGCTTCGTTGACTTCAAATAGGTCAATATCGCTGATGTTCATGCCTGCTTTTTTGAGCACTTTCCGCGTAGCCGGAATAGGCCCCGTAAGCATGATCGTTGGCTCCGAACCGATAATTGCAAACGCTTTAATGCGAGCGCGGGGCTTAAGCCCGGCTTTTTCGCCAAACTCTTTGCTGCCAATCAAAACGCCAGCGGCTCCGTCTACAATCTGCGACGAGTTACCCGCGTGGTGAACGTGATTGATTTTGTCGAATTGTGCGTACTTGAGTAAGGCTAAAGCATCGAGGCCCATCTGCCCCATCATTTCGAAGGCAGGCTTAAGTTTAGCAAGGCTCTCTACCGTCGTTCCGGGACGTACACCTTCATCACGGTCGAGTACCATAATTCCTATATCGTCTTTCAGGGGCACAAGCGTCTTCGCAGAGCGATTGTCGGCCTGCGCTTCTACGGCCCGTCGGTACGATTCGGCCGCAAAGGTGTCTACGTCGTTACGTGAGTAGCCGTATTTTGTGGCGATCAAATCGGCGGAGACGCCCTGCGGAACGATGTTATGCCGTGCTACGATCTGGGGGTTCATGAAGAGCGCGCCACCATCGGAGCCCATCGGCACACGTGACATGGATTCGACACCACCGGCTACAACGGCATCAACCTGACCGGACATGACGTATGCCCCAGCCATATTGATCGCTTCGAGTCCCGATGAGCAAAAGCGGTTCAGTTGTACGCCCGCTACGGATTCGTCGTAGCCTGCTTCGAGGACAGCCGTACGAGCAATGTCAGCACCTTGTTCGCCAATGGGCGTAACGCAGCCCATGATGACGTCGTCGACTAAGGATGTATCTAATTGATTCCGGTCACGAAGCTCTTTGAGCACATTAGTGAGCAAGGTGATGGGTTGAATATCATGCAACGAACCGTCGCTTTTTCCTCGGCCACGTGGCGTCCGAACGGCATCATAAATGAAAGCATCTGCCATAATCTTGTCGAAAATTAGTATGCATGCATACGGTTTTTAGGGAAACAAAAGTAACGGCAAAAGCTGAATTGGCCAATGGATTTGATCTTATTTGATACTTTCTTTACTAAAAACAAGAATGGTTGATCAGAACAACGTATCGTGCGTTGTTCTGATCAACCATTCTTGTGATTAAGACTCGGTTAGCCTTCGCTTATTTATCCAGGACTACTGTTTCGCCAACTAGATAGGCACCGGCCTCGGTAGTTAAGTTGTAAACCGTTGATACGGTGCGACTTTGCTTTTCTGTTGCAACAGCTTTGTAAGCTACCACTTTGCCGTTCTCATACCGATACAACAACTCTCCAGTCTTAATCTCGCCTAATGCTTTCCGGCCGGTTGCTGTCAGCATGGGGTGATTGGCGGTGGCTTCAAACAAGGTTGGCGTGGTTAGTCCGGTTTGGGTTGAGGCTGTTACCTCATTCATTGGGCTTAGCCATACGCCTACCAGTGTGAAACGGCCTTCGTGTTTGTCGACTTTCGTAACGTGAGTTGGCTCAACGCCTTTTGTTTTAGGGCTGTAACCGAGTACAACGTCATCTACTGTTACGTCGCTGATACGTTTCGTGGAACCATCCGCCAACGTAACGGGCGCATCAGCCGCGAAGCAAAAGTTGTATTCTTCTTTCTTTTTATCTCCGCCGTCGTCAGTTTTACCGGTGCCGCCAGCCAACAGATTAGCCATTTCGCGCGACAAGACAAACGTCAGGGTTGACATGAGGCCGGGTTCTTTTTCGCCAACGTATTTGAGGTCGTCGATGTACGCGTCCCAGGCTTTTCGGTCGGCCGATGCGCCGGGGATAACAAACGACTTCACCTCGTTGGTTTTACCGTTTTGGTAGATGGCCAGCAGACCAAGTTCTTTGGTATCCTCGGCAGCAAACACTTTATACAGGTAGATTTTACGCGTAACGCCGTCGCTGTAGGCAAATACATACGCAGGCCGTTCTTCGTAGCGGTCGAGGATGAAGCCGCCCGACTTGAAATAGGTGTCTTTGTCCAGATTGGCTATTTTAATGGCCTTAACAGCCTTGAGTTGGTCGAGCGTCATGCCCGTCGTTGACGCCGTTTGGGCCGAAACACGCTGGCTCAATAGCTGGGTGGCTACAGCGCAGCAGATGAATAATACGAGAGAAAGTAGGTTGTTCTTCATAGTTTAGCGTAATGTCAACATAATAAAATCATCACTTTTTAGTGTACACGCCTACCCGAGCGTGGATTGCTTCGACGGTTCGGCGGGCCGATGTAAAAGCTCCGGCCATCCAGGCAGTAAGGTAGGTCGTGTGTTCTCCGGCAAAATAGATATTGCCGTCGGGTTCTAACAAAGCTGGATAATATTTTCGGCGGGTATTGTCATCATACGTAGCCCAGCCACCTCCGCTATAGGGCGTTCGGTGCCAGGCCAGTGAAAACGAGTTTTCAAACTCGGCCGGATATTGGGGGTGAATTTTGGTACCCTGGGTTAAGGCAATCTTCTCCCGCTCGGCAATCGGCAAGGCACCAACGGCTTCGGCTCGGCTGTAGAAATTGTAATAACCAATCAAGACGCCTTTTTTACCCTGAAAGCCAAATGACGGATACCAGATCTGGTTAATGTCCATATTGGTGCGTGAAATACCTCCGTAAATCCAGTCATCTTCTTCCCAGAACCGCCGTTTAAATTGCAGACCAATCTTCCCGGTTTTAATGTACGGCACAAAGTCAGCAGCCCGCTTTACGGTTCCGGATAGATCTGATTCCAGATTTTTAAGCATGGGCAGCGGCAAGGTGCAAACGCAGAACTCGCCGGTTAGTTCTGTCGGTTTACCGTCCTTCTGGTACACAACCCGCACGCCGTTTTCGGTTTTGCGAAGTTCACTGACTGGAGCGTTGAACAGAATTTTACCCATCAGTTTTTTTTCCAGTGCTTTCGGAATCGCATCCATGCCGCCCACAGGTTGCAGCAGCGTCGTTTGCTGTTCGTAGATGTAATCGCCGACGTTATGAAAAACGGGCTGCATAAAACCGGACCGGAGTAAATCCGTCAGTCCAAAGGGGTCGGTTAGTTCGCCAGGAGTTGTACCTGCCCCTGGTTCATGTCTTTCCTTGTAGCCGCGCCGATTCGTGCCTTTGTACAGATGAGCGGTGTTGAGATCCCCTTCATTTTTCAGGAAGTCAACCAGCTTTTCAATGTCTTCTTTGGTTAGCTGCTGGTCGAGCGCGGATTGATCGAGGGCTTTAGTAAGTAGTTCAGCCGTATAGCCACGCATGTCGTTGTGGTACTCTTTGATACGTAAGCGACGATTGGCTAAGTTACCCGACCCATCGGGCTGATCATTATAGAGGTAAGCCGCTTCGTTGTTGCCGTTAAAAATTTGGAGCGGTACATCCAGTTCCCGGCAGTACTGTAGAGTAAGTTGGTGATGGTGCGGGATCCGGGCAGCTCCTCCGTTGAAATACAAACCGTCTTCAAACTGACAGGTTTGCGCCATACCACCGTTCAGTTCCGTTTCTTTGGTACCTCCCCGAATTGTCCAGACCCGGCCTCCCGAGCGTGAACGGGCTTCCAGTACAGTGCAGTCGTAGCCCAGTTTACCGAGCTCGTAAGCAGTGGCCATACCGGCTAGCCCAGCGCCCAGTATAATGACCTTTCTGGCCTTCCCATCCTCGTTCCGACCATTGGCAGGCAGATTCAGGGCTGATGCCGGAGCCGGTTGTAACATTCCCCACGCCAGTAAACTAGCGTAACTGGCACTCGTCGAGTTAATAAAATCGCGTCTTGTCATAAAAACAAAGGGAAGAAAGAAGGAAGGGGACAAAAGGGAGCAGAGGGATTACTCATGTTTTCCCTACTCCCTCTCGTTCCTTTCTTCCCTCTCTTTCGTTTACCCCACTACTTTTTTAAATCCATCCATGAACATGGCCATTTCCTCCATCGTGCCGATGCTAACCCGACAGAACGGCTGCCCGTTGAACTCGCGGGTTTGGATGCCGATTCCGTTCGCAAACATCTGATTCTCGAATGACTTCGGTTTCATCCGAATGGGGAACAGCATAAAGTTGGCGCTCGATGGAATTACCTCGTACCCCATATCGGTCAGGGATTTGGTCGCATAAGCTCGCGCTTTGGCGTTTTCGGCGCGGCAATGGTTCTGCCAGGCGGTGTCTTTGTAGCTGGCAATGCCGGCCATCAACGTAGTGATGCTGACCGCAAATTCGCCGTTGGTGTATGGCTTCAGCGCTTTCAGCATGTTGGGCTGAGCAATGGCGTACCCTAAACGAAGACCGGCAAAGCCGTGGATTTTTGAGAATGTCCGGGCCAGCACTACGTTTAGACCATCGGCAACGAGTTTTCCAAGTTTTGGGCGCTCGGCGGGTTCGTAGAAATCGATATAGGCTTCGTCGATAAAGACCGGGACTTTAGGCGCTACCTCGCGGCAAAACGCTTCCAGATCGGCCGTTGGAACAATAGTACCCGTCGGGTTATTGGGGTTAACGATATAGACCATCTTGACGTCAGGCGTAATGGCTGCCTTCATCGCGTTCAGGTCATATTTGTAGTCTTTGGTCATCGGCATCGCCACAACTTTAGCGCCCATTTTTTGCGCTCGCTCCAGCAGGTCGTCATACGTCATAACGCTGGTCAGGATTGTTCCCTTGCTGGAAGCCACATGCGTTGCAGCCGCCATCAGAATATCTGATGAGCCAGGTGCCATCATGATGTTGTCGGGTTTTACACCATCATCCGTTGCGATGAGTTGCTTTAGTTGGGCAAACTCCATCCAGGCGTATCGGTTACCGATTTCGGTAGCTTTAACGAGGGCGTCTTTGGCACTAGGCGCAATGCCGTGCGGGTTTTCGTTGGCGAACAGCCGTGCCCGAAGTTTAGGCATGTCGGGCGGAGTTGCCAGCGGAGCGAACTCATTAATGAATACGGATTGGTTATACGTGTTTAGCGTAGCGGCTTTTGAAAAACGTAGCCCTGTGGCCAGACCAGCGGTTAACAGGCCACTAGCCCGGAGCCAATCCCGGCGAGTTAGTTGTGATGACATATCTTTTTGTATTTATCGTAGATTAAATAAAAGTAAAACAAAAACTAACCCCTTCATTATTAGTGCGTTGTGAATCTACGAAATATAGAATTAAAAAAGCATCCACCTTTACAGAAACGCATAAGAAAATTTTATGTAAAGCCTGTTTTATGAAATTTTCAAGAGTATAATGACTCTTATAGCGATAGAATATTTGCAATCTGAGTTCGGGATCGTTTTTAGGCAGCTACTTAGGAAACGGTTAATACAACGGTGTCTGATTTTAGAAGATATTGCTGGCTGCCGTTGACATTTGGAAGAGTTTACCCGCGTTCATGTCGAGTCTATTGAGTTCATAGATACGTCTTGATAAACAAGGAAATATGAGCAGTAATAACAGCGTCCATGAATATGAAGCATTTTACAATTCTATTGCGTTTGCCAGCCACAAAAAAGGCCGATGAAAATCATCGGCCAGAGAGAATTTGCGTTAGCAGTTACTTAATCAAACGAAGAGAATGTTACTGTTTACTGTAGATTAATTGGATGTTATATCGTACCACTTCGTTGAGCTTCGTCGTTGGGTTCTGAAGGGTATCAGAAACAGCAACAACTGGGAACGCTAACCGGGGAGTACCGTTTGCTGCATCATAGGTTAGCTTTTCAGTGTTACCGTCATCATATTTCAGATTCAATTCCGTTCCTGTGTAATCCCAGGTGCCAGGAAAAGTCTGAATCACTGCCGATGAACGATCTGTTAACACAAAGGATTTGTCAGCTTTTATATCGTACACATCGTTAATGCCATAAAGAAGCGGGTTAAGTTTTAGTCCGTTATTGTCCGCATAGGGGGCTACGAAACCACTTGTCAGGAGGAAGTCAGATGACCATTTACCCACAACGGCCGGGGCAGGAGCCGCTTCATCTTTTTTACAGGAATTTAATCCTACCAGTAAAGCTACAAGGCAAAATGTATATAGAAAACGCTTCATAATAAATGAATTTAACGATTCGGAGTATGGGCGAACTAATGGCTGTAAACTACGAAAAAATTAGATAGACAACCAGTATTACGCCTAAATATGACTTACTGATGCAAAGAGGGACATTTATCCGTAAAAAAAGCGCCTTTACCGCAGGTTCGGAAGGGGTAACACAGGTAAGCTTTCGTTGCCGTCTTCACTGACCGCCTGAACGGCGAAGTAGTAATTGTCTTTCGAGTAGGGGAGTGTCATGCCCAGTTTGTTGGTGAAGAACTTCTTCTGCCAGAAAGGCCAGTGTGTTTCGCGCATCAGGACGTAGTAGCCCCGTACTTTTCCGGTTGCGGGCGCTTTCCAGTAGAGTGCGGTCGAGTTGGTCAGGTTTCGTACTTCAATCGTCACCGTTTGAGGAACAGCCGGTGCCTTCGCCAGGTTAGCAAGCGTAGCCAGGTTAACCGCCGTGTTTTTTCGGAGGTAATCGAAATCCATAAATTTGGCGTAATCGCCAAACTCAGTTCCGTTTTCAGTACGTAGGTCCTGATGCTGATGGTCGTAGTTTTCGTTCATTTCGGTCAGACGCACGGCTGCGAAACCGCGTTGGACGAACGGTGTATGGTCGCCCCCACGTAGATAGCGGTCGTTTCTGTAAATCATCACCACCTCCATATTCTCTACGTACCGTTCACCGACTTCTTTCAGGTAACGGGCTAGGCTACGCGCTTTCCCGTCGTTTTCGTTGCCGAACTGCCGAATCTGACCAATGCGGCCGGTCGTATCTTTTAGCAGGTTGCCGGGTAAACCCTCGCTGAAAACGCGTAGCCGCGTATTGTCGATGATACGGGTTTCGTTGCTGTTGTTCGACCCCATAATGTCGTTGTTCAGCACGGCCTCCAGGTTCCATTTTTCCTTTACAGCCCGCTCGCTGAGGTGTTCGGCGCCCAGCAGGCCCTGTTCTTCGCCGGTCAACGTAACGAATACGATGGTTGCCGGAAACTGCGACTTGCTCATCACGCGACAGAGTTCAATAACCGCAGCCGTACCCGAACCGTCGTCGTTCGCACCCGGTGCGTTGGCATCGCGGTTCATGACGTTTGTTACGCGGCTATCCATATGGCCCTGCACCAGAAACACCCGTGTATCGTTGGGGTCAGTGCCTTTCAGCGTGGCCATTACGTTGCCCATATCCGCCGGTTTATCAATACGGCGACCGTCGGGTTGTAACGTCCATGTGTCGAGCTGAGCCGTTAAGCGCCCACCCGATTGTTTGGCATATTGATTGAATTTGCCCAGTATCCATTGCCGGGCGGCACCAATGCCTTTCTTTGGATCGGTGGTCGTGCTCAGCGTGTGCCGGGTTCCGAAGCTAACCAGGCCGTTGATGTGCGCCCGCAGACTATCGGCCGAGACCTGAGCGACCAGATCGGCAATTTGAGGGTCGCGGTTGATGGTCGTTTGAGCGACAGCAGAAATTGATGATGAAATGAGTAAAGCAGAAAGAAGTCGTTTTTTCATGAAGCCTATTGTTAGGTAGGCGAAGCTAACAAAAAAGCGCCAACCATAGGCCCGTAGCTGGTAGATCGGGATGAAATCTTAAAATCCCCAGACGATTCCGGCTCCGACGGCCGTTTGCCCGGTCAAGGGCACTGGGGATACGGACAGACCAACGCGGGGCTGGCGCAACATCTCATTGTACCGCGTCACCGCTTTATTCACCTGGCCATTACCGATGATGGTAAAGACCAGCGTAGCGGCAATCGAGCCGCCATAGACCGTCCAGTATGTAGCATTGTTTTTGCCGCTACGTAGTAAAATATAGCCCAGAGGCACCAGAGCCGTCAGCCGCCCGAGCGTGGTCATAGTGCGATACGTCTGAAAATGGTGATTTACCGTGGGGTCGTTCAGCTCGTAGAAAGGTACTTCCAGCGAATAGGGTGACGATAACTTTTTGCCGCCGTAGAAATAAACACTGCCTAGCGACGACGACCCGTATGCTCGCTCAATGGGCATCAGGTGCGCCGGAATCGGTACAGTACGGTAGTGTGATGTATCCTCATCGCGTCGGCGCTGGGCGGAAGTGGGTAGGCAGATAAAAAGTAGTACGGTGAGAAAAAAAGCGTTTCGCATAATGAGTAAACGAACGGCTGGCGGGTTTAAGCGAATACAGCGCGTAAAAAAGCAACAACACTACCCTGAATCAGCCATTGCCGCCTGTCTTATTTATTATTCGGCAGACTCGCTATTCCAGTACGCTAACGCATACTATCGCCAAACCAGCAGAGAAGGCAGAAAGCAGCCTGTACTCAGGCGATACGTAAGCCATTCGGAGTTGGGCGTTCGGTTTGGAGTAGAGTGACGGTTCCGTCGTCAGCAACCGCGCCCAGAACCAGGCACTCACTGAAAAAATTGGCGATCTGTTTAGGCGGAAAATTAACCACGGCTACTACCTGTTTCCCGATGAGGTCCTGGGGCTGATACAGCTTTGTCAACTGAGCGGAAGTTCGTTTAATGCCGAAATCGCCGAAATCAATCGTCAGTTTATACGCGGGCTTACGGGCCTGCGGGAACGGCTCGGCAGTAATGATAGTGCCCGTACGGATGTCAACATGTTCGAATTCGGCCCAGGTTAACGTAGTGGATTGATTCATGAATGAACAGATCGATATTGACGAATGTATGCTACAGATAAGGATAGCGCATTCGGTACGTATTGACTAACGCGGGAATAAAAACGAGTGCTACTTTTACATCGGTACACGTAACAACTGATGACCGACTTCTCACGCCAAACTTTCGCGGGGAACAGGCTGTTCATCACGCGAAACAAATCAAGCCCTAAAACTAATTACCATCCTGTTATGAAAGCAAGCCTACTTCTGTTCGTTGCTACTACGTCGATTGCACTGGCTGGCCACTACGATGGACCTCCCGCAAAACTGCCCAAGGCAAAGTCACCGAAAACTACAATGCCTGCCCCTGATCCCGACAATGGAGGCCTTAAATTGACAAGTGGCTTTCGGGCGTTGACCTTCGCGGATAACCTGGGCCGCGCTCGTCATACTGCCGTAGACCCCACGACGGGAACGGTCTTCGTTAAGCTCGAACGCCTGAAAGATGGGAAGGGTATTGTTCAGTTGAGGGACACAAATGGCGACGGCCGGGCCGATCAAACCGTTACGTTCGGCACCTACCCCGGTACGGGTATGGGTATCTATAACGGATATCTGTACGCATCGTCCGATACGTCGGTGTATCGCTATAAGCTCACCAACGGCAAGGTGATGGAAACCACACCGGCTGAACCGATTGTAGTGGGCCTGACGCTCCAGCGCCAGCACGCCAGTAAGTCGCTGGCCCTCTCACCCGACGGTCGACTGTTTGTCAACTTTGGAGCGCCTTCAAACGCCTGTCAGGAAAAAGACCGTCAGAAAGGCTCAAAAGGAATGGACCCTTGCCCCATCCTGGAAAACTATGCGGGTATATGGGTGTTCGACGCGAACAAGCCAAACCAACGCCAGTCGGATGGGAAGCGTTACGCCACGGGTATCCGAAACGCCGTTGCCCTTGACTGGAACACGGCTTCCAACACCCTGTATGCGCTGCAACATGGTCGCGACAACCTCAACAACTGGGGTGGTGTGTTCACCGACTCGATTAGCGCTGAATTGCCTTCGGAGGAGTTCCTGATGGTGAAAGAAGGGTCTGATTTTGGTTGGCCCTATTGTTATAACGACCATTCGAAGAGTAAGAAATTTTTAGCGCCTGAGTACGGCGGTGACGGCAAAACCGAAGACCGTTGCGCTGGAAAAGAAAAGCCAATTATGGCGTTCCCTGGCCACTGGGCACCGAATGATGTGTTGTTCTACACGGGTAATCAGTTTCCCGCCCGGTATAAGAACGGCGCTTTTGTTTGCTTCCACGGCTCCTGGAACCGCGCTCCTATGAAGCAGGGCGGCTATTTCGTTGCCTTTATCCCTTTCGGGAAAGACGGTCGGCCATCGGGTAAATATGAAGTGTTCGCCGAAAATTTTGCGGGTGTTCCCGAGTTAGGTAAGCCGGGCGAAACGGCCAACGCAGGTAAGCTGGATCTGGCTAGCCCCGGCGACGCAAAACACCGCCCGATGGGTCTGGCACAAGGTCCTGACGGATCGCTTTACATCACCGATTCCGTCCAGGGAACTGTCTGGCGGGTGATGTACGCGAAGAAGTAAATCAGCTTTCGGAAAAATGGCCCTAGCTCGATGCGTTAGGGCCGTTTTTCCATAACATCTACAAATTTGAGTAGGGAGCAGGACATCCGTTGGCAGCAGCGGTTCGTTAATTTTAACAAGGCATTATCGCAGCTTAACAAATTCGTTGCAAAGGGTGAATTGAACGAACTGGAAGAGCAAGGATTGATAAAAGCCTTTGAATATACCTACGAATTAGCCTGGAAGACACTTCAGGATTTTTTGAGAGATAAAGGCTACTTAGACATAGCGCGGCCAAAGCCAGTTATTGAACAAGCGTTTCAGGATGGTTACATAGATGGATTAGCCTGGGTTCGCATGGGTAAAAGCCGTAACTTAACCAATCACACCTATAATGAGGAAACGGCTAATGAGATTGCTGAAGCGGCCAGAGATGAGTATGTTAATTTGCTCAACGATTTAGCCGCCCGATTAGACGCCGAACGGCAAGGACCTCAATCATCTTTATTTGATACAGACTAAAATGCGCTATGGATTGAGTGATGCCCATCTACTAGACATCGTCAATACGATCGCGTCTACCCCACGAATACAACGGGCTGTTCTGTTTGGCTCCCGGGCTAAAGGTAATCAACGGCCTGGCTCAGATATTGATATTGCTTTAAAGGGTGATCGTCTGGCTCTTAATGATCTTCTAGCCGTTTCTGTAGCGCTTGATGAGTTAGGGCTGCCGTTTAAGTTCGATCTGATACTTTATGATCGGATCAGCGAACCTGCTTTACAGGAACATATCGATCGCGTTGGTAAAGTGATGGTTCCGCATTGAAACACCGCCAATCAATCCGGTATCATCAGCACTACCGTCAGATAGTAAAGTCCGCTTACACTCGGCCCGGCCGTGAAGGTTGTGTACGGACGGTTCAGTACGTTGGTGCCGCCCAGCTTGACCGATACGTTGGGCTTAGTTAGAGCGTAGCTAAGCTGCGCGTCGAAGGTGTTAATGGCTGGAACAATACCGGTTGCCAGCGATGATTGCCATACGAATGAACTTTGGTATTTGTAACTGACTGAAAAGCCCAGATTACCCCATAGTGACGGGTTTGCAATACTTACGTTCGTAATCCATTTCGGGGTGTTAAACGCTTCTTCTAGGCCATCACCCTGGTCGGTGCGATCAAGCTGAGCGAACGATGCGTTGCCCGACAGTACCCAGTTACGTCCGGCCGAATACCGTAACCCCAAGCTCGCTCCGTAATTATGCACCTTTGTTTTCGAGTTTGTCCAAAGCCGGTAACGATCCTGTTGACTTTGATCAGCCAGGTAATAAGCTAACGAGTCACTGTTACGTCCCCTCGGAACGTTAGCTTCAACCTGGGCAATAAAATTGCGGTACACGTTGTAGTAAAAATCTACGTCTACGTACAATTTTCTAGTAAAAAATAACCCTTTGTAGCCGACTTCAATACTGTTGACCTGTTCCGGTTTTAAGTACGTATAGGTGTTTGGTTTTAAGAGATTTTTGTTCTTCTGAATGGCCTGTTCAGTAGTCAGCTTATTGGTGTTAACATCCGTGTTGATGGCCGCCTGGAAGGCATCAATTGACGTACGCAGATACGAATTTTCGAAAATACCCTGCGACATAACTTTCAGGCCGCCAACCCGCTTAACGCCCCCCGAGTTAACATTGGAAAACCCTTCAAACAGCGATGGAAACCGGTAGCCGGTCTGGTAAGACAGCCGGAAGTTATGATCGTCGGTTGGGGAAAATACCGCCGAAATGCGTGGATTTAATCGGGCATCGAAGTAGCGGTTTTTATCGATACGTAACGAGCCGGCTATTTTGAGCCGTTCGTTGAAAAACGACCTGGATGCCTGTACAAACCCGCCTGTTTTAAAGTAAATTAGATTTTTATCGGTTCCGTCGGGATTGATGAAGTAATTGCCATCGGGAAAAACGACGTACTGACGGTAATCGAATCCGGCCAGTAGGTTAATTCCTGTTTTCTCGCGAAAGCCTGACCAAAGTACCCGTGTTGGTTCGACCTGTCCTTCCGCATGATACATCCACGACTTTACGCGTAGGGCCGCACCAATATCCCAGTTATTGATGTCGCGAAGTTTGGTGACCTGTGCCTCAAAGGCTTCAGTACCCGGTTGCGGTCGCCCGGCGTCGGCGGTTGTCCGAGCGATCTGAAGCGCATTCGTGACCGATTGACCAGCCTGCGTGCTGGTATTGAACTGATTTGTGAAATCAGTGAACCACTGGTAGTCCGATTTAAACGACTTGTCAATAGTCTCGGCCATTGACCGGATGTTATAGGAATCCCCCGTGTTCTCGGAAGTTCGGTAAGCGCGCAACTGCACGGACGGTGATTCCAGCGTTAGACCATGCTGATCGAGCCGGTAGTTGTCGAGCCGAAAGCGGTTTGTGCGCTGGTAAATATTGTCAAGCGTAGCGGCTTTGTAACGGTAAGAAACGGTAAGATTAGGCCGGATACGCCAGAAAAGTGCTACGTCTCCCCGCAAATTATTCAGTCGCAGATCGGCCGTTTCGGTTTCGAAATAACCCGTCCGGGCCACCACGTACCGCTTGCCGTTGAGCGTCAGCGAACGCCGGTTGGCCGATTCATCGCCGTAGTTATTTACCAAATCACGACCGGGATTGTCAGCCCCCACCAGCCCTAACGAGGTGTTCGCATTTGGGTTCAGGTCCGAAGCGTCGCGGGCGATCCAGTCGTAGCCTCGTTGATACGTCAGGTTAACTTTAAAAGCAAAGCGGGTTCCAATCGTTCTGGCGTACCGCAGGCTGGTTTCGCTGTAGACTTTAGCGGAAACCAACGGATCGTTGACGTGGTTAACCCCTGTTTTCTGACTGACGCTCAGGCCGGTCGAGGTAAACGGATCTTTAGTGATCAGTTGCGCTAGGCCATTCAGCGCATTCAGGCCATAAAGCGCCGATGCTGCCCCCGGTACGATTTCGACCCGTTGAATGTCCAGATCGGATGGAGCCAGGGCGTTGGCAATAGGAGCACCGATGTGCGGAGCCTGATTGTCCATACCGTCGACGAGCTGCACAAATCGAACGTTGGTCGGGTTGGCGAAGCCCCGCGTGTTGTACACTCTGAAGCCTAAACTGGACGTTAGCAACTGAACACCTTTCAGGTTTTCGATCGCGTCGAAGTAAGAAGGCTGGGCCGACAGCCGAATCTGACGGGCATCCAGCAGTTCAACACTCACCGGTGATTTCAAGACACTTTCGGGTATCCGCGAAGCCGTTACCACGATTTCAGTAAGTTGAATTTTACGTAATGAGTCAGTCGGCGTAATGGTACTGTCGGGCAGAGTGCCTGCGTTACAGAGTTGACTGAGTAAGAGTAAAAAGTAGAAAAGATGCTTCATCAGATCGTTATTTCTGTTGAAATATAACGATCCGTTCTATTTCAACAGAAATAACGCTTAGTTGCCGGGCAAATATTTAGTCACAGGGAATTCAGGTAGAGCATTTTAGTGACTCGTTACTGGCTGTATCTGGTTCTTTTGGCTGGTTCGCTTGATTCTGTATCCCGCTATTAACAGTATGCTAATCAACACAACTAAGCCGAAAGCCGTCATACATAGCGTTGGTATTTCGTGGAGCGGTACGAATAAGCTTTGGGACCTAAAAGCACGGTGCATAACCAGTTCTGTTTGCAGACGGTTTAGACCTGATACGCCGGTTATCTGCTTGTAATGGATCGTACGACCGTTTTTGTAGCCGTCTATCTGAATCGAAAGGATTGCACCGTCGTCGGATATGCGCGTCCGCAGAGACGATGGCGAAGAGGCTCTGGCATTCGTACTCAGACTGATGCCTAAGAGCAGGGTTATCAATAGGAATTTCATGAGTATAATCGTTTAAGAACTGTATTATTCAGATCGTAATGATTTGACGGGGTTCATTAACGCAGCCCGGATACTCTGGAAACTGACCGTTATCAGGGCAATCAGGACGGCCGAAAGGCCAACGGCTACGAAAATCCACGGGCTCACCGTGATCCGGTACGAGTAGTTATCCAACCATTTCTGCATACCGAACCAGGCGAGCGGTACTGCGATACAAAGAGCAATTAACACTAATCGGACGAAGTCGCGGGATAACAGCAGAACAATGCCAGGAATGCTGGCTCCCATTACTTTTCGAATGCCAATTTCTTTGGTCCGCTGCTGAATCATGAGTAGCGCGATTGCAAACAAGCCGATGCACGACAGCAAAATGGCAATACTTGATGCCATACTTAAAATTCTCGAAAGTTGTTCTTCATTATCGTACCAGGCATCGACGTTTTCATCCAGAAATGATGCGATAAACTCCGATTGCGGAGCTATTTCGGACCATACTTCGTTTAGTTTCTCCATCGAACCAACCAAACTTTGCGGTGCCACCCGTACGAAAATATAACTGATCGGTTCAGTGTTCGATAGGTGCATCGTGATTGGCCGGGCCTCGTCGGCTACCGAATACAATTGGAAATTAGAGACTACGCCAATGATCTGTGACTTAGTGCCCGTGCTGTCATTATCATCCCCAAGTAGCATGCCTACGGGGTTTTCTTTACCCATCATCTTTGCCATACTTTGCGTAATCAGGACTCGGTTAACCGAATCAGATGCATAGGCCCGGCTAAAGTCACGTCCGGCAATCAGTTTAATGTCCAGCGTTTTCAGGTAGTCATAATCAACCAGCAGCAAGTCGGTAGCTATATCATTACCCTTGTAGGTAAAGCCTAGTGTTGTTCTGGATGTTACGTGGTCTTTTCCCTTGCCCAGGTTCACCCCCGACCCCGTAATGGCCAGAATAGTCGGGTCGTTGGCAAACTTGTTACGTAGACGTCCGAGCACCTGACGACCGTTTACCTGATTACCCACTGGAATACTGATGACCTGCTCTTTGTCAAAACCCAGTGGACTCTGGCGTAAATGCCCGACTTGTTGAAAGGCAATAATAGTGCAGCAAGCTAGTAAGCAAGATAAGGTAAACTGAGTAACGATGAGCGAATTACGTAGGACGCCGGGCCGCTTGACAGCCAATTTCCCTTTTAGCACATCGACCGCGTTGAACCTGGCCATTTGCCAGGCCGGATACCCACCGGCAACCAGCGTAACCAGTAGCATCACCCCCAAAATTAACGCGATAAAACCTGGCTGAAAGGCGTTCGCTAAGTTAAGCCTGGAGCCGAACGTAGCGTTAAAGGCGGGAATAAGTAGGTAAGCCAGCAGCGAACCGCCCAGAAAGCCCACCATGCATATAAGAACAGACTCGCTCCAGATCTGAACGAACAAGCCACCTTTAAGTGCTCCCAGCGACTTGCGAACGCCCACCTCGCGCGCCCGTGTAAACGACCGGGCAATGTTTAGGTTGATGAAGTTGATGCAGGCAATCAGCAGGATAAAGGAGGCTAATCCCATTAATACGTATATCACCGCGATGGGTGTCCCTCTGTTACCGGCTATTTCGCGATTGAAATGGATATCGGAGAGCTTCTGTAAACGCACCGCGAATACATCGCCATGCTGATCAGGCTTGGCTTTCTTCTTGCTGAGTTCGTCGAATGTGGTCGGAAAATACTTGTGGGCGAACGGCTTCAACCGGTTTTCAAATTCAGACTGGTTGATTTGAGCCGGTAGTTTAACGAACACAGTGAAGTTCCTATCATCCCATTGGTCCTTGCTACGCTGATAGTTGGGGATGTTTTCAATCCGAACCAGAGCATCGTAGCGGACCGATGAATTTTCGGGGGCGTCGGCTATAACACCGCTTACGATGAAGTCTTTTTTGGCGTCGCCGTTGCCAACGCGCAGACGCTGGCCAATCGGGTTTGTCGAGCCAAACACGTCCTTTGCCATATTTTCGCTGATAACAAGACTACCTAATCCGAGCAAGGCTGTTAGCGGATTTCCGCTAACAAGCGGAAACGAAAACATCTTTAAGAAGTCGGGGTCGGTATAATTAATCAGTTTATCGAAATACTTTCCGTTGGCTTCTACTAAACTTTTTCGACCAACTGCAACGCGGGTAACGGCTTCCAGTTCAGGATAATCTACTTTCAAAGCAGGTGCCAGCGGCAAAGGCATTGAACCGCTCTTAACTGGCTTTTCCGGATCGTTTGAAAAAGTATACGTTTGAAAAATCCGGTCGCCATCCTGATGAAAAGAGTCGTACGTTAGATGTAGATACGCGATTAGGAACAGGAACACGCAGATGCAAAACGCAACGGCAAGGCCCGTTACGTTAATAGTCGCATAGCCCCGGCTTTTCCAAAGGTTACGCAAAGCGATTTTAATGTACGAACGGATCATGTCAGGATGGAAGGATGAAGGTTGAGGATACTGGTCAGGTTGAGAGCGCTTCCGTACGAACGGGGGAAGAACCGATACTACGTTTAGGACGTAACGCAGATTGGCCTGGGGCTCACCGGCGCGTTGGTACCAGTAGGTATACAGTTCATCCAGATCGCCCTGCACTTCTTCCAGGGTATTGGAAGGATGCAGCCAGATGAGTAGGCGCTCGGCCCAGTGGGGCGGTCCGACAGGTTGATCAGGGCGGTTTGCGGCCTTTTGAGTCGATTTCATACACTTATTCGGCACGTAATGACTTCACAGGATTTGTTAGAGCCGCCTTAATGCTCTGGAAGCTGACCGTTAGAAGGGCGATGGTAACGGCCAATAGACCAGCCAGGGCAAAAACCCACCATTCGATGTCAATACGGTAAGCGAAACTCGTAAGCCACTCATTCATGGTATACCAGGCAATGGGCGTTGCCAGCACGATCGACAGCACCACTAATCGCAGGAAGTCTCTCGATAACAAGGCAATGATGCTCGTTACGGACGCCCCCAACACTTTGCGCACACCAATCTCCTTGGTACGCTGCTCTGCCGTGAAAGTCGTCAGGCCATAAAGTCCCAGACAGGCAATGAGAACCGAGATGAGCGAGAAATAAAGGAAGATCGTTGAAAAGCGAGACTCGGCTTCGTATTGCTCGCCGAGTTTTTTATCGACAAAGTCGTAGTCAAGGTAGGCGGTAGGGAAATGCTTCTTCCACAATGATTCAAGGGCAGCAATAGCTTCCTGCGGTTTGTGTCCATCGATGTTTAGGATGATTCTGGAAAACCCAAAATCTCGAATGACCATCGCCAGTGGCTCAACTCGATGCTGTAACGAATTGAAATGAAAGTCATTAACAACGCCGACTACCTGGCCTCGGCGGCCATTCATGACAAACGGTTTACCAATGGCCTTTTCGGCACTAGACCAGCCGAAGGCTTTTACGGCCGCTTCGTTGACAAGAAAGTTCTGAGTTGAATCGGTTGGGTTATCGGCGGGGAATTGCTTCGAAAAATTCCGGCCTGCCACCATTTTCATGCCCAGAGTCGCTATGTAATCATAATCGACCTTTAAGCGGTATATGCTCGTTTGTAGCTTTTTGCCCTGGCCGTCCACCGTCTCCATCCCATTGTTACCCAGGCCGCCTACCAGGATACTGTTGCTGGTTGTCAGGTGTTTGACATACGGACTTGTCAGTAAATCATGTTTAAACGGCTCAATCCGTCGTTGTACGTCAATATCGCCGTTCACTTTTACCTGAAGCAGGGCCTCTTTCCGATAGCCTAAGTTTTTATGTTGCATAAACGACCGTTGGCGGTTAATCACCAGAATGCCTACGAGCAGCACAATTGTGACGCTGAACTGAAAAACCACCAGCCCTTTACGGAGCCAGACTCCTTTTACGGATGTGGCGAACGTACCTTTCAGGACAGTTGCGGGCCGGTAAGAGGAGATGAAAAAGGCCGGATAGATACCAGAAGCCAGGCCCATCAGCAAGGCCATTCCCACCAGAAATACGAGCAGTAACGGAGACTGGAAAATAGAGATGTCTTTCTGAGTAAGCTGAAAGAAAGCGCGCTGCAGACTGTAGCACAACAGCAGGGCAATCCCCAGCGAACCAAGGGCGAGGAGGACGGATTCGAGCAGATGCTGAGCAATAAGCTGACCTTTCAACGCACCCATTACTTTCTTTACGCCCACTTCTTTGGCCCGTTTCAGCGAGCGAGCTGTTGCCAGGTTCATGTAATTAATGGCCGCGAGAAGGAGGATAAACAGCCCAACGGTGCCGAAAATGTATAGATTAGTTAAGCTGCCGGTTGAGCTTATCTCGTACCGGACGTGCGACTTCAGATGAATATCGGTCAACGGCATAAGTTGGTACTCAGCAGTACGTTTGTTCACACCGTAGCGTCGGCTGATGGGTAATACGTGCCGGTCGTAAAATTGAGGGAGCTTAGCCTCAAACGATTTATAATCAACTCCTTTTTTCAGCAGGATATAGGTGTAGTAGCTGTTGTCGCCCCAAGCATTATCTGAGGTCAATTCGGCTCGCTCGTGGGCGATGAGCGTTTCAAACGAAACCAGACAACTAAATGTAAAATGGGCGTTTTTGGGCGCGTCGGGCATGACACCTGTGATTCGGTAGGGGACACCCTTACCTGTCGTATCGTGCAGCATCATGACCAGATTTTGCCCGATGGGGTTCTCCGAACCGAAGTATCTTTTCGCCATACTTTCGGTCAGGACAAGGCTAAACGGGTCATTGAGCGCCGTTTTCGGATCGCCAATGGCCAACTTGTAGCTGAACGTATCGAAAAAGGAAGGGTCGGTGAGCAGAATACCCTCCTCCACGAACATGCGGTCTCCTCGTTTCACAACCGCGTCGTTCATATCAAACCGAACGAACTGCTCTACTTCGGGATAGTCGGCCTTGAGGGCTGGCCCCAGCGGGACCGCCGAAACGGCATGCTCAAAAGTTTCCGAATCGCCGAATACTTTACTGCTCACTCGGTAAATGCGGTCAGCTTTCTCGTTGAAGCGATCGTAGCTCCACTCATCTCGTACCCATAGCGCGATAAATGCAAAACAGGTCAGGCCAATGGACAAGCCAATCAGATTAAGGCCAGCATACAGCTTGTTCGTAACCAGATTTCGCCAGGCGATTTTAACATAATTCCTCAGCATAGCCGGATGTATGTTTGAAGTGGTTCGGCATTCCGATTGTTGATACTGTTCTTTATTCTGTTGCCGTCTTCTGACAAAGGGCGGCAGCACGGATACTACGTTTAGGACGTAACGTAAACTGGCCTGGGGCTCACCGGCGCGTTGGTACCAATACGTGTACAGCTCGTCGAGGTCACCTTCGACTTCTTCAAGCGTATCGGCCGGGTGAAGCCACGTCAGCAGGCGCTTAGCCCAGCGCGGTCCGACGTTTCGGGGCGTTGCGGACTGCTGATCCCGCTTTGATGCGTTCATGAGCCTGCCAGCTTTAACGTATGAGGAGGTACAAGCTGCCAAAGCTCGTTTCGGAGCTGCTGAATATCCTGTAAGGCCCGGCTGCCCAGGGCCGTGACTCTGAACAGACGCTTGCGCCGTCCTCCACGTTCGGTAGTCGCTCCGCCTAATTCGGATGTCACGAATCCTTTTTCTTCTAAGCGAATCAGCGTGTTATGTACAGTGCCGAACGCCACTAATCGACCTACATGTTGCTCGATCTCCTGCGATATCGTAACGCCATACGCCTGTCCATCGAGGATAGCCACCATGAGCAATACGATCTCTTCAAACTCACCTAGATACGTGCGACGCATTGACTTGAGGATTAGTTTACATTTTATCGTACAAATCTGCGGCCAACTTATAAAACTGGTCAAGGCGAGCTATAAACGCATGTTTACAGCAAATTGAAGTAGAAAACATGTCCGTAAGTGGACAAACCTGGTTTAGAAGCGGACAGTGATCAGGCCGGAAGATTGGCTAGTTCATTGGCCAGAAATTGCTGGAATCGCTCGTGTAGACCTCGATAATGAGCAAGGTATTTTTCGCCCTCTGGGGTGACAACGGCACCGCCCCCCTTGTCGCCCCCCGTTTGGGTTGTCACCAACGGAGCATCGGCCTGGGTATTCATGGAATGTACCAGTTCCCAGGCCCGCTTATATGACATACGCATAGCTTTTGCTGCCTGGTTGATTGAGCCGGTACGTTGAATATGGCCGAGTAACTCCATTCGGCCGATGCCCATAAATCGTTCGGTGGCGTTGGCGGAGGTCGTTTCGAGCCAGATGCGGCCGTTGATGCGGAGGTTATTCATGCCAGAAGCGAGTTGTAATGGAACGGCTAAAGTACAACAGGTAGCGCTTTGTATGAATGGTCGCTCAACTGCGTTTACGGTGTTACGTTCTCGCGCGTCGTATCGGCTACTTCCAGAATCAAGTCAGCGCCGTATAGGCCTGCTGGTGTTTGATACCCCGCTTTCCAGTTGCCGCTGAGTACGTTTTGGGTGATGAGTAAGGCGGTTTGTGCGGTAAGCGTGTAGCCTTCGGGGCCGTTTAATCTGGCTTCGACGGTTTGTCCGGTTTCGTTCCAGACTTTACCCCATACATGGGTCCGAGCCCGTTGTCGAGTTGATTCGTCAGGTCCGGTAACGGTATTTGTAATTCGTTTTTGCAGAAACGATTGTACCGCCTGATTACGTAACAACCCACCGAGGTAATTTCCAAGCTTCGCCAACCAGATCTGACCCGTCGATGAGCCCATGAAGGTTTCGATGTTTGGAATACCTGTTGTCCACATAGCCGTTGATAAGTCGCCCCATGGAATGGCCATACAGAGCAGTTTTTGCCCATTACCAAAATCAATGGATAGCGTCTTATGAGCGTAAGAGACCGTTTTGAGCTGGCCATCCTGCCGAACCATACCGCCGACGCCCATGCCTTCGAGCGCGGTCTGCGCGGTGCCGTGCGAAAGTGCACCGCCCTCGTTCGCAAACGCCAGTTGTAAATGCGTTGCATCGGGAAGCTGATCTTTCAGGTAGCGTGCCATGCAGTCGGTGGGTACTACGTCGAACCCTACGCCGGACATGAGCATGACCTTACGTTGTAGTGCCTGTTGATGGAGTACCATTCCCTGTTCAAAAACGGCTACTTCGCCGGTTATGTCGAGGTAGTGCGTGCCCGTTCGTAGGCAGGCCTGTTGCATTGCTGCGGCCGTTTTCGAAAACGGACCGGCGCAGTGCAGAACGACGGGTACATCAACGAGTATCTTATCCAAGGCTGATTGATTCGCTAAGTCAGCTACTCGGTACGTAAGACCAAATTTGTCGGCCAGTGGTTTCAGCTTAGTCTCGCTGCGACCGGCCAGAATTGGGGTTAGTCCGAATGAGGCAGCCTGCTCGATGATCAATTGAGCCGTGTAGCCATTGGCACCATAGAGCAAAAAGGTAGAGCTGGACATTGGATTAGTTAGCCAAAAAGACAGTTGATTGAAGCCAACAGCGCGTTGGTACTATTTAACCTGATTTATACCCATTCGTCTAAACGACTGCTTAAGTTCGCGTAATTTTTCGTTGTTTAAACTGATTGAATCGGTAGCCTGTTTGCTCAAATTACTAGCAACGCTATCGGATAGAAACCAGCCCAATGGATATTTGTCGTTGTACTTCAGACGTAGGGTAAGATAGTTTGTCTTAGGATTGGCAAAGCGATCCATGAACGAATCAAACATATAATCGCGGGTGACGGAGCCGTTATCCCAAGCGTTGAAGAAGGCCAGCAACGGTACCTGAATTTCCTGCAAGACGGACCGTTTGCGAGGTAGTTTTCCGACCGTGTTGCCGTTTTGAATAAATAGGATGTATGGAATGATTTTTACGTGTTCGGTCGTGTCTAGCTGACGAATAGACGGTACAAGGTTGTTGAGCAACTGCATGCAGGTTTCAATGCCTGAATTGTCAAAATAACCGCCGTCTACTACGTGTCCGCTATACGTCTGGGTTCTGTTGCCAGACGTAACGGTATCCGTTTGAATCAATCCTCCATTGGTAACCACCGGAAAACGACTGCATAATGACGCAGCTGTTTTGAGTGGCACATCAGCACTCAGTACATCAAGCGTTGATACAACGTCTCTAAAATAGCTTGGATCAAGTTTTAGATTTGACGTAATAATTTTCTGGCCCGATTCGGCCAGGGTTCCGTTTAATAGTAAGGATGGCAGATTGTAATTGTAGCCGGTTGAGGTCTGGTACAAGTGCGTGAGCGACTCATTGAGTGTGTTAAGAGCGAGATTGTCGTGGTAGGAGTCGGCCCAGGAGTCTTCCAGCCATTTGGTCCGTTCTAAGGAGGAGATTGGGAAAGGCAATATTCGCTGAACGGATTCGGGGAATAATAAAGCCGCCGACACGCCCGACAGGTAATCGTCGCGAATAACTTTACGAAACTGGTCGAACTGGCTAATTCGCTGCGATTCGGCTACGTCGCGCAGAAAGGCTGTGTAAAAGACGGTACCAACGCCCCCGCCCGATACGCCACTAAGCGCATAGACATGACGGCTAAATCCCGGAATAATAGAATCAAGTCGGATCAGCGTTTCTGCGGTCCAGTTCAGCGCCCGTATGCCGCCACCTTCAGCTGCTACCAGAATAAGCGGAATGGTATCGCGGTCTTCGAGACGGTGAGCGGCAATCCACTGCTCAAAATGCGCCTTTACCGGTGGGCGCTGCGTGCTCGATGAGACGGGTACATCAATCTGGCGTACGGCTGTGTTATCGTTAAAGGCGCTGACAAGAACGAAATAGGCGAATACAATCAGGACCAAAGGACGGTAGCGGTAATCGTTAAAATACACGACTAAGCTGCCCCAGAACGTAAAGAGCGTAATACCGAATATAATAACGGCCGTGGGACGCAGCCGCCGGGCAATTTCCCACTCAACCGGCAAGCTGAACAACGTAATCAAAATAACCGTCAAGGAAAGTCCAGCCGTGACGACTCGTCGGCCTAGCGGATGCCGCCACAACTCGCGAATGTCTTGTTTGAAACTCGTGTAGCGGTTTAAGAATTTCCATCGGGTCGGAAAGGCATAAATGGCTACGTTCTTTTCGAGCCACATAAATGAAGCCAGTAATAAACCGCTTTCGAGCAGCAGTAGATAGAAATGCCAGTGACGAGGTTCCCAAAACGCATAGGCCAGGATCAGTGCCGGAATGACACCGCCTAGTTTAGGCAGCCAACGTAACAGCCAGTCACACTGTTGGTTGATACGTAGCCCCACCGGTGAAATGTGCAGAATCATGCGGGTGCAGCCGTATACTGTATAGCTCCAGATAAACGTACTGAACAGAATGTACTGGAACAGCTCACTGAAGACTTGGGTAGAAATAACGGCATCAATCATATCCTCTGCCTGGTCGGGACCCGTCAAGACGTAAAAGGCGATCAGCAACGTAACAATCACAACAAATGCATTACGTTGCGTCTGATAGAAAGCAACGATGTAGTTGCGGACTTGCTGAGAAAAAGTATGCGGACGAGTCGGCGGCACGAGAAGAAAAGTTGAGAGGACAGCACGGTTAATGTAGCGCTTCTATCTAGAGAATGTAAACGATTCGATAAATTATTAAATGTTTGTCTGAACCAAGATTTTTATATACGTTCCGGTTGTACCTTCGACTGATAGTTCCCTCGCCAGTTGTACGTCTGGCTGCGTTGTCGGTGTGCAGCTATGGCGATTGTCCCGGCTATCGCTACACGTATGGACAATGTAGAGCTCCTCTCTCGCATACAGTTCGCGTTCACCATCGCTTTCCATTATATCTACCCGCCTTTGAGTATTGGTCTTGGCGTTTGTCTGGTGGTCATGGAAGGACTGTATCTAAAAACTAAAAACAAGGTTTACGAAGAATTGACCCGGTTTTGGGTCAGAATTTACGCGCTTATTTTTGGAATAGGCGTTGCCACGGGTATTGTAATGGAGTTTGAGTTCGGTACCAACTGGGCTACGTACTCGCGCTACGTCGGCGACATTTTCGGCTCGGCTCTGGCTGCGGAGGGGATTTTCGCTTTCGCGATGGAATCGGCTTTTCTGGGTATTCTGGTTTTCGGCTGGAACAAGGTGAGTCCGCGTGTTCACTTTATGGCTACGGTACTGGTCGCGCTTGGCTCGATCTTCTCGGCGCTCTGGATTGTGGTGGCTAACTCCTGGCAGCAAACGCCTTCGGGTTACCGAATTGAAGGAAAGGGGTTGCAGGCCCGCGCTATTGTGACCGATTTCTGGGCGATGGTGTTCAATCCGTCGTCCATCGAGCGCTATTCACACGTACTAATCGGGGCGTTTCTGGCGGGCTCATTTCTTGTGCTAAGTGTCAGCGCCTGGTATATTCTCAAGAAACAGCACGTCGTTCATGCGCAGGCAGCCTTCAAGATTGCCTTATGGGTGGCGGCCGTGTCATCACTGGGGCAGCTGTTCACCGGGCATCAGTCAGCCGAAGTCGTTACCAAATACCAACCCGCCAAGCTAGCCGCTATGGAAGGCCACTTCGAAAAGTCGGCGCCGGCCGATATGTACCTGATCGGCTGGGTAAACGCCAAAGAACAGAAAACGTCGGGTCTAAAAATACCCGGTGGGCTATCCTTCCTGGTACATCAGGACTTCAAGAAGCCAATTCCAGGTCTGAATAGCATCCGCCCCGAAAACCGCCCGACGGCCGTCAACTTCGTATTTCAGACGTACCATCTGATGGTGGCAATCGGCATGACGCTGATTGCGCTGACCTTATTTAGTCTGTTCATGCTCTACCGGAACAAACTATTCCAGACGCGCTGGCTAATGATTGTGTTCGTCTTTTCAGTGTTGTTGCCCCAGATTGCCAATCAGGTCGGCTGGTACACGGCCGAAGTGGGTCGTCAGCCGTGGGTTGTATATGGCCTGCTCCGAACTTCAAACGCGTTGTCGCAAGCGGTCAAAGCCGAACACGTACTAGCTTCCCTGATCTTGTTCACGTTTATCTACGTAATGCTGTTTGGTCTATTTCTGTACCTGTTGAACAAAAAGATTCAGCACGGTCCCGACGTCGAGTCAGACAAGCATGTGCCCAGTTCCCGCATGAACCCAGTACTTAATTAAAGAGTGCAATCGGACCGCCGAAGCGGAGCGAAAGAGTGAAAGAGCGTTTTTGTCGTTCCACCTTTCGCTCCGTTTCGATACAATAATCACTCTTTCACTCATTCGCACTTTCAAACTATGGATACAGTTCTTGGTATAGATTTGCCCACCTGGTGGTTTTTGCTGATTGGCGCGCTGATTAGCGGCTACGGCATCTTAGACGGCTTCGATTTAGGCGCCGGGGCGCTCCACCTGTTTTTTCGCAAAGAGGAAAGCCGTCGCATTGCGCTCAACGCCATTGGGCCCGTTTGGGATGGCAACGAGGTTTGGCTCGTGATTGGTGCAGGCTCGTTGTTTGCGGCTTTCCCATTGGTATACGGTACTATTTTGTCGGTGTTCTATCTACCGTTTATTCTGTTTCTGGTCGCTATTATCTTCCGGGCGATTTCGATCGAGTTTCGGAGCAAAGAAGAGATGAAGTGGTGGCGAAGGCTCTGGGATGTTAGCTACTCCGTGTCCAGTATCGCGATTTCTCTTCTGCTGGGTCTGATTCTAGGTAACCTGATTCAGGGTATTCCGCTCAATGCTAATCACGAGTTTATTGGTCGATTGAGCGATTTTTTTAATCCATACGCTGGGTTGATTGCCGTTACGGTGCTAGCGCTGTTTATGATGCACGGGGCGATGTACCTCATCATGAAAACGGAGGACCGGCTGTACGCCAAGCTGACCATCATTGCGAACAACACAAGTAAGTTTTTCATCCTGTGTTTCATCGCAACCTCACTGGCAACGCTGATCTACGTACCGCACATGACGGCTATTTTTAAAGCCTATCCGGAGCTGTTCGTTTTACCTATCGCGGCCGTTCTGATCGTGCTGAACATTCGTCGGAGTATCGAGAAACGGCAGTACCGCCGTGGGTTTGTTTCATCGGCGATTACGACAGCGCTGCTCTTAATTTTGTTCGCGATGGGACTCTATCCGAACCTGGTGTTGTCGAATGCTGATCCGAAAGGACACATCAGCATTTATGAAGCAGCTTCGTCGGAGGGCTCATTACGTACAATGCTGCTATTTGCCTTCATCGGTATGCCGCTGGTTGCTACGTACACGCTGTTTATGTTCTGGACCTTTCGCGGCAAGGTGAAGCTCGAAGAACATAGTTATTGAATGAGTGTAGGCCGGTTATAAGTTTAAGAATTGCTTAAATTCAGTAGGGGCCATTATTCGAAGCGAAGGAAATGGGAGCGGTTTGAATACGTCAAAGTGAGAGTCGTACGTGACCAAACAGTAAGCATTGGCTGATAGAGCGAGATCCGAAAATTTGTTGTCATCAGGGTCAGCTTCGATCAGCTTCCAGCGATAATAAGGTTCATGAAATAGCACATTAGTGGCACTGCATAAAATGTCGAGTACGTAATCAGCCGTGTTTGACGAATAAAACTCGGTCAATTTTTCAGCGTACTCATTTAGGATTTCGGTGCTAACAACCCAAGTGAACTTTTTAGCGGCAAACGCTTCGTATATAAAAAACTCTGTGTTGCTGCGATTGATTGTCGCGATAAGAACATTTGTGTCAATAACGACCAGAGGAAGGGAGGGCTGATCTGAAAAGGTCATTCCTGCTTAGACGGAGTGCGCTGATGCTGATTACGGAGGGTTTCATAATCGGCTTCTGTAATGTTCTTCCTGGCAACTACACTGTCTACTTCATCGAAAAGCTTTTCGGCATAGTGTTTCGCCAGTAAATCTCTAATTTCGACGGACTCTTCGTAGCTCATCTGTCGGTTGAACATTCGTAATAAACTGAGCTGCACGTCATTCAAGCCACTTAGTTGTTGCATAGCTGAACTGATTTTACTTTATCATCTATAACAAATTTACTATTTCTTCTCGTTCTTCTGGTGGGGAAGCCTTTTACAGGTGATGCCGTCAATAGAACAAAAATTTCCTCGCTGTTCTTCGTCTGTATAACTATGCACGGATACCTCTAGTTGCTACGTACACGCTGTTTATGTTCTGGACCTTTCGCGGCAAGGTGAAGCTCGAAGAAAATAGTTATTGATTAGGAAAATTGATCGGCAGATTATAAGCCACATTAACTGGCCTGCCATTTTGGCGACCGGGTGTCCAGCGCGGCATTTCACTAACAACCCGTATAGCTTCAGCATCGAGTTCCGGGTTCAGGCTTTTTATAACCTGCACGTTTTTGACCTCCCCTGTATCCGTAACTATAAACTTGACAAAGCTGCGGCCTTTGATACCTGCCTTTTGGGCCGCTTCGGGATAACGCAGATTCTGTCGGAGGTATGTACTTAATTTAGCCATACCTCCCGGAAACGCGGGTGGCTGTTCCACGACGGTGAACACTGTCATAGGTGTTGAAGCTGAATCAGCCTGTGCTTTAGCCCAGGTTGCGCTGAGTAACAATGAGGTGATTAGAAGGGCAGTTTTCACAACTAAAGTTTGTTTACAACAATTGATCTTGGTGACAAGACGTTGCCGTTTGCCGATGAACTTGATTGTCGTAAAAAGTTACGCTTTAGCTAACACTCATTGCGCATATTTTTTAGAGAGCGGTCGTTGAATGTCAATTAATTGCTTAATCGGGCTGGCGCTCACCTCTTCGCAGGGCATTGACCAGATTGTGCGTTCGTCGAGTGGGTTCGGGAATTCGGTAGCCGCCGTCACATTGCAAGGTTAGAGCAATGGCGGTTTCTAAGTCAATTAGGTGGCCGGGCGATACGTATACCGGATTGACTTTGTTCTTAGTACGTAGTGCCGCACCCACTACGTCTTTGTAATGCATCATCGGCGACCAGGAACCACGTTCCAACGCGGGTTCTTCGTACTTACCGACCAGTACCGATTTACCACAACCAAAGGTTGGCCGATTTAGGAAAAGTCCTCCGTGTGAAGCGATTCCAATCCGGCGTGGATGCGCTGTACCGTGACCGTCAAACATGACGACGTCAGGCTCGGTTTTTAATTTTTGCCACGCTTCGAGCAGCGATGGAATTTCGCGAAAGGATAACAATCCCGGTACGTAAGGAAACGTTGCCGAACTGATTACGCCGACTTCTTCAATGGTTTCCAGTGTTTCCAGATCCAGGACAACAATCCCCGCGTAAACCGTTTCTTCGAACTTATTGAACGAAATGTCGCAGCCCGCAATGGTTTGGGGCGTTTTCGTTAGCGGTTCAATGCGTATCTGCGAACGCAGTTGCTGTTGGAGCGCAACAGCCTCGCCGGGGGAGATGTTCGTCCAGTCGTGGAGTGGTTGGTAGTCGGCCATGCGTCTCTAACCGGTAAGATAGGGCGCAGGTTTATTCGTTCGCTTATTTCTGATAGACACGCACGTAATCGACCTCGTACTTGCTTGGAAATGGTGTCGCTGAAGGGTCACCGCCGTTATCACCACCAATGGCTAGATTTAACAAGAGATAATGTGGCTGGTGGAATGGGTTGATATTTGAACCATCGCCGTTGATTGTCTCATTAAGATTGACATGGTTTAGCAGTAGATCATCAACATATAAGTCGATAGCCGTGTCGGTCCAATCCATGCGCCAGATGTGGAACTTCTTTTCCCAATCAGGATCGTTGAATGAATCAATGGCTTTTGTTTTTGTTCGCCATTCGGCTTTGTAGCGCTTGTCTGTGCCCCAGGCTACGTTCGCCAGCAGTTTGTTTCGGTAGTACTCCATGATGTCGACTTCGCCGTTAGACGGCCACTCCCCGGTAACACCCAGCGTCCAGAAAGCGGGCCATAAGCCGGAACGGGTTTCAATACGTCCCCGCATTTCAAAGCGGCCGTATTTCCAGCTGTGTAACCCCGCAGTTTGTAGGCTAGAGGAGGTATAGCTGATGTATTGCCGTTTGGCCTTCCAATTGGTGCTGCCAGCTTGATACAATGGGTTGAGCAGATGCTCTCTGCGCCCTTCAATAACCAAGAAACCGCCTTTGCAACGAGCGTTGTCTGGTTGATACCATTGGAGTTCGTTGTTCCGGACGAAGCCTTGTTCGAACTTCCAGTTTTTAGGGTCGGGCGCACCGTCGGTATTGAATTCGTCAGCCCAGACTAGCTTCCACGCAGTATCGGGTTTAGCCTGAGTGGTTGAAGGGGCTGTTATCTGACTATAACTTAAAAAGGAAATAAACAAAAGCGGGGTCAGTAGTTTCATTACCAGACAAACGATTGGTGCATGCAGTCTGAATAACCACGGCCAAACTACAATGCTCATAAGTATCGTTTTGTCACCATTTACTGACTTTGTCTTTGGATCAACCCTTTAACAAAATTGAAGTGTGGGGCCGTGTGGTTCAGAACATGGCTGATGGTAAGGGGAACTGAATAGTCAGGCATGGTGCCGCGGCCTTTCTGCTTCGGTGTTGGTACGGCGGTGTTGTAATACACCAAAGGAGTAGTTACCTGTATACCCGATTTCGGTAGTTCGAGGTGGACAAAGCTGCTGCCGTTGCCTCCTTCGTAGGCCCCGCCTGATTCTTCACCCACAAACACACCTACCCGATTTGCGTGGGCTAGGGCCAGAAACTCTGATGCCGTGGAGGCACTCTGACCATCCATTAGAATGTATACCTGGCCACGGAAACGGTTGGGTTTGGGGGCATACCGTTTAGGCTCTCTAGTATCACTACCCTGTTTGAGGGTAAACGTACCGTCAGGCTCCGCAATCAACTCGTTTTTTATGTTTTTTCGGTCGGCTTCGGATAGATCGGAGAATTTGATAAACTCAGAATCCGCATTATCCGTTTTGCTATGCTGTCGGGCATAATAAGCTACGGCGGTGTCAGCTTTAAGGAGATACGTAAGTAGTTCAATGCCTTGGCTATCCCAGCCGCCGGTATTCGCTCTAACATCGACAATCAGGTTTTTGGACTGCTTCTTCTGAATTTTGACCATGCTCTTGTCCATGAATTGATTAAACACCCGAACGGCCTCTTCGTTGCTATTGATGCCTTTGCCTCCGAATCCATCAAGCCGCAGATAGGCCGTGCTAGCCAAGGTGTCCGGAAAATAGAGCCGCCACGGACGCTTTGAGTTTTTCGTCACGTACCAGGCCACCATTTGTTTATTGACGGGGTTTTTCTTCATGATTGGCAGCGAAGTGCCGAAGGGTTTGGCGGGTGTTTCAAACCGGACGGTATCACCGGTCATAGTGCGGAACGTGAGCTTGAACGTATCCGGTCGATCAATGAACCAGTAGTAAAACAAAGCGAACAATTCACCTTTCAATGTGGCTGCTTTAGCCGATTCAATGTATCCATCTGCCCAATAATAGCGAGCCACTTGCTGCCGAATGTCTTCCATTGATCGCCCGTTGATGCTTAGTAGCTCGAAACCAGGCTTGATGGTTTGGTCGGTTGTGCCATTTAGCAACACATAAGCCCGGTTCTCAGACGGAAACAGGAAAAACGGGATCGTTTTCAGCGTGTGCATAAACTGCTCGCTATAGTTCTTATAAGGTAGAGCATGTGTGTGTGCACAGCGGATGTCGGCCATAAGCGCTGCAATCGTCCGATAAAAATCATAAAACGGCATCGGGCGATTCAGAATATGGTCAATGCTGTCGAGTTTCGCCTGCATAACTATTTTAGGCGTATAGCGATACAAACCGGGGTGTGTTTCTTCCAGCATCCGACGCAGGTAACGGAAGTCTGCTTGCATGTTAGCTGGTTGCAGTGTTTTGCTGGCTAACGAATCAGTTCCAGGTTGAGCGTTAGCTAACAATGGAATTAAGAATAAAAGACAGAGGAGGGCTTTCATCGGACGTTGGTTTATGCCTCAAAACAAGCTAAACCGATTGCTTATATCTGCTCAAATCCGGATTTGAGCAGAGTTTTGTGTGTACTTGTACCCTATATCATACACCCAGGCTATAGAGAGGCTACGTCTATTTACAATTAGAGGCTCTCTTGTCCTCTGTAAAGACTGGGGTAAAAGGAAAAATGGATCAGTTCTTGAGCATCGCTCACTTAGCATCATAGCTGGAGTTGTCTTATAAGTCAAATAGTCGCTTAATCAATTTGTCTGGTTACAAAGCGCTTTCCGTCGTATTTACTGAACAAGCCAGGTAGAACCAGGTTAAGGCTTGTACATAAATACTCAACATGATGAAAAACCACTTACCCAATTACGTGAATGGCTTATGCCGTCTTTGTTTTTTCGCTCTTTGTGGGCTCACTGTTGCACTGACTTCCTGCCAGGACCACCGCATCCCTCTACCAGGCCAAGGTATTCAATCGAACAGTCCTAAACCAGATTGGGGGCCGACTATTACACCCCAAAATCTGGCTGTTATCGAAGAGTTGATGCGGCTAAATCCCGTTCCCTTGTACACGCTGGCCCCGCAGGAAGCGCGTGCTAAACCCAGCTTTAAGGATGCGGTCAATAGCTTACTCAGCAAGAATGGCATTAGCCAACCTCAGGCCAACGTATCGAAGAGCGAACGCATGATCCCAGGTGCCGGAGGAGTACCCATTCGGGCGGTCGTGTATACACCAGTAGGCGCATCGCCGATGGCTCCTGTTATTGTCTATTACCATGGCGGTGGATGGGTAATTGCTAATCCGGAAGTATACGAGTATTCGACCTTGGCACTGGCTCAGAATACGGGCGCAATTGTGGTTTCGGTTGAGTACCGTAAGGCTCCTGAAAACAAATTTCCTATCGCTCACGAAGATGCTTATGCGGCTTATAAATGGGTAAAACAGAATGCCGCTTCTCTGAATGGAAATGCGAACAAAGTTGCCGTGGCAGGCGAAAGTGCTGGGGGAAACATGGTTGTAACGGTTAGTATGATGGCCCGCGATCGGAAAGAAGTGGGCTTGCCTGTGCATATTTTGTCCGTGTACCCAGTTGCCAATAACGATCTGAATACACCCTCCTATAATAAATACGCTAATGCAATGCCCTTGAGCAAGCCCTTAGTCCAGTGGTTTGTCGACAAGTATTTCAACACGCCAGCCGACGGTGATAGTCCATTAATTTCGTTGGTAGATGTGGCTGATCTAAGTGGTTTACCACCAACTACTATTATTGGAGCTGAAATTGACCCGTTGCAATCAGAAGGTAAACAGTTGGCCGATAAACTACAATCGCTTCAAATTCCTGTTACCTACCAGCTATATACGGGTGTGACACATGAGTTTTTTGGCATGTATGCTATTGTGCCAGAAGCGGCCCAAGCACAGGAACTGGCCGCTAAGCAGTTACGCGCGGCTTTTCAGTAAAAAAGCTTATAGCGTAAGGTAAGTTTGTTTTTGCTTCCGGTAGCTATAATTTACCAGTGGTAGGCTCCGCCATAGCGGAACGTTTCGACTCCGCTCAGGCCATAGTGCCAGCCTTTATAACGTACCACCAAAGTCTTATTGGTGGTACGTTAGTTTTTCAGCTTATTGGCGTGACGACGGTGAAGCTAACTGAGCCATAAAGGCCGAAGGAGACAGCTGGGTAAACTGCTTAAACGTTCGCTGGAAGGTAGCCTGCGAATTGAACCCGCATTCGAAGGCAATGCCCGTCAAGGTCAGGTGCTCGCTGGCCGGATCGGTTAATCGCTGCTTGACCGCTTCAATACGATACTCGTTGATGAACGTATTAAAGCTTTTTTGCCGATACTGATTAAGTACAAATGAGATGGTTTTAGCCGGTACCTGTAAACGTCGGGCTACCTTTTCAACCGTTAGTTCGGGATCGAGATACAGCTTATCTGAGTCCATTATGTTTAGCAATGAGTCAACAACTTGCGTTATTGTTTCACTGGGTAAGGTGGTTAGGCGGGTTTTTCGGCCAACTGGTTCTACTGGACTATTGCGTGAAAGTATATACCCTTTTAATCCCAGCCAGTAGATCATAACGGTAATAGGTATATAGATCGGATACCAGCCAAACTTGTCTAATAAAGTTGAACGCGTGTCTGGAATGATGTACGGCACCAGATGCACTAGCCAAATGCCCTGAAATACGAGCAGAATCGTTAGAAACTGGCGTAGCCAACGAACGTTGAACTCACCTTCGGAACGCGAATGAGCATTGAGCCAGTTGCGCGCCAGTACTACGTAGGTGGTCATAGACAGCCACCGTGGAATATCGACGTAGGTGTTGTATTCGTTGATTACATTCCCCCATGAGGGGCCGTCCTGTTGGGGGAAAAAATGGAGAATTGCTCCAATTACAAACGTCCAGGCGATTAAGTTACCGCCCCAGTCAAGCACGATGGGGTAGAACTGTCGCAATTCCCATTTACTCAACCGGAAGTCAGGGTTAAGTACTGACTTTGTATAAAAGTAAATTAGTGGACCCAGGGGCATCGCATTGATCATTGGAACCAGATCAATGAACAAGCTAACGTATCGATTAGGAATAGGTATGCCAACACAAAAGCTCATCAACGCCATAAAGCCGATTAGCCCGGCTAATAAGCGATTCGACAACCGATTACCCTTCCGGTTGAACCACAGCAGCGAAGCCAGGATAAAGCCTTGCATAGCGCCTAGCAGCAGGATCAGGTCGAAGGGTGAGATTATCATGTGGGCAAACTACCAAAATTGGTTTGCTTAGTCCAATGAAATCTATTTTTCTTTGCGGACCACTCAATCAACGTAATTTGGAATCAGGACGGTAGGTCCTATGGCCTCTACTACTTTCTACGTAGAACGAATCCTCTCCCGACAGCCTTGACACCTTCTAGCCCTTCAACACCACCGACGCCGGTTGCAGCTGACTTATATACCCGTTCGTCCGGTTTGATTCAACCGGCTCCTACAACGTTTCGAGGACAACTAAGCCACCTCGGGCCGGGCTTTATTTTATCGGCAGCTATTGTTGGCTCTGGCGAATTGATTGCCACCACAGCGCTGGGAGCGAAGGCTGGTTTCGTAGCGTTCTGGGTGATTCTGGTCAGCTGTTTTGTCAAGGTGGCCTTGCAGCTCGAGTTCGGTAAAAATGCCATTTACAGCGGCTTGCCGACGATGCAGTCACTTAACCGATTGTCGGGGCCGCGACTAGGTCAGGGGCATTGGACGATCTGGCTCTGGTTGAGTTTACAGACGCTGAAAGTTTTGCAGGTCGGTGGCATCGTAGGCGGTGTTGCGTTGGTAATGAATATGGCTTTCCCCGCCGTATCCGCGAGTGTGTGGGCCATATTATCAGCTGCATCGGCCGCTTTGCTCATTTATCGGGGGTATTACAGTTGGGTAGAGAAGGGATCGCTGCTCATGATTCTGCTGTTCACGGGCATGATTTTGTTGTCACTACTGATGCTGCAACGTACTGATTATGCCATCAGCGGGGCGCAGTTTGCCGAAGGGGTTACCTTTTCGTTACCGCCCGCCATAGTTGGCATAGCCCTGGCTGCTTTTGGAATTACGGGGGTTGGTGGCGACGAGATCATGTATTACACCTACTGGTGCATTGAAAAAGGCTATGCCGCTTACACAGGTCCTTATCAGGATACAGCCGAATGGGCAGAGCGAGCCCGCGGCTGGATTCGGGTGATGACGCTGGACGCCTTGTGCTCTATGGTAGTGTACACGCTGGTTACGGCGGCTTTTTATCTGCTGGGCGCATCGTTGCTGCACGAAGGCGGTGGCGTACTCGAAGGATATGCCATGGTTGAAACGCTGTCGCGGCTGTTTACCGTTACGTTGGGCTCCGGCGCCAAGGCCGTATTTATGATTGGTGCTTTCTTCGTCTTGTATTCTACACTCTTTACCGCAACAGCCAGCTGGTCACGGATTTTTGCGGATGCCTTTGGCCAACTGGGCTGGATCAACTTCGGTGATCCAATCGTTCGGCGTAAGGCCATTGCTACGTTGTCGTGGGCATTTCCGGCGCTGTGGTGTCTGTTGTTTCTGTTTATTAAACTCCCTGTGCTGATGATTCTCCTGGGTGGTATCGCTACGTCGGTGCTACTGCTGGTCGTCGTATGGGCCGCTATCCAGTTTCGGTACCGCCAATTACCTGTCAGTCTGAAACCGTCCGTTGCTTACGATCTCTGGCTATGGCTGAGCATCCTATCCATACTCGGCGTCAGTGTGTACGGCGTCTGGCAAGTGCTTTAACGTAATGGGAACTACGTACAAATAATATCTTGCTAATGATAGGATGTTGGTCAATAGGCAGTGTTTGCTGATGCAGCTCCGGACGGCGTACGTTTCGGCTTACCAGATAGCTTTAAGCAAACAGCTAGAGGTTGAATGTCACCCCGAGCGGAGTCGAAACGGTACGCCGTAGCGGGGCCTAGTGCCAGCAATTGCTAATTAATAATCAGCTGGCTCATGAGCGTTCATAACCCATACTTACGCACTTTGACTAGAGAAAGCACAGGCCTAATCTTCAATCTTGACCCGGATGCGGTGAGGAGCGGGCTGGTTACCGCCGAAGTATAAGCCCGTTTTATACGCAAAGGTCTTGTTGTGCGTAAACGGCACCGTCTGGCCACCGATTACTTGATACATTTTTCGATTGTAATCGATCTTGATCGTCAGTTTCGTTGGTACGTTGATAAACGCTTCGGCAACTTTAAAATCGGTTCGTTTTCCAGCAACATAGATATAAGCTCCCAGGTCGATACGGCCACGTTGGGGGTTCCATCGCCAGCCTACCCGCACACCATCTACCTGATGCGGAGGAACGCCGGTTGTTACGTCCTGGTCTTTGGAACCCACAAAACCTAACCCAATTACCTTGTTCCAGTCGTCGGCATCGACTGCGCCAAGGTCGTAGATGCAGGAGCTATCGAAGGTAACGGTTGCCGAGATTTCTTCCGGCGCGATGACCACACCCACTTTACGTTTGGGCAGGGGTTCGTGGTCGCCTTCTTCAATGACCACCCAATCCGGATCCGACGCCAGAAAATCGGGAATACAACCGCTCATCAGAAAAGTTAAACTGATGAGTAGGGGTAACGTAGCGATGAGATGTCTGAGAGGGGAATTTGGCAAAAGTCGCATGACGGTGAACGCAGGAAATTCTTGTACGAATAACGGGGTAAATCCGCTGACATATTGTTCCACTAACTCAAAAATGACAGAAGCTGTTCAGTATCAGTTTTCTATCTTCGGTACGTCTTGTCAAGTTTTTGTCGATTCAGGTCGTTTTTACGCTGGTTCAGCTAGGGCATATATGTTAAACCGCTACCTTCTTTCTATCTTTCATAGCCTATTCTCAAAATCTGTTGTATATGGAATCCGCTATTCCTTCCTCCTTTCAACCTAACCAGTCCCAGGCCGCTGCGGGGGTGTCAACCTGGGGTGTAGAACGAACCAGAACGTCCGTTCCAATCTATATCTACGCCGTTGTTTTTGCTTCCCTTTGCGTAATGGTTGGGCTGCTCTGGGACATCATGTGGCACATGAGCATTGGCCGCGATGGACTTTTTGCGCCACCCCACGTCGTTATTTACGTCGGGGCGGTTGTATCGGGCTTGTTTTCAGCCTATCAAATTCTACGACTGACGTTAACCAAAAATCATCCCGAACGCGTCAATGCTGTTCCGTTCTGGGGTGTTTTCTACGGACCGCTCGGGGCTATGTTCTCCGTTTGGGGGGCGCTGGCCATGCTTACGTCGGCTCCTTTCGATGATTGGTGGCATAATGCCTACGGGCTAGATGTGCAGATCTTGACACCCCCGCATACCATACTGGCCATCGGGATCATGACGGTTCAGTTTGGAGCTATGGTAGGCGTTTTGTCGTTGCAGAACAAATACCGCAACCTTACCGACCAGAATCACCCGATTGCTACTCAATTGAAATGGCTGTTTGCGATCGGGGCGGGCCTGTTGCTGAGCATGTTGTTTACCCTGATTTCAGAATCGATGGGTATGCATGAATCGCACCAGTCGGGGTACTACGCTACAGCGGCTATTGTTTTTCCTTTCTTTCTGTTTGCCGTAGGGCGGGCCTCTCTGTTACGCTGGCCCGTCACAACGATTGCGGCTTTGTATATGCTGGCACTCGTGGTGCCGAGCTGGATTATTCAGAATTTTCCGGCAACTCCGCGGCTAGGTCCGGTGCTTAACCCGATTGACCATTATCAGCCGTTTCATTTTCCAATGTTGCTGGTGATTCCGGCGTTTGTGGTTGATGTATTGCTCCATCGTTTCGACAAACCCAGGGCAGAAGGCCGAAAGCTGAACGATTGGCTTTTAGCGGGGCTGCTAGCCGTTGCGTTCATGCTTGTTCTGCTGGCGGTGCAGTGGCCCTTCGGTGAGTTTCTGCTGACATCACCGCTGGCGCGTAACGGGTTCTTCCTGTCTTACTCCTGGACCTATGACAGCCCGCCGGACTGGGAATATCGGTATGCCTTTGCACCCTGGAATACGCAATCTGCCGCTGATTTTTGGATTGGCTTCGGGAAAGCATTGATTTATGCGACGTTATCGGCCCGAGTTGGTTTGCTGTGGGGAAACTGGATGAAACGGGTAGCTCGGTAAAACAAGGAATAGCCAACACAATGAAGAACATACACAGAATGAAGAGGTTGGTACTGCTTCTTTCGCTCACCTACTCATTCACTCTTTCGTCCATTGCCAAAGCGCATATCGGTAGCGCGGGCGTAATCGTGCAGAAACAGGCGGGTAAATACCGGCTTCTGATCAGTGTTCAGCCGCCCGATGTAGTGCCCGGCACGGCTCAGGTTATCGTGTTTGTGGAGCAGGGACGTATCAGCCAAATGGCCGCCCGGCCGGTTTATTTTCGATCGGGTGACGAAGGCTCGCCGATGCCTGATGAACTGACGCGGGTAGAGGACAATCGGTATACCGGCGACTTGTGGCTGATGAATTCGGGCTCATCAAGTATCGAGATTGAACTGAACGGGCCGGACGGTCACGAAACGGTGGTCGTGCCAGTAATGTCAGTAGCCACAGCGTTACGTACTATGCCTGAAGGTACAGGTATCGGGTTAGCTTTGCTGGGTTTGCTGCTGGTTGTGATGATGATCACCATCATCGGAGCCAGCAATGCCGACGGGGTTGTTGCCCCTGGACAAGCAATACCAGCCACGTTACGTCGTCGTCGTTTGGTTGGCATGGGGGTTGGGGCCGTTGTGCTGGCGTTGATGCTAACGGGCTGGCGGTCCTGGTGGAACAGCTCGGCCGAGGAGTATCGCAACGAGCAGCTTTATCAGCCAATGCCGATTAACGCGTCGGTTCGCGTAGCGGAGTCGCAACCGCAACTGACCATAAAGATGGATACAACCGGTTTCAGCACGAACTGGCAAAAGCGCCGAATGCTGAGCTATATTCTACCCGATCACGGTAAGTTGATGCACGTTTTTATGGTGAGGACGCCGGGGCTGGACGCCTTTGCGCACCTTCACCCGGAGCGCCGTGATACGTTGCAGTACGAGTCAAAGCTGCCGCTCTTGCCAGGCGGACGCTATCTAATTTACGCCGACGTAGTATACCGGAGCGGATTTACTGAAACGCTGACCGATACGGTTGAGGTGCCTTCGCTGAAACTATCCGCGAGTGCCGCGGCTGCCGCTAAGCTCACCGACTCTGATGATAGTTGGGTCGTAACTGAACCAATGGGTGTAAAGGCGAATGCTTTGAACGTACCGCACCTGGACAACGACATGGTTGTCTGTGGTAAGCCCGGCGCTAGCGGTAAACTCGACGACGGGTCAACGATGCTTTGGATGGATAAACCCGGCAAAGTGCTGGAGTCCGGAAAATTATACAACCTGAAGTTTGCCGTAGCTGATCCGCAAGGCAAGGCCGCTACGTTGGAGCCGTATCTGGGAATGGGCGGTCACGCAGCCATACTACGTTCCGATGGCTCCGTGTACATTCACCTCCACCCGGTCGGTACGTACTCAATGGCCGCCGAAGAGTCGTTGGTTGGGCGCATTGCTGATACGTCCCGGACATTCCACTATCCCGATGCGAAGCATTTCCGAGACAGTATCGATACGTACGTAGCTAGGCTAAAAACCTTACCCGAAACTGAGAAAAATCGGATGTTAATGGCGACCATGCCTCAGATGGATCATGCGATGACGACCAATAACATGGTGCAGTTTCCGTATGCGTTTCCTCGGGCGGGGCACTATCGTATCTGGGTGCAGGTGAAGCGCAATGGACGCGTGCTGACGGGCGTTTTCGACACGCAGGTCAATGACCCGTTGTTATAAAAGAAAGGCTTATTAGAGTAGGACAGGCCCGGTTTTAGGTTTAAAGCTATATATGGCGTCAGCTTGTCAGAGCTGACGCCTGCTGTTCGTACGTAAACCAACCTGCACGATCGTCCAACGTTTATGTCCCAATCCGTAACCCGTCGCCAGACCCTGGCGGCAGTAGCTGCTAGTTTCACCTTACCGTTCGTCTCCAATGACGCGTCGGCAGTAGCCGGTTCGCCCGCAAATTCCGTAGCCGCTGATCCTGGCTTTACCCTCTGCCTGAACATGAGCACCATCCGCGGGCATAAGCTCGGCTTGGTAAAAGAGCTGGAAACAGCCTCAAAAGGCGGATTTCGGGCCGTCGAAATCTGGATCGATAGCCTTCAGGAGTACCTTAAATCAGGGGGAACGCTGCCCGATCTGAAAAAACGTCTTGGTGACTTGGGCATACGCGTAGAAAACGCAATTGGCTTTGCGCCCTGGATTATCGACGATGATGCAGCCCGTGCCAAAGGTGTTGAGCAGCTTCAACGGGAGATGGAACTGCTGGCTCAAATCGACTGTAAGCGCGTGGCGACCCCAGCGGTCGGCGCTCAGGCACCGAACAACCCAAAGCTTGATCTGTATAAAGTTGCAGAGCGCTACCGGAAAATTCTGGAGGTGAGCGATAAAACGGGGGTTATTCCGCAACTTGAACTGTGGGGCTTTTCGAAGAATCTGAACAAGTTGAGCGAGGTGATGTTTGTTGCTGTTGAAAGCGGGCACCCATCGGCTCGGCTGCTGCTGGATATTTATCACCTCTATAAAGGAGGCTCTAGCCGGGATAGCCTGAAATTAGTGGGCAAACCGGCCATCGAAATTTTCCATGTCAACGACTACACCGCCGATTTTACGCCGGAGAAAATCACCGACGCTGATCGCGTGTTTCCCGGTGATGGAGTGGCTCCGATTCGGGAAACGCTGACGCAAATCAAACGGCCCGATCGTCCAATCGTGTTATCGCTGGAAGTGTTCAACAAAAATTACTACGCCCAGGATCCGCTGACCGTAACCAAAACGGCTATGGAGAAGATGAAAGCGATGGTAAAAGGTGTGTAGTTCGGAGCGCAGGCCGGGCCGCGTTCGGCTTCAGCCTGTGTTTCATTTAATATGGCGTGGATAATGAGCATTCGCTCAAGCATATAATTGTAAGTCAGGCGTTGGAGGCTTAATTTTTGTCATCCCGACGCCAGGAGGGATCTTCGGGTGAGGCTAACATTACCTCCGGTAAGAGAAGATCCCTCCTGGCGTCGGGATGACAAAAATTGAACTCATTTAGGCATGGAGTCGAAGGGACCAGCGTCAGCTTTTACACTTGATTGTGTTGTGCGTTACCAATCAATACGCCCACGATAACAGCCCGCCGTCTACGGCGATGGTCTGGCCGGTGACGTAACCGGACGCGGGCATACTCAGGAATGATACCACTGAGGCTACTTCATCGGGTTCGCCGACGCGCTTCATTGGTGTCCGTTTTAAGATTCCTTCCAGTTTTTCGGGATTTGTAAGCACGGGCGAGGCCAGTGGTGTTTTGATGTACCAGGGCGCTACAGCATTGACCCGGATTAAATCACCCGCCCACTCAACCGCCAGATTGCGGGTCAGTTGCAGCATAGCCGCCTTGGTCATACCGTAGAGTGAACCACTGCTCGTATGCGACAAGCCCGATACCGACGATACCATCACGACTTTGCCATCGCCCGACGCTTTCAGAAGCGGGTAAGCGGCCTGAGTTAGTTCATAAGCGGAGCGCAGATTGGTATTCAGCACATGGTTATATTCATCCGTATTGTATTCGGTGGTGGGTTTGCGAATGTTGGTCCCCGCATTATTGACCAGAATATGCAGGCTATCCCACTTGGCCCGAACGGCGTCAATAACTTGAGTCGCTACGCCGGGTTGACTAACATCTGCAGCAATGCCCTCGACCGTATGGCCCTGCTGCCGGTAGTCCGCCAATTGAGTTTGTAACAGTTCATTGTCGCGAGCCACCAGGAAGACGGCCGCACCGAGATCAAGGAATTGCCGCACAATGGCTTCGCCGATGCCTTTGGTGCCGCCGGTGATCAGGGCACGCTGGCCGCTCAGCGACCATATCGATTGATTCATGGAATTAGCGTTTGGGTGTTCTTCACGTGTCAACATAGCAAAAGTACCTTTTTGTAATACGCCCAGCCACGCTTAATTTTAGGGGTTACCCAACCACATTACCTATAACATGAACAAACCAGTGAGTCTGTTGGCGGGGCTGTTGCTTTCGGCGGCCGTCATGGCCGTGGCGCAAAATAAGCCCAAGCCGGAAGATGTGCAGACATTTACGTTGAAGAACGGCATGAAATTTATGGTCCTCGAAGACCATTCGATTCCCAACGCGAACTTCTACACCTTTTGGAAAGTGGGTGCCCGCAACGAAGTACACGGCATTACGGGCCTGTCGCACTTCTTCGAGCATATGATGTTCAACGGGGCCAAGAAATACGGCCCTAAGCAATTCGACCGGGTTATGGAAGCAAACGGCGGGTCGAACAACGCCTACACGACCGAAAACACAACGGTGTATACTGACTGGTTTCAAAGCGGAGCACTCGAAACAATTTTCGATCTCGAAGCCGACCGCATTCGTGATCTGGCCATTGATCCGAAGATGGTCGAGAGCGAGCGGGGTGTGGTGCTGTCGGAACGTAGCACGGGGCTCGAAAACAGCAACTACCGGGTTATTAGTGAGCTGGTGAAAGCGACTGCGTTTACCGAACACCCGTACATGTTTCCCGTTATTGGCTTTGAGTCGGACATCAAGAAATGGTCGCAGGCGGATCTGGAGCGCTACTTCAAAACGTATTATTCGCCAAATAATGCAGTTGCCGTAGTTGTTGGCGATATCACGGCGGCTCAGGTTAAGCAATTAGCCCAGAAGTATATCGAGCCAATTCCGGCTCAAAAATTACCCGATAGCCTACGTACGGTAGAACCTCCTCAGAACGGTGAGCGACGAGTCACGACGTACAAAGACATTGCTACGCCAAACATTCTGATGGCTTACCACACGCCCGCTACCCGCCATTCTGATTATTACGCGCTGGATCTGCTGAGCGGTATATTGAGCGGTGGCAACTCGTCGCGTTTGGTAAAGTCGCTGGTGCTTGACTCAACCATTGCGTCGCGGACGTTCACCAACTTCGGCGAGTCGTTTGATCCAAACCTGTTTTATGTCTACGCCATTGCTGCTAACAACGTATCGGCCGAGCAGCTAGAGCGCTCAGTATTGTACCAGATCGACAAGATTGCCAACGAGGGCATTACCGATGTTGAGTTGCAGAAGCTGAAAAACCAGAAGCTGATGGAGTTTTACCGGACGATGGAAACCATTAATGGCAAAGCTAACTCGCTGGGCACCTACGAACTGTTCTTTGGCGACTATAAAAAGCTCTACGAGGCCCCGACGCTGTATGAGAAGGTAACCAAAGAAGACGTACAGCGGGTCGCCAAAACTTATCTCACCGCTCGTAATCGTACTGTTGGTTATCTACTGCCCGAACCGAAAAAGAGTGCTGGCTCTAACTAATTCACCTCACTACGCCTGATAAATGAAATCAGTACTTACTTTAATGACGGCGCTGCTCCTGGCAGGGGCGTCGATGGCACAAACGTTTAAGGTGCCGCCTTACCAAAAGTTTAAATTGAAGAATGGCCTTACTGTCTACCTGATGGAGCAACGTGAGGTGCCCTTGATTAACGTTTCGGTTGTATTCGATGCCGGAGCGGTGCAGGATGGTAACCGCTATGGTCTGGCCAACATGACGGCCGATGCCTTGCTGTTTGGCAGCTCGAAGTACACCAAGGCACAACTGGAAGAGAAGGCTGAGTACGTGGGTGCCAGTATTGATACGTATGCGGGTAAGGAAGTGGCTAAACTTTCGGCCTCGTTTGCCGTAAAAGATCAGGACTTGTTGTTCGACATTATCCAGGACGTAATTACAAAGCCAACGTTCGATCAGCCCGAGTTTGATAAGTACAAGCAGCGGCAATTGCTCCAGCTGACGCAGCAGAAAGAAAGTCCCCGATCGGTGGTCAGCTCGTATTTCAACCGGTTTGTGTTCGAAAGTCATCCGTATGCCAACCCGATTACGGGTACGCCTGTAGCTGTGTCGGCCATCAGCGCCAATGATACCCGTCAGTTCTACCAGAAAAACTATACGACTGATCGGGCGGCCATTGCTGTCGTCGGCGATTTCAACACCGCCGACATGAAAAAACGCATTACGAATCTGTTTGGCAATTGGAAAACGGCGGCTGCTACGTCGCCTAAGCTAACCGAACCTACCTTTACGTTCGATAAAAACCGGGTGTTGCTGGTCAACAAAGACGACGCCCGCGAGACGACGTTTTTAATCGGTGGTAAAGGCATTACGCATAGTAATCCCGACTACATTCCGGTTGTGGTCGTGAATACAATTCTGGGTGGGCGCTTTACGTCCTGGTTGAACGATGCTTTGCGGGTAAATTCCGGGCTGACTTACGGTGCCAATAGCCGCTTCGGTACGTATCGGAACAGCGGTACGTTTGCTATCTCAACCTTCACCAAGGTCAGCACCACGACGCAGGCAATCGATATGGCTTTGCAGGTGCTCGATAGTTTGCACCGTACGGGTATCGACGAAAAAACGCTGAGTTCGGCTAAGAACTACGTAAAAGGAGATTTTCCGCCTAACTACGAATCGGCTAGTTCACTGGCTAACCTGCTGACCGATATGTTCAGCTTAGGGTTTGACGAGTCGTTTATCAACAATTTTCAGAACAACGTAGACGGACTGACCGTGGCGAAGACTCGCGAAATCATTGATAAATACTTCCCGAAGAATAACCTGCAATTTGTCCTGATCGGCAAGGCGGATGCCATTCGCGATAAGGTGAAAAAATACGGGGTTATTACCGAGAAGGAAATAAAGGCCGAAGGATTTTAAGGGTATTTCGACTTTATACTACTCATGGCACGAGTGGGCGTTCATAGCCTGCTTGTGCTTTTTTAATGGCTGGTCATCCAACTAATCTGTGCCGGTTACATTACTTAATCGCTTCATTTTTGCGAAAAAATTTCACAAAATATTTTTTGTTTAAAGGATTAAGCATACTTTTGGTCGTGGATGAATACTAAAAAAACTTCTTTAAAGGATATTGCGCAACAGGCAGGTGTTTCTATAGCCTTAGTGTCGTATGTGCTGAATGGCAAAGAAAAGGAGAGTCGGGTAGGGCAGGAGATCGCCATTAAGATCAGGCAGATTGCCGAGGAACTAAACTACCGGCCGAACCACCTGGCGAAAAGTTTACGAAGCGGAAAAACGCACACCATTGGGTTAATTATTGCCGATATATCGAACCCATTTTTTGCCAATATCGCCCGGGTGGTCGAAGACGAAGCGAAACATTACGGCTACACGGTCATTATCGGTAGCTCCGACGAAAGTGCCGCTAAGTCGCGTGATTTATTGAACGTATTGATCAATAGACAAGTGGACGGCTTCATTATCGTGTCGTCCGAAGGTTCTGAAGAGCAGATTCATTTTCTGAAAGACAAGAACGTACCGTTCGTTTTGTTGGACAGGTATTTTCCCGATATATCAACTGATTTCGTATCCACTGACCATTACAAAGCCGCTTACGATGCTGGCACGCACCTGATCGGGAACGGTTACCAACGGATCGGCATGATTGCCTATGAATCGGAAATGTTCCATATGAAGGAGCGGATCAGAGGCTATACCGAATCACTTACCGATAACGGCATCGTGGTGCAGAAAGACTGGTTGAAAAAGGTTCGAATAAATGACATTGACGGGGGCGTTAAAGTGGCTCTCAAAGCGATGCTTGCCGCTGACCCAGCAGTAGATGCCATAGTATTTGCAACCTATAGCCTGGCCATCAATGGCCTGAAACGTATCAACGAGCTAAAGCTGAACGTGCCGACTGATCTGGCAATAGTCAGCTTCGGCCAGGCTGAGGTATTTGAGCTTTATTATTGTCCGATAACCTACGTAAAGCAACCTATTGTGCGGCTAGGGCAAACTGCCGTTGAGGTGTTGGTTAATAAAATGAAAGGTCAGTTACAGGAACCCGCCCAGATACGTATGGAAGCCGAGTTGATTACCAAAGCGTCTTCAGAAACTAAACAAATGATTTCGATATAGTTTTAGTCTTTTGCTTAATCGTTTAAGCGCCTTCTAAACCGTTAACTTTTTCATGCAACGACGTAATTTCATAAAGTCCGCTTTGATTGGTTCCACCGCCTTGTGGACGGGTATACCAGCGAGTTTAGCCCAAAGCGCACCGAAGCTGAAAATCACCAAAATCCGTTATTACAGTGCACCGGGCTACAATAAGCCGCTTTTTAATCAGGCTCGTGGTATTGTCGAAGTTGAAACTGACGGAGGCATCGTCGGTATTGGTGAAGGTGGCTTCAAAGACGTCATTGAGCAGTGCGCGCAGATGATGATTGGTGAAGATCCGTTCCGCACTGAGCATATCTGGCAAAATGTGTACCGGGGGATGTTTTATCCGCCCGGCCGCGAAAAACTCCATGCGTTAGGTGCCCTCGAAATGGCCCTCTGGGACATTAAAGGCAAGGCGCTCGGCGTTCCGGTGTATGAACTGCTCGGCGGAGCCACGCGGGATTATGTGGAGTGCTATGCAACAGGTTTCCGGGCTTCGAAAGCTAAAACTGAAGAAGAGCGCGCCCGGGATTGTATTGAAGCGGGGCTACGTGCCTACCGGATTGGGCCGACGGGTGGTAATGGCGATCAGCCGTTCGATTTCTACGATAATGCCAAGAAAACCATCGAGTTCTGCAAGCGGATCGATGCGGCCGTAGGCGGTGGGGGCAAGTGGGCCATTGACCTGCACACGCGTTTCGACCTGACGGAAGGAATCAAGATTTGTTCGGCGCTGGAAAATCTGGAGCCTTACTTCATCGAAGATATTGTTCGCTCCGAAAATCCAGGTGTTTATAAGACGGTACGTGCTATGACGAAAGTCCCGATTGCCGTTGGCGAGCAGTTCGGCGACCGCTGGGATATTAATGAACTGATCGAAGATCGCCTGATTGATTACACCCGCGTTACGCTCCCTAATACCGGTGGCCTTTCGGAGCTTAAGAAAATAGCTGCCTTTTGCGAAACGCATTACGTGGGCATGATTCCGCATTTTACGGGCCCGTTGTCGACGGCCGCTTTGGTGCACGTATTAGGCTCCAGCAGCCCGACCCGCTGTTTGATGGAGTTGGCCGGGGGAGAGCCGGAGCGGCCTGCTTACTTTAACGAAGATTACCTGAACTTCAAGAATGGGAAGCTGTATCTGAATCCCAATCCGGGCTTAGGCGTCAAGTTCGATCCGAAGAAAGCCACCTTCGTGATGGAAGTAAAAGAGAAAACCAAGTTCCCACACCCAATCCTGAAAAGTCCCGACGGTGCTATTCATAACTGGTAGGCAGATGCTTTTCGACTCTTATAAAGTCTGCATACAGAACAGAACGATGTTGGTCCGGAAAAACGCTGGCGTGCGTATGTGGATTCCGGCGCTGAGTAATTAACAAGTCAAGTTTTTAATACCCGTTTTACCCTGATGAATTCCTTTCCTATTCCTTTAATCGTTTTCAAAAATGAAAAAATCTTTAATCCTTACCGTATGTCATTTGTGGCTGGGCGTCTGCATTACGTTTGCTCAGACTAATCGAGTGACCGGCCGAGTGACTGGACCTGACAGCCAGGGTTTGCCGGGCGTGAACGTTGTTGTAAATGGGAGTACGACCGGTACGGCTACCGATGCCTCGGGCAATTATACGATTACCGTGTCGGATAATGCTTCGCTGGTCTTCTCGTTTATCAGCTACGTCACGCAGACGGTTCCCGTTAATAATCGCTCGGTGATTAACGTGCAGCTGGTCGAAGACGCAAAGGCGATTGACGAAGTGGTCGTTACGGCGCTCGGTATCAAGCGCGAAGCGAAGACGCTGGGTTACGCAACGGCAACGGTCAATGCCGACCAGATTTCGGTAAACCGCACCAACAACTTTGTGAGCAGTTTGCAGGGAAAAATGGCTGGTGTCAACATTACAACGATGGGTTCGGGACCGGCCGGAACGGCAAAAATCCGGATTCGCGGACAGTCGTCGTTTAGTGGGCAGAACAACCCGCTGATCGTAGTCAACGGCGTTCCCATCGACAACTCCAACTATTCGCTCGGTGGTGACTTTGGTAACCGCGCTATGAACAACTCCGACGGTGGCGACGGCCTATCGTCTATTAACCCCGACGATATCGAAACCATGACCGTCTTGAAAGGCGGTACGGCGGCCGCCCTATACGGCTCCCGCGCGAAGGACGGCGTGGTGATGATCACGACCAAAAGCCGGGGTGTCGGCAAAGGATTCGGCGTTACGTATAACACAAACTTCACTACCGAAACGGCGATGGACTTCACCGATTTTCAGTATGAATACGGACAGGGCGAAGGCGGCTTACGACCTACGGCGGCCAATCCAACATCGGGCGTTTGGAGCTTTGGCGAAAAATTCCAGCCAGGCATGACTCAAACATTATTCGACAACGAAACCTGGCCGTATGAGCCCGTTCGCAACCGGGTGAAACAGTTTTACCGTACCGGTACCAATTTTACCAATACGGTAGCGGTGTCTAACAATGGGCCAAATGGTGGTTTCAACCTTTCGTTCAGCAATACCGACAACAAGGGTATTATGGAGAACAACTCCTTCAATCGGAAGGTGATCAACCTGGGTTTTTCGCAGAACATCAATAGCCGACTGACTGCATCTGGAAACATTAACTATTCGAAAGAAAATAACATCAACCCACCCCAGCTGAACGCACAGGATTTCTCGGTATCGACCGTGGTGTTCACGCTGGCGAACTCCATGCCGTTCGATGCGCTGCGTCAGAACCAGGTCTTACCCAACGGCGATGAATTCGTGTTCTCGCGCTTCCTGGTACGGAACAATCCATACTATTCGATGAATTACCACTTCGAAAATATCCTTCGGGATCGGATTTTCGGCAACCTCGCGCTACGTTACCAATTTACCGACTGGCTCTACATTCAGGGACGTATTGCGCAGGATTATTACGTTCGGAATCAGGACTACAACATTCCGAATGGGTACGCGCCTATCGCCAAAGCGCCTACGGGCTACGTGAACGGTTCGTACACGCAGGACGTACGCCAGAACACCGAACGGAACATCGACTTCATTCTGGGTGGTAATAAAACGTTTGGCAAGATCGGTGTCGACGTAACGCTGGGTGGCAATGCCCGTTACGCCCGCAATGATTACAACAGTGTAACGGTGCAGGATTTCGTGCAGCCGGGCTTATATACCGTAGCGAACGGACGGGTTAAAAATCCAATTTATGCCTTGTCGGAAAAGAAAATCAATTCGCTGTTCGGCTCGGCTACAGTCTCCTATAATGACTACCTCTTCCTGACCGCAACGGCACGTAACGACTGGTTCTCAACGCTGGCCGAATCGAACCGAAGTATTCTGTACCCGTCCGTAACGGGGAGCTTCGTGTTCTCGCAGGCTTTCCCCAAATTACCGGAGTGGATATCGTTCGGCAAAATTCGGGCGGCCTACGCACAGGTCGGTTCTGATAACGTAGCGCCCTATTCGAACGCGCTTTACTATCAGGTCGACAACAACTCGTTCCCAAATCCGGCGGGTCAACTTGTGCCGGTGGGCGGCATAAATGCATCGACAGTTCCTAACAAAAACCTACGCCCACTACGGATCGAGGAAGCTGAAGTTGGTCTAGAGTTGAGACTGTTTAATAACAAATTCGGCTTAGATTTCACGTATTATCACAAAACCACCAATGACCAAATTCTGGCCGCCCAGGTTTCGGATGCTTCCTCCTATACCAGTAAGCTGATCAACGTAGGACGTAGCATGAACCAGGGACTTGAGTTGGCCGTCAACTTCGCGCCGGTGGTTACGAATTCCTTCCGTTGGGATGTCAACGCCAACGTATCCTATAATACGTCGAAAGTGTTGCAATTGGGTCTGTCGCCGAACGATACGGTGATTACGGTGAGCGGTGGCAGTGGCCGGGTGCTGAATCAGGTCGTGGGTAAACCCATCGGGCAGTTGTACACATTCACGTATCTGCGTGATGCGCAGGGGCGTAAAGTGTATGATGCCAACAGCGGGATGCCACTCCGCAACAATACGCTGGTGAATGTGGGTAACGCTTTACCAACCTATTTCGGAGGGATCACCAATACGTTCACCTACCGGGGTATTACGTTATCGGCCCTGATCGATTTCAAACTGGGGCATAAGATGATTACCGGGCGCAACATCAACTACCTGCGTCACGGTCTGTCGAAACGGACCCTGCCCGGCCGCGATGTGGGATACGTGATTGGCGATGGCGTGAACCCGAACGGCGAAGTCAACAAAACCAAAGCCGCCGTACAGCCTTTCTACGAGTCGCTCAACCCGCTGGGTATCCACGAAGATTTTGTGAACAACGCTGGTTTCTGGAAACTGCGTCAGATCACGATCGGCTACGATTTTACTAAACTGCTACCTGAGCGCCTGTTTATCAAAGGCATTAAGCTGAGTGCAGTCGCCAATAATGTCTTGGTCATCAAGAAATGGACCGAGAACATGGACCCTGAAGAAGCTATGGTATCGTCCGACAACTCGGTTGGTCTTGATTTCTGGCCCGGTCTTCCGCCAACCCGTACGATGGGCTTTAACCTCAATGTTCGATTCTAATTCCGGTCGTTATAAAGACTTAAAGTCATGAAAACATATTTCAAATATATTCTTACATTATCGCTCTCGTTGGGTTTGTTGACGAGCTGCGACAAGGGCTTTACGGAGGTCAATACCAACAAGGTTGACCCTACGTCGCTGGCTGCGTCGATGGTGCTGAACAAAGCCATCATCAACACCAGTTACCTCGACGGATTTGGTACGCTGGGCATGCTGACGTATAACTTCGGCATTGTGCAACAGATTATCACGCCCTATGGTAGCTCGCTTTCCGGTGCGAACTACGACCAGGTGAACAACAGCAATACGCCGTTGGTCTGGCAGAATTTCTACCGCAACGTAGTGAAACAGTTGGTGTCCGTGCTCGATCAAACCAAGTCCGATCCACTGCAAATCAATACGTATCAGGCCGCCCGCATCTGGCGCGCGTATGTGTTTATGATCCTGACCGATACGTATGGTGATATTCCTTACACGGAAGCGGGACAGGGGTACACAACCGAAATCATTACCCCCAAATACGACGCGCAACAGGACATCTACAAGGATATTCTGAAAGAGCTTGACGAGGCTTCAACCGCTCTAACCACCGCTCAAGCCGCCGTGGTGACGGATATTCTATATGGTGGCGACGTAGCGAAATGGAAAAAGTTGGGTTACTCGCTCATGCTACGGGCTGGTATGCGCCTGACTAAGGTTGACCCGGCCCTGGCGGGATCGTACGTGAAGAAAGCCGTAGCGGGTGGTGTGTTCCAGTCGAATGCGGACAATTCGACGCTTCGGCATACGTCGCTGTATAACAACTACATCGCCAACCACTTACAAGCCCGCGAGAAAACCAACTTCTACTTGGCTGCTCCCTTCGTCGATTACTTGAAAGCCAATAACGATCCTCGTTTGCCCATTTTTGCGGTACGTTACGTAGGGGCGAAAGGTGGTCAGGAGCAGGTGGCGGCACGAGCCTCGTCGGACCCATCGGTTCAGATCGGGATGCCGATGGGCTATAACGACGTATCGATTGCGAGCACGTTTGCCGCCAACAAGGTCGTGAGTCTGTGGGATTATTCGCAGGTGAACCTCAGTACGGTACTAAAATTGGACTCTCCTGAGTTTCACGTTACGTACGCACAAACCCTGCTCCTTCTGGCCGAAGCGGCTACCCGCGGTTGGGTAACCGGCACGGCGGATGACTATTACACAAAGGGCATTCGGGCCAATCTGGAGCAGATGGCTTCGTATGGTACAACCATACCCGAAGCCTCGATTAAAGCCTATCTGGATGCTCATCCGTATAATGCAGCCAATGGATTAGAGCTGATCAATACACAATACTGGGTAGCTAGCTTCCTGGATGGCAACGAAGCCTGGGCCAATTTCCGGCGTAGCGGTTTCCCGGCTCTAAAGAAAAACCCGTATCCCGGCTCTGAAGTGAAAGGCGACTTCATCCGTCGGCTGCCTTATCCGGATAGTGAGATCATTGTCAACTCGGGCAAACTGAACGAAGCCATCACCCGTCAGGGGCCGAACACATTAGATACCCGCGTGTGGTGGGATAAAAAGTAGGATTTATCCCTTAATCACTTCACCAGAACGAGTGGAGGGGTAAAGCGCCGTCCGTCACGTATTAAACTTATCAAGTCTTTTTCTTATGAATCAACTGGATTACAATCGCCGGGAAACGTTGAAAATGCTTGGCTTCGGCTCATCGGCTGGTATGCTCGGTTTATTTGGGGGCAACTCGACTGCCCAGGCCCAGGAACGTAAAGAGACGCCAGCCTATGCAAAAGGAGCGGCACCCGTTAAAATTAAAAGTGTAAAAGCCATTGCTACGGCTCCGCAGGGCTCAAACCTGATTGTCGTTAAGGTCGAAACCACCGAGCCGGGTCTGTACGGCCTAGGCTGTGCTACCTTCACCCAACGCGCTGCCGCCGTAGTCGTGGCTATCAACTCCTACCTCAATGATTTCTGTGTGGGTAAAGATGTGGATAACATTGAAGACATGTGGCAATCGGCCTATGTAAGCTCGTACTGGCGGAATGGACCGGTATTGAACAACGCGCTGAGTGGTCTGGACCAGGCTCTGTGGGACATTAAAGGCAAACGGGCGGGCATGCCGGTCTACCAACTGCTCGGTGGCAAGGTTCGCTTTGCCGTTCCCTGCTATACCCACGCCGGTGGTAACACGCCCGAAGCGGCCGCCGAGAGTGTGAAGAAGTTCATGGAACAGGGCTTCAAATACATTCGGATTCAACAGGGCGGCTATGGTGCTGTTGGCTCAACCACCGATAAGCCCGACTTCAAAACGGCTAATTTTGGTTACGAAGGTGACGCTTATATGAACGTACAGGGCTATCTAAAATCGGTGCCCAAGATGTTCGACGTAGTACGCAAACAGTGCGGGGAAGAGATCGAACTGCTCCACGACATTCACGAGCGGGTGCAGCCAATGGAAGCCATCAACATGATCAAAAAGCTGGAAGACTACCGGCCGTTCTTTATTGAAGACCCCTTCTCGCCCGAGAACATGAAGTGGTTCGCCCAACTACGGCAAACAACCAGCGTACCTATTGCCATGGGTGAGCTGTTCAACAACATCAATGAATTCAAAGAGCCTATGGTGAACCAGTGGTTCGACTATATCCGGATTCACGTTTCGCAGATCGGGGGCATTACGCCCGCCATGAAAGTAGCCCGGCTGGGCGAGTGGTTCAACGTGCGTACCGCCTGGCACGGACCCGGTGACGTATCGCCGGTAGGACACGCAGCGCACGCGCATATTGACCTGGCCGTCTGGAACTTCGGTATTCAGGAAGCCGTATCGTTTTCCGACAAAATGAAGGACGTATTCAGCGGTTGCCCGACAATGGACAAAGGTTATATGTCGGTAAACGAAGTACCCGGCCTGGGGGTGGATATCAACGAGAAAGAAGCGGCTAAATACCCGATTTCGACCAAGTCGAACTGGCAAGTTCGGAAGATGGATGGTACGATCATTCGGCCTTAATGAACAGCATGACGTTACCCTGGTGTCAGGTTATTAAACCTGACACCACAATGCCTTACATAGGTTGGTAAGTCCACCGTAGACTTGTACTTACCCTTTTTTTTGATAGTTGCTTAAACGATTAAATTAACCGTCAACTGATAACGTGCATGAAAAAAACTGGTATTGTATCCCGCCGAACAGCTATACAATCAGTGTTAGGCGCTGTTGGGGCAAGTATAACGGCTTTGCCCGAAGCGTCGTATGCCCATAACCCAGGTCACTTTGTGGACTATGGTAAAGTGAAGATTACAAAGCTCGAAACCTTTCTGGTAAAGCCCCGGTGGATTTTCCTGAAAATTCATACCGACGTAGGTATTGTTGGTTTAGGCGAACCGCTGCTCGAAGGTCGGGCGCTGACCATTCAAACGGCAATTAAAGAAGTTGAACCGTACTTGCTGGGTAAAGACCCCCGACAAGTTGTGCACCACTGGCAGGCAATTTACCGGCACGCTTTCTACCGGGGTGGACCTATCCTGACGAGCGCCCTGAGCGGCATAGATCATGCTCTGTGGGACATCAAAGGCAAGCTGCTGAATGTACCGGTGTATGAACTGCTGGGCGGACCAACGCGCGATCGGGTTCGGGTATATGGCCGGGCCAGCAACGCCGAGGATATGAAGAAACGGAAGGCGGAAGGCTACACGGTCATTAAGACGGGAGTAGCTAAGAAGAGCCCGGCCAACATCGTTGAGAACCCGAAATTTATTAAGTACGCCATCGACAACTTTGCGTCGTTGCGCGATGCCGGGGGCGACGACATGGACATTGCCATCGATTTTCACGGCGCTATTCCGCCCCAAACCTCAAAGCTTCTCATTAAAGAGCTGGAACCTTATAAACCCATGTTCGTTGAGGAGCCGGTGCAGGCGCAGAACGTAGACATACTGGCTGACATTGCTCGGGGAACACACCTGCCCATTGCCGCTGGCGAGCGCATCTTTACGAAGTGGGGCTTTCGCGAACTGCTCGAAAAGCGGGCGGTTAGCATTGTGCAGCCTGACCTCTGCCATGCCGGGGGCATTACCGAAGGACGTATCATTGCGGGTATGGCTGAAGCGTACTACGTACCCATCGCGCCCCATAACCCAATGGGACCGATCTCGCTGGCAGTAGGGCTCCATCTGGCCGCCAGTGTGCCAAATTTCCTCGTTCAGGAACAGGTTTCGCTAGGCGAAGGCTACCTGAAAAACCCGTTCAAGCTCCAGCAGGATGGCACGGTTCTGATACCACGCGGACCGGGTCTAGGCATTGAACTTGATGAAGCCCAGATGAAAGACAAGATCGGCCACGACTGGAAAAACCCCGAAAGCTACAACGCCCTCGATGGGTCAGTAGTAGACTGGTAATTAATTGTTTACCTATTTAGGAGTTCCTAATCCTTTTTATTAATTACCCATGAAAAACTGTGTAAAGCTTTTTATTTTAGTCTTGCTTTTGTGCCGAAGCTATGCCTTTGCGCAAACCAGTAGGGTGACTGGTAAAGTCACCGGGCCCGACAATCAGGGTCTACCGGGCGTTAACGTACAAGTGAGCGGCACCACGCTGGGTACATCCAGCGATGCCTCCGGCAATTTTGCCCTGAACGTAGCTGGTGACGCGTCGCTCGTATTTTCGAACATCGGTTACGTGAGTCAAACCGTTCCGGTGAACGGACGCAGCGTTATCAATGTGCAACTGGAAGAAGATCAAAAAACACTCAGCGAAGTCGTTGTGGTCGGTTACGGTACGCAGCGTAAAACAGACGTAACGGGGGCCTTAACGGCTATTTCTACGAAAGAATTTGCCCAGCAGCCCGTTACCCGGATCGACCAGGTTCTTCAGGGCCGGGCTGCGGGTGTACAGGTTACCCAAACCAACGGCGCACCCGGTGGTGATGCCCGCATCCGGATTCGTGGTGCCAACTCTGTATTGGGCAATAATGACCCATTATACGTAGTCGACGGGTTTGTGGGAGCCAACTTCAACTTTGTAAATCCCAATGACATCGAAACCATTCAGGTCCTGAAAGACGCAGCCTCTACGTCGATTTACGGTAGCCGGGGGGCTAATGGCGTTGTCATCATCACGACCAAAAGAGGAGCAAAAGGACTCAAAGTGAATTACGAAGGTCAGTTTAGCCTGGCCCAAAACATCAAACGGTACGACGTATTACCCGCTGGTGAATTTGCCGAAATCGTGAATGCCCGCGCTACAGCCGTTGGCTCGGGACTGCCGTTTACTACCGATCAGATTGCCCAGTTCAAGCAGAACGGCGGCACCGACTGGCAGAGCCTGGTTTTCCGGACGGGAAGCGGTCAGCAACACCAGGTTACCTTATCGGGCGGCAGCGACAAGACTACGTTTTTGATTTCTGGTAATTACCTGAATCAGAATGGTATTGTTAATAACAGTGGGTTTAAGCGGTACATTCTTCGCTCGAACATCAACACGCAGATCAACGACAAGCTTTCGCTGCGGCTGAATCTGTGGGGAACGCGCACGCAGAACCACAATACCCTCGATGGCGGTGCTATTGTGCAGGCGCTGGCCTGGGCGCCCACCACACCGGCGTATGGCGCGGATGGCCAGCCTACGTTTACCGACCCAATCGGCTCAGTTTACCGGAATCCCTTGGATTATCTCTACGATCAGTCGGTCGATCAGAACCGAACCGGTTTAAATGTAAATGGGGGGCTGAATTATAAGCTGCCGATTAAGGGCCTCTCGCTCGATTTACAGTACGCGATCAATTACGTAAACGAGCAAAACCTGAACCTGAACGGCAAGCGCCTGTCCAACAACAACCCAACGGCCAGCCGGTATTCTGCTGAATTGCTGACGTTGCAAAACACTAACAACCTGAATTACGAACTCAAGCTGGGCGATCACTCGATCAATGCGGTAGCCGTACTGGAAACGCAGCAGTTCACCAATCAGAACTTTACGGCCAGTGCGTCGGGCTTACGGTTTCCACAGTTAGGATACAACAACATTGGGGGCAATACCGCGGCTACCGTGGGATCGGGGTATCAGAAATGGACGCTGCTCTCGCTGCTGGGGCGGGTCAACTACGGGTTTAAAGACAAATACCTGGTCACGGCAGCGGTTCGTCGGGATGGATCGTCCAAATTTGGCCCGTCGAGCCGGTACAGCGTTTTTCCGTCCGTCGCCCTCGGCTGGCGGTTGTCGGAAGAAGCGTTTATCCAGAAGCTCAACGTATTCAGCAACCTGAAACTACGCGGCAGTTGGGGTATGACGGGCAGCCAGGCCATTAACCCGTACGCTACGTTGTCTACTTACAATACCATCGTTTCGGCGTTCAACAACACGGCCGCAACCGCGGGGGTCATCCTGGGCAACCCCGGTAACCCCGACCTCAAATGGGAAACCACCCGTCAGATTGACGCGGGTCTGGAAATGGAATTCCTGAACGGGCGGATACGGATTGAAGCCGATTATTTCAAGAAAAACACGGTCGATCTGCTTCTGAACGTAGCCATACCGAGCTATGCCGGTGGGGGTACGCAGGCACGTAACGTCGGAGAAATCGAGAACCGGGGATTTGAATTTTCCATTGGCGGTACGCCCGTCGACAACGCCGGATTCCGCTGGGAGACTAACCTGAACTTCTCGACCCTGCAAAACAAAGTAATTAGCCTGGGCGGGCTTCCACGACTGGGTCAGGGTACGGGTGTAGGGGCCGGTATGTCGACAACCAACGAGTTCATGCTGCTGCCGGGTGAGCCGCTAGGTTCCTATTGGGGACTACAGTACCTGGGTACCTGGAAACCCAATGAAGCCGATCAGGCGGCCAAGCAGGGCCGGGTACCGGGCGATCCGCATTATCAGGACCTCAACGGCGACAATGCCATCACGACCGACGATTTCCAGATCATTGGCCGCGCGTTCCCGAAAGCAACCGGTGGCTGGAACAACACCCTTACGTACAAAGGTTTGACCCTGAACGTATTCTTTAACGGCGTATTCGGCGTCGATAAGCTCAACTACACCCGGGCGGCTGCCCTGTCGGGTTCGGGTGACGCTCGCCAGTTCATTCTGTCCGAAATTCGGGACTACTACCGTCCGGGCAACGAAACGTCGAATATTCCAGCCTTTACCCGAACGTATCAACCCTTCACCCAGTCGAGCCGCTTCCTGGAAGACGGCAGCTTCGTTCGGCTGAAAAACGTGAGCCTGTCCTACAACATACCCAGTGGTATCCTGCGCAATAAGGCTAACGTTCGGGTATTCGCCAGCGCGACCAACCTGCTGACGATCACCAAGTACAAAGGACCGGACCCAGAGTCGGCGCGGGTCGGTTCGGGCACCGACACGGCCATCGGCATCGACTACGGTTCTTATCCAAACGCGAAAACCTATACGCTCGGCATCAACCTGGGCTTCTAACCTTCTTTAAGCAACCATGAAAAAATTAGTAATCATTGGCATTGCAGCTCTGCTGACGGCGGGCTGCACCGGTTATCTGGAAGAAGATACAACCGGCTTGTTATACGGCGGTAACGTGCTTTCGACGCAGGACGGGCTTGAATCGGCGCTGACCGGCGCTTACCGGGGCCTGGGTAACCAGTGGGGGTATGGCTTTCTGCATCCATCGGCTACCGCAGCTACCATTGGCAGCGACGACGTAACGACGCACCCGGCGAGTAACAAAGCTGACTGGCGCGAATTCGATCAGTTCAACGTATCGACCACTAACCAGCGTTCGGGCGCGGTGTATAATGGCTGCTACAAAGCCATTCAGGGGGCGAACAATGTGATCAATAACTACCAGAAAACGGTCGGTACCAAAGCCACGATCGACATCATTGCGGGCGAAGCGCACTTCATCCGGGCGTTCTCGTACTACTGGCTAACCCGCTTTTACGGCAATATTCCGCTGATTACGGTGGGCGAATATTCGGCGGACCTGCTTACGGTTAAAAAATCGACACCGGCTGAGGTATACGCGCTGATCGTTGAAGATTTGAAAAAAGCGGAAACGATGCTGCCGAACACCCGGCGCGATCCGGGTCGGCCCAATGCCGGTTCAGCAAAGGCGTATCTGGCCGATGTGTACCTGACCATGGCGGGCTGGCCGCTCAAGCAAACCGACAAATACGATCTGGCCGCGGCCAAAGCCAAAGAAGTGATCGACAACAGCACCAAATACGGGTTTGCCTTACTGCCTACGTTTGCGGAGGTATTTGCGAATGATCCGGCGGTGGCTATTCTTCCAGAGTCAGTTTTCCAGATCAACGGATTTACGGGTGGCAGCGGAACGGCCAACGCTACGTATGGAAATACAACCATGCCGGGTGAAGAAGGCGGTTGGGACGATATGTTTGCTGAACTCAACTTCTTCCGTGATTTCCCCGAAGGACCCCGCAAAGACGCCACTTTCCGGACGCAGTTTGGCCTTGGTGCCACGACAATTCCCTGGCAGCAAAGCCTGACGAAGCACCCGTACTACAAAAAGTGGTATATTAAAGGTAATGTCGTTACGTCCAGCAGTTCGCTACCATCGGTTATGATGCGCTATCCACACGTCTTGACGGTATATGCCGAAGCTAAAGCACGGGGCACGGGTGGCCCCGATCAGGCGGCTTACGATGCCCTTAACAAGGTACGATTGCGCGGTCGGGCGGCCGGAGCCAAGTCGTTGTCGCCAGCCGATGGCCTTTCGTCGGCTCAGTTTGCCGACGAAGTGGTGCAGGAGCGGGCCTGGGAATTTGCCTGTGAATACACGCGCTGGTTTGACCTGATCCGGCTCGAAAAAGTGGAAGAGGCCAATGCGAAAAAGAGCCCTGAGGACCTTCAACCCATCAAGCCCATTACCAAAGCGAATTATTGGTTCACGTTGCCGTACTCAGATACGTCTATCAACCCAAATTTGAATCAATAAGTAATAGTTATCCACATCGGGTTGTCTAAATAGGGCTCGATGTGGATAACTTGTGAGGACTTCAACTTAGGCGACCACTTTGAAAAAGCTTCTTATTTCCGTTTGTGCACTATGGGGTCTGAGTGCCAGTACCGTACCCGTAGCGGAGTGGCCGCAGGCTGAACTGTCGAACGGAATTATCCGGACTACGCTATACCTGCCGGATGCTCAGCAGGGGTACTACCGGGGTACCCGCTTCGATTGGGCGGGTGCGTTCAAAAGTCTCACGTACAACGGGCACAGCTTTGTTGACCAGTGGTTTGAACAGTATGATCCCCAATTGCACGATGCCATCAACGGACCCGTGGAGGAGTTTGTGCCCTTAGGGTATGAAGACGCCAAGCCGGGCGATACGTTCGTCAAGATCGGCGTGGGTGTTCTCAAACGAGCCGATGAAAAAGCGTATGCATTCGGGAGGTATTACGAAATAACCGATCATGGTCGCTGGAACGTGAAGCCCTATAAAGACCATGTCGACTTTACCCACGAACTGAACAGCCCAACGGGCTATAGCTATCTGTATCGTAAAACGGTGCGGTTGGTAAACGGAAAACCTCAGTTAGTGCTGGAACACAGCCTGAAAAATACCGGTAAGCAACCGATCAAAACGAGTGTGTACAACCACAACTTTTTTGTGATCGACAAACAGCCCACCGGGCCGGGCATAGAGATCCAGTTTCCGTTTGCTGTTAACGGCGAAGGAAAAGGCTTTGGCAGCCTCATTCAACCGCAAGGCAACCGGTTGGTGTACACACGTGACTTCGAGAAAAAAGAGAATGTATACAGCGCGGGTTTGCAGGGCTTCGCGCCCACCGCGAATGACTACAACATCCGGATTGAAAATGTAAAATCAGGCGCTGGTGTCCACATCACGGGTGACCGGCCCCTGGAGAAATTAGTCTACTGGGCTTGTGCTACAACGTCTTGCCCGGAGCCGTATATTCGATTGGAAGCAGCTCCAAATCAGGAGGTGACGTGGCGCATTACGTATGAATTTTACGAAAAAGCAAAGTAGTGCGCTGCGATAAGCGCCCGCTTCGTATTCCTTAACCTATTGACGTAGTTACTACATGAATTTTATCGCAAAATGCGGGTGGGGTCTGCTGGTTTTGGGAAGCTATCTGTCTTTTAACCAGATCAGCTTAGACAATCCACGACAGACCGGTGATGATTGGCCAACCTACGGGGGAAACAGCGCTGGTAACCGCTACTCACCCCTGACTCAGATTAACCTCCAGAATGTAAAGAATTTAAAACCGGCTTGGACGTACAATACCGGCGACAATAGCGACCCAACGCAGCGGGGCATGGACATTCAGTGCCAGCCCATTGTCGTCAAAGGAATTATGTATGGTACCTCACCGAGAATGAAACTGTTCGCGGTTGATGCGGCCACGGGCAAGCAACTCTGGCAGTTTGATCCGTTTGCTGGTCCTGATAAGCGACCCAGATTTCATCCGTTACGTGGGGTAATGTACTGGGAAGACGGCGACGACAAACGGGTACTGTACACGGTGGGCTCGTCGCTCTATGCCGTCAATGCATTGACCGGTAAGCTGGTTGAAAACTTCGGCAAAAACGGTGAGACGGACTTGCACGCGGGGCTGGGTGATAAAGAAACAATTGGGCATGACGTAACGAACCTGTCGATACGCGTCACGACACCGGGTGTCATTTATAAAGACTTTCTAATTACCGGTTCCAGTGTTAACGAAGGCGGGGATGCGCCACCGGGTTACATCCGGGCGTTCAATGTGCGAACCGGCAAGCTGGCGTGGGTCTTCCGAACGATTCCCTTACCAGGTGAATATGGCTACGAAACCTGGTCGAAGGATTCATATAAAAAGCTAGGTGGCGCTAACTGCTGGGCGGGCCTGGTCGTCGACGAGAAGCGGGGCGTTGTGTATGCTGGTACGGGTTCGCCCTCGGTCGACTTTTACGGCGGGGCTCGGGTTGGGCAGAACCTGTTCGCGAACTGCGTTATTGCCCTCGACGCTAAAACCGGCAAGCGAATCTGGCATTTCCAGACCGTACACCACGACCTATGGGATCGGGATTTACCCTGTCCGCCGAACCTTATTACGGTAAGGCACAACGGCAAGCTGGTTGAGGCTGTCGCGCAAGCCACGAAAGATGGGTACGTATTTGTGTTCGATCGGGATACGGGTAAGCCGTTGTTCCCGGTCAAAGAGGTACCGGTACCGACCTCGCCCGCACTACCGGGCGAGCAGCCCTGGCCAACGCAGCCCGTTCCGACAAAACCCGCGCCGTTCGCTATGCAGGAACTGACGGAGGCCAACATCACCAGCCGTACGCCAGAAGCGCGGGCGTATGTGCTGGAGCGCTTTCGAAACAGCCGACACGGTAGTAAATACATGCCGCCCAGCGAAGAAGGCTCGTTGTTTTTTGGGTTTGGCGGAGGAGCCGAGTGGGGCGGTACCGCTGCCGACCCGAACGGGGTTTTCTACGTAAACGGCAATAACATGCTCTGGTGGCTGAAGATGCGCGATAGCCGAATGCAGGGTAAAGGCGTCGCCATGACGCGCGGAGCATCGCTGTTTAACACCAACTGCTCCGTATGTCACGGCATTGGCGGAAAGGGGAGTAACGAAGCAAAAGGAGCACAGGCTTATCCTGACCTGACCAATGTGGGCAAACGCCTAAGCCGCGATGAGATCAACAACATCCTGTCGACCGGGCGGGGACGAATGCCTTCGTTTCAGCACATCAATAAAGACGATCGGGACGCCATCGTTAACTACCTGCTGAACATGGAATCGAAACCGGCCGCGGTTGCCTCCGCATCGACCGACATTCACAGCTCGGCCGTTACGACACCGGTTACCGAAGGAGACGAGTTTCCCTATATGCCGCCGTATCTGAACAACGGAAACACCCAGTTCCGGGATCAGGAAAACTATCCCGCCATTAAGCCGCCCTGGGGCACACTGAACGCCATTGACCTGAATACAGGCGAGTATCTATGGCAAGTACGGTTGGGCGAATACCCAGAGCTAACGAAAAAAGGTGTTCCGCAAACGGGCACTGAAAATCATGGCGGCCCCATTGTAACGGCCGGGGGCCTGCTCTTCATTGCTGCTACGTACGACGAAAAACTTCGCGCTTACGACCGCAAAACCGGTAAAGTCGTGTGGGAGTACAAACTGCCCGCGGGCGGATTCGCCACACCAATTACGTATATGGTGGATGGTAAGCAGTACGTCGCCATTGCTGCGGGTGGTACTCGGTATGGCCTGAAACCGGGTGGTTCGTATATCGCGTTTGCACTGCCGTAAATGGATTAATTATGAGAAACTATCTGTTAGGTTGTGACTGGGGGACCTCCTCATTCCGGCTGCGCTTAATTCGTGTTCCTGACCTCCAGCTCACCGGAGAAATTACATCTCAGGAAGGCATTGCTCATACATATACGGCCTGGAAAACGCAGGGAGAGCCTAACGGCATATCGCGAGACGCTTTTTTCCGGGATCGGCTACAGAACCAGCTTAACCGGTTAGCGGCCAAGCTGGCTACAAATCTAGATGGTATTCCAATTGTAATATCGGGCATGGCATCGTCGTCGATTGGCATGGAAGAGGTACCCTATGCTACGTTGCCATTCCTGATTGATGGCAGTCAGGCCAGTACGAAGCGACTTGAGCGGCAGGACGGCTTTACTAACGACGTTACGTTGATTGCCGGGGTTCGAACGGAGCACGACGTTATGCGCGGGGAGGAAACGCAGCTGATTGGCTTACTCGCGCTGTTGGATACGTTGCACCATGCCGTAAAAGATGCGATCCTGATCTTTCCCGGTACGCATTCGAAGCATATTTACATTCAGCATCAGCAGGTCGTCGACTTTCAGACGTTCATGACGGGCGAAGTTTTCAAGTTGATGTCGGAGCATAGCATTCTGAAGGATTCAATCGCGCCGACGGGGCTGGCTACGTTCTCAGGCGATGAGCTAAGCGCGTTTAAGCAGGGCGTTCGGGAAACGAATTCGTCCATCCTGAACAGTTTGTTCAAGGTTCGCACGAATCAGTTGTTCGATAAGCTAACAAAACAACAGAACACATTCTATCTGAGCGGTTTACTTATTGGATACGAACTAAAAGCTTTGCTGGAACAAGACAGTTGGCCGTTGATTCTGTGTAGCGGAAATAACTTATACGACCTGTACAAATCCGCCATCGATGAGCTTGGTCTGGCCGAACGTACGACCACAATTTCGGCTGATCTTATTGATAAAGCCGCTTTTGCCGGGCAAGTGAAAATTTTTCAGAACCAACTCGTCCCCGTCAGCAAATGAGCCGCAGTAGTCAACATCCGTTTTCCTGGGAGCTATTTCATAAAGTGCCCCTGGTAGGTATTGTCAGAGGACTGAGCTTTGACGAGATTGATCAGATTTTACCGCTTTACCGGGAAGCGGGCCTGACTACCATCGAGATTACCCTCAATACGTCCGGAGCCGAAGAGATTATCCGGCACGCCCTGGCTAATCACGGTGATGGATTAAACATTGGAGCCGGAACCGTCTGCACGAAAGATGATTTGAAAAAAGCGCTGACTGCCGGAGCACAATTCATCGTAACGCCCATCATTAACAAGAAGGTCATCAAAGCGTGCGTGAAGCGTAGTGTGCCTATTTTTCCCGGTGCGTTCACGCCCTCTGAGATCTATACGGCCTGGTCGTTAGGTGCTTCTATGATTAAGGTGTATCCCGCTACGTCGCTCGGCCCCGATTACATCAAAGACGTGAAAGCGCCACTCGATGAGGTCAAACTGATGCCGACGGGGGGGATAAGCCTGGATAACATGAACGCTTACTTCGAGGCTGGAGCCGTTGGGTTAGGTGTGGGTAGCCAATTGTTTGATAAAACCTTAATAAAGCAAAACGACTGGGCTGGTTTAAAAGCGCATTTTAAACAGTTTGCCAGTAAGGTTCCGTCCGCTGTGCTTTAGCCCGTGAATCAATTCATTAGCCAGAGAGTCCCTAAACTCATGAAATAACCTTGTCTGTATGTCAACCCTTAGACTTAAAAATTACCGGTGGCTCATTGTTGTCCTGCTGTTCATCGCTACGACAATCAACTACCTTGATCGGCAAATAATCGGCTTGCTTAAACCCATTCTGGAAAAAGAGTTTTCGTGGTCGGAAACCGATTTCGCGCACATTGTCATGGCCTTCACGGCCGCGTATGCGGTAGGCTTGCTGCTATTCGGCTGGATAATCGATCGAATTGGTACAAAAGCTGGCTATTCGTTGACGATCATCATCTGGAGCATTGCGGGTATGCTGCATGCCGTTGCGCGGAGTGTTACCGGATTTAGTATCGCGCGGGTAGGACTAGGAATCGGTGAAGCAGGTAATTATCCCGCTGCGGTGAAAACAGTAGCCGAGTGGTTCCCGCAAAAGGAACGCGGACTGGCAACGGGGCTGTTCAACGCCGGTACAAGCATTGGCGTAGTGGTAGCTGTACTCATCGTGCCCTTAATCCTGAATCGCTACGGCTGGCAGGAAGTGTTCTGGATTACCGGAGCCCTGGGTTTCGTCTGGTTAATCTTCTGGCTGATCTTTTATGACGTGCCCGCCCGGCAGCACCGACTAACCAAGGAAGAGCATCAGTACATCGTCAGCGGTCAGACGTTGGGTGTTGAGGAAACCGATGAGGAGGGCTCGATAAGCTGGTTTAAGCTTTTTACGATGCCGCAAACTTGGGCTATGATTGCCGGTAAAGGCTTAATTGACCCAATATACTGGTTTTTCCTGTTTTGGTTACCTTCCTATTTTTCATCAACCTTCAGCCTTGATCTGAAGAAACCCAGTTGGGAGTTGATGATTATCTATACCGCTACCACGATTGGTAGCATCGGTGGTGGCTATTTATCGTCCTGGCTAATCCAGCGCGGCTGGCCAACACTTAAAGCCCGGAAAACGGTTCTAATCGTCTTCGCTGGGTTGGAGGTGTCCATCATCTTGGCACAGTTTGCCACTAATGTTTGGGTTGCGGTTGGTTTGATCAGTCTGGCCGTTGCCGTCCACCAGGCGTGGGCAACTAATGTATTTACGTTAGCGTCCGATCTATTTCCCAAGAAGGCGGTTAGCTCGGTTGTTGGTATAGCGGGTATGGCGGGTGCGGTGGGTGGAATTCTCTTCCCAATGCTGGTCGGCAGTCTGCTTGATGACTACAAAGCCGCCGGAAACCTGTCTGGTGGGTATAACGTACTGTTCACCATCTGCGGCTTTACGTATCTGGTCGCCTGGGTGATTATTCACCTGCTGACCCGAAAGGGTATCGAAGAAAAGCCAGTTGGTACAACGTATCAGGTAGAACAAAGTAAGCCTGTTTAATCATAGCGCCAGCTTCTATTAACTAATTAGCCGCGGGGCTTCGCGTCAGCCGTTTTCTCATACTTCTGTACGTATACTTAACCTGGTAAAGTTTAGTACCGGCCTTTCTGCATGGAAGTGCCGGTTTTTTTATTGCGCTATTCACTCTACCTTTGTGGCTGAGTTTTTGGTGCCTGATGTCACTTCGTGGTGGCTTTCACGGCTTAAAAGGGAAGTTGGTGTAAAACCGACGCTGTCCCCGCAACTGTAAGTCTTTTTACAAACCGGTTCAATCTACGTAGCCACTGTGTTCACAATCAGCACGGGAAGGCTCGAACCGGTGAGACAAGCCAGGAGACCTGCCAAAGATCATCCGCTGTTTTGGTGTTCGGAGGAAATGCCCTGACCGCGCGCCGTTTCGACTGAAACGGTTGCACACAATTTGAAGACAGTTCATTTTGTTGACACGAACCCTGCATCGGTGGGTGGCTCTACTGGTTGTTTGCCTGCTGGCGACTGAGGTTGGCTTTGCGCAACCCAATACAGTTACGCGTATGGAAACCCGGACGGATTCGCTGGCCACGGCGTCTACTGTATCGCTGTCGACGGTAACGGTACGTGCCATTGCGCCCGAGCGATTTCTGGCGGGGCAGAAGCTGCAACGACTTGATTCAGCAACCTTACTCCAGTTTCGGTTCGGGACAATTACAGACTTATTGGCCTTGAATACACCGTTGGCGTTCAAGAATTATGGGCCCGGTCAGTTAGCCACCGTATCATTTCGGGGAACATCGGCTAACCATACGGCTGTGCTTTGGAACGGAATTAACATCAACCAGCCAAACCTGGGCCAAACCGATTTCTCGACTTTACCCGTTGCGGGTTTCGATCGATTAGCAATTCAGTACGGTTCATCAGCTAGTGCCGTTGGGTCCGATGCTGTGGGAGGAAGTGTCTTGCTGGGGAGTAGTCCAACGTATGCTAATGGCGTGACCGTTACACTCGGTCAGCAGTTTGCCAGTTTTCACAATAACAACACCCAGGTTGGTGTGCGTTACGGAGCGCCTTTAGGGCAAAACTGGCAACTGTCTGGTAAAACGTTTGCCTATCGAAACCAATACAACAACGCCTATCCGTATAGCGAACGCCGGAATTACTTCGTCGAGCAATCGACGACGGCCCAGCGAGGGTTCGTGCAGGACCTGTATTTTCAGCACAAGAACGGCAAGCAGATTTCGGTGAATACCTGGCTGTCGGATAATGATCTGATCGTAAGTCCGCAGGATATTATCGCCCGCGAACGGACTAGAACGCAATCGGCGCGTCTGCTAACGACCTACGAAGCAAATTGGCTGACCCTTCGGTTAGGCTGGATTCGTGATGTGTACGACTACGCGAAAAGCAATTTTGATGCGCCGAGCCACACGCAAACCGACCGGTTTGTGGGCCGCGTCGAACGTGAGTTTAAATTAATGCCAACCAACGTAAATGCGCAGTTAAATCTGCGGGTTGGGGGCGAGTTGTCCCACTATCGCACGCTGACGGATGGCTATGGCGGGCAGCTTATCACAGAAAATAGGGGTGATTTGTATGCATTGCTGCGCTATGAAACCACGCGCTGGCTCGTTTCGGCTAACCTTCGGCAGGCGTTTGTGACTCATTTCAACCCGCCCCTAACGCCTTCGCTTGGCGCTGAGTACCGGCTTATACAACGTAACGAGTTTGCACTGACGGCGAAAGCCTCAATCAGTCGTAGTTACCGCGTGCCGACTTTAAATGAGCGCTACTGGCAAAACCTGGGCAATCCAAACCTGCTTCCAGAGGATGGATTTAATGTAGAGGGAGGAGTAGCCGCCAAAGCCAGCTTAACCGAAACGATAAGCCTGACCGCCGAAGCAACCGCCTATCGGAACCGCGTTGATAACTGGTCGTATTGGAATCCCGACTATGGCTATCGCGTCGAGAATCTTCAGCTGGTTGTGGCGCGGGGTGGAGAGCTCACCACAACGGTTGCCTACGCACATGGGCCCTGGCTGGCGGGGGTTCGAGTGGGTTATGCGCTCACGCGCTCTTCGCAGGAGCGGGCGTATAGCACGTACGCGCAGGACGTCGTCGGCAAGCAACTGCCTTACGTACCAATACATACAGGCACATTAAATGCCTATCTGCAACGTGGCCGCACGCGTCTGACGGTGCAGACACAAGCCAATTCTCGTCGCTACATTACGTTCGATGAGAGTCAGTATTTCAAAGGCGCTACGTTAACGAACGTGTTGCTCGAAAGTGCCGTAAAGCTTGGTCCCATACCTATCCGAGTGCAGGGCCAGATCAATAACGTATTTGATGCGCTGGCGTTCAGCGTTAAACGGAATGCGATGCCTGGACGAAACGTAGCCGTAAATATCATTATCAATTTATCTTCCAACACACAATGAAAAAGCAAGCAACCAGAAGCATCGTGGCAGTAGTAGTGGCCCTGAGCGCGTGGAACTGTAAAACCACAGACCCAGAACCAACACCTTATGAATCCGGTGCCTTTATTATCAATTCTGGTAATTTCACCGACAACAACGGCTCCATTTCATTCTTACCCAAAAACTCAACGACTACAGCGACAGATATTTTTAATGCCGTCAATGCCCGAACGTTAACTGGTGGCGTGCAGGATTTCACAGAAATTGATGGCAAAGGAGTAATTCTGGTTGATAACAGCACCGCTGGACAGGATAAAGTTGAGCTAGTTGAATCGGGTACGTTTAAGTCTATACTAACGGTTAAAGCTCCCGACGTAGAGAATCCGCGTTACGTAGCCAGAGCTGGCGCGAACAAGGCATACATTACCTGCTGGGATGCCACGGGCGATTTCTCTAACTTCTACGTGAAACCCGGTTATGTGCTGGTGATGGATCTGGCCTCTCGGACAGTAACGAAGAAGATTTCGGTTACGAAGGGTGCTGAGAATATTGTCGTGGTGGGTAACGAAGCGTTTGTCGGCAGCGCTGGTGGCGAACGTACCATTACGGTGATCAATACCGAAACTGATGAGGTAAAACAGCCGGGTATTGATGTCGGCGTTAATGCTAATCCACTGGCTGTAGATGCTAATGGCAAGCTGTGGGCTTATGCCTCGTCCGATAAGGAAATGGTTCGGATCAACCCGGCTAGTAAAACGGTGGAAGCGCGTTTTAAAGTGGGGGATCCGGCCCGATCTTCGCGCTCATTTGTGTTGAGCCCCAATAAGCAGGCATTCTATTTCGTAAACTCGTTCTACGACCCTGCCGATAACTTCAAAGAAAAAGGGCAAACCTATCAGTTCTCGGTCAACACCGGTACGTCAACACCGTTTCAATCTCGGTTATTTAGCGGATTAGGCGTCGATACTGCGGACCCAAGATATTCGGATGGTGTTGTGTATGCTGGTGTCACGCCTTCCTTTAAACAGGCGGGTTATGTGCTGCGTTATCAGACCAATGGCACCCTGATCGATTCAGTTCGGGCCGAAATTGCCCCGTCGAAGTTTTATTTCCGATGAGCCGGTATTCGGCCATCATGAACTGGAGCGGGGGCAAAGATTCGGCCCTCGCTCTGTTTCATTGCCTTCAGTCAGGTGATTACAACGTAGCAAGCCTGCTGACGACAGTTCATGATCAGCTTGATCGCGTTAGTATGCACGGCGTTCGAACAGACTTGCTAACGGCTCAGGCCGATCGGATAGGCATTCCGCTACAAATGCTACGTCTCGCGGGTGATGTATCGATGGAAACATATAATACCCGTATGTTGAATGCCTTTCAGACCGCTCGCGAGCAAGGTGTTACGTATGCTATTTACGGTGATATTTTTCTGGAAGACCTTCGGCAGTATCGCGAAGTGCAGGTACAACGCGCTGGCCTTAAAGGTGTATTTCCGATCTGGCAGCGTAACTCAACCGAACTCATCCATGAGTTTGTAGACCTAGGGTTTCGGGCGGTGCTCGTCTGTGTCAACGAAAAGCAGCTTGGTGCTGAATTTTTAGGGCGTGAGCTGGATCTCGACTTACTCAAGGATTTACCCAAGTCCGTTGATCCCTGCGGGGAGAATGGAGAGTACCATTCGTTCGTTTATGACGGGCCTATCTTTGTGCAGCCCGTACCGTTTGAGAAAGGCGAAATCGTTCGGCGAACCTACGCGCCGTCCACAAGCTCTGATGATTATGCTGATAAGGCAGACAGTCAATGGGATACCGGCTTCTGGTACCAGGACTTACGGCTACGTACAGAAAAAGTCGACCGGCCGGCAAAGCCAGCCGGCGAGCTTGACAGATATAGATAAACGATAATCAGTTCGATACCCTCTTCTGGGTGGGTATACGTGCGCACAAATGGTATTTTACCGGAATCGGCCAGCTGATACGACTAGTCGTATCAGCTGGCCGATTCCGTAATAAGCTATTTAGCAATTACCGCCGTGGTGGCGTAGTGGTTGAGCTGTTGCTACCGCTACTACTGTTGTTGCTATTGTTATTCCGGTTGTTTCTACGGCTATTGGTCGTGGTATTACTCATGCTGCCGCTGGTTTGGCCAGAACTGCTACTCGTGCCATACGTACCAGAAGTACTTCCGGTCCCCATGCCTGATGAGCTAGAACCGCTGGTACCATACGTACCTGAGCCGGTGCCGGTTGTACCCGAACCCGTATTGCTGGTACCGGTTGTGCCCTGGGTTCCATACGTAGAGCCCTGGGTGCCGGAGCCAGTAGTACCGCTCTGCGTGCCGTACGTACTCGAACCAGTCGTGCCGGTTGTACCTGATCCCATATTAGTGCTACCCGTTGTACCGCTTTGTGTAGTACCCGAGTTCGTTGTGGTACCCGAATTGGTGGTAGTTCCTGAGTTTGTTGTCTGTGCCTGGGCGCTGAATGCGGTCGCTGCCACAAATAATGCGCCTACAATTACCTTTTTCATAGTTGAGTTATTAAGTAAGGTTGAAATTAGTTGCCTTCGTTTTGTAGTAAAGAACAGCGAATGAAGTCTATTGTTTAAGTATTCTAATAAAAAAATCAATAATTCTCAATAGCCTTATTACCAGTGCATGATGCTACAAGCGGTTTGATGAAACAGCATGTTCTGCACTAGTTTCCCTGGAAATGCCGTATCGGTCCTGTCTGACATTGGTGTAACACACATGGCTAAAAAATACTGTAACAACCTTTTCAGCGCTGCAACTTAGATAAAGTGAGTAGGTTTCTATCAGGTAATTACTTCTCATACTGCACGTATTTGTAAGCTGAATTCGGTGGTGAATGCGTCGAGAGGACTCGATTTGTCACTAAATTTACTCGGCAAAGTACAACTTGTTTCTTCCTGATTCTGTACTATGAAATTTTCTCAATCCGCTGGTTTCTCTATACTGTCTAAGCGAGCCGTAGCGCTATCGGCGGCTGGCCTGTTGGCAGGTGGTGTGTTCGTCGGAGCGTATCAGAACCGCAACCTCAACGCTGCGTCAAACCGCTACCTGACAAGCCTGTTTGCCCAGCTTACCGACGATGATAAGCACGATCCAAAATATGCCGTTGGCAGCCTGAACGTAGCGCCGGGACTTGAAGCAACCTTGTTTGCCTCGGAGCCGATGTTGACGAACCCGACGGATATTGACGTAGACGCAAAAGGACGGGTCTGGGTGTGTGAAGCCTATAACTATCGACCCGCGATAAACGGTAATCCAACCCGAAAGGAAGGCGACCGCATTGTTATTCTGGAAGATCAGAACGGCGATGGCAAAGCGGATGTCAGCAAGGTATTCTTCCAGGATCCGAGTATTGAATCACCACTGGGTATCTGGGTACAGGGCAACAAAGTTATCGTGTCCGATAGCCCGAATGTGTGGGTACTGACCGATGAAAATGGCGACGACAAGGCCGATAAAAAAGAGCTTCTGTTTACCGGTATCGGCGGAGAGCAGCATGACCACGGGATGCACACCTTCGTGTTTGGACCCGATGGCAAGTGGTACTTTAACTTCGGGAATGAAGGCGGTCAGTTACTCGATAAAGATGGTAAGCCGGTTATCGACATTGCCACGGGTAAAGCGATCAACAAAGAAAATTTCAAGCAGGGCATGGTCTTCCGCTGCGATCCAGACGGTAAGAACGTAGAACTGCTTGGCCAGAACTTCCGCAACAACTATGAAGTAGCGGTTGACTCCTACGGTACGCTCTGGCAGTCGGACAACGACGACGATGGCAACAAAAGCGTTCGGATTAACTACGTCATGGAGTACGGCAACTACGGCTATACCGACGAAATGACGGGTGCAGGTTGGCAGGCAAATCGCGACAATATTGAACCCGAAACGCCACGGCGGCACTGGCACCTGAACGATCCCGGTGTGGTACCCAACTTACTTCAAACCGGCGCAGGTTCACCCACGGGCATCATTGTGTACGAAGGAAAGTTGCTACCGCAGCAGTTTCAGGGGCAGGTTATTCACTGCGATGCGGGCCCTAACGTAGTACGTTCGTATCCGGTGCAGAAAGACGGGGCGGGCTATAAAGCTGAGATTGTGAATGTCTTAGAAGGGGCTCGGGATCAGTGGTTCCGTCCGGCGGATGTGTGCGTGGCTCCCGATGGTTCGCTAATTATTGCTGACTGGTACGATCCAGGAGTAGGTGGCCACCAGGCGGGCGATCAGAACCGGGGTCGGGTGTATCGGGTGGCTCCGCCAAATTCGCCTTACAAAATGCCAAAGGTCGATGTAACCACGACAGAAGGGGCCATTGAAGCGCTGCAAAGCCCAAACATGGCAATCCGTTACGCCGGTTGGCAAAAGCTGCATGACATGGGCGCTAAGGCTGAGAAGCCGCTGGCGAAGCTGTATAAATCGTCGAGTGATCCGCGCATGCAGGCCCGCGCACTGTGGCTGCTGAGTAAGTTAAATAATGGCTCCAAATACGTCGAGACGGCGCTCAAGAGCGATAACCCAGACCTGCGCATTACGGCGTTACGTGCCGCGCGTCAGTTAGGAGCCGATCAGACCATCAAAGCCGTGAAACAGTTGGTCAACGACCGCAACGGCGGCCCGGCAGACGCCCAGGTACAGCGCGAATGTGCTCTCGCCCTTCGTCGTAGCACGTCATCCGAAGCACCTGGTTTATGGGCGCAGCTAGCCAGTAGACACGACGGCAAAGACCGGTGGTATCTGGAAGCACTCGGTATCGGAGCCGACGGGAATTGGGACAGTTACTATACCGCCTGGGTGAAGCAGATGAACAACAATCCGCTCGCTAACGCCGGTGGTCAAGATATAGTGTGGCGGGCTCGCACGAAGGAATCGGTGCCCATGCTGGCAAAGCTGGCTGGCGATGCCAGTGTCGATCTGAATCAGCGGTTACGTTACTTCCGGGCGTTTGACTTCAACCCTGGTGCTACCGAGAAATCGACGGCTTTGTTAGCCATCTTGCAGGAAAACAGCGGTTCCGTAGACGTAACGAAGTTGGCTCTCCGCCACCTCGATCCGGCTTTCGTCAAGAGCTCCGACGTAGCTGCCAGTGCTTTGACTAAACTTATGAACGATGTATATGGTACCCCAGAATACATCGAATTGGTAACCCGTTATCAGCCTTCTTCCGAGAACACCCGCCTGAAGCAGTTGGCGGTTCAAAAAGCGTTGGACGGTATGGGCCGTGATGCCGCCCGGCAATTGCTCAGGCAGCAGGGTGGCCCGATGGTTTGGGAAGTCGTTAACGGTACTGATCCCGAAGCGGCCACGAATATGCTTATGGCGTTACGTCGGGTGGGTAGTAAAGAATCGATTGAGATACTTAAAACCGTGGCGTTGGATGAGAAACGACCCACACCGTTACGTCGGGAGGCCACCCGTTCGCTGGGCGGAAGTGGCGATGGTGAAGATCTGGTTATTGCTCTGCTTAAATCCGGCGATATAAAAGGCGAGTATAAAGCCGCTGCGGTGCAGGGGGTAAGTGGTTCGTGGCGGAAAAAAATACGTCAGGATGCCGCTAGTTTCCTGGATGCGGGTTCAGTGGCTACAACCAAGAAGCTTCCGGCGATGAACGAGCTACTGGCGATGAACGGCGATGTCTCAAAAGGGCTTAATGTGTTTAAAACCAACTGCTCTACCTGCCATCAGGTCAATAGCGATGGCATGGACTTCGGCCCTAAACTGTCGGAGATTGGCTCTAAACTGCCAAAAGAAGGTCAGTACCTGGCTATTTTACACCCCGATGCCGGTATCAGCTTTGGCTACGAAGGTTGGGAGGTAAAATTCAAAGATGGCAGCACGATGTCGGGTATTGTGTCGAGCAAAACCGAAACCGATCTGCAAATGAAGTTTCCTGGCGGGGTCGTGCAGAACTACAAAATGTCGGATGTCGTCTCTATGAAAAAAATGGATTCGTCGATGATGCCCTCTGGCTTGCAGGAGGCCATGAGCACCCAGGAGTTAGTAGATTTGGTTGAATACCTAAGCAGCCTGAAACGGAAATAAACGTGTTTCTTTGCCTGCACACCTACGTAGGTGTGCAGGCAAACTCTTCCTTAATCAATTATGCAACGTCGCAATTTTGTAAAATCGACCTTAGGCCTTGCCGGAGCCGCTGTATCGGGTGAGGCTGTCGCCGGAAACTGGCATTCGCAGCCCACCTTGTTCGCTAAAAACAACTTCAAGCTAAAATATGCCCCGCACTTCGGCATGTTTGAAAACAGTGCTGGTAAAGATCCTATTGATCAACTGAAATTCATGGCTGATCTGGGATTTACTGCCCTGGAGGATAACGGCATGATGGGCCGCGACCCTGCGCTGCAGGAGAAAATAGGCAGTGAACTGGCCAGACTCGGGATGACCATGGGCGTGTTCGTACTCGACAAAGGCGGCAATTCCCAAAATACATTAGCCGCGGGCAAGAAAGAATATATCGACATTTTCCTGGATGGTTGCCGCAGGGCTGTTGAAACTGCCAAGCGGGTCAACGCCAAATGGACAACCGTTGTTCCCGGCGATTTTGAGCGTAACCTGCCAATAGGCGTACAAACCGGTAATGTGATCGACGCCCTGCGCCGGGGTGCTGATATTCTGGCTCCGGCCGGACTGACTATGGTGCTGGAACCGCTCAGCGATACGCCAAACCTGTTTTTACGCACCTCCGACCAGACGTACGAAATCTGCCGGGCGGTGAATAGTCCTTCCTGCAAGATTCTATTCGACGTGTATCACATGCAGAAAAATGAAGGGCATATTATCCCGCACATCAACTGGACCTGGAGCGAGATTGGCTACTTCCAGATCGGTGATAATCCGGGACGTAACGAACCTACGACTGGCGAAATCAATTATAAAAATATCTTCAAGCACGTTTACCAGAAGGCTAAGGCCGAAAACAAAGAGTTTATTTTCGGTATGGAGCACGGTAAATCGCAGAAGGGTAAAGAAGGTGAACTGGCGCTCATTAAAGCGTATGTAGAGTCGGATAACTTTACCGTTTAAGGAAACCGCTCAAAAAAGAAGACCCGACCAATTGGTCGGGTCTTCTTTTTGAGTAGATGTTGATTATAATACCACTACTGAGTTCTGTTCGTTAGAAACCCCACTAGCTACGTATTTGTCGGCAGCCGAATCATTTTCCCATTTTGAACCGTCCAAAACGTAACGGAATTGGTATTCGTTGCCAACTGGCAGCTCAACCGTAGTTTTGTAAGAACCATCTTTCTGCTTCTTCAATGCCTGGGCAGTAGGGTCCCAGTTATTGAATTCTCCGGCCACCGCGACCGTCTTAGCTCCATTGACGGCGTCAGCCGACAATTCAAACGTTACTTTTGCAATTGGCTTGCTTTTAAGGAATTGTTTGGCAACTGCCATAATGAATACAAAGTTTGGTTTCAAATGCAAAATTATACTATCAAAAAAATAAGATCATAATTATCAATAGGTTACCGGCATAAATTCTTTAAATAGTTCTAATCAATGTATCTTGTATTATACTTATCTACTTGAGATACAGACTATTCCGTTTGGTAATTCTCGTTCAGGTTTAACAGCTGATTGGCAATAACCCGGACGCTGGCTAGACGTTCTGAATATGAGCCGCTTACCAGCGAATAAGGCAGTTCTCGTTTATCGAGTTCGTAGCGAAACCAAGCCATCATTTCCTGTCTGCGGTGGCCTAAATCGCGTAGCCCATCGGCAATCCACGGTACGTCAATATCGAGTAATACGTATGCATCGTACGTTACCTGCTGCTCCAATTCATACAGAACCGGCGGAACCTGGTGGAGGTAGAGGTCGGAGTAAATCTGGGTCGTGATGACGTCGGTATCACAAAACAGAATCCGGTTAGCCTGCCGCTCAGCCGTTTTGATCGCTTCCGTTTGGGCGTACCCAATCCGGATAATATCGTCGAGTGTGAAATCATTGGAGGTGATCATGTCGCGGGCAACCTCCGGAACAAAACTTGTCTGGTACTCAGTGGCCAATACATGGGCCGTTGTGGTTTTGCCAACGCTTTCGGGGCCATACAGGCATATTTTTTTGACAAAATAAGGCCGTACTACGTCAGGAATATACGACCAGTATTGATAGGGGTGCTGCCTGATTTGCGTTGCGGAAACAGACACAAGTTGACGCGTCGGATCGAACAATACGTGTCGCAGACCGGAATGATGGGCTAGTGGTGCGCCGTATTCTTCGGAGGAGAAAAACACACTAACGTCCGGAAACCGTTTCCTGATGAACGCGCCCCAGAGCTTTGTCGCTTCCCACAATGGCAAGGTTGGATCATGAAAGTCGTCCGACTCGGCAACAACCTCAATGGTTGGGTAGGGGGCGAGAAGTTCCGTAAGCCAATCTAGCCGAAGCTTGGGATCAATGGGATCGGTTGGCGTGACGGTCATCGACACAATCAGACGGTCGCATTGACGTCGGGCAAACTCGATCAGGGCTAAATGACCTTTGTGAACTGGCATAAATTTGCCAAAAACTAATCCTGTTGTCATGCCGTCTGGGTGGAATATGACCGATATTCTTTGGTCCAGTGCCAGGCACCCACCATAGCGACAAAACAGAACACGAAGTACTCAACACCCACCAGCTTAACGCCTTTGACGAAGTACATGTACGTCAGGATAATATCGACCAGCAGCCAGACGTACCAACATTCCACCCGCTTCTCAATCATCAGGAACGTGGCCACAATGCTCATAACCGTCGTGAAGGAGTCGAGATAAGGGAAAGCGCTAGGCTTGCTGAACAGAATCGGAAACCACTCGTGTAAGTTGCTGGCGAAAGTGCCCAGAAGGACGGTTGCTATTATACCTAGTAACGTCCAGATCATTAACCTGCGGGAAGGCATTCGGGTGATTTTTAGTTCTTGCTTGCCGTCGGCTTCTACCGGTGCGGGGTGCGACCATCGCCACCAGCCCTGTAGGTTGGTGATAAAGAAAAACACTTGTAAGAACATATCCGGGTAGAGCTGGATCTGATAGAACAGAAAGAAGAACAAGACGACACTACCCGCGCCGATCGGCCAGCTCCAGATGTTGGCCCGGGCCGATAACCACACCGCGACCGCCCCGCTGACGACACCAAAAAATTCGAGGTAACTCATCGGGTAGTCCCAGACGGTAAAGAACAGCGTGTTGATATCAAAAAAATCGGCCATCGGGGCAGTATTCAGTCAGTGTTTCTCTACTTTAGTTCGCGGATTCAAGGCGCTGAATGTAAGTCTACGGATTTAATCCAGTGCCGTGAATTCCGCGAAAGTACGGATTAACCCTTTACCTAAAACTTTACGTATGCAACGTATTGCTATGCTGGGAGGTGGCTTTATTGGCCGCTTTTACGCCGATTCACTTCATGGTCAACGGAGCCGCGACAAAGTCGTAGCCATTTACGCCCGTCGGGAAGAAACCGCCAAAAAGTTTGCCGATGATTATGGCTGTTCCTTCATGTCGACCGATATGGAAGAGGTCATCGCCCATCCCGATGTGAACATGGTGTGCATTGCCTTGCCAAATAATCTTCATGCGTCAGCGGTTGAACTTTGCGCTAAGCATAAAAAGAACGTAGTGTGCACAAAACCCCTGGGCCGTACGGCGGAAGAGGCACTGCGTATGATGCAATTGGTAGAAGAAGCCGGAATTTTTGGGGGCTACCTTGAAGATTTGTGTTACTCCCCAAAGTTTTTGAAAGCTTTAGACAGCGTCCAGAACGGCGCTTTGGGCCGAATCCTCTGGGCAAAGTCACGCGAAACGCATCCAGGCCCTCACTCCAATTGGTTCTGGGATAAAGAGCAGGCCGGTGGCGGGTGTATGCTCGACTTAGGTTGCCATTGCGTAGAAATTGCCCGAAACTTCATCGGCAAAGATGTGAAGCCGGTCGAGGTGATGTGCTGGGCAGCTACCCAGGTGAAGCCGATCGACGCCGAAGATCACGCAATCGCGCTGGTCAAGTACGAAAATGGCGCGATCGGTCAGTTCGAAGTGAGCTGGACGTTCCGGGGCGGTATGGACCTTCGCGATGAGGTGATGGGTACCGAGGGTACGATCTGGATCAACAACTTCCTGCGCACCGGCTTTGAGATGTTCACAACGGGTAAAGGTGCTGATTACGTAGCCGAAAAAGCTGAATCGAACACAGGTTGGTTATTCCCCGTTGGCGATGAAGTAAACGATTTGGGTTATAATCACATGTTTACAGACATGTTTATGGCGGTAGAGGAAGGGCGTGAACCAGCCGAAACGTTCTACGATGGGTACGTTGTCAACGCGATTCTTGATGCCGCTTACAAGTCCGCCGAAACCAAGCAGTGGGAGCCTGTGCAGTTGCCCGTCTGGCGGGGTAAAGAGGGTCTAACCCAGGAAACAACCTTAACCGAATACGACGCTGACCACTACCTTATCAAGCAGGAAATGACCCACGACGGCCGCAACAAGCTTATCCTGAAAGAAAAAGCCAGCGGGAAAATCATCGAGCGCGATTTAGTGTAACGTAATTGGCGGAGCTTCTTCTGAGGCTCCGCTTTTGCTTTAATAATTCGACTAGACTACTACAGAAGCTTGCTGTGGGCAATCTTGGTGGACGTCGGTCTATTTCGTTTCTTGCGGTATAAATCAATTTGAGTCAACAAACAGAATGTGGTTAGAGAATAAACGTATTGTGGTGGTGGGTGGTACCACAGGAATGGGATTGTCGGCAGCCGTAGCGTTTGTCCGGGAAGGAGCACAGGTCGTTGTAGTAGGACGTAATCCGGAAAGCTGCACAGCCGCTGAACAGCAATTAGATGGCAACGGGTTAGCCATGTCGGGCGATGCCTCAGACCCTCAAACCGCCACTAAAGCCATTGCGCTTTGTCAGCAGATATTTGGTGGCTTCGATGGATTATATCACGTAGCAGGAGGTAGTGGACGGCGGTTCGGAGATGGCCCGCTTCATGATATAACCCTTGAGGGCTGGAATTACACCGTCAATCTTAATCTTACGTCGTTGATGCTATCGAACCAGGCAGCCGTTCGGGCGTTTCGAGCCCAAAAAACGGGTGGAGCTATTCTGAACATGGGATCGGTACTCGGGTCGTCACCGTCGCCAACCTACTTTGCTACCCATGCCTATGCTGCCGTGAAGTCAGCCGTTATCGGGTTTACAAAATCGGTAGCGGCCTACTACGCCAATGACAACATACGGATCAACGCCTTAGCACCGTCTCTGGTCGAAACACCCATGGCCCAACGAGCTACGAAAGACGATGCGATCATGTCGTTCACAAAAAGTAAGCAACCGCTCGATGGAGGACGTATTGGGCAGCCCAGTGACCTCGACGGAGCCGCCGTGTATTTTATGTCAGACCAGTCGAAGTTCACCACCGGCCAGATATTGACCGTCGACGGCGGCTGGAGTGTTAGCGAAGGGCAATTATGAACGCAATTGGTATAGATCTTGGCGGCACCTGGATTAAAGGGGTACTTATGAACAGCGATACCGGCGAAATTGTCAAGCAGCTATACCATCCTACCAACGGTGAGAAAGACCAAACTGACGTTCACTGGAAGCAGGCCGTATCGGAAACCGTCAAGGAGCTTCGTGATTATTCGGCCGAACCTGTGGAGTTTACCGGGCTATCGGCTCCGGGTTTGCCGAACGTAACCAATCAGTGCATTGCGTTTATGCCTGGTCGGCTGAGCGGTCTGGAAGGGTTCCATTGGGGCAACTTCCTGAACGCAACCGTTCACGTTGTTAACGATGCACACGCTGCTTTACTGGCCGAAAGCCGATTCGGTGTTGCCAAAGGTTGTCGGAACGTAGTCATGCTTACGCTCGGTACGGGCGTTGGGGGCGGTATCTTAATCGACGGTAAACTGTATCAGGGGAATTTCCAGAAGGCCGGGCACATTGGGCATATGACCGTAGACGCTGAGGCCGATCGGGATATAACCGGAGCGCCAGGTAGTCTAGAAGATGCCATTGGCAACGCAACAATCGAACGTCGGTCGCTGGGGCGGTTTACGTCGACCTACCAACTGCTCGAAGCGTATAAGCAGGGAGAGTATTTTGCGCAGTGGGTGTGGTTGACATCAGTCAGAAAACTGGCAATAGGCATTAACTCACTCATCAACCTGTTTTCGCCCGATTTAGTCGTGCTGGGCGGGGGCATCACTCAGGCGGAAGATGATTTATTACGCCCCCTGGCTGAATTTATGAGCTTGTATGAGTGGCGGCCGGGTGGTCAGGTCACACCAATTAAAATAGCCCATTTTGGTGATATGGCCGGTGCTATCGGCGCGGCCAGCTTCGCCCTTCAAAACCGGGTTTAAGCTGATTGATGCTGATTGACCTGATTGCTGATTAACTAATCAGACATAGTATGGGACATAAGCAGCGAGATAAGTTTGGCTTAGGCACGTTTCTGTCTAGCTCATGTTTAAATCAAATTAATCAGGAATAGTCAGCTTAATCCCGGTTCAGACATTATGACTCTTCAATATATCCAAAAATGCCGCGCCATTCTAGATACGGTCGAAGCGCAGGAAGCTCAGATACAGCAAGCAGCAAACTGGTTCGCTGAGACGATTCTGGCGGGGCGCATGGTCCATGTGTTCGGCTCGGGACATAGCCGCATCATGGTCGAAGAGATGTGGCCACGCTATGGCTCGTTTCCGGGATTCAATCCCATTGTCGAATTGTCTCTTACGTTTCATAACCTGGTTGTTGGAGCCAACGGACAACGGCAGGCTATGTTTCTGGAGAATGTTCCTGGCTTGGCCGACCGAATTCTTCGCAACTACGACTTGTCAGATCAGGACTCAGCGCTGGTCATATCGTCGTCGGGCTGCAACGTAGTGCCTATTGAAATGGCTGAGCTGTTTCAGCAAAAAGGCGTAAAAGTCGTTGTGTTGATCACAAAAGAGCATTCGGAGAAGAGTACCAGTAAACGTACTGATGGTAAAAAATTAAGCGACTTTGCCGATTTAATTCTCGACACAGGGGCACCCGTGGGCGACGCGATGCTTACCATTCCCGGTCTTGACACACCTGTTGCGCCGGGGAGTACGGTAGGCGGAGCCGTTATTGTCAATAGTATCAAGGCTGAGGTCGCACGACTGCTCACCGAAGCGGGGCGGCCACCGAAGGTATTGAGCGCAGGCGTGGTTGTGGGAGCCCAGCGGGCGGTTGATTTATTTGAAGCGGCTTATGACGAACATGCGCATCGGTTAGCCAAATTATATAGTCATGTTGGCATTAGTAGTTACGTTAGCCAGGCCGATACTCAGTTATGATTGAAACGTTACGTCTGACCATTATCCCCCTGACGCTCGATCAGGTTATTTTACACGTTGCCGATAGTTATCGGCTTGAAGAAACGCTGGGGCTACGGCAAGGTCATCGGAAGGCAGTTGAGCCTGTGTTAAGCGTGATTACCCATTTCACCATTCCCCGTTTAAAAGAACCTTCACGCGACCCGCTGTATCATACTATGTGGCTGGCCATTGATCGACAAAAACAGCAGATTGTTGCCGAAGCCAAGTTCAAGGGCGAACCTGATGAAACGGGTGCTGTTGAAATTGGGTACGGTACGTATCCAGCTTTTCAGCGGCAGGGCTATATGTCCGAAATGGTGGGTGGACTCGTGGACTGGGCCGGGAAACAGCCCGGTGTGCTGCGCGTAGTCGCCGATACGGACGTCGAGAATGTAGCGTCGCAGAAGGTACTCGAAAAAAATAGATTTGTCCTGTTCAACCGGACAGAGAACCTGCTCTGGTGGCAATATGAATTTTAGTTGAGTGTAATAATAATCGCTATAAGAAATGAAAGCGCCGGAAGTCATGTCAACTTCCGGCGCTTTCATTTTAATCAACTTTTAATGCTGGCAGCTTAAGGTATCATGCTTATAATGAATAGTTTGGCATTCGTTTAGTTGAATTCTTATTACGTGCAACAGCTGTATGCCGTTCACTAAAATCAATTCATCCTATAGGCGATAAATGAAGTAGATTGATACTCTAATCATCACCCCAAACCTTTCTATCCATGAACAATCTTGCCGTAGCCCAGAAAATGAACCTACCCTGGGTTGAGTCTCCTTTCTTTAGTGATCTGCTGATGAAACGAAGCCTTACCGCCGAGCAGCAAGAAATGGTCACTCACTATAATCGTGAAGGATTTCTGCTCTTACGTCAGCAGGTTGCCCCTGAACTAATCGATCGCACTATAAAAGAAATCGAACATGAGTATCCGGCGAATCTAGGTGAGCAGCCCAGCCGACATCAAGATCTTTGGAAAAAGTATAAGACGGTACGTGATATTGCCAGCCAACCTCAGATTTTCGACGTTCTTCGGTTGCTGTACGAACGCGAACCTATTCCCTTTCAAACGCTCAACTTCAAGTTTGGTACGCAGCAACGGGCGCACTCCGATACCATTCACTTCAGCAGCACACCTGCCCGCTTTATGTGTGGCGTATGGGTGGCCCTGGAAGAGACAAATGCCAGCAATGGCCCGTTGTTTTATTATCCGCGGTCGCACCGGCAGAAGGAATTTAACTACTTTGACATCGGCATTGAAGCCCAGGAGAACTACGCTGAATATCCGCATTACGAAGACTTCATGGAAGACTTCATGGAAGCAAACGGCTACCAACGCCAGGAGATCCACATGCAGAAAGGCGACGTCCTGATCTGGTCGTCGAACTTAGTTCACGGCGGGATGCCCATAAAAGGCGGTAACGTAACGCGTTGGTCGCAGGTGACCCACTACTACTTCGAAGGCTGTATGTATTACTCGCCCCGGTTCTCCGATATGTTTGCCAACAACCTCAATCTGCGGCACGTAGTAAACATCGCCACCGGTAAGACGGTACAGCATAGCGAGAACGGTAAGCCAATCGAGACGATCAATACCGGCAATTTCCGATACGCCGTGAGCCACAACTTTACCTTACCCGTGTTACTTAAGGAAGTATTTAAGAAAGTGCTTGGCAAAAAGCCGTTCTAAGCGGTTCGTTGGCTACATTGCCGCCTATGCAAGAACTAATCGAACAGTATATTTCGGCCTATAACCGCATGGACGTACCGGGAATGATGGCGTTACTGCATGACGTCATCGTTTTCGAGAATGTATCCAATACGGCAGGGATTACAGAAACCAGTGGCCGGGCCGAATTTGAAGCGTTAGCGAAGCAATCGCTGGGCGTGTTCAAAAGCCGTCGACAAGTGATCCGTTCGCTGACGCTAGGCGTCCGGACGGCTGCTGCTGAAATTGAGTATAAAGCTGTTTTAGCTATCGATCTCCCCAATGGACGTAACGCTGGCGATACGTTATCGCTGCGGGGCGTAACCATCTTCGCGTTTAGCGACGGAAAGATCAGTCGGATCAGCGATTACAGCTGATTGGGTATTAGCCTATATTCGCGTACCCGGATTGAACAGGGGCGAATACATTCCTACTCTCATTAAAACGGCTAACTCCTTTGCAACCGACTCCTATCAAAACAACCGTTGTTGGCTCTATGCCATTTCCCGGCTGGCTTGAGTTCTCCAGCCAGAACCTATCTCAGTTCGGTCCTGCTGACATCAACGAAATGATTGAAGACGCCGTAGTCGCGTCGGTTCACGATCAGGTGGCAGCTGGCCTGGACGTGATCAGCGACGGTGAACAAACCCGCTTTGATTTCAACCTGTCTTTTTATGGCTACATCAACGGTATTCAGAATAACGAAACAGAATTACGTCGGTTTGGTCCACCGGCGCACGATCAGCGGGGAAAGCACAACATCGTTGAGCCACTGTCGGCCCCCAAAGGCCTAGGTGTGGTTGAGGAATACCAACGGTTAAAACGCCTGGCTCCGGTAGGCCAAGGACTGAAGGTGTCGATTCCTGGTCCATACACACTGAGCGGTCGGCTGTTACCGGGTGACTTGTATAAAGATCGTTGGGAAGTTACCGAAGCCCTACTGCCTTTAGTTCGTAAAGAAATTGAAGCCCTAGTCGCTTTGGGAGTGCCCGAAATTTGTGTCGATGAGCCATCCATGTCGTGCTACGCCTATCGGGAGGATACAAAGCGGTTTGTCGATATTTTCAATCGGACGGTTGCACCGGGCGTTGGTAAAACGCGCTTATCGATGCACCTGTGTTTTGGCAATTACAAAGGCCGGTCGGTCGGTAAAAAGAGCATTGCGCCGATGCTCCCTGATTTTCTGGACATGACCGTCGACGAGCTTCACTCGGAGATGACCATTCTGAATTTCGCAGAGGTCAACTTGCTGGAACGCTTTGCCGAAAAGTTTGATGTAGCGGTCGGTGTTATTGACGTAAAGAGCTATTACATCGAAACGCCCGACGACGTAGCCGAACGGATTCGCAAGTGTTTGCCATACGTACCCGCTGAGAAACTGGCGGTTGCCCCCGACTGCGGCTTAAGCCAAACGGCGCGCTGGGCTGCCAAGCAAAAGCTGACTAACATGGTTGCTGGAGCCCAAAAAGTGCGGGCCGAACTGGGGTTTTAGATCACGACAGTTGATTTTTAAGATCGTCGGTAAGTTGGCAGCGCTCGCTGGTTAGCTTACCGACGTTTTCGGTTAACAGCATCCGGGTTTTGGCATTATCGAAGTGTTCGCTGTAGCTGGCTCGTAACTCTTTGCGCTTTATCGCTTCCAGAAAACGGCGGGCATCGTCGGGTGTTTCGAGGAGTAGTGGAGGAACTTCGGTCGGCGTATCCAATTCGTCTTTGGCCACCATCGTGAAGTAAGACGTATTCGTGTGCTTTACAACACCCGTCTTTACGTTCTCAGCAATAACTTTAATTCCTACCACGAGCGACGTTCGACCCACGTAATTTACCGACGCCATCAGCGATACCAGCTCGCCAACTTCAACCGGCTGCCGGAAATTAACGCCGTCGACCGATACCGTTACGCAGTACTGACCAGCATGTTTGGCCGCACAAGCATACGCGAGCTTGTCCATTAGGGATAGCAGAATACCACCGTGTATTTTACCACCGAAATTGGCATACGACGGAATCATCAACTCCGTAAGTGTCGTGCGAGAATGGCTTACTGGTTTAGCGCTCATTAGATTGGACCGCCACTGCGGCCGGGATTGGGAGGATTAGCAGGATTTTGCTATAAGCCGGAAAGTTAATCAACACTAACAAACAACAAGAGCTGACTTACTCAAGTCAGCTCTCATCATATAACAAAATCCTGTAAATCCAGCTAATCCGATAAATCCGGATCTAGACAGCGAAACTCTCACCACAGCCGCAGGTACGGCTGGCGTTCGGGTTTTTGAACTGGAAACCTTTACCATTCAGGCCATCTGAAAAATCAAGCTCGGTACCGGCAAGGTACAGCAGGCTTTTTCGGTCAACCAGAATTTTAATGCCTTTATCTTCAACGACATGGTCGGTTGGCTGTTGCGTTGCGTCGAATTGCAAATCGTACATCAGTCCCGAACAACCGCCACCTTGTACACCTACCCGAATGGCGTACTCTTCGGCAAGGCCGTCTTTCTGACGCAGCTCAATAATCTTATTTTTGGCAATTTCTGAGACAGTAACCATAGTCGTAATACAGTCGAATTTGACGCGAATCGATACTAATCTATTAACTTTCCCCCAAACGGAAAAGTTCTTTTCTTACCTATGCTTACCAACGTTGAACACATCGGGATCGCTGTCCACGACATCGCTACGTCGAATGACCTGTTTACGAAGCTGCTGAACGTAGCGCCTTACAAGGCGGAAACGGTGGAGTCAGAAGGCGTCACTACGTCGTTCTTTCGGGTCAATGAAACCAAAATAGAACTGCTCGAAGCAACGAATCCGGATAGCCCCATCGCCAAATTTCTGGAGAAGAAAGGCGAGGGAATACATCATCTGGCATTCGAAGTCGATGATATTGTCGCCGAGATGGAGCGGCTAAAAAACGAAGGCTTTACGTTAGTAAGAGAAACGCCGAAGCGCGGAGCCGATAACAAACTGGTATGTTTCCTGCATCCCAAAGGAACCAATGGCGTGCTGATTGAGCTCTGCCAGGAAATTAAAGAGTAAACAATTACTGCATTGTCGTGCCGCCTGCTTATTCGTATATGCATGACAAACCTATTCTATGATGAGTACCAAGTTATATAAGTTGCTGAGTCTTTTTTTATTGCTGACGTCTGTTGTCTATGCGCAGCTACCCGATCGGTTGGCTCGCTACACGCAGCCGGGCGTCGACGTATTGAATTATGCTTTTTCGTTAACCCTCAGCGACTCAACGAATCAGATTCGGGGCGAAGCCACAATTAGGTTTACCCGGAACGATGACCGCCAGACAGTCTGGTTCGATTTAGTTGGCGAACGTGCCGACTCCACCGTAACGGGAATGAAAGTCGGTGAGGTGCGTTTAGCCGATGGCAAGTCGACGCCCTTTACCCAACGTAACGATCGGGTTTTTATCAACTTACCTGCCGCCCCCAATCAGCCAACGGAACTCACGATACGCTACGTCGGTACGCCCGCGAAAGGGTTGATTATTAGTCGGAATAAATTTGGTGAACGCACTTTCTTTGGCGACAACTGGCCGAACAATGCCCGGCATTATTTGCCCGTCGTCGATCACCCGTCTGACAAAGCGACCTGCTCGTTCACGATCAATGCGCCCGCTACGTATCGGGTAATCTCGAACGGGAAGTTACTGAGCGAAACGCCACAACCCAACGGCCGCAAGCTGACGCGCTGGCAGGAAAGCACACCCATCCCAACCAAAGTGATGGTGATTGGCGCGGCTCGATTTGCGGTTGAGGAGGTTGGCGCAGTTGGTGGTGTACCGGTGCAAAGCTGGTTGTATCCCAACGACAGTCAGAAGGGTTTTATTGATTACCGACCGGCCAAAAGTATTCTACAATTCTTCATTGACAAGGTCGGGCCGTACTCGTATGAGAAGCTGGCGAACGTGCAGTCAACAACCGTATTTGGCGGTATGGAAAACGCGAGCTGCATTTTCTACGATGAGAAAATCATTGTCGGTCGGAAAGATTCGGACGTTGAAGCGTTGCTGGCGCACGAGATTGCGCATCAGTGGTTTGGTAATTCGGCTACCGAAGCCGACTGGGCTCACCTTTGGTTGAGTGAAGGGTTTGCTACGTATTTCTCAGCCTTATATCTCGAACAGGCTTATGGTCGCGATACGCTCAATGCGGTGCTCAACCAGAACAAAAACCAGATTTTTCGCTACACAGCCCTAAAGCCGACTAGTACGATTATCGACTCGACTACGACCAATCTGATGGATTTGCTGAACCCAAACCAATACCAGAAAGGCGGCTGGGCATTGCACATGTTACGTCACGAGCTGGGCGATGACGTATTCTGGAAAGGTGTGCGGACATATTACGAGAAGTTCCGCAATGCCAACGCCCGAACCAGCGATTTGCAGACGGTTATGGAAAAGGTATCGGGCAAACGGTTAGGCCGATTCTTCCAGCAATGGCTTTACCAACCGGGCTTTCCGGACGTAGTGTGGGAGTCGAATTACGATGCGGCTAAAAAAGCGATGGTGATTGATGTACGGCAGATTCAACGTACCGGCTCGTATATCTTGCCGCTCGTGTTCAGCATCCGCGATGCCAGTGGCCGTGAACTGACCCGCACTGGAAAGCTAACCATGAACGCACAAACGCAGTCGTTTACGGTTCCGGTAGCCAGCCGCCCGGCTACGGTGGTGATTGATCCTGACAACACGGTACTCATGCGGGCCGAAGCGTCGAGCCGTACTCAACCGGGTAAGTAATTGCCTAACTTACAAGCAAATTAACCGCTACTGATCATGCTCAAGCGCGTTTCTATCCAGAATTTCAAGAGCTTAAAAGACGTAACGCTCGACCTTCAAAAAGTCAACTTGCTCATCGGTCCCAACAACTCGGGCAAGACCAATTTCTTGAAGGCGCTAGAGTACATGGTCAAGGATAACACAAATCAAGAGGAGCCTGAGCATCTGGTTTTTGGAAAACAGAAAGGTCATGAAATAAAAATTGAACTACTGTATCTTGTTAATGAACAAGACCCTGTAAAAGGTGTCAATTGTAGAGTGACGAGTAATGGCTTTATAGAAAAGGCTGATATAAAGACACAAGGTACTGGAAGCTTTCTGCATTTTGATCCTCAAAAGATGAAGGAGAAGATCGGACCTGCGGTAATATATAAACCGGACCCTAATAAATTAGCTCAACCTAGTTTAGTTGGTGAAGGGGCCGATATAGTAAATGCAGATGCCTCTAATCTAGTCGCTTTCTTGGATTATGTTCTTAGTGAGCATAGGTAGACGTATTATTGCCAGACGCTTTGCGGCAGCGTGCTCTATTAGGCCTTGACGTACTGTTCGTTGGCCGTGACATTGACACAGAACATCATCCAGCAATCAAGCTGAAGCAGGAGCATTATACGGATAAGTGCAGAAACCATCCAGCAGTTGTGATGCTGCCTGTTCAATGTATTGAATATTGGCTCTGGTACATTAAACGGCACAGAGACGAACCTGGTAAGAATACAGCATTGGAACCGCAACCACGGCTTTCTGCTAAACAAGCGGTCTATGCTAATACGAAGCTTGTAGCTAAACAACTCGAACTGGCTAATGACATTTTAGTGCATTTAGATGTTTCTTGGTTAGAGCAACGCTCAGCTAGTTTTAAACATTTTCATAATCAGGTGATAACCTTCCTGAACCAGTACAACAAAACTTTATCAACATGAACTACTACAACACCATTGTCGATACCATCGGCAATACGCCCTTAGTCAAACTCAACAACGTAACGAAAGGCATCCGGGGGACAATTCTCGCCAAAGTCGAATACTTCAATCCAGGCAACTCGGTGAAAGACCGTATCGCCATTCGCATGATCGAGGATGCTGAGAAACAGGGGATCTTAAAACCCGGCGGCACCATCATCGAGGGTACCTCCGGGAACACGGGCTTCGGTCTGGCACTAGCGGCTATTGCCAAGGGCTATAAGTGCATCTTTACGATGGCGGATAAGCAGTCGAAGGAGAAGATCGATATTCTGCGGGCGGTTGGGGCCGAAGTCGTTGTTTGCCCGACAAACGTAGCGCCCGACGATCCACGCTCGTACTACTCCGTTGCTAAGAAGCTGAACCGCGATATTCCGAACTCGCTGTATCCGAACCAGTACGATAATCCGTCGAATACAGCCGCGCATTACGAGACAACGGGCCCCGAAATCTGGCGGGATACCGACGGACGGATTACGCACTTTGCGGCTTCGGTCGGTACGGGGGGGACGATCAGCGGTACGTCGAAATTCTTGAAAGAGCAGAACCCGAATCTATTTACGTTGGGCCTCGATACGTATGGCTCGGTGTTCAAGAAGTACAAAGAAACGGGCATCTTCGATCCGGGCGAAATCTATCCGTACCTCACCGAAGGCATTGGCGAAGATATTTTGCCGCAAAACGTCAACTTTGACGTAATCGACCAGTTCATTAAAGTTACCGACCGCGATGCCGCCATCATGACGCGTCGACTGTCGCGGGAAGAAGGTTTGTTCGTGGGCTGGTCGTGCGGTACGGCCGTGCATGGGGCGCTAGAGTGGGCAAAAGATCACCTGACTGACGAGGACGTAATGGTTATTTTGCTGCCCGACCACGGTACGCGCTACCTCGCCAAAATCTATAACGATACGTGGATGAAGGACCACGGCTTCCTCGAAGACCGGTCGTTCAAAACAGCCCGCGATATTGTCCATAGTAAAAATGGCCAGTCGCAATTGACAACCATTGGCTCGGGCGTATCGGTAAGCCAGGCTATTCAGGTGCTCAACCGCTACGGTATTTCACAGATTCCCGTTACTGACGAAGGGGGTCAAATTGTGGGTAGCCTGACCGACTCAACGGTATTAACGCGACTCATTGAAGACCCTGCGATCAAAGACCACGCCGTCAGCGAAGTCATGGACAAACCGTTCAAATTTGTCGGCTTAGATAACACCATCGATGCGCTTTCGTCGCTCATCGACCGAGATAATAAAGCGTTGCTGGTACGTGACGAAAAAGAGCAGGTACACATCATCACGCAAGCCGATCTGCTAGCTGCCATGACGAACTAAGGCCTATAACGCAGGGCAACCCTGCGTTATATTTTGAAACCTTTGTATATTGGTTTAAATCGGAAAACTATGGCAACAGAACTGACGACGATGGAACCTGAAGCAGCGCAACAGACCATTCCGTCCTACCTGATTTATGAGACGCTCAACGGGAAACCCTTATACCGCAAGGGCTATAAAGATGTTTTAGCAAACCGAAAAACTCCCGGTGAAATCATGGGCTGTAGCGATCTACAAGCAATCATTGTATCTGCTCTGTATCTGTATCTAGGAAATCACACCAACCGAAAAGTCTACTGGGTAGTCACGAATGAGCCGGGTTTACACTTGCAGTTAGGCGGCAATCTAGCCAATGACATCGCTTTTTACGAAAAGGAAAAAGTAACCATCAAAGGTAAGTTTTTTGATGTAGCGCCAAAGGTTGTTGTCGAGGTCGACATTAAGGTCGATCTGGAAGCTTTTCCGGCCATGGAGCAGGACTATGTTCACCAGAAAACGCAGGCTATGCTCGACTTCGGCACGGAACGCGTTATCTGGATTACGACCCAATCGCGAAAAGTACTCGTCGCTACCAAAGGCGAAAACTGGATTACCGTCAACTGGGACACTCCTGTTCCGGTTATGGACGATATTACGCTCAACGTAGCAGCCATCCTGACCGAAGAAGGCGTATTGTAATCAACGCCTATTGTCTCCGCCTTCCATCATACTCAGGTAGCTCATATACCGGCTTTCGGCGATTTCGCCTTCGCCAACGGCATCTTTAATGGCGCAGCCGGGTTCGTTAATGTGCAGACAGTTATGAAACCGGCATTGGTTGAGCCGATCCCGCATTTCGGGGAAATAATGGCTGATCTCTTCTTTCGACGTATCGATCAATCCAAGCTCTTTGATGCCCGGCGTATCAATGATGTACGTATCAGGAGCCAGTTCGAACATCTCAGCAAACGTAGTCGTGTGAACGCCCTTATTGGCAAACGTTGACACTTCGTTGGTACGTAGGTTCAGATCGGGGGCAATGGCGTTGACCAGCGTAGATTTTCCCACCCCCGAGTGTCCTGATAGTAACGTTACTTTATGGTCCAGGAGTTGCCGAAACTCGTCAACGCCTACGCCATCCGTTGCCGACGTAGTGAGACATTTATAGCCGATACGCTCGTACATATCTATAATTTCCTGCTGATACGCAAGCCCTTCGTCGTTCAGAATATCGGCTTTGTTAAAGACCACGGTTGTGGGGATACGGAACGACTCGGCCGAGACCAAAAAGCGATCAATAAACCCGAGCGAGGTACGGGGCAAGGTTAGCGTTGCCAGCAGAACAGCCTGATCAAGATTAGCGGCCAGAATATGACCATGCGCCGTTTTATGCACCGATTGCCGGATAATGTAATTTTCGCGGGGTTCAATATCGGTGATTACCGCCGTATTTTCGGCTTCATCTTCAACGTCGAATACGACCCGGTCGCCCACCGCAATCGGGTTGGTGACTTTTAAACCGGCAATTTTGAACTTGCCCTTCAAACGGCCCTGATAAATATGACCGTCCGCATTACGGATGTCGTACCAGGAGCCGGTGGAGCGTATGACTAAACCTTGCTGCAATGGGGTAAAGAGTGAAAGAGTGATAGAGCAAAAGAGCGAGAACTACAGCCCTCTTTCGCTCATTAGATGCTTTACAATTTTCATAACCTGTGCGGTTGCGCCAATGTTCCGCTGCACGTAGTTACGGCTGATCTGAGCGGCTTCAGTTGCGTTAGCATACTGCTTCGCAAAGACGGTTGATAACGTATCAACATCGCCAATCGGGAAGGCACCCCCCTCGTTAACCAGATCGATCGCTTCCTGAAATTTGTTGTATTCGGGGCCAAAGAAAATGGGCATGCCAAACGTAGCAGCCTCCAGGATGTTATGTAAGCCCTGCTTAAACGCCCCACCGATATAGGCAAACTCGCCGTACTGATAGAGCGACGACAGCATGCCGATGTTGTCAATAATCAGTACGTCGGCAGTCGCTACGTTGGTGTCAGCAGCCTGTGAAAACCGAACCGACGGCTTTGTAAGCTGACCTCGCCAGCGTTCGATTTCAGAATCGTGGATCTCGTGCGGGGCAATGATGACTTTGAGCGGTTGATCGAATTGATTAATAAACGGAATCAAAACGTCCATATCTTCCGGCCAGGCACTGCCGACAACGAGCAATGGCTGACCGGCTTTGAACGCCTGCGCCAGCGGTATGTCTTTCCGGGCTGCTGCCGTCTGCGCAACCCGGTCGAATCGGGTATCACCGGCTAATGTTACGTTGGTGATACCAATAGAGGCCAGTAACTCAACAGACTGCTGATTCTGTACCAAAATATGGTCAAAACAGTGAAGCATGTTTCGATAAAAGCCACCGTAGGCCTTGAAAAATAACTGATCTGGCCGGAAGATGGCCGAGAATGACACGACTGGTATGTTAGCCGCCCGTAACGTATGCAGGTAGTTATGCCAGAATTCGTATTTGATAAAGAAGACAATTTTGGGGTTTACTGTCTCTACAAACTGGCGTGCATTCGCGGGCGTATCAGTGGGTATATACGTAACGTAATCGGCTCCGTCGTAATCTTTGCGGACCTCGTAACCCGACGGAGAAAAGAAGGTAAGTAAAATTCGGTAGCCGGGATACGCTTCTCGAAATGCCTCGATAACCGGACGTCCCTGCTCAAACTCGCCGAGCGAAGCTGCGTGAAACCAGGCAATGGGCTGTGTATGTTCCGCCAGCATTTTTGCCAGGTTTGCGGCCCAGCCTTTTCGCCCGTCAATCCACTGCCGAGCCTTTCGGTTAAATGGGGCTATGGCCCGTAACAGCAGTTCAAATGCGTGAATTCCTGTAGTGTAGAGTGCCGAAAACAAGGCAATATGCAGTTAGTTATATGTACAAAGCTACAAACTCACCCGCAAACTCACCCGATTATGCCTGGCTATGATACGCTCACCGAAGCACTGGACGACCTCAGAAAACAAGGATATACTCGAGATTATAACTTGAAAACGGATCACCTAAAGTGCCAGCAGGATGCCCTTGAATTGCATCCTGAGGATTTTACAATTGCCAGCTTTTACCGCTTTGAGGGGATGACGGATCCCGATGACGAAACTATTTTGTATGCAATTGAGGAAAAGAATGGCCAACGCGGAACCCTCGTAAACGCCTATGGTCCCTATGCTGATGCATTATCTACCGAGATGGTACAAAAGCTGATCGTTCGGCACCAATAAGCGAACTTTTCATATTAAAAAATGCTTCTACGTCAACAGAGTGCGTGTTGATACAATGAACTGGAATAAACTAACAAACGACGCTCAACTCGAGGCAATTAAAGACGAGTCGGCGAAACAGCCGGTGCTGATTTTTAAGCACAGTACAACCTGTTCGATCAGTGCCATGGCCTTGAGCCGTATGGAGCGTAACTGGAATGATCAATTGGGAGTTAAGCCGTACTATCTGGACTTACATGCCAATCGATCGATTTCTAAGAAAGTAGAAAGTGAATTTGGTGTTGAGCACGAGTCTCCTCAGGTCCTGCTCATCAAAAATGGTACTTGTGTTTACGATGCTTCACACATGGCCATTTCATTTGCTGGTCTACAGCAAGCGGTATAAGAAAAGGCCAAAGGGGGGAAGAAGGAGTACAGGTGTCATTTGTTGTAACCTGTCTCTTTCTTCCCCTTTGGCCTTTTCTTACTTATTCCCTCAGTGTAATCTTAGCCCGGTGGCAGACGCCCCCAATCGGCGGATTGAACTTTGATACGCTAACTTCTACGGTTTGCAAATCCGCGTATTTTGTTCGAATTTCCTGGATGATACGGTGCGCAATGTGTTCCAGCAACCGGGCAGGCTGTTGCATAACCGCAGCTGTAATTCGGTATAAGTCTTCGTAATTGACTGTTGCGCTTAGCCGGTCGCGCCGGGCCGCTTCCGAAAAGTCGGCCGTTACCACAATATCGACTGAGTATTTATTGCCAATCTTTTGCTCCTCATCGTAGAATCCATGATAGGAGAAAAATTCGAGGCCTTCCAGGGCAATGGTTCCCATAAAAATTATAGCCCGACCGAGGCCCAGTTTCAGGTGTTACTGTCTGAATCTTATGCCACCCCGTCAGGCTATTACGTAGTTAAATCTGATCGAAAAATGAGCCGCTTTTCTTAGGCTGACTGTCGTCCTCCGCAACCGCTGCGGGAGCTGCTTCAACGGCCGTTGGCTCTGGTAAAGTTGACTCATTCGAAACGATCTCTGCCGAATCTGCGCTTGTGTCTTCAGCGGCAGGCATATCAGACGCATGATCGGTCTGCTCAATAGCCTCGTCGAGTTTGTCGACGAGTTCCTCATCAACCGGAATGGCTTCGGGAACTGCTGTCTCGCGCTCGGTTAACGGAGGAAGCTCGGCTGTTGGTGCTGAAGCCAATTCATCGTTACCTTCCTGAGAACCATCGTTGATCTGAGTGGTTACTTCATCAATTTTTCCTTTCAGGTTCTGCTTGGCAAACTTCTTCTCAAAGCGCTCTACCGTGTCGACCGCATTGCTGGCAAGGCTGCGAATCTGAACGGCTAGGTTCTCCTTATAGCTTTCCAGTGCCTTAAAATCATACTCCATGGCTTTCAGGTCATTGAGTATATTATCTTTCAGATATCTGGCCTGGTTTTCGGCGTCCTGCACCATCAACGCCGACCGTTTACGCGCTTCGGCCAGTAGTTCATCGGCTTTCTGACGCGCTTCGGTAACGTATTGTTCAGCTGCTTTATTGGCCTGATCGGTAATTTGTGTGCTGGTATCTTCGGCCGTTTTCAGCGTCCGGAAAAGCGTCATCTCGACTTCTTTCAGCTTTCCTAGCTCTTTTTCGGCTAGTTCAAGCTGCATTTTCAGCATTTTATGTTCGCCGGTAATTCGTTCCCATTCCTGCGATAACGAAGCCAGAAATGCATCGACATCCTCGGGTTTATAACCACGCAACCCTTTATCAAATGTATGCTGCCGGATTTCTATAGCCGTAATTTTCATCGGTGCGCTTAGGGTTTGGTAGGTTTTGTCTACTCTGGTAAGGGTGAATTAACGTCCTTAATGCGAATTTTACAAAAAAAGCAACAAAATCAGCAGTTTTCCGCCCAAATGATGAGGATCAGGTCAACTTCCAGACTGAAATCGTCCGGTCGTCGCTGGCCGAGAGTAACTGGTTGTCGCGGTCAACCCACAACAATTTATTAACCGATGTGCCGTGTCCCGCATGTCGGGCCCGATCGACTACTTTTAACAGACGGTACGTTTCGGCATCCCAGATTTTGATGGATTTGTCCATGCTCGCCGTCGCAAACCACGTGCTATCCGGGCTAAACGTAAGGTGATTAATGGCAAACATGTGTGCGACAATATCGTTCTGGAGAGTGTAAGCTTTTTCTACATCCCATATTTTCAGGTGGGCATCGCGCCCGGCCGTTAACAGATACCGCAGGTCGGGCGAATACGCAACGGTAAATACCGAGTTGGTATGCGCTGGAATGACTCGTTTTAACTCGTACGTCTGTAAATCGAAGATGCGTACGGTCGTGTCGCTATAACCGACGGCCATTTCACGCTCCACGGGATTGATGGCGATGCACCGGGCCGATTGATCCGATGCTTTCAGATGCTTACGCACCACTAACTGCTCCGCATCCAGCACGACGACCACTCCATCAGCCAGGGCCACAAACGCATCAGTCTTGTAAAATTTGATGTCGAATATAGCTACTGAGGTCAGGTTGAGCGAGTAAACTTCCCGCTGACGGGCGGTATCGATTACGTGGATACCCTCGTAGTTTTGTCCTACCCACAACAAGCCACTAGTCGGGTGGAGCGCCAGGGCATATACAGAAGTTGGAATTTTGGCCACTACGTTGCCTAAGTCCGGCCGGTCGAGTTGCCATTGCACCACCAGCCCATCTCCTCCCGCCGAAAAAAATTGGTCAACTGCGGGGCCACGTTCCAGAGCATACACACAGTCGCGGTGTCCGCCGAACGTATCGAGTTTCTCTACAAGCACAGGTAAATCAGAATTAGTGACCAAAGGTAAGGAAAGCGGCTTTGCCTTTCTTTTTTCTAACCCTATTCCGACTTTTGGCGTGTGACACGTAAGCTACTCATAAACGACGACTGCACGGTATTACTTTGGTCAATTGCCGAAGATGAAACCATGCTTCGCCATCAATTACCCCTTTCATCCTTAGAGTTGGAAGAGCTGGATCGTATTCGTCATCCGGTTCAGCGCGTCGAATGGCTGGCCTGCCGGGCTGCTATTCAGCAACTGACCCGAGAACAGGGACTTGAGTACGTCGGTCTGATAAAAGATGAGTTTGGAAAGCCGCATTTGCTCAATGCACCCTGGCATATTTCGCTGTCGCACACGACGGGTTGGGCCGCTGCGGCACTACACCGGTCAAGACCCGTGGGTATAGACATTGAGCCGCTGCGGGAGCAATTTCGACGCGTAGTGCCGCGTGTTCTGTCGGAAAGTGAAATTGCACACGCGGCCGGGGATGTGGGTCGCTTGGCTGTCTACTGGTGCGCTAAAGAAGCACTGTACAAACTCTACGGAAAACGAGAGCTTACATTCCGGGAGCATTTACACGTTGAGCCGTTCTCGGATAAGGCTGAACACCTTGTTGGCCATGTCCGGTTGCCCGATCACGAAGAGCAGCTTACGGTACGTTGTTTTCACGTCGGTCCCGGATTATTGGCCGTGGCATTTTAAATAAAGTTGTAGGGTTACAGAGTTGTATAGTTAATGAGTGAAGTCAACTATACAACTCTATAACCTTACAACTTTATAACTGCTTTTTAGCGTTGCGTATAGTCAGAAAGGGGAAGGCCGTCGCCATCGTCGCGGACCGTGTTCAGGATCTGTTCAACTTCGCGAACGCGCTCGGTATCGCCGTTCTTCTCGAACGCCAGGGTCAGGTTACGTAACACCCGACGCACAATGTCAGCATTCGTGCAGGGCTGATAAAACGTATCGAGCCGCTTTAAATTAAGCTGATCAATGTACTGGTCAATATCCTTTCGGGTAAAGACCAGACCCCGATTGAACACATTGATATAGAACTGAACTCCACTGCTGTTCTTATAAGTCAGCACGAACAGATTAGGCAGATTGACGCCATAAATGGGCATGTTCAACCGTTTGGCAATAAGCATGTACAGCACACATAACGTAATTGGATTGCCCCGGCGCGTTTCCAGCACCTGATTGATCATGGAATTGGCCGGCGAATGAAAATGCTTGGTGTTGGGCGCGAACTTCAGCTTGGTGAAAAACGCATTATTCATCGCCTTAACCTGCTCATCGGGGTGCATTTCCGGTTTAATGTCCAGCCAGACTTCATAATACAGCTGTTCTACTTCCTGCCTGAGCTTTTCCAGCGAAAGATCGGGATATTGGTACGTTGCTACAATCCAGAGGCCTTCGAGCAGGTCCATGGCGCCCCCGTTTTTCCAGTCGCGCATCCGGTCGAGCACCGACTCGTACTGAAGGTCATGAATAAGCTCTTCAATGCGCTTTTGCAGGGCTGGACTGAAGCTGCCTTCCCACTCAGTCTCCAGAAGCGGAATCATTTGGCCACCTAACTGCCGGATTTGCTGTTCGACGTGCTCCACTACTTCCTGGTCTTCGTCGTCTAAGAGCGATATAAGTGCTTTTAATTCGTTGTCGTTCATTCGATTTTGCTCCTTTGTTGAGTAGCCCCAGGATAAATACTGCTTTCGGAAACCTATTGAATATACTACTTTTGTCTGGTTTAACGACCTATCCTGCTAAAGTAATAACAAAATTTTCATAAAAAACGGTTTGACTCCTACAGGCAATTCTCCCAAAATTCTGGTTACCGGCGGAGCTGGATTCATTGGTTCGCATACGGTTGTTTCGTTGGTCGAAGCCGGATTTGAGCCGGTTATCGTCGACGATTTTTCCAATTCCGAACGCTCAGCATTGGATGGCCTGCGGGCCATATTGGGGCGCGACGTAACGTGTTATTCTGTTAACTGCAACGATGCGCCCGCCATGGAACGTATCTTCCAGCAGGAAGCTGTCAGCGGAGTTATTCACTTTGCTGCCCATAAGGCCGTGGGTGAGTCGGTAGCTCAGCCGTTGAAATATTACCGCAACAACCTCGATTCGCTGATATTGCTGCTGGAGCTAATGCCAAAATACGGAGTGAAGAACCTGGTGTTTTCGTCGTCCTGCACCGTATACGGCCAGCCTGAGCAGCTGCCCGTGACGGAGGAGACGCCCCGGCTTCCGGCCCAGTCGCCGTACGGCAACACAAAGGCCATCAGCGAAGATATTATTCGCGATACGGTACACGCCAAAGCGCCCATTAAAGCGATGGCGTTACGTTACTTTAACCCGATTGGGGCTCACCCCTCCGCCCAGATTGGCGAACTACCCTTAGGTGTACCCGCAAACCTGGTACCATTTATTACGCAGGCAGCCGCTGGTATTCGGGCGGGACTGACGGTATACGGGGCTGATTACAACACCCCCGACGGTACCTGCATTCGTGACTATATACACGTAATGGATCTGGCGGAAGCGCACGTGCAGGCGTTACGGAAGCTGAGCGAGACCGATACCGACGCGTTTTACGACGTAATCAATATCGGTACCGGCCGGGGCGAAACCGTACTGAATATTATTAAAACGTTCGAGCAGGAAACCGGCGTTACGTTGAATTACACCATTGGCCCTCGCCGAGCGGGTGATGTTGAGCAGGTATACGCCGACGTAACCAAAGCTAACCGTGAGCTGGGCTGGACCGCCCGTCGGTCGCTGGCTGAATCGTTGCGCGATGCCTGGCGCTGGCAGCAAAAACTAATGAAATAAGTTGATACAGGCGCAATAGCAAAATAATCGACTTGAGACCCACCAAGATATACCGTTTATGAAATCTATATTAATCACTGGCGGAGCCGGATTTATCGGATCGCACGTTGTCCGGCTGTTTGTTACAAAATACCCGGAATATCACATTTATAATCTCGATGCGCTGACGTATGCCGGTAACCTGGCGAACCTGACTGACATTGAGAACGCACCGAACTATACGTTCGTAAAAGGCGACATCACCGACGCGAAATTTCTGGAGGATATGTTCGCCGAGATTTCGTTCGATGGAGTGATTCACCTCGCGGCCGAATCGCACGTCGATCGGTCCATTACTGACCCAATGGCGTTTGTAATGACGAACGTGGTGGGAACGGTTAACCTTTTGAATGCAGCCAAAAATAGCTGGCTGCAGGCCGGGGGCGCGTCCGCCTTCGACGAAAAGCGTTTCTACCACGTATCGACCGACGAGGTATACGGCTCACTGCACAATCCGGATGAGTTCTTTACCGAAGAAACGCCGTATGATCCACAGTCGCCGTACTCGGCCTCTAAAGCCGCTTCTGACCACTTCGTACGGGCGTATGGCAATACGTATAAGCTGCCGGTCGTACTGTCGAACTGCTCGAACAACTACGGCCCGAATCACTTTCCGGAGAAGCTGATTCCGCTGATGATTCACAACATTCAGGTCAACAAGCCGCTGCCTGTTTACGGCAAGGGCGAAAATGTGCGTGATTGGCTGTATGTGGTCGACCATGCACGGGCTATTGACGCTGTTTTTCATAAAGGTCGCCTTGGGGAAACTTACAACATCGGTGGTTTCAACGAGTGGAAGAACATCGATCTTGTGAACCTGTTGTGCCAGATCATGGACCGTAAATTGGGTCGGTCCGAAGGCGAATCGGCGAAGCTGATTACCTACGTCACTGACCGGGCGGGGCACGATCTTCGGTACGCGATCGATGCGAACAAGATTATGAACGAATTAGGCTGGCAGCCCTCGCTGCAGTTTGAAGAAGGTCTCGAAAAAACAGTTGATTGGTTCCTGGACAATCAGGCCTGGCTGGATAACGTTACGTCCGGAGCGTATCAAAGCTATTACCAGGGAATGTACGCGAATCGATAAATTGTGAAAGAGTGAATGAGCGAAAGAGTGAATTAGTCATATTAGTAATTCACTCTTTCGCTCATTCACTCTTTCGCTCATTCACAAACCATGAAAGGAATTATACTCGCCGGAGGCTCCGGTACTCGTCTTCATCCGCTTACGCTCGCCGTCTCCAAGCAATTGATGCCGGTTTACGACAAGCCGATGATTTATTACCCGCTCTCGATTCTGATGCTGGCGGGCATTCGTGAAGTCCTGATTATCTCGACGCCCCACGACTTACCTCACTTTGAGAAGCTCCTGGGCGATGGATCGCAGATCGGCTGCCAGTTCAGCTATGCGGTTCAGCCCAGCCCCGATGGATTGGCGCAGGCGTTTATCATTGGCGAGAAGTTCATCGGCAATGATAAAGTGGCGCTGGTACTGGGTGATAATATTTTTTACGGCTCAGGATTATCGAAGCTGCTGCAAACCAACAACGACCCCGACGGGGGAGTCGTATTTGCGTACAAAGTGCATGATCCGGAGCGGTACGGCGTCGTTGAATTCGATGGTGACCATCGGGTCGTATCTATTGAAGAAAAACCCAAACAGCCAAAATCTAACTACGCGGTGCCGGGGCTGTATTTTTACGACAACAACGTGGTTGACATCGCCAGGAATATCAAACCATCGCCTAGGGGTGAGCTGGAAATCACGGACGTAAACCGGGTTTATCTGGAGCAGGGGAAACTGAAAGTCGGCGTATTAGACCGGGGTACCGCCTGGCTTGACACCGGTACGTTCGAGTCGCTCATGCAGGCCGGTCAGTTTGTGCATGTCATTGAAGAGCGACAAGGGTTAAAGATCGGTGCTATCGAAGAAGTAGCGTATCGAATGAAATTCATCAACGCCGATCAGTTAGCTGAAATAGCCCGCCCACTGGTGAAAAGCGGCTATGGCGAATACCTGCTGAACATTCTAAAATAGCGCTTTTTTAAATTGACATAAAAAAACGCCGGAGCAAGTGCTTCGGCGTTTTTTGTTAACCTAACCTATGATCGTACCGCCGAAGCGGATGAGAAAAGTCGTTGCAGTCAGGCTAGTCACAGCGCTCTGTCTGTTCGTGACCTAATTGCTACGTGACAAAGGTAGATAGGCCGGTGCTGGTTTGTAAGCGCAAAAACCCCGATTTTATTTCTCAAAAACAAAGCAGGCATAACCCCGCAATTTAGCACGTAGAAGTACGTATTAGATAAAGTAATTGTTAGTTCAACTTGTTGAAATACAGAGGGTTGAACTTTATATGGTGTGCCATGTGATGTAATAACATCAATCTATTCGCTGTATCTTTATTCAGCTTTCCGCTTAAATCCATCCACCTTAGCACGTACTAATTCCTTCTTAAACGTTTACCTCTATGGGTATTTTTAATGAAAATGCAGGGCGCTTTCTTAGTCGGCCTGAAACAACATCCTTGCTGGATGCTTACCGGGATCGGAAGCTGGCGGTTGGCCTGACCAAAGACGATTACGTCCGCTCAGAATATTTTGGTATTAACCAGGTCATGCAGTTGCTGAGTCAGCCGGGCTGCGTAGGACTGCGCATCCACCACGCAAAGCGGTGGGAAGATGAAGACGGCAATCCAACCGAACCCGGCAAAGGGCAGCTGAAACCCCGCGTGTTATTAACGGGTGTCGACGGGAAAGGTCAGGACATGCCGATCCGGAGCGACCAGGCCGGTTTGAAGGACATGCCCGGCGATGGCGGTGAAGAAATGTTAGGAGAAGGTCATACATGCCCAAGACATTGTGCTTAGGAGATATAGCCGATTGTTTTAACTACCGAAATGTGGGAAAAGCTTTACGAACAAATTAAAGAGTATCCACTCGATTTTATATCGCATTTCGGTAGTCTGCTGCCCATATTCGTAGGTCTGTTCAACTATCGGCTCATTGCAAAAGAACAGCGGGTAGGCCTGCTGTTATTTTCGTTTTATTTTATCAAAGACACGTACTCGCTCTGGCTCAGTCTGCACCATCACAATAATCTATACATACAAAATATACAGGCTATTATCGAACTGCTGTTGATCGGCGTCTTATACAGTGCTTCGTTCCCATCCAGAGGTAAGAAACTGACCATTATGGCCTTGGTTGGGGTAGCCATCCCAATCTTGCTTTTTTTCTATAAACCCGATGCGGTATCTGCTGAGATACAATCTATTTTCCGCATATTTTCGATTGCTGTCTGCCTGCTGTATTTCAATAATTTGATTAGTCGACTGGTGGTCCGGAATATACTTACGTACAGCATGTTCTGGATAACATCGGGTTTATTAATATATACGGCCGGTACGTTTTTTATCTTTTTATTCGGTGAGTACATCTATAATCCTAAAGAAGTTTCTGACGAGGTATTCGATTTTTTCTGGAACGTAAGCCAGCTATTGTTCATGGTTTTCTGCCTATTTTTCTCGGTTGGTCTCTGGCTTGGCCAATACGATCGTGAAAACGTAACGTAGTGAAACCGGTACGTTGCCGCTTACTCAATAGCAATGGGTAAGACGTTGACATTCAGCTGACAATTATTCAACTTTACTCTGCTCAGATTACGCCGTGAGTAGACAAAACGCCGATGGATTCCGGTTTTGTAATTGCGGTCGGTACGGCCGTGTTGTTGATGATGGCGGTGTTCATCATCATTTTTGTCGCCTATTACCAGCAGAAACAGGCAAAGCAGCAGCTGGCACTTAAGGAGTTGCAGGAGCAACACCGGCGTGAACTTATGGCCGCTACGTTTCGGGGACAAGAAGAAGAGCGCCGACGGCTGGCCGAAGACCTCCACGATGGAATTGGTACAATGCTGTCGGTGACGAAAATGAGCCTCAACCAACTCGAACGGCAGTTAAACGGCGATACTATCCGGACAAGCTTACAGGTTCAGAAAACGCGCTCGATGCTTGACGAAACCATGACGAACGTCCGGCGTATCAGCCGCGACCTGGTCCCGACAACGCTCAAACGATTTGGATTAGTGGCCGCTCTGGAAGAACTGGCCGACCGCGTTGCCGATAACCAGCTCGACGTTCAGATAAGCTGCCCCGAAGCGATTGAGCAACTTTCGCCCGCTCTTGACCTGATGCTCTATCGAATTGCTCAGGAACTGATCAACAATGCCATCCGGCACGCGCGGGCAAGCCACATCGCCATTCAGTTGCAGTGCTTCGATGATGAGGTCCGTTTGTCCGTTCTGGACGATGGGATCGGGTTCGACTTCGACGCGATTATGGAGAAACGGCAGGGAGGGTTAGGGCTACGAAATATAGAAAGTCGATTAAGTGTTGTCAATGGCCACGTAACGTTTGACGTTGCTCCCGGCCGGGGTTCGCAGATTCACGTACAAGTACGACTCCACGACGCGGAACCTGTTGATTTATTGAGTTAATTTGTTAGCCGGATGGCCGACGGTATCGCCCATCAACGAGTCGGCACCTAATAACCCTCCTCTATGCGAAAAATTAAACTGGCCCTCTGCGACGATCACACCTTGTTTCGCGTGGGGATGGCAACGATACTCGGTCAAATTCACGATTTCGAATTAATCCTGGAAGCCGGCAACGGACAGGAACTTATCGATAAAATTCCCCGTCGGATGCCCGACGTTGTGCTGCTTGATCTGCAGATGCCGGTGATGGACGGGACCGCCACCGCCGATTTTTTGCGGGAGAATTATCCGCTCATTAAAATAGTCGTGCTCACCATGCACGACGAAGATCGGATGGTGCTGCACCTGCTGGAAAAGGGAGTCAGTGGTTACCTCCTGAAGGATGCAGAAGCGGGCGAAGTAGAGAAAGCCATTCGCAAGGTGATGGACGAAGGCGTGTACCTCAACGAATTCGTTTCGAAAGCCATGCTTCGGAAAATGACCAACAAAACCACCGTTGCGAAACCGGTCAATGCGTTTTACAATAGCAAAATCCTCTTGTCGGAACGCGAAAAAGAGGTGCTTACGCTCATCTGCGAAGGGCTTTCGACCAACGAGATCAGCGAGAAAATCTTCCTGAGCCCCCGAACGGTTGAAGGCCACCGGCTGCGTATTCTGGAAAAAACCGGAACAAAAAATACGGCCGGTATGGTAGCCTACGCGTTTAAGAATAGCCTTGTTTAGCCTCGTAGTTATACAGTTAGCGGGTTACAGAATTGTATAGTTCATGAAGCAACAGCCAACTGTACAACGCTCTAACCCGCTAACTGTATAACTCCTTTAAAGGCTTCCCGTTTTGCCGCCGTCGACGGGAACGTTGATGCCATTGATGGCCGCGGCTGCGGGAGAACATAAGAAAGCAACGGCCGCGGCCACTTCCTCGGCCGTTACAAACCGACCCATCGGAATTTCCTGTTTCATCTGGTCCGCTACTTCGTCTTCCGATTTGCCTGATGATTTTGACCGCATGCTCAACACGGCCTCAAGTCGGGCAGTTTGCGTGTAACCGGGTAATACGTTGTTGACCGTGATTCCAAACCGAGCTATTTCCAGAGATAAGGTTTTCGCCCATTGGGCAACTGCCCCGCGAATGGTGTTTGATACGCCCAGGCCAACAATGGGCTGTTTCACCGACGTGGATATGATGTTGACAATACGCCCATAACCGGCCTGTTTCATGGCAGGAACTACTGCTTGTACCAACACCTGATTAATGAGCAGGTGATTATGGAACGTTTGCACGAACTCTTCAGGCTTTGCCTCCAGCAGCGGTCCACCCGCTGGCCCGCCCGTATTGTTAATCAGGATGTGGATTTCGGGAAACTGAGTCAGGTGCTCATTGACTGCCGTTAGTACGGCACCCGGCTGGCTGAAATCCGCAACGAGGTAGTGGTGTTTCTGACCTTTGGCGGTGTCCAGGCTAGCCAGTGTTGTTTGCAGGGCTTCCTCATTTCGGGCAAGGAGAACCACGTTTGCCCCCAATTGTGCTAACTCCTGTGCCGTAGCCCGGCCGATGCCTTGTGTACTGCCGCCAACAAGGGCTGTTTTTCCAGAGAAGTCAAGATTCATGCTCTGTTTTTACGTTTAGTCAGTTCTTGTCAAACCGTAAACCTGTTCAGACGTTACGTATGTTTGCCCTAAACAAACAAAAAATAATGGGCTATGCCATGCGAAAAGAAGGACTCAGTAAGCTGATCGGACTAGTGATTCTTGCTTTGTGTGCGTTTACAGAGCCCCGATCGGAGCCAGAAAGACCGCTTGCCACAGACCGCACGGACAATCGTATCCTCGATCGTTTGCTAAAGAAATACGTCAACGAGAAGGGCTTGGTCAATTACAAGGGGTTGAAGGGTGAGGAGAACGTACTGAAACAGTACCTCGATCTCCTGAGTCGTAATTCGCCGACCGCTACGTGGTCCAGACCCGATCAGATTGCGTACTGGATCAACGCCTACGATGCCTATACGCTTCAGCTGATTTTGAACCACTATCCGGTAGCCAGTGTCAACGATATTGGGTCCAGGATCAAAATTCCGCGCGTCACTACGCCGGGGGCCAGTAAGTTTTTCAGTATTGGCGGGAAGCCGATGAGTCTTGACCATATTGAGCGCAACGTGCTTAAGGAGTTTAATGAGCCCAGAATTCACTTTGCTCTGGTGAACGCATCCCGGTCGAGCCCCCGCCTGCGAAACGAAGCCTATACGGGTAACAAACTCATCGCCCAACTCGACGAGCAGGGACGGGATTTTCTGAACGATCCGACCAAGAACGCGATTACGCTTCAACGAGCCAGTTTATCGAAGTATTTCGACTGGTACAAAGGCGATTGGACCCGAAACGGAAAAACCGTTTCGGAGTGGGTAAATCAATACGCCAACATCAAACTTCGCAGCAGTACGGCCATCTCGTTTCTAAAATACAACTGGGCGCTTAACGAGCAGTAACATCCGAAAGCCGTTAAGTAGCCGACCTTTCGTTGCGAACAATGCGGCTGAAATCAGGTTCAGATTATAACGTATAAACTGCGGTTCATAGACTACCTCTGCTTGATTCTTATGCCTAAACGAATTGTATACTGGTTCCGGAATGATCTGCGATTGCACGACAACGAAGCCCTTGCTCGTGCGCTTGAGGCTGCGGATGAAGTGTTGCCCGTATATGTGTTCGACCCCCACTGGTTTGATGAAATGCCGCAGCTTGGCTTTCGAAAGACGGGTATTTTCCGAACCAGTTTTCTTCTCGAAGCCGTTGCTGACCTGCGTCAGTCGTTACGTAACAAAGGCGCTGATTTGATTATTCGAACGGGCGATGCCGCTACGATACTGGCTCAACTGGCAGAGGATATGGAAGCGGAGGCCATTTATGCCAGCAAAGAAGTCACTCAGGAAGAAACCGACGTGGAATCGGATTTGAGCAAACGCCTGAAGCCGATTAACGTTGACCTGGAGTTGTTCTGGGGCGCTACGCTGTATCATGTTCGGGATCTGCCGTTCGAAATTTCACGATTGCCCAATGTGTTCACTCAATTCCGGAGCCTGCTCGAAAAACACGCGCAGGTGCGTGAACCTATTGCCCTACCCGAACAGCTTCGTTTCGTAACCACGTCTGTAGAGCCGGGCTATATGCCTACGCTGGCTTCGTTCAACTTTGCGCCGGAGCTAACCGCCGACGTTCGCGCAGCGGTGCCTTTTAAAGGAGGAGAAACGGTAGCTCTCGCCCGACTGAAGCGCTACATCTGGGAAAAAGACCTTGTGCAAACGTATAAGGAAACACGTAACGGGATGCTGGGCGAAGACTACTCGTCCAAGTTTTCGGCCTGGCTAGCCATTGGCTGTTTGTCGCCCCGGCTCATTTATCAGGAAATTAAACGGTACGAAGAAGAACGGGTTAAGAACGAATCGACGTACTGGCTGATCTTCGAACTGATCTGGCGTGACTTTTTCCGGTTCATAGCGTTACGGTACGGCACCCGAATTTTTAAGCCGAGCGGCATCAAGCATGATTTGAACCGAAAGTGGCGTCGTGAGCCGGAGGCATTTGCCACGTGGGCCAATGGTAAAACTGGCATTCCGTTTATCGACGCCAACATGCGGGAGATGAACGCAACGGGGTTTATGTCGAATCGAGGCCGACAGAATGTGGCCAGTTTTTTGGTAAAAGATCTGGGAATCGACTGGACCTGGGGGGCGGCTTACTTCGAGAGTTTACTGGTCGATTACGACCCGTGCAGTAACTGGGGAAATTGGAATTACGTAGCGGGCGTCGGCAACGATCCGCGCGAGAATCGGTATTTCAACATCTACAGCCAGGCTTCCCGGTACGATGAAGCAGGCCAATACGTAAAACACTGGCTGCCGGAGTTGGCCCATGTGCCCGCCGATCGCGTCCATTTGGTGTATAACTTATCCGCCCAGGAACAAAGTCAATTTGGCGTTAGTTTGGGCCAGGATTACCCATTACCGGTCATCAATCCAGACAAATGGACATAGGCCGAAAAACACCGTTGACGTAGTTTTGCGTTGACAAGTAAGAAGTTTTAGTCAAATTTGAATCAATAACTAACCTAATCAGGTAACACAACCATGTCAAGAACCACTATTATCGTCGTTGCTATTCTCCTTATTTTAGGTGTATACGGCTGTAGTTCATACAACGGGCTAGTTCAAAAGGATACCTCTGTTGAAAACGCCTGGGCTAACGTTCAAACCCAATACCAGCGTCGCGCTGACCTGATCCCGAACCTCGTTCGGACGGTACAAGGGGCTGCTAATTTTGAGAAAAGTACCTTACAGGCCGTTATAGAAGCCCGGTCGAAGGCAACAGGTATAAATCTGAATGCCGACCAGTTGACCCCGGAAAATATTCAGAAGTTTCAGGCGGCACAGGATCAGTTGAGCGGCTCATTGTCCCGGTTGCTGGCGGTTGCCGAAAGCTATCCGCAGTTGAAGGCGACTCAGAACTTCTCAGAGCTACAGGCACAGCTGGAAGGGACCGAAAACCGGATTACGGTAGCGCGTAACGACTTCAACGGTGTGGCTACAAGTTATAACCAATCGGTACGCTCGTTCCCAAACAATATCTTTGCCGGTATCTTCGGCTTCCAGCGTCGCGGGCTCTTCGAAGCCTCGCAGGCGGCTCAGAGTGCACCAACGGTTCAGTTTTAACTGTTATTACGTTGTCCTTACAGTGTTTTACCCCTTCCGGCTTCCCTACGAGGGGAGGCTGGGAGGGGTAAAAACATCGGAAGGTAACAATAACTCAAGCCATGAACAGCCCCTTCACCCCCGCCGATCAGCAACGTATCGTTAAAGCCATTCAGGAAGCCGAAAAGGCAACGTCTGGCGAAATCCGGGTGCACGTAGAGCCCCATTGCGTAGATCAGGACCCTGTGCAACGGGCCATTGACGTATTCGCGCGGCTGGGTATGCATCAGACTAAAGCGAAAAACGGCGTCTTGTTTTATCTGGCTCATGCTGATCGGAAGTTCGCCGTAGTGGGCGACAAGGGGATTGACGAAAAAGTGCCCAAAGATTTTTGGGAAAGCACAAAAGACCTGCTTCGGCGCCATTTCGCGGCCGGGGAGTACGCCGAGGGGTTAAGTCGGGGTATCGAACGGGCCGGGCAGCAATTGAAACAGTATTTTCCTTACGCCAGCGACGACGCCAACGAACTCTCTGACGAAATTTCGTTTGACTGATACATCCGTGAACGTACCCACCCTTTATCATATCGCCCGAACGTTACGTGTAGGGCTGTTGGTGTTATTACTTACTGCGCCACTACGTTTGCTGGCGCAGGTAAGCAGCGCCGATTCCGTTATTCCGAACCGGCCAAATCCGCCCCGGCTCGTAAACGATTTTGTGGGTATACTGGGCAGCAACGAACGGGCACAACTCGAACAAAAGCTGCGGGCTTATAACGATACGACCTCGACCCAGATCACGATTGTTATTGTCCGGACAACGGAGCCGTATCCCATCGGTGACTTTGCGTTTCAGGTTGGCCGGAAATGGGGCGTTGGCCAAAAAGGTAAGAATAACGGTCTGGTGCTGGCCTGGGCTACCCAAACCCGAAAAATATTCATCGCGACCGGATACGGACTGGAAGGAGCCATTCCTGACGCCATTGCCAAGCGAATTATCAGCAACACAATTGCGCCCGCCTTTAAGCAGGAGCGCTATTACGAAGGGCTAGATGCCGCGACTACCGAGATTATCCAGCGTGCTCGTGGCGAATACAAGGACGATTCGAGCGAGGATGGGTCAGGCGGTGCGGGGATAGGGCTCCTTGTCATCATCTTTATTGTTTTTATCATCGTCTTCGCCATTTCACGGCGCAACGGCGGGGGAGGGAACAACCGCAACCGGGGTGGTGGCTTTTTCCCACCAGTATTCTTCCCGACATCTACTTATTCCGGCTGGGGAGGCTCCGGTGGGGGCGGCTGGAGTGGTGGTGGGGGGAGTGATTTTGGCGGCTTCGGGGGCGGAAGCTTCGGTGGTGGTGGGGCCGGTGGTGATTACTAGATTGCCCGTTCGCGCTTCTTCATAACCTGCCAGTGCAGCCTGTACGGTACGTTAGGGCGATGAAGCATTACGAGCCTGGCGCTGTCGATGAACGATCTTTGCCGAACAAATTTGCTTTCTGTCAGAGGAAGTAACCGTTCGGCCAAAAATAAACGGCTAACCAAGTTTGTCCGTTTATTTTTGCCGTCTCGATTCATTCGGTATGCAGTTTAATTTATCCCACCTTATTCTTCTGTTTCTTTTTCCGGTTGCGGTAACCGCGCAGACAACAACGGTTATTCCGAATACCGCCGAGTCCGACGTTGTGCAGCCCGATACGCTGCGCGAAGAGCTGGTTCCGTTGGCTGGTAATGGAGGAGAAGCCGTTATTTTCGCTCCGGCCAAAAAGCAGCGAACGATCCGGGCCGTTGAAATCAACGAGAAGCTGAAGATTGACGGGCGGTTGGACGAAGCCGGCTGGCAACGTACAGCCCCAATTCGCCAATTCATTCAGGTTGACCCAAAACAGGGCGCTCCAGCTACGTTTGACACTGACGTTCGGGTGCTTTATAACCGGCAGTTTCTGTACATCGCGGCTTTCAACCGGGACTCCGCAGGCCGCCGGGCGTTACGAACACCAAATTTCAAACGCGATTTTTCACCACAGGCAAATGATCTGTTTGGGGTGGCCGTGGACGGATTTCACGATAAACGTAACGCCATGGCGTTTCTGACAAATCCGTACGCTACGCAGCGCGATCTGCTTTCTTTCGATGATTTGCTGTACGACACGGATTGGGATGGACTGTGGAAAGTGCGCACGACCCGAACGGACTCGGGCTGGGTTGCCGAAATGCAGATTCCCTGGCAAACGTTACGTTACCCCCGAACCACCGATTCCGTTCAAACGTGGGGCATCAACTTTTTTCGGAACCGCCGATCGAGCAATGAGCTGTCGGCCTGGTCCCCGTTTCCGAGGGCTTTTCCTTCCGCATTACGTATGGAGTATGCGGGTCTGATCATGGGTATTAAGCCTCCTCCGCCCCGAGCCAATATCCGTGTACAGCCGTACGTACTTATCGCCGATGATCGGTATAACGGCACGGAGGTAGGGACTAGCAGCGACGCCAAACTTAAAATTGGTGGGGATTTGAAATGGGCGATCAACCCGAACACGGTGCTGGATCTGACGCTGAATACGGATTTCGCGCAGGCCGACGTAGACCGGCAGGTGAACAACCTGAAGCGGTTCTCGGTGCTGTTTCCCGAACGACGGGGATTCTTTCTGGAAAATGCCAGTCTGTTCGGGGCCGGATTAGCGGGTAACGATTTTGGCGAAGGTGGTAGCATGGTTATTCAGCCGTTTTTTAGCCGGACAATCGGGCTGGCGCAACTACCCGATGGCACGAGTTCTCCGGTTCCCATCGACGCAGGTGCCCGGATCGTGTACCGGTCCGTTGCGCGCAATTACGGCGGCATGTTTATCCGTCAGCGCGGCATTCCGGGTAGTCCAACTACGGATTTTGCCGTGGGGCGTTACGTAGAGAATGTAGGCAAACAGAACCGCATTGGTGGCATTGTGACGTTTAAGAATGTGCACGCGACAGACAGTACCGCCGGGCGTCAGAACGCTACGGTAGCTGTAGACGGTTTTTTTCGCATTAGCCAATCATTATCCTATAACGCGATGGTAATTGGCTCGTTTACCAACGACGCCAATGAGTCGGGGGCGCAGTCGAACGCGAATGGCCAGGGCCTGGCAGGATATAGTCAGTTCTTTTATCGGTCCAATCAGTTCGTTGGCTGGCTGACGCAGACGTTAGTAACCCGGGACTTCAACCCTGAGATGGGGTTTGTGTCACGCTCCGACGTATTCTCTCATTCGTTTGGCGGATTCCTCGTCAACCGGCCGAAGTGGATCCCCAAATGGGTCCGTAATTTTGAGCCAGGCGCGTTTATTGAACTCTACCACAAAGCATCGACGGGGTATTTGCAGGAAGCGCAGTGGAACCTGAATCCTGTCTGGTTTACGTTTCAGAACGCGGGCAACTTTGGTCTGTTCGTTAATCCGGTGTTTCAGCGGCTGGACGACGGCGATTACCGCCCGCTTGATCTAGCAATCCGGTCTGGTAAGTTTCGTTACGTTCGCTACGCGGCCATACTGGGCACCGACCCTTCCAAACGCGTATCATTTAATACGTTCCTGGAAACCGGCCGGTACTACGATGGGCAATTGCATTACGGTCGGGCGTCCATGATTCTGGCCCCCATCCCGCATACCTCGTTTACGCTAAGTAGCGAACTGAACCGGTTTCAGAACGTAGGTAGCTATACGGGAACCGTTGCGCTCTACAGCGTCGAGGGTCGACTGGCTATGAACCCTCGTGTACAACTCATCGGCTTTTTCCAGCGGAATACCTACACCGACAAAAACGTCTGGAACATGCGGTTATCCTGGGAGTTTCAGCCCCTGTCGTTTCTGTACATCGTGTATAATCACGGCAGTTACGCTGGTTCGTTACGGATCACCGACCGCCAGCAGGAGCAGCACATCATCGGTAAGGTATCGTACCTGAAGCAATTCTAAACCGCACGGGCGGCCCGTGCGGTTTAGATAACCTGTTTTTCGATGAGCAGGATGAAGAGGTGAATCACTTTGATGTGAATTTCCTGAATACGGTCAGCGTAGCCGAAGTGGGGTACCCGTATTTCAACGTCGGCCTGATTGGCGAGTTTGCCTCCATCTTTACCCGTGAGCAGAACGACTTTCATTCCCTTTTGGCGGGCGGCTTCTACGGCCCGGATTACGTTTGCTGAGTTACCGCTCGTGCTCAGGCCGAGCAATACATCGCCTTCGTTACCTAAGCCTTCGACGAAGCGCGAAAACACGTGTTCGTACCCGTAGTCATTACTGACGCAGGAAAGGTGGCTAACGTCAGAAATAGCAATGGCTGCCAGCGACCGACGTTCGTCGCGGTAACGGCCAGACAGCTCCTCGGCGAAGTGCATGGCATCGCAGTGGGAGCCGCCATTGCCGCAGGAAATGATCTTACGCCCAGCTTTCAGCGCATCGGCCATGAGTTCAGCGGCCTGCGCAATTGCGTTGAGGTGATTCGGATTGTTGAGAAATGTATCCAGAACGGACTGGGCTTCAGTCAGTTCCTGACGGATGAGGTCGAGCATTTAATACGTTCAGCAGGTTTAATTCTGCAAAGTTTTACCATTTCGCTTAAACTAGATAACGTTAGCCGTAAATAACTCCGTTATCCGTTTAGAATACCCAATTTCGGTAGGGTAGGTTCCAGCGGAGGGCAAAGCTGGCTACCTGATTGGTGTAACTGTTGGGTCGGTACTGGCTGTCCTGGAATCGGTACATGTACCGGGCATCCAGAAATATGTTGTGACGGATCATGTAAGACGCTCGGAGATCAGCGTAGGTAACGACCGTTTTACGGCCCTGACCAATGAAATTGCCTTCGTCGCGGAACTTCGTGTTATAATCTTTCAGAATATTACCGCCGTAGTTGATGTCCTCGGCTGGGTCAGCGCCGTACATCATGATTCCGAAAATGCCGTTTGCCGACAGCTTGTTTCGCTGATACCGAACAATACCTAATCCTTCGAGGAAGTTAGCCCCGAGCGGATGAGCCAGTGGCTGACTGTAATGGGCGTAGTTAGTTTGGCCTGAGCTTACCGTTCGCGAAGCTTCGTGCGAGTACGTATACGGCCTAGCCAGGTTCATTTCGACCTGCAAATCCAGGTTGGGAACATCAAAGGCGTCGATGTATTTGCCACCGACCTGCACCGCAAACTTGTTTGTCCAGTCGCCTTTGCCGCCTACGAGCTGCTGAAGCCGGAACTCATCGAGCATAAACTGGCTGTAAACCAGAAAATGCGACAGGAAATTGGCCTTGAAGTCAATGCCGATCATAGCATTGTCAGCGCTGCCCAGGCCGGACTCAACGTAACGGTACAGGATAATCGGGTTCAGATAGCTGAGGTCGAGCCGATCGCGGCTGAATACTTCCGCTTCGAACAAACCGACGTTGATGTGGTCGTTTACGTTGATGCTGATGTGGTGCATGGCCGCAAACTTGGGTGGAATAAGCTTGTCGCCATTCGGTAACGGAGCCTGCGTGTTCTGCAGCGACGTAAACAGATTCGTGTACTGAATACGACGGCCTAAACGAGTGGAGAGCTTCAGGAACAGATAGGGCGCACTGTTATCGGACAATAGCAGCGAACGGAAGCCGTTACCGAAAAAGTTGCGATCGTGGCCAAACTGTACGTTGATAATTTTTAACGTATTGAACGTAATGTATCCCCGCGCCGACAAAAAGTCGACGCCGTTTGTCCGAAACGGTTTGATAAACCCTTCGCCCGGCGCGGCTGGTTCAATACCTGCGTTGCGGCTGTAAATCTGACCGTATTGCTGGATGTAGGTCGGATAAATCGCCTGGTTATCCGAAAAGAATGAATAGAAGCCCAGCTTATTGGCGATGGTGCCCCGAATTTCAATACCTCTGGTGTTCACAAATAGCTGCTCGAACCCGTGGGTTGGGGACTCAGTACGTTGCGATACGTTTTCCACACCGAAGCCGAGGTTCAGCACCGGATTGACGTGCAAGTCGAAATCCGCCGTTTGTAAGCTATAAAAGTCGGCTTTCTTGTGGTAAAAATGCTTTAGAAATGGCTTGGGGCTATCGCCGGGTGCTCCGGACGACGTTACCCGGCGCAGCAACGGATCTACCCGCAGCGAATCCTGCGGCTTCACCCATTCCCAGCTATCGTCCCGGAGGTAATCGTAGTTGAAATAATCCGTATCCGAGAGTTCGCGCTGAGGATTAGCGGCCAGGCTATCGGTTAGCTGAATAATGCTCTGGCGATTGTAGGGCTTGACGGAGCTGTGAAAACCGTCTGCCCAGCGATTCTGGCGGATTTCGAACCGATCGATAATGTGGTAATAATCGGCGTTAAGCGGCACAAATGGGCTTTGTGCCCGAGCGGATATCGAAAAAAAAAGAAGGCAAAAAAGATAAACGTTGGTACGCATGTAAGTCTGCGGGTGTTGGCCCTAAGGTGCTCCATAAGGCGACCGGGTGGTCGTATGAGTCGGTTAAATTAGACAATTGGTTTGGATATACGCCAACCGTGCGGGTAATTTACAGCCGAAGACCGTTTCAACTCATGTTCGTTTTTACGCAGCAACCCTCGTTGGCCAACCAATTTATCGCCGAACTTCGTGATGTTTCTCTCCAGAAAGACCCGTTGCGGTTCCGCCGGAATCTGGAGCGAATCGGTGAAATCATGGCGTATGAAATCTCCAAGACGTTGCCATATCATAACGTATCGGTCTCGACGCCGTTAGGTACGTCCAACACGCAAGTTCTTCGTCAACAGCCCGTTTTAGCCACAATTATGCGCGCGGGCCTGCCTTTTCATCAAGGATTTATTAACTATTTCGACCGGGCCGAAAACGCATTTGCCGGCGCATACCGGGGGTACGTACCGGGTGAAGGCGACGAGTTTACCGTCGAAATGGACTACGTGGTTAGTCCGGACCTGAGTGGCAAAACGCTGATCTTATGCGATCCGATGTTAGCCACGGGCCGTTCGCTCGAAAAAGTGTATCATGCGCTGTTACGTTACGGAATTCCGGCCCAAACGCATATTGCAGCGGCCATTGCCAGCCCCGAGGGAGTTAAGCACGTTCAGCAGCGATTACCACAGTGCCACCTTTGGTTAGGCGCTATCGATGACTATCTGAACGATCACTACTATATTGTGCCCGGCCTCGGCGACGCAGGCGATCTGGCTTTCGGCGGAAAAGTATAAATAAACAGGGCTGTGCATGAGTGAGAAAAAAGTTTTTATCCCGTTCATGCACAGCCCTGAGCGATTAACATTTACCGAAGGTCTACGACCTCAACGCCGGGATATTTCGATTTGTCGAAGACGAAATACGTATCAGGTACCGTAACGTTGGGCGTAAACTTGGTAATGGTATACGACGTCCGTTTCCCATCTTTATTCACAATCTGCCAGTTTCGAACCGATTTATCGGCTTTGTCAACCGAGATCTGAACGGTCGCGATCGGGCTTTTCGGCCGGTTCGGGGTTAACTCAATCACTTCGAGCGTGCGACCTCCCTGCTTCTGTTCTTTCAGGAACCGGTAATCAAATCCGCGCTTGTAAATGGTGTAGATCTGGGTTGGATTCAGCTCGCCGTTGGCGTTGGCATCGTAGTCCTGAACGTTCACCTCATTCGATTCTTTGATGTAGGTCGACATCGTTTTACCGTCCGTAAATACTTCCTGACCGCCTAACAACAACCGAAATTTATTGTCTTTTACCGTCAAATCACCTTTGTACGAATCTTTAGCTCCTCCGCCTACGCTGGCGTAGGTGAAGCTGGCCTGATAGGATTTTAAGGCTTTATATTTCTTGCTCATCGCATCCAGAATAGTCTGGGCGCGTTTATCTTTCTGGGCCACGGCAGGTACGGTCATGATCATTGCCAGGCTCAGCATCCACGCTAATTTTCTCATTATTTTATGGGTTACTCGTAAACTAAAGCTGTCTGATTCGCTTATTCGTCAAGCGATTTGTCTAGTAGTTAGACTGAAATGTGAAGACAAAAGTTTAACTGGATGAAAGTCCGGGTTGGATTACTCACCTTTTAATCGTTTGAGCATCTCCTCCAGCACCTGTAGATCCGAAACCAGTACGTCGCGGGCTTTGCTGCCCTCGAACGCACCGACGATTTTGGCCGCTTCCAACTGGTCGATGAGCCGCCCGGCGCGGTTATAACCGAGTTTCAACTTACGCTGAATTAGCGATGTGCTGCCTTGCTGATGAATCACGATCAGGCGGGCCGCTTCGTCGAACATCGGGTCACGGTTGTCGAGGTCTACATCCTTATCTTCACCCTGGCCACCATCATCGCCAACAAATTCGGGCAGGGCATACGCGTCGTCGTATCCCCGCTGATTGCCGACAAACTCACAAAGCTCTTCAATTTCGTTGGTATCAACAAAAGGACACTGTAGGCGGATAATGTCGGAATTTGAAGACAGTAGCATGTCGCCCATGCCAACAAGCTGTTCGGCCCCGCCCGCATCCAGAATGGTCCGGGAGTCAATTTTCGAGGTTACCTTGAACGACAACCGTGCCGGGAAGTTAGCTTTGATCAGACCCGTAATTACGTTCACCGAAGGCCGTTGCGTAGCCACAACCAGATGAATACCAATGGCCCGCGCTAACTGAGCCAGCCGGGCAATGGGCTGCTCGACCTCTTTACCGGCCGTCATCATCAAGTCGGCCAACTCGTCAATGATCAAGACGATATAAGGCAGGAACCGGTGCCCTTTTTCGGGATTGAGCCGACGTTTTACAAACTTCGCGTTGTATTCCTTGATGTTTCGGCAACCAGCGTCCTTGAGCAGGTTATACCGGTTATCCATTTCGATACAAAGCGAATTGAGCGTATTCACGACCTTCTTCGTATCGGTAATGATCGGTTCTTCGGAGTCGGGTAGCTTGGCCAGGAAATGCCGCTCCAGCTTATTGAAGAGAGTCAGTTCCACCTTTTTCGGGTCGACCAGCACCAGCTTCAATTGGGACGGGTGTTTCTTGTAGATCAGCGAAGTCAGCAGTACGTTCAAGCCTACGGATTTACCCTGTCCGGTAGCTCCGGCCATGAGCAGGTGGGGCATCTTCGCCAGATCAGCTACGTAGATCTCATTGGAAATCGTCTTGCCCAGCACAATCGGCAAATCGAATTTGCTGTTCGAGAAAACGTCACTCGTAATCACCGAGCGCATCGACACCATCTCGCGGTTCTTGTTGGGTACTTCGATACCGATGGTACCCATGCCGGGCATCGGCGCGATAATCCGGATGCCAAGAGCGGCCAGACTCAGCGCAATGTCATCTTCAAGGCTTTTAATCTTGGAAATACGGACCCCCTTGGCCGGAACAATCTCATACAACGTAACGGTTGGGCCAATCGACGCCTGAATAGAGTCGATCTCGATACCGAAATTACGTAACGTGTTCTCGATCTTTTCTTTATTGGCCGTCAGTTCATCGTCCGATACCTGTGCCTTGCGGGTGTTTGGGTAATCCGTCAGCAGCTCGTTTGTGGGGTACAGATACTGGGGTAAGTCGAGCGTAGGGTCGTACAACCCATGAATAGCCACCAGATCGTCGTCTTCAAACGGGTCGGGCTCAAACGTAGGCGCGGGCGTAGCGCTAAGCTCTTCATCAGCCGAAGGGTCGGACAGCGGTTCGCGGTTCTTGATCGTTAACGTAACGCCGGTTGTCTGGGCAATGATCTCTGGAAACGGCTTTTCTACCGGATCAGTAGGTAGATTCGCGATATCCGTCGTCTCCTCGTCTTCTAATTCAGCGGCCGGGGTAGGCGTAATAAATTGATTGCGGGGAACGGCTGGTTCCATTTCGGGTGACTCGGCCGTCTCCTCGGCTTCATCTGTTTCTTCGTATGTCTGCAGAGCATCGCCAGTGCGAACTTCATAACGGGGCCGGGTGGCGGTTGAGAAACTCGGCATGCGCAGGCTCCTGACGTCAAAGAAATAGACGATAAAAAAGAACAGCAGGAAAGCGATAAAGGCCAGATTCCCCCAGCCAAATAGACTATACATCGCCACATTAAGCTCATAACCAATGCCTCCGCACCAGACACTGGCGGTTTCGGCGGAGTTGGTAACGAGCACAATGTAGCCCAGCATGAGACTGGTCCAGACGGCGGTAAACAGCAACGCCGTGGTTGTTCGGCTCAGTGGCAGCAGTTCGTGCCCAAACGTTAGCTTGAAACCAGCCAGAAACACAATGATTGGTAAAGCCAGGGCACCTACACCAAACCAGCGGAAAACAAATACGTGCGCTACATACGCACCAACCAGACCTACCCAGTTGCGGGTTTCAGTCCCCGACTCGGCCAGCGGTTCCGAAAAGGCTGAATCTACTACGCTCTGATCGGCTGCTCCATTGATCAGGTACGAGGCAAAGGCGACGAGCAATCCAATCGCTAGCCCCATGAGCAACACACCTAAAGTAAGCGTTGAGCGCTGATCGGTAAGCCATCGATCGAGCGCAGCTCCCCAGTTGAACGAAGGAGTTCGTGGCCGACCGCCGGTTGCGCTGTTCCGATTCGGCCGGGGCTGTCGCGGTTCGTTACGTTCGGTAGGGCGTCGGAGTGTATTCTGGCGGGGTGATGTGGTTGGTTGAGCCATGCGTTGAGATGAAGCTGTAGCGGCAGGGGTAAATTTCCCATTTTTTAACGAAAAACCGCGAACAAACGCATGGAATTACTGAACAACCTTAACCAACCGCCCTAAAGCCAAAATCTGTTGGCGAATTTGTGGGGAGCGCCCTGGTCGCTATATCGCGTAACAGCGCCTGATTGATACGTTTGGCCAGAACTGGACCTTCGTAAATAAAGCTCGTGTAGACCTGAACCAGACTGGCACCGGCTTGAATCTTTTCGAGGGCGTCTTCGGCCGAAAAGATACCGCCCACGCCAATAATCGGAAACGCACCACCCGACTGCTGGTGTAAATACCGAATCACTTCGGTGGCTCGTTCCCGCAGCGGACGGCCACTAACGCCCCCGGCACCCATCTGCTCAACAGCGGCCGAATCCGTGACGAGGTTAGCCCGGCTAATGGTTGTGTTGGTGGCAATGACACCGGCAATGCCTGTTTCACCCACAATGGCGATGATGTCGTCTAACTGACCATTCGTCAGGTCAGGTGCAATTTTTAGTAAAATTGGTTTGGGCGTTACCTGACGGTGGTTCTCGGTTTGCAGGGCGGTTAAAAGGCGGGTGAGTGGCTCCCGCTCCTGAAGATCCCGCAAACCCGGCGTATTGGGAGAACTCACATTAACCACAAAATAGTCGACGGCATCGAACAACTCCCGAAAGCTGATCAGATAGTCATCGAGCGCGTTTTCGTTGGGCGTGTCTTTGTTCTTACCGATGTTACCGCCGATGATAACCGTTCGCTGGCCTTTGTTTTTCGCAAAATCACGCAGGCGACCCGCGGCTGGACCAACGCCTTTGTTATTGAACCCCATACGATTAATGAGACCGCCATCCGCTTTCAGACGAAACAGGCGTGGGCGCGGGTTTCCCGGCTGCGGGCGAGGGGTAACGGTACCAATCTCAACGAAGCCGAACCCCAGGTCGCTCAACTCACTAACCAGTTCGGCATTTTTGTCGAACCCAGCCGCCATGCCAATCGGATTCGGAAAAGTCAGACCGAAAACAGTACGTTCTAAACGGCGATCTTCTACAAGGTAGAGTTTTCTACAAATGGCCGAGATACCCGGAATGGCGAACGCCAGCTTGAGCAGCGATGTCACAAAATGGTGAATCGTTTCGGCGTCAAAACGGAATAATAGCGGTAGAATAATACGCTTATACATGCCACAAAGGTACCCAAAACACGGCTATGTTCGGGGTGAATCTGTAAAAGGTAGCAGACGTACCGTCGTAGCCAGGGTTTGTTCGGAAAGCTAGTTAACCGAATAATTCCGACGATAAATACCGGTCGCCCCGATCGCAGATGATGCAGACGATCACGCCCGATTCGAGTTCCTGGGCAAGCTGCACGGCTGCATGAACCGCTCCGCCACTGCTCATACCCGCAAAAACGCCTTCTCTGTTTGCGAGTTTGCGCGTCATCAGTACAGCATCCTGTTCGGAAACTTCCATGACACGATCTACGCGTTCAGGCTCGAAAATCTTGGGAAGATATTCGATCGGCCACTTCCGAATACCGGGAATGGAGGAGCCATCCGTTGGCTGGCAACCCACAATCTGCACGTTCGGATTCTGCTCTTTCAAATACCGCGACGTACCCATGATGGTACCTGTAGTGCCCATCGACGAGACAAAGTGCGTAACCTGCCCGTTGGTGTCACGCCAGATTTCGGGACCTGTTGTGCGGTAGTGCGCTCCGTAATTATCGGGGTTCGCAAACTGATTTAACATCAGATACCCGCCTTTCTGCACCTGAGCGTCGGCATAATCGCGGGCGCTTTCGATGGTTTCGGTCAGGATGACTTTGGCCCCGAACGCTTCCATGGTTAGCACTCGTTCGCGCGTTGCATTTTCGGGCATGACCAACTCGATTGGGATGTCGTACAGCCGGGCGATCATGGCGAGCGCAATGCCGGTGTTACCGCTGGTGGCTTCGATGAGTGTAGTACCGGGTTTGATTTCGCCCCGTTCCAAAGCGCCCTGAATCATGCTGGCAGCAGCGCGGTCTTTTACACTGCCACCGGGGTTGTTGCCTTCAAGTTTGCCGTAAAGCGTTACGTTGGGATTGGGATTAAGTTGGTTTAATTCAACTAAAGGAGTGTTGCCGACTAAATCGAGCAGGGTTGCCATGCTGGTAAAAGAGTACTAGTCCGTTTAGCGTCAAAGGCTAAAGCGCTTCAATAAGTTCGTTAAGCAATATTTATGTACAAGTCGAAGGCCTCAAAACGCTAGCTTTAGGGCATTTGAGTGGCTAATTGAAATTAGTCATTAAAAAAAATAACGTTATCTAACGGCTTGATTCTGAATTTTGTGTAAACTTGCTACTGTTGACCTATGAAGATAGATGAATAATCTTATTCTTGTAGAGCACAGATTATCTATTCACACCTCAAAATGTCCAGTTTATGAAGGCTCTATTATTGGCCAAGCCCTTAACGAATGCCCGCGTGGAGCAAATTGCCGACCAATTTGCTATGCCTGACCTCACACTTCCTTTTTGGGGATACCGTAAGAAGATGCCCATGCATCGTATTGTACGGCTGGAAGGCGAAGGAAACTACACTGTATTCCATTTCGACGACGGCAGCCAGCTTATGGTTTCGCTCACGCTGAAAAAGATGGAAAGCCGCCTTTCCGCCAAAGTGTTCGTGCGGCCTCACAAGAAAAACATTATAAACCTGCTTTACCTGAAGGGTATTCATCCCGACCAGCAGCAATTGACTGTCAGCCTGTTGAACGGCGACCGGGTCGAGGTATCCCGCCGGAAGGCAAGCCGGTTTATCAAACAGGTGAAGGGATTTCAGCAGGAGTTGTCAACGATCGACGAAGTGCCTTCAATGGAGCAACTCGTTGCCTGACTTAACTAATCCTGTCGCTAAAGCCGAAGCCCCGAACTAGAGATAGTTCGGGGCTTCGGTTCGTTAAGGCTTATTTTTTCAGTTTTGCCATTTCTTCGTCTCGCAGCGGTCGGCGGAGAATTTTACCTACGTTCGACTTAGGCAGCTCGTTCCGGAATTCGATAATGCGGGGGACTTTGTAGGGAGTCAGGTTTTCCCGGCAGTACGCTTTGATCGAGTCTTCGGTTAAGCCCTGGTCTTTTTTGACGACGAATATCTTCACCACTTCCGTCGATTTTTCGTCGGGAACGCCAATGCAGGCTACTTCCATTACGCCGGGGCACTGGGCTACTACGTCTTCGATCTCGTTTGGGTACACGTTGAAGCCCGACACCAGAATCATGTCTTTTTTCCGGTCAACGATCTTGAAGAAGCCATCTTCGTTCATTACGCCCACGTCGCCCGTTTTGAACCAGTCGCCGATCATGGATTTGGCGGTTTCGTCGGGGCGGTTGTAGTAACCTAGGAAGACCTGAGGGCCGCGCGCCACGATTTCGCCGGGGTCGCCAACTTCGGCATCGGTACCATCATCATGAATGATTTTCATTTCGGTGCTTGGCCAGGGGATACCAATGGAACCCACTCGCACCGTTCCGTCGACGGGGTTAGAGCAAAGAACCGGGGAGGTTTCCGTAAGCCCGTACCCTTCGCAGGGGGTATTACCGGTTAATTTTGCCCAGCGTTCAGCAACCGCTGTTTGCAACGCCATGCCACCGGCCGACGTTACTTTCAGATGACTAAAATCGACTTCGCCAATACGTGCGTGGTTAAGCAAGCCGTTGTACAGCGTATTGACTCCAGTGAAGGCCGTAATCTTATACTTTTTTAGATCGTCGATAAACGCATTCAGATCACGGGGGTTCGTAATCAGCAGGTTCATTGAACCGCTTCTCAGGGCGGCCAGCGCGTTGGTCGTCAGGGCGTAAACGTGGTATAAAGGTAAAGCGGCTACAATTGTTCCTTCGCCGTCGGGAATACCGCCCGGCTTCATCCAGTAATGCTGGCACTCTACGTTGGAGATGATATTGCGGTGCGTCAGCATTGCGCCTTTCGATACACCGGTTGTCCCACCCGTGTACTGAATAAAGGCCATGTCTGTATTTTTAATAGCGACGGGCCGGAAGGGTTGCCGACTACCCCGGCTTAAGGCATCGTTAAAGGAGATAGCACCCGGTAGGTTGTAGGCAGGCACCAGCTTCTTCACGTATTTGACGACTGCATTGACAATCTGCTTCTTGGGGAAACCCAGCAAATCGCCCAGTTGCGTAACCACTACGTGCTTAATATCCGTCTTATCCAGAATCTTTTCCAGGTTACTGGCGAAATTGGACAGGATAACGATAGCCGTTGCGCCTGAATCTTTGAACTGATGCTGCATTTCGCGGGGAGTATACAGCGGATTTGTATTGACAACCACCAGCCCGGCCCGTAAAGCTCCAAACATAGCTACAGGATATTGCAACGTATTTGGCATCTGAATAGCCAGCCGATCGCCTTTTTTTAAGCCTAAGTCGTTTTGTAGGAAGGAGGCAAACTGCTGCGACAGCTTATCGATTTCGGCAAAGGTCAGTTGCTTACCCATGCACGCGTAAGCAGGTCGGTCAGCAAACTTCTGAAAACCCTCCTCCATCATTGCAGCGAGTGACGGATAAGCATCGGCGTTTATTTCATACGGCACTTCTTTCGGGTAAAAGCGTCGCCATGGATATGAAGTGGTGGTTGATTGCGTCTCCATGTAAGATTGTAGGTTTTTAAGCAAAAATAAAACGAAAGCAGGAAAGCATGGGTAATATAGCTAAATTCTCTGCAAATAGCCGACAACTGAACGTAACACCAGGCTTTGTATTGAGTTAACGAGCAAATCGACTACTACCAGCAAATAAGGTAAGATTTTGTGGAGCCTGGGGTAACCAATGCGTCATAAATCAAAAGCCCTGATAGACTTTTGGTCGAAAAGGCTTCAGAGTAGGAGGGGCGGTTATCGCTGAGGTAAATCTACCTGCGGCAAGGAGAACAGGGGAAACGCTTCTTTACCCTACTCTTACTTAGTCAACTCTGTAAGCAGGTCGTTCAGGTCCAGTCGGTGCGTATACATCTCAATAGACCCGTCGGGTTTGTGTGGCCACTGATCCATCGGACGATCCCAATACAGTTCTACCCCGTTTTGATCTGGATCATTCAGGTACAAAGCTTCCGATACGCCATGGTCAGAAGCGCCCGTAATGGGGTATTTGGCGTCAATCAACCGTTGAAACGCGACGGCCAGGTCGCGTCGTGTCGGATAAAGAATAGCGGTGTGAAACAGGCCTGCGCTGTGAACCGGCGCGGGTGGGGCGTTTTTGCTGTACCACGTATTGAGGCCAATGTGGTGATGATACCCGCCCGCCGAAATGAACGCAGCCTCTTTTCCGTAGGTGGTTATCAGGGAAAAACCCAGCAAATCGCAGTAGAAAGCCAGCGCGCGATCCAGATCGGCTACTTTGAGGTGAACGTGACCAATACGGGTCTGTGCGGGGATTGTGTAAGGTGCCATAGACGAACAGATTGTAGCGATTCGCGCTAAATTTAGTTTATACTGCATTGCTCCCTACTAACCACCAACCTTGAATACGCAGGCTATGAAGTTCTTAGAGATCATTATTGCCGGTATAGCCGGAACAGCCCTGATGACGCTGTTCATGTATATCATGACCTTCTTTACCGAACGAGTCATGAAAGTAACCAAGATTTTAGGTACGATGCTAACGTTTGAGACGTCGCCCGATGGAAAGCTCTCGGATAGTAAGCGAGCGATTGCGGTGGGCATTCTGGCGCATTATACCATCGGTATTGCCTTTGCCTTAGCCTATTATCTTCTCTGGTCGCTGCATATTGGCCGACCCGATATCCAATCGGGAATCTGGTTTGGCGTCGGAAGCGGGTTGGTCGCCATCGTGTCCTGGTTCAGCTTTTTTGCGATGCATCCCAAGCCCCCCGCCATACAGTTGAAGCCATATTTATTGAGCCTGTTTGTAGCGCATATCGTATTTACTTACGGCGTTATTCTAACGTATAACTGGTTACGTTCTTAGGCTAAACGTATCGGCCTGAGCAAACCGACTACCCACGCGATACGTAGTCCAGAAACCGTTTGCTTCGTACTGGCCGACGTAACGGGGGGCTATCGAACGCGGTTGAAGACAAACAGATCGCTGAATGACCACTGGCCTTCTTTCTGTTGACCCCGCTGGATCGCTAGCTGGTCCTTGCCGCGTTTTTCGTAGATAATACGAATGGAGCCGTCTTCTTTTTCGAACAGCGCCCGGTCTTTTTCGGCGGAGATAAACCGGTACCGATCCGACTTGTCTTTTTCTTCCTGCCCGATTAGACCGGGTTTAAAGTGTTTCACCATCGAGACGGGCCCTTGTTCGGTTTGCTCATAAACCAGGATTTCATACATGGTGACTTTGCTGTCTTTCATCATTCGGATAAATCCGGCGGCATTGTTACCTGCTGGAGCCATCCAGGTCGCTTCAATTGGCCCACCGTTGAAGGTGCCCTGCCAGTGCCCTTCAATGAAACTGATGTCGGCTAAACTACCTGTTTTCGATGCCGTTTGGGCCTTAGCGGCAAGGGTTAAGCAGAAAAGAGCAAGGATAAGTAAGCCTTTTTTCATGGGCTAAAATCAAGTAAAATTTTGTTTATGGTATGATACCTAGGTCTGAAAGAAGTAATCCGAAGGTTTATAACCGGATGGCGTAGGTGACAAGATTATTTAACCCAAAGCTGCGGTGTGAATATCGGCAACCTTCCTGATGGGTTGCTCGTTTACGGAAGTGGCTGCTACACGCTTTGTTTTTAACCACTATGGACTTTGTTGATTACTACAATGTGCTGGGTGTTCCCAAAAACGCGTCTGACGAAGACATCCGGAAGGCGTATCGTAAACTGGCCCGCAAGCACCACCCCGATCTGAATCCGAACGACACTGAGGCTAACAAAAAGTTTCAGCAGATTAACGAAGCGAACGAAGTACTAAGCGATGCGGAGAAACGGAAGAAGTACGATCAGTACGGCAGAGACTGGCAACAGGCTGAGCAGTTCGAGCAAGCCCGCCAGCAACAGCAGCAACGTCGTCAGCAAGCGCGGGGCACAACAGGCGATTATGATTTTTCGGAAGGATTTGGCGGAGCTGATTTCTCAGACTTTCTGTCGTCAATGTTTGGGCAGGAAGGCGGTCCCCGGGCGGGTCGGCGCGAAGCCCTATTCCGGGGGCAGGATTACCAGGCCGAGCTGCACATAAGTCTGCGCGACGCCTATAAAACGCATAAACAAACGCTGAGCATTGATGGTAAAACGATAAGCATTACCGTAAAGGCGGGTGTCGAAAATGGTCAGAAAATCAAGCTGGCTGGCTATGGCGGGCCAGGCGTTAACGGCGGTCCTGCGGGCGATCTGTACATTACGTTCGTGATTGCCGATGACAGTCGCTATAAGCGCAAAGGCAACGATCTTTACGTGGATGAAGAGATCGACCTGTATACGGCGCTGTTAGGCGGTGAGAAAGTTATCGATACGCTGGATGGTCGCGTAAAGGTAACGGTACCGCCCGAAACGCAGAATGGCACTAAAGTGCGGTTGAAAGGCAAAGGATTTCCTGTTTACAAACAGGAAGGCGCGTTCGGTGATTTATACGTGCAGTGGCAGGTGAAGTTACCAACAAACCTGACGGACGAACAGAAAGACCTATTCCGGAAATTAGCCAGCCTTTAAATGAATCCTATGCAAACGAACCCCTTAATCCCTGTTAGCGAGTTCTGTCTGTATCATCAGGTTGACGTTACGTTCATCGACGTGTTGGAGCAGCGTGGACTCATTCAGATTACAGTGATCGAGCAGGTGGCCTACGTTCAACCCGACGAGCTGCCTCGGTTAGAGCAACTAGTACGTCTGCATCAGGACCTGGCGATTCACGCCGACGATCTGGATGTTGTGAGCGACCTCCTGAAGCGGATTGAGTTACTACAGCAGCAGGTAATCCAACTGCAAAATCAGCTGGCGTTCTATGAGCCGTTGAACGGTTTATAGTTGGGCGTACGTACCCAGTTCCTTAAACTTACCAGCGTAAACATTCGATTTGACTAGTGGGTTGAGGGTGCAACGACGAGCTACGTAACGCGAGCCCAAATGCGAACGTAATAAACCAGCTCAACCATGGAAAACGAAGCAAACAAGTCTGGCTCTGAAAAGCCAGATGATCAGGTAGACGGCGTAGCTGATAAATCAGGTCTGGGGCACTCCGGCACAGAGAACGACGAAAAACGGAGCGTACCGAAAGACGGCCCCAGTGGTGAAAACACCAAAAATGACGGTGAACGCGGAGGTGGCTTATGGACCAGCGGTGGTCAGGTAACGGCCGGTACCCCTTACCACGGCGAGTACGGCAAACCCGAACCTAATCGGGAAGCCACTACTGAAGACGAATAAACCTGCCCTTCAGGTAGATGAACAAACGGCCGACTACTATAAAATGGTGGTCGGCCGTCTGTGTTTACTCGTACTTTTACAGAATTAAACTATTCTGCTTCATGCGACTTATTCTCTCTTGTGTAACCTTGTTGATTTGCCTGGCGGCTTGTGGCAAACGGCCCTCCGAAACAACATCATCCACTGACTCCGTTGCAACGACAACTGCCTCCCAGACGGCTTGCTTTCAACAGGTCGTAGGGCGCGATACAACCGTACTGCACTTAACTGTCAACGAATCAATTGTAACGGGCGAGTTGTCGGTACTGCCGTTCGAGAAAGATCGCGCGGTTGGTCCTATTCGTGGTACGCTAACAAACGGCCAGATACAGGCCGATTGGCAACGCTCGGGCGAGGGGGTTACGCAGCCTTATGAAGTTCTGTTTACCATTAAAGGCGATTCCGTAACATGGCTCGAAGGTGAACGCATTGAAAAACAAGGCAAGTGGGTACTGGCAAACCCAGAGCAGGGGTATCAATACGTATTGACGAGAGTCGATTGCGCTCCCGAACGTGACTAATCCCGGCAAGCGACTTTTTTGCTAGTTACTTATCAGGCTTTAATGCTGATTAGCGTAGGCCAAGAATGCCGATGCTTCGGAAGAACAGTTAGGTTCAGGAATGGTTATCTGGCGAATCCTGGCTGTTAGGGATTAATCAGATCTTTCTAGTCACTTTAATAAATCGGTTGCGCTTTATACTCGTGCTGGGCTGCTGGACCGCCGTGAAGTACAATGACAACCTCTGGTTTGTGCCCGATTTTCCGGTACGCTAGCTTCGGACTTTCACCTACAAAACCATCCTGGCCGTGGCTAGTACTTGAGGTAAGCACCAGTAGTAGGTAAACGATAGCCATCGTTGCGAACAGAGCCGATTTGTTACGTAGCCGATTCATCGTTTACCTACTGATTAGCACGTGCGAACCTTACTGAAACAGCAAGGGCGTGTACTCGTTCAGGTAATGCCGCCAGTTGATCCAGGTGTGGCCACCGTCGGTTTCCTTGTATTGATATTTGATTTGATGCTTGTCGAGCAGGGCCATGGTTTGCTTGCAGGGTTCCATCAGGAAATCATCTTTACCGATCTCGAACAGAAACACCTTTTTGTTCTTGTTGAAATTAGGGTCTTGTAAGGCTTTGGCATACTGCGTTTCGGCCTCGCCAATAGAACCGCCGAAGAAACCGGAACTGAACACCCCTACGTAATTGAACAACTCAGGGCGCGACAGGCTCACGTTTAGTGTTTGGATGCCGCCCATCGACAGACCCGCCAGCGCCCGATTGTTAGCTCCGGTTAAGACTCGATAGCTCTTTTCTACGTAAGGCATTACGTCTTTCGTGAGTTCGTTGGCAAACATCTCCTGCATTTTAGGAAGCATTTTGGCAAAGTCAGCCATACCGGACGAAGGGGGCATCGGCATGCTGCCGTTCGGCATGACTACGATCATAGGCTTGGCTTTTCCAGCGGCAATCAGGTTATCAAGGATGAAACTGGCCCGACCAATGGTGTTCCAACCTGAATCATCGTCGCCACCCCCGTGGAGCAGGTAAAAAACGGGATATTTCGACTTGCTTTGTTCATAGCCCGGCGGTGTGTATACGTGCATCCGGCGGGGCATTCCCAGTGAATTGGACTGGTACCAGACTTGCCGCACTTCGCCATGTGGAACCGGCTGATTATCCTCAAAAGCGGTCTCCTTGCCTACCACCGCCATCATATTCTCCAAACTGCTGATGCCTTGCTTGACAGACGGATTCTTGGGGTCCATCGTCCGCACTCCGTCGACCATCAGCGTATAACTGTAATAGTCTGGCTTGAGTGGGCCAACCACCACCGACCATACGCCTTGCTCATCTTTGGTCAGATTGAGTGGTTTGGGCTGCCCCAAAAAATCTCCTGAGACAGTTACTTCACTGGCTTTAGGCGCATACAGGCGAATGGCGACCCGGTTATCGGCCAGTACGTTCGGAGATTTGAGCGTATCGTTAGGCGTTGGCTGGCGCTGGGGTGCCTGGGCCATTACCTGCAAACTTGTCGCGAAGAGGGCTATGCCTAATCGGATGCCTGTATTCAGTGTAGCGAGACGTAACATAGGGCTAAAAGGGTGTCTTGTTTTCAACAAAAGACAGCAGTTAGGTTAAGCTACCGCTATTTACTCCTGTACGTTGAACTTCCGACACTTAAGCAGGCCTTTCCGACACTTCGGTAGCCCTACGCTTTCGCGTCAGCCGGTTTTTTAACACATTTACACTCTGATGGAAAAGCTAAACGATCGCTGGATGCGACTGGTGGGCGTACCGCTCATCTCGATTGTCTCCAACTATATCTTCTACCAGCCCAGCAACGATGTTAACCACATCAGTCGTTGGGTAGCCCTGCTCGTAAGCCTGGTCGAGTGCGTGCTGCTTTGGGAGGCAGTCCGGCTAGGTATCATTCGGGCGCGTCGGCATTATCCTAGACTCAACCAAACTACCCCCCGTATTCTGGAGCAGGTTGTCTGGTTCCTGATCGTTACGGTGGTTCAGCGAGTTGGTATCATGTACCTCTACGACGTAACGCTGTTTTGGGGCTACCCGATCTCCGAACGGTCCTACTGGGTCAATACGTTGATTCCGTTTCTGTTTACCGTGCCGATGGCGGCTATTTACGAAGCCAAATATTTGTACCACCAGTGGTGGTCGACCTATCACGAGGCTGAACGACTCAAAAAGGAAGCACTGCAAAGCCAACTCGATTCACTAAAGTCCCAGATCAATCCGCACTTTTTGTTTAACAGCCTCAGTACGTTATCGTCGCTGGTGGCCGAGAACCCGAAACAGGCCGAACGCTTTATCGAAGAATTAGCCTCGGTATACCGCTACGTCCTGCAGACCAACGAACAGTTGCTGACAACGCTGGCGAGTGAACTCCAGTTTATCCGGGCGTATTTTCATTTGCTGCAAATGCGCTTTGGCCGGAGTGTCGAGCTAGATCTATCGATTGACGAACGTTATCTCTCATTTATGATTCCGCCGTTGACCTTGCAGCTACTCGTTGAAAACGCCGTAAAACACAATGCTGCCCTGCCGAGTAAGCCGCTTGTGATCCGAATCTATTCTGACGAAGCGAGTAATCTGTTTGTTCTGAATACAGTCCGGAAAAAGACGAATCTGGTGCCCTCGAACCAGACTGGACTGGCTAATATCACGGCTAAATACCGTCTGTTGGGTCAGCCCGATGTGCTGGTAAAACAAACGGACGACTGTTTTCAGGTGATGATTCCGCTCATTCAAGAAACCCATTATGACTATTCTCATCATTGAAGACGAAGAACTGACCGCCCGTAAGCTTCAGCGACTACTAGTCGACGTAGAGCCAACCGCCAATGTTGTCGGCATGACTGTTAGCGTTGAGGAGTCAGTAGACTGGCTACGAAGCAACCCACAGCCCGATCTGATCTTCATGGATATTGAACTGGCCGACGGACAGAGCTTCGATATTTTCAATCAGGTTACGGTGAAAAGCCCCGTCATTTTCACGACCGCTTACGATGAATACGCCATTCGGGCGTTTAAGGTAAATAGCATCGACTATCTGCTAAAGCCCGTCAAAGAAGACGATTTGCGGCAGGCGTTAGCCAAGTTGAATGCCTTCAAACGAGTGCTTGTCGATCAGGCTGGCCTGGCGGTGACGAGTACCTTCGAGTCATCATTAGCGAGCTTACTTGGGCAGTTACGCGCTGTGCAACCGGTGCCGGATTCTTTTGGTGAAGTTATTCGCCCAGCCGCTACGTTCCGTGATCGATTCATGATCAAGCAGGGGCAGCGCTTATTTTCGATCAGCATTGAGGAGGTCGCCTATATTTTCTCCCGCAACAAAATGGCGTTTCTCAAAACCCGTGACGGACACGAATGGCTCATTGATTATACCCTGGATGAACTGGTACACATGCTCGACCCTCGGCGTTTTTTCCGGCTTAACCGCCAGGTCATTGCCGAATTACGGTCTATCGACAAAGCGCATCTGTACTTCAACAGCAAATTGAAGGTGAATCTATGCCCGGCTTTTGAGGAAGAAGTCATTATCAGCCGTGAGAAGGCGGGTGAATTTAAGCTTTGGTTGGGCGAATGAAACTGACGCCCCAGCGCTGAATTTCGACTGTTGGGTAGCCGCTCCATTTTGGCAGCGGCTTTTTTCGGCCAGTTTTGCTCAATCAAAAAACAACAATCTATGAAAACGCTGTTCGCTACCTTCCTCTGCATACTCCTCTGTTCACCGCTTATCGCTCAAACGCTGACGCCCGAACAGCTCCAAACCGATTTTGCCCGTTTCCGGACGGCATTGAATGAGGTTCATCCCGAGATGTATCGCTATACGCCAAAGCCGACATTCGATTCGCTGTTTGCGGCTACGTCGGCTCAGCTAAACCGTTCCATGACGCAGCAGGAATTCTACGTAACGATGGTGCCGTTGCTAACTGCTCTGCGGGACGGTCACATCAAGTGGATCGTTTCCGGGCGCGATGAGCACTACCCATTTTCGACAGATAAGCTGTTCCCTCTGAAGTTGTATTTTCTGGACAGCAAAGCCTGGGTAGTCGGGAATTATGGTACCGGTACTATTCCGGCCGGAGCTGAACTTGTCTCGATTAATGGGCAACCAATAGCCGCCATCATTCAGAAGTTGCTGCCCAACATGATGTTTGCCGACGGTGACCGGATTGGCGGCAAATACGAAGATTTGAATCGATACTTTTCTGGCTACTACGCTACGTTCATTGGTTCTCCCGCTACGTTTGAGGTTGTGTACAAGGCTGGTCATGAAGAAAAAACAGCCGCGCTATCGCCCGTAACCGAAACGACTATCAAACAGTACGTCGAGGCACATAAACCAGCCGGCCAAAAGCCGTTTAGACTAACGTTTGCCGATCAGCAAACTGCCATAATGACGATTGAGCGATTCTGGAGCGACAAAAAAGAGCAGGACTTTCACAAGTTCCTGAAAGAAGCTTTTCGGGAATTGAAAGAAAAAAGTGTACGAAACCTCGTACTAGACCTACGTGACAACGAAGGTGGTGAGGAATCCTGGGGCGTTGAACTCTATACGTACCTGGCCGAAAAACCCTTTCGCTATTACGATCACATCAGTGTGCGGCAGAAAAAGGGATTTTCATTTCCCGCCTGGACCTCGAATCTGTACAAGAAGATGAAATGGCTGGCGGTGAAGAAGCGTGATAATGGCTACATCATGACCATGCTGCCTGGCTTAAAAACGAAGAAACCTAATCGCGATGCGTTTCGGGCTAAGGTATACGTCTTGCTCAATGGAAATAGTTTCTCGGTAACGACCGAATTTGCCGCCCGCGTCCATGCCGATAAACGCGCTACGTTCGTGGGGCAGGAATCGGGGGGCGGCTATAAAGTCAACAGCAGCGGTATCTTCACGATCACCCAGTTACCCAACTCTAAAATTGACCTCGGTATCGGCACGTTCGGGTTCAATATGGCCAACGTACCGGCAGACATCCGGGAAGGGCAGGGCATCATACCCGATCATGCCGTTGCTCCAACCATCGACGATATTCTCAACCACCGTGACCCGGTGATGGATTACACGCTTAAACTGATCCAGAGTCAGCCGTCGGCTTTGGTTGAGGCTAAGTAACCAGGTTCTCTACCCGAAGGCTTGTCTGGAACGGTTAAGAGGTTGAGTTAATGGCCTCTACTAAGCTTCCGTAAGGAGAACGCTTGGTAGAGGCTTGCTTGCGTTTGTCAATACGTTAACTTGGAGGCATGAAACACCTGTTCCTGGGGCTTACTGCCTGCTTCGCTTTTACCGGCTGGGTATCTGCCCAATCGCCAAATACGGCTAACCGAACCAACTTACCACGAATCGCTATTGCGGGACTCGGTATTGAATCAAGTACGTTCTCGCCGGCTGTTACGCACGAAGAAGCCTTTCATGCCCGCTACAGCGGTGAAGTCTTCAACGCGTATCCGTTTATGATGCCCGTTTCTCCCTTGCGCAAACAGGCAGTCTGGTTGCCGGCCATCGTGGGTAAATCGCTGCCGGGAGGAGCCGTAACCCGTGAGGCATACGAATCGCTGGTCAACAAAATGCTGGATTCGCTCCGAAAATATGGTCCTTATGATGGCTTGTACTTCGACATCCACGGCGCGATGAGCGTCAAGGGACTTGACGATCCCGAAGGCGATTTAATCACCCGAATCCGGCAAGTGATCGGTTATAAAACGCTGGTTTCAACTTCCATGGACTTGCACGGCAACGTATCGCCCCGGTTGGCGCAGAACACCGACCTGATGACCTGCTACCGAATGGCACCCCACGAGGATGCCATGCAGACTAAAGAACGGGCGGTAGTGAATCTGCTGGAGCGCATCAAAAGCGGAAAGGGGAAGCCTGCTTACAAGGCGTTGATCGCTATTCCCATTCTGCTACCGGGCGAACAGACCAGCACGCGCATTGAGCCGGGCAAAACCCTGTATCAAGCCGTGGCACCCCTTGCCGATCATCAGGAAGGCATTGTCGATGCGGGTATCTGGATCGGGTACGCCTGGGCCGATGAACCACGCAACCACGCGGCTGTGATGGTAACGGGCGATGATAAAACAAAAGTGACGCAGGCGGCTGAAAAGCTGGCCCTTGACTTCTGGAACGCCCGCTTCAAGTTCGACTTTGTAGCCCCAACCGGTACGTTGGAGCAGTGTCTGGCCAAAGCTTTAGCGAGCCCAAAGCATCCGTTCTTTATCAGCGATACGGGCGATAACCCGACTGCCGGGGGCGCTGGCGATGTAACCTGGACACTCACGCAGATACTGGCTCGGCCCGAGTTTCAAAAGGAAAATGGTCCGTCGCTGATTTATGCGTCTATTCCCGACCCGGAGTTGGTGAAAAAGGCGATAGCGGCTGGTGTGGGGGGCAAGGTGGAAGGTAAGGCAGGCGCTAACGTGGATGCCCGGTTTGCCCCGCCCGTACCCCTCAAAGGCACGGTAGAGTCAATTGTGAAAGGTGACAAAGATGCGGAAGTAGAGGTAGTTATGAAAGTGGGTAGTGTACACGTTATCGTTACGCAGAAACGGAAGCCCTACCATAAGGAAGCAGACTTTACCCGACTGGGCCTGAAGCCCCGCCAGTCCGATATTGTGGTCGTGAAAATCGGTTACCTCGAACCCGAACTGTACGCCATGCGCGCCGACTGGATTATGGCGCTGACGCCCGGCGGTGTCGATCAGGATTTGGCTCGCTTGCCATACAAGCGTATCATCCGGCCGATGTTTCCGCTCGACAAAGACATGAAAACCCCCGACTTATCCGCCCAATTAATCCCCTTATCCGGTGAAGCGAAGTAAGGCGGGTCAAGAATAGTGATTAAGCGAATGCGAACGGCACAAGAAGAAACGGCTGCGGTATAGTTATAGTCTTTGAAAGACTAGCTATACGGTGGCATGGGCATTCACATTGGAACATCAGGCTGGAGTTACGACCACTGGCAAGGTATTTTGTATCCCCTTAAAACACCGGCTGCCAAGCGCTTAACGTATTATCTGGAGCAGTTTGATACCGTTGAGCTGAACAGTAGTTTCTACCGATGGCCCAAGCCCGAAACCTTTGCCGGGTGGCAGGCTAAGCTGCCTGATAATTTTCTATTGTGCGCCGAAGCGCCCCGTTGGCTAACGCACGTCAAAAACCTGAAAGAACCCAAGCTATGGACCGATCGGATTGTGGAAAGCTGGAGCGCTCTGGGCGACAAAAGAGCTATTTTGCTGGTGCAACTGTCACCTCGGTTTGCCATGAACTACGACCGGTTAGCCGATTTTCTGGCTCAGATGCCGTCATGGATTCGGCTCGCTGTTGAGTTTCGCCACCTGAGCTGGCATACCGAAGCTATTTTCGAGTTGCTGCAGCAATACCGCGTAGCGTATTGCATGATGAGCGGGGCGAATCTGCCCTGCATTTATCGCGTAACGGCTCCGGTTATTTACATACGTATGCACGGGCCAGAGTCGCAGCCATTGTACCACGGCAGTTACTCAGACGCCGAACTGAGCGAGTGGGCTGAACACATTCGGTCGTGGAACGCCATCGGAAAAGACATTTACGTGTACTTTAACAACGATATCGATGGCCACGCCATCCGGAATGCCTTAACGCTCCGGTCGATGGCCAGCTAGAACGTATTTAATTCTACACCTTGCCTTTGTGGTCCCAGTGATCTTTAATGACAGCTCCGTTGGGGTCTTTTAATAGCCGACGCGTAAATTGATCGCCTTTGATCCTACCCTGTTCATCAGCCTGACCGATGAACAGGAGAAGCGGATTTCCTTCTTCGTCTGTCTTAAACGCTACGTCATACCGGCCGAATGTAGCCGCAACCATTGTCGACGGTTCGTACGTTTTGTTTAACTGCTTGAGTAACTTCTCGCCGATTTTCATAGCCTTGGTTATTGTTGATACCACAGTAATTCGCAAAGCCTTGTTTGTGTTTTAGCAACTAAGGCTAGGACCGCAAAAGCCTCTTTATTCGTAAGTTTTGACCGTTATCCAGTAATTTGGCCGGGAACCATAAGAACTTACACCGCGAATGGAATCAGTGATACGTATTGTTCTGGCCACTTTATCACTACAAATTGCTTATACGTCCATGGCTCAATCGCCAAAACGCCCGCGTGACTATGGCATTCGGTTTGGGGTGCTACCCACCGGTCAGCATAATGCCATTACCGACGTAGCAGGCGTGCGGGTAGGACAGGTTACGCTTCAGCAAGGGCAAACTGTTCGGACGGGGGTTACGGCGATTGTACCGCACGACGGGAATCTGTTTCAGCAGAAAAGTCCGGCGGCTATTTATATCGGCAATGGCTTCGGTAAACTGTCGGGTTACAGCCAGGTCGAAGAGTTGGGAACCCTCGAAACACCAATCGTGCTGACGAACACGTTGAGTCTGCCAACGGCGGCCGATGCCCTGATCGACTACACCCTGGCGCAGCCGGGCAATGGTCAAGTGCGCTCCGTAAACCCGGTTGTCGGCGAAACAAACGACGGATATCTCAATGATATTCGCGGACGGCACGTAACAAAACAACACGTACTCGACGCAATCCGGCAGGCAAAAGCTGGTCCGGTTGACGAAGGAAACGTTGGAGCGGGTACCGGAACAGTTTGTTTCGGCTTCAAAGGCGGCATTGGTACCGCTTCGCGCAAGCTGCCCGCATCCTTGGGCGGCTATACCGTTGGCGCTTTAGTGCAAACCAATTTTGGGGGTGTGCTGCAAATTGCGGGCGTACCAGTAGGCGTAGCGTTGGGCCGTTATTCATTCAAGGAAAAGCTCGACGGCTCCTGCATGATGGTCGTAATTACTGATGCACCCCTCGACGCCCGGAACCTGAAACGGCTGGCCAAACGAGCGTTCATGGGCTTAGCCCAGACAGGGGGTATCGCTTCAAACGGCAGTGGTGACTACGTCATTGCCGTTTCAACGGCGTATCGCATTCCGCACGAAACGGCCAGCGTATTTGATGAGGTTAAACTACTACGAAACGATAACGTATCGCCCTTATTCATGGCAGCTATTGAAGCGACCGAAGAGGCCATCATCAATTCGCTGTTCGCTGCTCAGACCATGACCGGGGATGAGGGGCATCAGGTAGAACGGTTGCCCGTCGAACGCGTGGTCGAGCTACTTAAAAAGGCAGGCCAGGCGCGGTGATTGAGTGGTTCGCAACAACCTAATAAGCCACCTTCTATCCTTGTCTCAATGCACTTTGTCGTTTAGGTAATGTTAATCGTACTAATCCGTACAAGGTCAGGCCAACGACAAGCAGAAATGCCGCCCACTTCAGGTTGGTAAATACCGAACACAACGAAGCAATTAGATCGGATGAGGTTGGATATGCTTTCAGCAAATAAATAATGCAGCCGTTTTCCAACAGATCAAACAGCAGCGCGATAAGGGGTACTATGTTGATAAGCTGAAAAGATGTGTACAGCCGACTTCGGAAGAGAAGCGACAAAATAAGACAGAACAGCAGCGTATAAATAAACGGGTAGGCGATGTCAGCCGTTAGTTCACCCTGCGCATAAATAGCTCGGCCTTCCGGGCCATACGCAGCTACCATCTGCTGAATTTTGGCCGGATCATAGCCAATCAATAAGTCGATTGGTCCAAGGGTTTGACCCGCCAGGGCGTTCATGTTGGCTTCCAGGGTTCGTAGGATATAGGCTGGAAAGGGTACGTAAAGTAACATAGCCACCAGTAAGGTTTTCCAGGAGGCAATCCGGTACAGAAAGGTTGAGAGTGAGGTGAGCATGGATGTGGGTGGTTTTGAAAAGTAGTATTATGTCTGCTAATTAATACCTGCTCCATTGACTATTACGCATGTACTTACTAACCGGTTGTGGAAGATAACACTACTAAGTAAACGGCCAGTCACAATTGCTGTGACTGGCCGTTTAAGCTCAGAAAAGAAAGGCAATATCAGCGCTTTGTAGCGATTCGCCAGAGAATACCAGCCAGGGTAGCAAACGCTAAAGCGCCCAGCAGTTCATATCCACCTTCGCCCAGGGCACTTGCCAGGGCAGGTTCCAGAGTTAAGGCGGTTAGGCTGTTATAAACCGATTCATTGACCGATAACAGAGCGACGGCAACACCCGCCAGCGCACCCCCTGCTACCAGACCTGTTGCAAACAGATTTCCTTTGCCCAAATCAGCATCTTCTTCAACGATACCCCGGCGTTTGGCTGTGCTATCGGCAATAGCTTTAACCAAACCACCGGCGAAAATGGGCAAGGTTGTCGAAAGGGGTAAGTAAAGCCCAACCGCAAAGGCCAGCGCGCTAACGCCTACCAGCTCAAACACAAAGGCAATAAATGCGCCAACCAGCACAAACTGCCAGTCGAGGTTGAACGACAATAAGCCTTTGATGAGCGTGGCCATGAGCGTTCCTTGCGGAGCCGGAAACTTGTCAGACCCGATCGCGTGCGTAATGCCCTGCGCAACCAGATCGGGCGTAGGAGTGTCGAGGATTTTTACCGTAGCGCCGACAACCAATGAGGAAACGATAACGCCAATAAATAGCGCAATCTGCTGATACCGGGGCGTAGCGCCAATGAGGTAGCCCGTTTTCAGGTCCTGGGACGTAGCGCCAGCGTTGGCAGCCGCTACACAGATCATGCTGCCGACGACCAGCACGGCCGGCTCATAGGCCTTACCCGTCAAGCCGAAACCGATGAACACAAGCGCCGTTCCCATAATGGTAGCAATGGTCATGCCGGATACCGGCGACGAACTCGACCCAATCAACCCAACAATGCGGCTGGCAACCGTTACGAAAAAGAAACCGAACACAATCACCAGTACGGCAATCAACAGTTTGGTCAACAACGAATCACCGGGAATTTGAGGCAGCAACACCATCAATCCCACCAACACCGCGCTGCCAATAATGACCACGCGAACACTCAAATCCTGTTCAGTACGTGCCGTCTGGCTCGCTTCGCTCAGTTGGGTTTCGGTGTCAATCGCGTTCAGCGACGATCGACTAAAGCTCTGCCGGAACGACGACACAATCGTTGGAATCGTTTTGATTAACGTCATGAACCCCCCCGCCGTAACGGCCCCAGCCCCAATTTGTCGGATGTATGCCCGATAAATAGCGGCTGCTGTATCCGTAAACGTATGCGTCTGTGGGTTCCAGCCACCGGGTCCACCGGCCGTCTGTAGGTTATCCAGGTAGCCAAGTTTTTGTAGTTGAAGCGCAATTGTATCGCCTGGCACAACCGAAGCCAGGAGCGGAATGATACCCAGCCACGCCAGAATTCCCCCGCCAACCAGCACGGCCGAAATGCGGAAACCAATGATATAACCTACGCCCAGGTATTCGGGGGTGATTTCCCCGGCTACCTGCGCCGACGGAAAATAGCGGTTGGTTTGTTTGGTTGCCCAGACCGGTACCTCCACGATGACGTGCAGCACTTTCTGCAGTAAGGCGTAAAGCAGGGCAATACCCAGGCCCTGGTAGGCAGTCTTGGCAAAATCGCCCCCTTTTTCTCCGGCAATTAGCACCGATGCACAGGCCGTACCTTCCGGGTAAGGCAACGTACCGTGTTCCTGCACAATCAACGACCGACGTAACGGAATCATCATGAGCGTACCGACTAATCCCCCCAGGATTGATAAGGTCAGGATTGTCCAGTAATTGAAAAACTCGGCACCGGTTCCGTTCGTCAGGAACAGGAAGCCGGGCATGGTAAACACGACGCCCGACGCAATGCTCTCACCCGCCGAACCGGTTGTCTGGATGATGTTGTTTTCGAGAATGGTCGTATTCAGGAATCGGCGACCCAGCGAGATGGCCAGCACCGCAATGGGTATGGAAGCTGACACCGATAGGCCTGCTTTGAGGGAAAGATAAACGGTAGCTGCCCCAAAAAGTACCCCAAATACCGCGCCCGTGATGATGGCTTTCATCGTGAACTCGGCTGGGGATTCGGAAGCAGGTATGAAGGGTTTGTGCGTAGGAGTTGATGTCATGCAGACAGGCTTTTAAACCAAAGAAAGCGAAAACCGCTATTTACCTTGTTAATCGCAATTGAATTAATTTGTTCACGCAGCGAAGGACTTGACAAAGTCAAATAGTTTGCTGTATGTTTGTTGCACGAGTAGTAAGCGGGAGTAGCTCAGTTGGTAGAGCGGCAGCTTCCCAAGCTGCAGGCCGTGGGTTCGAGACCCATTTCCCGCTCAGAAGTAAACTTTTATTTTTCAAGCACTTACGATCTTAACCGTGAGTGCTTTTCTTATTTTATACAGTTTAGGTACAGTGATAGATACAACATTTGTTTTGGTAATGAAGTACTGTCTATATTCTAGCTCCTTTCTGCATAAAAGGTGGGTTCTGATGTGAAATATCTAGTTTAACTTAAGTTGTGTGGTTACAAATAGAACAAGATGTTGTGAGCCAGGATGAAGCCTGCCACTTTCAACAAATAGCCTTTCGCCGTTACCGCATGGATGCGCCGGGGCCATCGGCTGACCAACTGGCTAATGTCAGTCTCTATATGACGTCGGGCTTGCTGGCGCAGCCAGTTGGTGCAGTAGTCGTTGTCGACCCGCCGACAATTGCTGCGCCGAATTGGTTGAAAGGCGATTGCACCGGCTTGCGCCAATAAAACCTCCTGAGCGTAGTGATTATAGGCTTTGTCAGCATAAACCTCACTACCAGCCGGTAAATCGAAGCCCAGCAACTCAAAGCCAATCTGGTCATGAGCGCTGCCAGGTGTGAAGTCGAACTCGATGATCCGACCGTCAGCCGCCGTCATCAGATGCACTTTGTAGCCGTAAAAGTACTCGCGCTTGCTGGCGTTGTAGCCCCGGAAGGCTTTGCCTTTAACCAATCGGCAGCGGCTGATGCGGATGTTTTTGCAAACTGGCAAGGGACACGAGTCCACTGAAAAGCGCGTATTTTCAGCCTTAGCCCATTGACTCAGCAATCCCAGCAGTTCATATAGACGATCCTGTAGGCCGTACAACCGGCGGTTGAACTGAGAACGACCGCTTCGGCCTTTAGATTTAGGCCGTTGTACGATTCTAAGATGCGTCGTGTAACTTAGAGATACTCACAGAATGTGAGCGACCAACCCCGGCAGGAC